>CAZSAK010000018.1:0-55475 GCA_964605155.1 uncultured Chromatiaceae bacterium | reverse complement strand
GGGGTCATCTTCGACAACTATGAAATCCAGGGGTTGGTTGAGAACCCCAGCGGATCCGGTAATTATGTGTTTGATTCGGGAGATGCACCTGTCCTGAACGGCGGGTTCAGCCTGGTGTTTTTCGAGCAACCCTAGGTTCGATCGCCCGCTGATAGAAATTGTCGGGTGACCGGTTTCGCTGGATCTAGTAATAGTTCAGCATACCGGCGATCTTGACGAGCGGCGGCATATCACGCCGGATCAATGTCTGGGCCTTCATCAGGTGATCGCTCGTTATCCCGAGTCCCTGAAGGTCATACGGTATACTGATGCCGCGGAAGTCCTCTGCATACCAGTTCACCATAAACCTGATCAGCACCGTCAAGTCTGCAGGGGAAGATCGTGATACGTTTTCATCCCGGTACATATCCCTGGCTACCTGACTGATCTCATCAGGCACTTCCCAGGATGAAAGAACTAAATAGCTCGCCTCACAGGGATCGATCCCAAGCTTTTCAGCCATAGCACTATTGTTGCAGTGTACGTTGGTAACCTGTCTGAACAGTTGATTCATTTCCTTGGGATAGATATGTACGAGTGCGAGTACGCCGATATTGTGCAACAGACCGGCCGTATAGGCTGAGCGCAGAAGCGTCTCATCGACCCAGTCGCCCGCGCATTCACATAACTTGCGAGCGCCCATGGCGACGAGCAATATCTCTTTCCAGTATTCATCGACCCGGAAATTGGGGCATCGCCCGAGATCGAAGAATGCAGCCAGGACGATAGGCAAAACTAGTTGTTTCGTTTCCTGCAAACCCAGGCGCACGATGGCGTCCCTGATGTTGGTACAGGGATGGGTGGTATGAAACAAGGCGGAATTGGCGATGGAGATCAGACGTGCCGTGACAACCGGATCGAGTTCCACCGCACTGACCAGATCTGTGATGACCACATCATCGCCATTCAGTGCGCGCAGGATATGACGCGCTGCCAGGGGGAGGGGTGGTAACTCCTTTATCCTGCCTAGAGATTTTTCAACGGCTTCCAGCATTTCCTTGTTTCCAGCAATATATCCGACGAAATGGGCCCACGACCTAGCTATCGGCAGTTACAGCACTTAATAAATATATAAATCCGTTGTCATAATGGTGTGTAACACCCGAAATTGCGTATATTTGCTGTTGCATGCTCGATAGAATGACAGGATCTGATCCTGACAAAACGGGGTATTCAATCAGGGAGATGACACCCAAGACCATGTATTGGATCATTGGAATTGTGCTTGCTATCAGCCTGCTGGCAACCGGCATTAGACTGGCTCCAAAAGGACAGCCGGCAGTCGGGTTGGAGGATGGGCGATTGGTGCCGTGCCCGGGTACACCCAACTGTGTATGCAGTGAATATCCGTCCACAGCCTCCTACATCAGGCCCTTTGAATATCATGATAACCCGCAAAGTGCCTGGCAGCGGGTACGGGATGCCGTTGTGACCAGCGGAGGGACCATTCAGCAGGAAGAAGCGAATTATCTGTGGGCAATCTTTACAACCCGCTGGTTGCATTTTGTCGATGATGTGGAGCTGCGTCTTGACGTGGATACCCACATGATTCACGTGCGCTCGGCATCGCGGGTTGGACGATCGGACTTCGGGGTCAACCGGAAACGGGTGGAAAAACTGCGTTTATTTTTTAACAGGGAACCCATAGATAAACATGAACCGGACAGATAAACAGTAAACACAGGATTCAGGCTTATTCATTTATAATAGTATCGATATGGAATACAAAGATTATTACGCGATTATGGGCGTCAAGCGCGACGCTCCCCAGGATGAGATCAAGCGTGCCTATCGCAAGCTGGCACGCAAGTACCATCCGGATGTCAGCAAGGAACCGGATGCCGAGGCACGTTTCAAGGAGATCGGAGAGGCCTATGAGGTGCTGAAGGATCCCGAAAAGCGTACCGCCTATGACCAGCTCGGCGCCAACTGGAAGGCTGGAGAGGAATTCCGTCCGCCGCCGAACTGGGATCAGGGATTTGAATTCACGGGTGGTTTCTCCGGCGCCGGCGCCGAACAATTCAGTGATTTTTTCGAAAGCCTGTTCGGCCACGGTGGTTTTACACGTGATTTTGGCAGAGGGGCCCAGCGTGAGTTCCACGCGCGGGGTGAGGATACCTACGCCAAGGTCGTAATAGATCTGGAAGACGCCTATCAGGGTGCGACCCGCACGCTGACACTGAAACATACGGAATTGGGCGCGGATGGCAGGCCCCGGATCAAGGAACGCACCCTTAATGTGCGTATTCCAAAGGGAGTCCGTCAGGGACAGCACATCCGACTGGCAAATCAGGGTGGGGCCGGAATCGGCAGGGGTGAGGCCGGTGATCTGTATCTGGAGGTCGAATTCCGTCGTCATCCTCTCTATCACGTCGAGGGCAAGGATGTGTTTCTGAATCTGCCCGTGGCGCCGTGGGAAGCGGCATTAGGGGCAACCATCAAGGTGCCGACGCCTACCGGTAAGGTGGATATGAAGATCCCGCCGCATTCAACAGGCGATCGTAAATTGCGCCTCAAGGGGCGGGGTATTCCGGCGAAGGAACCCGGTGATCTGTTCGTGGTCCTGAAGATCGCCTTGCCCCCGGCGGATACCGAGGCGGACAGGTCCGCCTATCGCGAATTCGAGCAGGTATTCGAGTTTAATCCGCGTACAGGACTGGGGGTGTGAAGCGTGATGAATGATGAACAGCGCAAACTGTTATCCGGCGAGGTGCTCGAAGAGGATATCGAACTGACGCTGGCAGAGCTGTGCCAGGCCTGCCATGTGACGACAGATGACATCATCGAGTTCGTAGAGTACGGCGTGGTTGAGCCGCGCGGTCCTGAGCCTGCACGGTGGCGCTTTCGTGGTGTTAGTGTAAAAAGGATCCGCAGCGCGCGGCGATTGGAAAGGGACCTGGGGGTCAATGCCGCCGGGGCGGCCCTTGCATTGGACCTGCTCGAAGAGATCGAGTGGATGCGCAGCCGCTTGCATCGGTTCGAGGATTGGTAACGGGCATTACTGTGAAAAACTGGTAACGTGCTCAATACGCATGGATAACAGCATTGAAATCCGTTATTGCACGCAATGCCGCTGGCTGTTGCGCGCTGCATGGATGGCCCAGGAGTTGCTGATAACCTTTGAACAGGAGATCGGTTCATTGACACTGCGTCCCGCTACGGGCGGTGTATTCGAGGTCATTGCAAATGGCAAGTCGGTGTGGTCTCGCAAGGCGTCGGGCGGCTTTCCGGAGATCACCGAACTTAAACAACGGGTCCGTGATGTCATCGCGCCCGGCAGGGACCTCGGGCATATTGACAGGAAGTCTTCGTGACCGGGAAATGCCGGTTGAAGGAGGGGCTATGGATCTAGTGATTCGCAACTGCAAGTTTATCTATGAATGTCCCATATTGTGGGAAGTGCTGGATATGACAGATCAAGACAATGTTCGTCACTGCCGGGTATGTAACAGGGATGTATTTCTGTGCGAGGATGGTGATGCGCTAATGGATGCCCTGTACTTTGATCGCAGTGTGGCGGTCAAGGGAAAGGTCCCGGATAAACCGGACCAGGCATTGGCGGGGATCCCCGATTCAAAATATGTCACTTTCCGGTACCGGGATGATTTGAAGTAAATATTTCCACGGGTGGAGAAGGAGGTGTCTCATGAAACACGCTTTTATATTCTTGCTATTGATCATCTGGCCTCTGTCGTCCTATGCCGTCCAGGTCGGGGATATCGCGCCTGATTTTTCCTTGCAGGGTTCTGACGGCAAGGTTCACTCGCTAGCGGATTATCGCGGCAAGCAGGCAGTGGTGGTCGCCTGGTTTCCCAAGGCCTTCTCACGCGGCTGTACCATCGAGTGCAAATCCCTGGCCGAAAACGGTCACCTGATCAAGCAATATGACGTAACCTACTTCATGGCGAGTATCGATGATATAGAGGACAACAAGGGCTTTGCAGAGGAACAGAAGGCGGATTTTCCATTGCTGAGTGACCCGACCAAACAGACGGCACGTGCCTACGGCGTCTTGAGCCCGCGGGGTTATGCCGACCGACAGACCTTTTATATCGGCAAGGACGGCAGGATTCTCGCAATCGACAGAAATGTACGTCCGGCTACATCGGCCGCGGACATGGTCAGCATGCTGGCCGAGCTGGAAATTCCGCTGATAGGTAAATAACAGGGGTCCGGCCGGCAGGACGGGTGGTACTGATCTGGTTATGACCGGAGCAGAGTCCAGGTGAAGCTTTGGTGAATCATGCAGTAAAAATCACCCTTGCTACGGCCATTGTAATCACAGTGGTACTGATATCGAGCGGGTATCCCGCCGTATCACGTGCAGAATATTCATTCGCCTTTTATGGCGGTGCCTCTGCCAGCCGGGACAGTGATGTTCGCCTGCAACAGGCGGGTGGAACAGATCTCGAATTTCACGGAATCTCCTGGCGTGAAAGGTCATTCAAGCTGCCGATTTACTATGGGATGCGGTTGACCCGTTGGTCGCAAAACTCGCCCAACTGGGCTCTGGCGCTTGATTTTACACATGCCAAGGTCTATGCCAAATTGAATGAGACGGTCAGGGTCAGCGGGACGCGACAGGGAATACCGGTGAACGCGAATGAACGTCCGGGCGATACCTTCGATGAACTTTCCATGTCGCACGGTCATAACCTGTTGACACTCAATGCGCTCTATCGCTGGAATCAGGTAGACAAACGTCTGCACCCTTATGCGGGTTTCGGTGCGGGTATCGCAGTTCCGCATGTGGAGGTGATCACCAGCTCCGTATCTAACGATGAATACCAGATTGCGGGTCCCGCCTTCAACGTCATGGCCGGTATGATGTATGAAATCAGTGACAGACTTGCTGTGATTGCAGAATACAAGTGGAGTTATGCCGATATCGATGCGGACCTGCAGGGTGGCGGTTCACTGGAAACAACAGTGCGGACCAGCCACTACAATATCGGTGTTGTCTATAATTATTGATATGGCTTCACCAAACCGGCAGTTGCATTTGACTTGGAATTGCTGATTTCCCATATGATCCAGTCATGAACCGATGAGCACACTATCGAAACATGGACGCATCTCACATGTGATCGGTTTTGACGATGCGCCATTCGATCAACAGTTACGTGGCGATGTCCTGCTGGTCGGTGCGGTATACGCGGACAGGCGCCTGGAATGCATTATCAGCGGCAAGGTGCGTCGTGACGGCGTGAACTCCACGCGAGAGATCGTTCGGCTGGTAAGCGAATCGCACTTTGTCCGTCACCTGCAACTGGTGATGTTGCAGGGCATCGCCTTCGCCGGTTTCAACGTCATCGATATACATGCAGTATACGAAACATTGGGTATACCGGTGCTGGTGGTCATGCGCCGATGCCCGGATCTGAAGGCCATCGAGGCGGCCCTGCTGCAGAAGGTTCCGGGGGGTGCACGCAAGTGGCGCTTGATCCAGCAGGCAGGATCGGTTGAACCGGTCGGCAAGGTCTTTGTTCAACGGGCGGGTATCAGCCTTGCGCGGGCAGGCCAGGTGATTCAGCGTTTTGCCGTCAACAGCGAACTGCCCGAGCCGCTGCGGACTGCACATCTTGTCGCAGGCGGTATCGTCTCGGGTGAGAGCCGGCATCGTCCTTGACCAGGTACGGATACATGTCTGACATGTACATAATGGTTGGGTTTTACCTCCAGCGGCAAAGGCATTTTCATAATGTGATGCCAGGTTGTATTGTTGTGTATCTTGAATATTCGACAATCAAACGCAAGGTAACGAAAGAGCCGTCTCAGATTGTTCGCGGTTATTCGAATTAACAGAGGTTACAGATGTCACAACAAGCCGGAAATACTGAAGATCCCTATTCAAGTTTGAGGGTAGGGCCGCTGGTGGAACCCAGTCCCCGCTGGGTGCGGGTAAAATTCAACGGTGAAATCATTGCAGACAGTAAACATGTCCTGTTGTTGCGTCAATACGGTCGCGGGCGCCTGCCCACCTATTATTTCCCCCGTGAAGCTGTATGCATGGATATTCTGAAAGCGGTTGAAAATGATGATCCGTCGATACGAAGCTGGAACGTTGAGGTGAATGGACAGATTGCCGGCAAGGCTGCATGGAGTTACGTTAAGCCACCACCGGAACAGAACGATTTGAAAGATTATATCTCGTTCGAATGGGGCGTGATGGATGCCTGGTTGGAAGAGGAGGAAGAGGTGTTTGTCCATGCCCGTGATCCCTACAAGCGGGTGGACGTGTTGAAAAGCTCGCGGCACGTGCGAGTGGTCGTCAACGGGCAGCAGCTGGCCGATACGCGACAGCCGTATCTCTTGTTCGAAACCGGCTTGCCCGTGCGTTATTACATCCCACCACAGGATGTATCTCTGGATCTGCTCGTGCCGACCGATCACACAACCCGCTGTCCCTATAAGGGTATCGCATCTTACTGGTCAGTTAAGACCGGGGAACGAACGCTGGAGAATATCGTCTGGAGCTATAACGATCCGATTGCGGAAAATCCCAGGATCAAGGGGTTGATGTGCTTTTTCAACGAGAAGACGGACATCTATGTCGATGGTGACCTGCAGCAGTGTCCCATTACACCGTGGTCATCCACTTGAGAGTCCTTTCCTGTAACCATAAAACCAATGGTTGGTCATCGTGCCGACATTGATGACGGTGTGCGCCTGCCCGGCGGGTATGAAAATTTCCTCGCCGATGGCAGGCCGGAATACCTTGCCACCAAGGTGCACTTCGATTTCGCCGTCGATGAGCATAAGCAGTTCATCGGTGTCGTGAACAAAGTCCCGCCAGGCCCGACCCGGCGGGTCCGTCCAGATATCGCAGCTGTAGCCGCGTGTTCGCCAATTGTCTTCGACTGATGTTGCTTCCATTGTCTGCAAGTCAGGCCGGTTGTTTGACTGGTCAGGCATCAAGCCCCGGATTCCACTCTGCGGAATGCCTTGTACATCTTGTGCGTCTGCAGAATCAGTGCACCACTGCCGAGCAGGGTCGCCGCAAACACCAACAACCCGCCGAGCAACGGCAGGAATCCCGCCAGCCACACGATGAACAGGGATGCAGCCAGCGATGCCACACGTCTGCCGCGGGTCGGGTCATGTGATTTTTGTATCAGGCGCAACAGCAGATCACCGAAGAACAGCATCCCCGCAAGGAATCCCATCAGCAGCGTGAGTGGATACAGCAACAGGGACACGATGCCCAGTACGCTGCCGATCACCGTGGCCATCAATATCATGATCACCGGCGGTGTGACAAACAGCACCACCAGTCCCAGGCCGAGACTCACACCAGGTCGTTCTCTGAGTATACGCAGTGTGGCGTGGGAGAAATGGGGATAGATCAGATATAACGCGGTCCCGGCCACGAATAGCGCCAGTAATCCGATCAGTGTTCCTCCATGGATTCCGTATTCCTCTGCATGTTCCATGGGCAGCCGGGTAACATTACCTGCAATCAGTGCCTGATCGGAGATATCCGCCGTTTCCGCGCTGCGGTATACCAGGTTTCCCGTAATACGGGCTGTCGGCAGGATGTGTATGGAATCGGCGATCAGTGTGACATCGCCGTTGATCAATCCGGACAGAACGATTTCACCACCCGCCGCGCGCAGTTCCTTGTCAACGAGCCCGTCGACATCGATCTCGCCACCCGCGAGCCAGGCACGATCGCCGACCGCAGCCGACTCATCCAGTCGTATATGGCCTCCGGCTGCTATGACATCGCCGTTGACTCGGTTGCTGATTGTGATCTCACCGCCCGCCGCGCGCACATCGTCAAATACCTGTGCCCGGATGTCGACCCGGCCGCCCACGGCGATGACATCGCCGTTGACCTGGTTTTCTATGAGTACCTGACCGCCTCCAGCGACAACGTCGCCGTTTACACGGGCACGCACCTCCACACGCTCGCCGGCAAGGTAGATGTCCTGGTTGATTACCCCTTCGCGGATCACCTGCTCGCCGAATTCGTCGGATAACTTGTCGTTATCGGCAAAGGCGCCGGTAGCGGGTATCGCGCAGAATAATAACAGCGGGATGGAAGCGGCAAAAAGACGAGAGAATGTCATCCGTGAACCTCTATGCAGGTGGTCATACATAAAGAATAACGCAGGGCGTAAGTCCACGCTAGCGTGACGGCTCGTTGCCGGTGCCCAGCAGCGCTGCAGGTTTTAAACCGTCTAGCCGCGTTTTTTGCGCGCCCCCTTTCTTGCAGGGAGGGTGAACCAGTCTTCCTTGGTGATTTCGTGAAAATAATCGGCGGCCTCGATCAGCATGCGTGAGGTCGTCTTGGCGACGGCCGCGATCTCGACGCGAACGCCTTCGCCCTTGAGATGCATGACGAGTTCGACGTAATCCGAGTCACCGGACATGATGATGATCGTATCAACCTTGCCTGACAGTTGCGTGGCCTTGATGGTGAGCGGGATATCCGCGCTTTTGTGGCATGCCTGTACTGAACCGTGGTAATGGCTGTGCAGGCGTTCTTCGAGCTTGCTGGAGATCTGTTTGCCTTCCCGGAAATAGACCAGGCGGTTAAGCCCGCGGTTGTCGAGCAGCCGGGGAATCAGGGTGTCGAAGTTGATCATCGTATTGCGGGTGCCCACTTCCTCGTGAATACTGCGTTCGATGTTATTGCCATCGACGAGTATGGCGACGGACTGGTTGATTGATACATTGGTATTAGTATGTTCGGCCATGGGGTTACCTGGTTTCCTTTGGTCTATGTTATACAAAAATATCCACTACGTCTCGGTCAATACATCAGCGCCTGCCGATACAGTCATGACTTAAGACCCTCAGTTCCGGTAAATGTTCATACAGTAGTGATCTGCAGTGACTCACTTTCTGTAGATACCGGGTCCGGGATCGTTGCTGTATTATCCTGTTTATAATACAGGCTGATTAACAGATGTTCCGAAGCTGATGAGTATCAATACGACAGTCATAAAGCCGATCATCCTCGCCTGTGTGATCCTGGTATACTGGTTCATCGGCTATTATCCTGTCCACCCGCTTCCGGAGTTTGATAACAACGCCGATTTGAAAGCAGATGAAGTTCTGATATTCCCGGCGCCGGGTATCGCATATACACGGCGGGCACCTGCCTGGCTGGTTGATGCGATCGACAGCGCATCTCTTGAGATCATGCTTGAGATACAACCGGCGACGATTGATCAAACGGGGCCGGCCCGCATCCTGACCATCTCTTCTAACACCGGTTTCAGGAATCTCACCATCGGTCAACAGGACAAGGATCTGGTAGTCAGGGTGCGCCGTTCCAGGAATACCTATAATGGTACACCAGCATTTGTCATATCGGATGTGTTTACCGATCTGGGTCGGCATGCATTATCAGTGGCTATCAAGACGGGCCAACTGAAGGTCACGATAGACGATGTATACCGGTTGATTGCAGAACTCCCCGCCAACGCGTTTGACACCTGGGCGCGCGATTATCGCCTGGCACTGGGTAATGAAATTACCTTCGATCGACCATGGCTGGGCATGATCTATCAGGCGATTATCACGGTGGATGGGAAAGCAGTGGATTATCTCGTGCCCGGTGTACTGGAAATACCGACGTCATATTACCTGCGACTGAAACCGGATACCGCACGCCCGATTCCCTTCTATCATCAGTATTACTCACCGGACGTGGTCAAGGACTGGGTCATCAATCTATTCGGCTTTATGCCGTTGGGAGCGCTTATCGTCATCCTGTTCCCTGGACCGGGAAGCATCCTGCGAACCGCGATCATTTGCCTGGGGGTCAGTCTGGTGATCGAGGCCATGCAGATGTTTTTACCCTGGCGCCACCCCGGTATCGAGGACTTGATCCTCAACACCCTTGGAGGGGCGGTCGGCGCATGGCTGGGGTGTATCTACATGTTAAAAAAGGGCACGATTCGCAAACCCGGCAGGTGAGGGCCATCTCCGCACAAACATATATTATCAATAAAAACAATGTCATATAGTCGCATGGCATATCGACCTTGCATAACATGTATTTGAAATATAGGAAATACTTGCCATAATACCTCGCAAATGATAAGGTTTTATTACCTTATTTAAATTAAGGTATTAAAACCCTTAAACAAGTGAGGAGATACTACAATGGAAGAGAAACTGAGCCTTGTCGCTATTCTTGGTGCAATCATTTTTGTCTTAAGCCTGATAGCACACTACATCACAACAATCTGAAAATCTGATCAATACACATAATTAGCAGGGCCAGCATCACATACAGATCCTGGCCCTTTTGTTTGCCTGTAATTTTTACCCCCGCCTCGTGGTTCTGGCTATCCAGGATCAATATCTCCACTTGGTAGTTTCACTGATTGCTTATATGACCAAATGGAAAATGATGGTCTTTATGGTTTGTTATCAATGTCTTTGACTCGTTTAATAGTCATAACCATAGATTGTTTAAGGGAATAGCCCCTAAATAGATCTTGTCATCTTGATCGAATATTCGTTATGGTTTTTTTGTCTTTGTATTATTAAGGCTATACAGCAGATTTATCCAGACCAGTAAACATACAAGGAGGTGATGACGGTGGAAAAGAATCTAAGCCTGCTTGCAAACCTGCTTGCTATCCTGTTTGTGCTTGCATTGATCGTCCATTACTACACCACTATCTAAGCTAATCAAGGCTAGCAAACCAAGGATAATCTAAAAAATTCTCAAAAGGGCCGGGACTATATGGAAAGTCCCGGCCCTTTGTTTATATGTGAATTTCCCTAACGGGTGAGTGGTTGTATCCAGCGAAAAACCATAATAAAAATAAGTGATTAGCGTGAAAAAACTTGCGTATATCTTACTTGCTTGGTATGGTTTTTTTGTCTCACTCATGGGGCACTTGATAAAACCATAATCCAAACACTTCTTATAAAACAGACAAACGGGGAGGTATCAGGTGGAAGAAAAATTAAGTCTCGTTATTGGTCTTTTTGCGATCGTAATGGTGATTGGTCTTATTTCTCATTACGTCAGCACCATCTAGTTGATATCTGATTTTTAAAGGCCGTACATCCACCTTTAGAAATCGGATACTCACACATTAAGGATGGAAGGGCCGGAATCATGTTAAATGATTCCGGCCTTTTTCATTTATCGGATAGTCAACCTGCAGTGATCCATTACGTTCATGCGGACACGCCTGACGATAATTGATTTCAGGGATTATCCGGATCGCAACTGCCTTTTCTGACCCATAGACCCTTTTCACAGCGCAGCAAGGCGCCGCTGCCACTGCAGACATAGTCGCCGTCTACATAGGTCATGTTATTGAAATAACAGGTTTGCTGTTCTTCAACACTCTGTGCAATCAGTTCGTAGTCATCGTCGGTTTCTTCTAGGATGGGTGAGGTCTTTAACTCCGGATCCGGTACGCCAACCATCCGGGGGCGATGCATTGTCGTCATGGTTTTGTCCTCCAATTATCTATATGCTGGTTGTACCTGAGTTCACCTCTTGTTTCCGGGAGGATGGATTTCCTCCATGGGTTCCATCCAGTCGTCTTCCGTGGTATCGGTCACTTCGGTGCCCAGATCATCGGTTTCGGCGATATCCAGCGCACCACTCCAGTTTTCCGGCTCCTCGCTGAGTTCTATATCGAGGTCGTACCAATCATCCAGACTGAATTCTTCGATGTCACCATCAAAATGCTGTATTTCAACCGTATTCTCGTTCTCATCGACGGCAGTCACGACAAACCGCTGTCCCTTGTCACGATGCATGTACCATTGGTCCACGATCGGGTCTAATTCGTGTTGCATGATAGTTGATCCAGTGAGGTTGATACCGATATTCTAGCCCATATGAGGACTGATGCCATGCCCGTTCCTGATTATTCCGGCCGCCCTGGAGGCCGGTGCTGCCCGGCTACAGGAGCAGAGTGGTGACAAGGCCCCTCATAGCCATCATTACCGGCGGGGCGCAGGGCATCGGCAAGGCGACGGCGCGACGCCTGCTGGGTAAAGGCATGAATGTGGTGATCGCCGATACGGATAAGGAGGCGGGGGAGGAAACTGTCAGTGAATACGAGCTGATAGGTAATATCCACTTTGTTTCATGCGATGTCTCCAGCGAGGAGCAAGTGCGTCGACTGATCGACGAGACGCTGGAGCGCTACCAATATATCGATGTCCTGATGAATAACGCCGGGATCTCCCGCTTCAGGTCACTCGACGATGTCACATTGGATGACTGGCATGCCGTTATCGGCGTCAACCTCACCGGTACCTTCCTTTGCAGCAAGTATGCCGCGCCGCATCTGAAACAGACGCAAGGCGCCATCGTCAATATCGCCTCGACACGGGCGCTGATGTCCGAGCCGGATACAGAAGCCTATGCGGCATCGAAGGGCGGCATCGTCGCGCTAACCCATTCGCTGGCGGTGAGTCTCGGTCCAGAAGTGCGGGTGAACTGTATCGCGCCGGGCTGGATCGAAACGGGCGAATGGAAAAAGGAACGCGATCGTATCACGCCTCGACATAGCGAACAGGATCGACTGCAACATCCTGCCGGCAGGGTAGGTGTGCCTGAAGATATCGCGGGGCTGGTGGATTACCTGATATCGGCTGAGGCGGGTTTCATCACCGGCGCCAACTTCATCGTCGACGGCGGCATGACACGCAGGATGATCTATATCGATTAGCAGGAGTTTGCACCATGTCACTGGATCTTGAAAGCTGGAATACGGCAGAAGACGGTGAGCTGAGCGAGACGGCCCTGCGCCGGAAATTGCAAGCCAGGGGCTATCAGGTTACCCGTTATGTCTATCCGCCCGGCACCTATTTTCCTGATCATTCCCATCAGGACGACAAGATCGACGCGGTCCTGTCCGGCCGTTTCAGGATGGTGATGCAGGGCGAGAGCGTCATCCTCGGGGCGGGTGATACACTCGTTGTGCCCAGGGACATGGTGCATAGTGCTGAGGTTGTCGGTGATGAACCTGTTGTGAGCCTGGACGCGGTGAAATACTAAAGTTGGAACTGCAGAGTGCGTGAGATCATCAGAGTTGCCACCCATGCGCGTGAAACGCTGGTCGATATTACCGCGCATGTCAAGCAGACCGTCAGCACCAGCGGTGTCCGTGACGGTCTTGCATCAGTCTATGTTCAGGGCGCAACCGCCGCCATCATGATCCAGGAAAACTGGGATGAAAGCGTACAGACGGATGTTGTCAATCTGCTTCGCCAGATGATTCCCAGGGGTATCTGGTTGCACGACCAGCAGGATGGTAACGGCGATGCACATCTGAAGGCCGGGCTGATCGGCCCATCGGAGACCATACCGATCATCGATCATGAGCTGGGCCTGTCAACCTGGCAGAATATCTTTCTGTGCGAGTTCGACGGGCCGCGCACCGAACGCCAGGTTGTGTGTACCGTCTTGAGGGATGATTGAAGCCCCGGATAGCCTGCATCCCATCACGCCGTCATCATTCCGAGGTAGTTTATATACTAAACAATACCTTGAAGCCCTTAGGGACTTGAACCATTCCCATTCCCGCGCAGTCTAATTAATTAACAGACGGAATGACGACAGTGTCAATTAAACCGTGTCACTGTCGTACAGGAGTCACAGAAGATGAAGCGGTTCTTTTGTATCCTTGTTTTGTCAGCCTGCGCTACGGTATCAACCGGCAACATCGCCGGTACCGGCTCTGCTGAAGACGATATTTACCCCGCCTGCCACGCCCATGCGATGATCGGTTTCGATTCCGTAATAAATTCGCGGCTTGGAGTACCTGCGGAGCTGGCGCTTGAGGTCACCCGTTTCAATCATGACCTTTCGACTGTCGAAAAGGACTATATGCTGGAGTTGTTAACCACGATGATGACGGCCTATCTTTGGCAGGATACACCGGAGGATTTCTATGTCGAGGTGTTCAAGCAGTGCATGGACAAGGCAACGGGATAAGACAACGATTGAAACATCCAGGGGTTACAGTTCATGTATCCAGTATCATTTACCTTGCTGTTAAGGCTTGCGCCGGGCAAGGACGGCGGTTGTCAGTGCGGGCAGGAAAGTCAGCGTAACGATTGCGGTCCCCACCAGTCCGAACATCACGATGATGCCGACCCCGCGATAGAGTTCTGTTCCTTCTCCGGGTAGCAATACCAGCGGTGCCAGGCCACAAACGGTCGTCAGGGTAGTCATGGCGATAGGACGCAGGCGGATATTGACGGCATCGCGTACGGCTTGCGCAGCGGCCATATGGTTGTCGCGTACGTTTATCATTGCTTGATGCACAATCAGAATTGGATTATTGACGACTGTTCCCATGAGTATCAGAAAGCCAAGCATGGTAATCATATCGAATGACTGGTGCAGTGCAGGATAGCCGAAATGGGGCAGCCATGAACCGACAAGGTTCAACAGCCACAAGCCAACGATACCCGAGGCGATTCCCAGAGGAATGGTCGTCATGATCAACAACGGATATCCCCAATGTGAGAAGATGGCGACCAGTATCAAATAAATAATCACCAGGGCCACCATGTAATTGGTGGTGAGCGAAGCACGCGTTGCATCCAGCTGGTCACTTGCCCCTGATATTTTGATTTTCACATTATTGGGGATTCTGCCCGAATCCCGCAGGTATTTTATGACATCATGCTTGACGATATCCACGCCTGTTTCCAGTGCGATGTTATCCGGCGGGATGATGTTCAGTGTTACGGTGCGCCTGCCGTCGACACGGCGGATGTCGCTGGTACCCACAGTTTCCACTACCCTGGCAAGTGATGACATCGGTACCACGGCATTAGCCGGGGTATAGACCGGCATCCTGTCCAGGGTTTCCAGTGAGGCGTTGTTGCCTGCATTGCTGTAGATATAGATATCGATCTTATTGTCTTCGAGATAGTACTCGTCGACAAAAGCGCCATCGGTCAAAGCCGCTATGGTGAAGCCCATGTCGGCATTGGACATACCGGTTTCCGCCAAACGCTCCCAGTCAGGCCTGATTTCTACCAGTGGTTGAGACAATGTCAACGAGGATGGATTGGCACGGATCCGGGGAGGTTGTTCGAACACATCCCTGGCACGGTTTTCGGCCTGTTTGGCCACCTCGTAGATATCGGGCAGGTTTGGCCCCGATATGTCGAGGTTGACGCTACGGGTACCGCCGTTATTACTGGTAATGATGGAACCACGTGACACGAATGAACGCATTCCCACATAGCTTTGATATTTGCGATCAATCGCGTCCATCAGTGCCTTGATGTATTTGGGCTCTTTTGGTTGTGCGATGATGCGGATGCCCGTGGCCTGTATACTGAGATTGAAATACGACATGGCCGGTACTTCCTTTTCACCGTTGTCGTACTGCTCGGGGCTGTCTTCCAGAAAAGGCAGGAAATATTCCTGAATTTCATTACCGATCCGTTTCATGGTCTCGATATTGTATCCTGTCGGTGGGCTCATACTGGCGAATAACTTGGGCTCTTCACCTTCCGGCAGGTATTCGGTCGGGGGTGTTAAGTAAATGATAATCCCTGTGCTGATACCGACAACCACGGCGATAATGCCCGCCCGGCGTGTGCGCGTATTGATCAACCAATCGACCTTGTTGACCACATATTGCATCCAGCGCGTCGTGCCCTGGTCGTGATTATCCCGGGTCTCGCCGAAGGCAAAGTGTGCGGCAGCCGGAGGCAACACGGCGATGGCCATCAACATCGACGCTATTATCGAGGCGGAAATAGCGATGGCAATGTCTGAATACAGCTGTCCAGCCTCTTCAGCGATGAAGACAATGGGTACAAATACCAGCACGGTTGTCAATGTCGATGCCAATACCGCTGGCCAGACCTTGCGTACACCATCAATGGCGGCCTGCCAGCGATCCAGTCCCTTGCGCCAGGCCAGCTCGATACTTTCGAGTACGACAATGCTGTTATCCAGTGTCATGCCGATGGCGAAGGCGACACCGGCCAGTGAAATCACATTGATGGTCCGTCCTGTCACCAACAGGCCGATAAATGCGGCGATGGTACAAATGGGAATGCCCATGATGCCTATCAATGTTGCCTTGCCTGAACGCAAAAACAGGAACATGACGATGCTGGCCAACACGGCGCCGATCAGCAGGTTTTTCCAGACATTGAAGACGGACGCCTGCACGTAGCCGACATCATCAGCTATCAGTCGCATGTGCATGCCGGCCGGCTTCAGAACCTCTTCGTTGATCGTGTCGACTTCCTGCATCATGCCCTGCTTGATGTTAATGACATTGGAACCGGGCTGACGACGCACAGACAATCCGATAACCGGATTGCCATCGGTATACGAGTAACGGTTTATTTCGAAATGGCCAAGTCGGACCTCGGCAAGGTCTCCCAGGCGGACAAGTGCGTCACCCTGGCGATCTATGATGACGTTCTTCAGATCATCAATATCACGAAAACGCCCGATGGTGCGCAGCATGTAACGCCGCTTGCCTGATTCGATTTCACCCCCGGAGATGTCACGGTTACGTTGTAATATGGCCTGGCGGACCCGGGTCACGGTAAGATTGCGTTCGGCCAGGCGGGCGGGATCTATGAGTATCTGAATTTGCCTTTCGGCACCGCCGTAGACGGATACTTCCGAAACACCGGGGACCGTTTCCATGCGTGTGGCAACATTGTCCTCCACGAAGTCCTGCATGGGAAACATGTCGAGATTACGCGGATTGCCCGGCAGAGGCATGACACGGAAGTACATGAACGAATTGGCCGAGAATGAAGTGGCATAGATGCGCGGTTCATCGACATTGTTGGGATAGGAGGGGACGCGACTTAGTGCATTGATAACCTCGATCAAGGTCTGATTCAGGTTGATCCCGAATGGAAATTCCATTTCCACCTCGGCGCGCCCGAATGATGCCGAGGAAACGATGCGCTGTAATCCGGGAACACTGCGCAGGTGCTCTTCCTGCTCGATAAGGATTTCCTTTTCGATATCTTGTGGAGTGGCACCGGGCCAGGTAGTGCGTATGGAGATCGTGCGCACTTCAAGATCCGGAATCATTTGCACCGGTATCTTGAATGCGGCAACCACGCCCAGCACGGCGATGATGAGAGTGCATACCGCGGTTAATATACCGTGATTGACTATGCGTTCGAACATGCTGGTGCTATATTCAGGACCTGTTTATTCACTGAGCTTTACTGTGACAGCCTGCCCTTCATGTAATGATTCATTGCCCTGTATGACTACCAGGGCATCGGGTGACAGGCCACTGTTAATGGCGATCTTGCCATCAAAGCTTGAACCGGGCTGAACCTGACGTTCAGAGACCGTGGTTTTGCCGTTTTCCTGCTTGATTACCCATACAGTGATACGTCCGTCAGGATAACGCATGATGGCATCACGCTGGACGACGACTCCCCGGTTACCGGTTTTCAGTTTCAGCGCGGCACTGGCGGACATTCCCGGTGCGAGGTTGATCCGTGGCTCATCCAGTGCCACGCGGATTAAAAAGGTACGAGTGGCTGGATCATTTACCGGGATGACCGACTCGATTTTGCCATCGAAACCTTGTCCGGAGAATGCATCCAGGTTGACAATGACGCCTGTCGCCTGATCCATTTTTGTATAGACGGATTGAGGTACTTGAAAGTCAATGCGTAGGTTCGAGGTAGCGACCAGTTCGACGACTGCCTGACCCGGTTGTATCCATTCGCCTTGTTCGACAAGTTTACGGTTTATTACTCCGGAGAATGGTGCGGTCAGTTTGTGACGGCGTAGTCGCGCTGCCTGTCGTTGTTCCTCGGCACGAAAACGGTTTACCTGTGCGTTATCAATGCGAACTTCTGCTGCCAGGGACTCCAGTGCATTGGCGGACACGGTTTGACGTTCAGCCAGGGCTTTGGCATCGGTCAGACGGCGTTTGGCGTCTGCCAGTTCCTGCTCGGCCTGTTCGGTGACCGCACGCGCTGCGGCCAGTGAAAGCTCCTCCAGCTCGGAGTTAAGATGCAGGATTTCATCACCGGTTTCCACGCGATCACCGATATCGACATTGATGGCATCCACGATACCACTGACCTCGGTCGAGAGGTTGGCGACACGTGGTGATATCACCGTGCCCGTCAAGGATACTTCTTCGATCAACGCAACCTCTTCAGCTGCATCGACGATGACCGGTGTGGTCTCTTGTTGAGCAAACACGGGTGTTCCTGTGTATTGCACGGAGAACAATAGTGTCAACAGTAATAACTTGTAGTGCGCCGGGAGCCGGTGTTGTGAGAGGCTATCCATACGGGATCGAATTCGGCAATAATCAAATGGCCACATAGTATAACGGACTTGCATGATAGGGCCTAGGCTAAAGAGTTTTTGACAGCATTATCTGGATTTCTCCCAGGATGCAATGGGACCTTGCCGAATTTCAAATAACGGATGGGGTTTAATATGTTTTTGTTTCCTCATCCATGAACAGGCCTGAGGGTCACGGTTTTTGAGTTTTTGTTGCAAGTGTCTGGCTTCATAATGGAGTTGTTCAGTTGTCACTGTTATGTGTTTGCGTACCCTGCCCGGTAATATTTTACTGTGATCGAATGTGTAACCCCTGTCCCTTGCTTCTCTGTGTATGGCGCACAGATAAGTGGCAATTGCGCCCTTTGGATCAGTGTGTTGTTTAAATCTGTCAAGTTGTGGATGGTTGTGATAACCACGGGCCTTGTTATGCAATACCGCCTGAGCCAGCAATGCTTCACGCCACAAGGCAACCAGGCCTTTGCTGTCGAGATAAGCAGGATGTATGGACCACAGTCTCATCGTTATTACCTTAAGGTCTCTGCGCAGGTCGCGTTCGAGCAGGATATCAGGCGGTATTGAGTACGCGTTTGATTTGCTTCAGGGCTTGCGTCATGTCTTCACCGAGCGGAATTGCGCCTGCCCCGGTTATGACATCACGCGCCGTCATGGAATAGCTGCCGCCCACGAAGACCGGGACGTTGACATTGCCCTGTAATTTTTTCAGGTCTGTTGCAATTTGCCTGTAATCGTATGCCAGTGATCCGGCCAGCACGATGGCATCACAGTGTGCACGCTTGACTGTAACGGGCAAATCATCCAGCGGCATGTTAGGACCGAGCGTGACGATCTCATATCCGAGGGACTTTGCCATCAGGGAAAACAGCAACAGCCCTAATTCATGGTGCTCATGCGGCAGACAGGCGACCAATATCTTCGGGCCATGACGTTGGCCGCGCAGGTGATGAAAACGCGCCCCAAGTTTGTTGCGCATGAAAACAGCGAAGAAATGTTCTTCGGCAACGCTGCCTTCCCCGGTTTCCCAGCGTAGTCCGAGCCGCCTTAGCAGCGGGATGATAAGCCAGCGCATTACCGTGTCGACGGGATACAGAGATAATGCTTCGTTGTATATCGCATCCAGCCGGTCTTCATCAAATAATGCGATGGCACTGATCATGTCCTCGATGTAGGTTGACCAGTGATCTTTAGCTGTGCTCGATGAGGCGCTTTCATCCTTACGATTCTTGAGGACCTGCCGGACCTGACCGATTGGAATACCCTTGTCCAGCAGCCGGACGGTTTCATTGATTAAGTCGATATCCGCCTGTGTATAAAGCCGGTGGCCTTTCTTTGTACGCTGTGGCTTGATCAATCCATAGCGTCGTTCCCAGGCGCGGAGGGTTACCGGATTGATACCGGTGACCGAACATACCGTGCGAATCGGGAACAGGTGAGTCGCGTCGTGTTCTTCGTTGCTTGTTGCCTGTGTCATTGTCTAACCCTTGTATAGCTATTATATGTTAATCCTTGCATATTGTTTCGATCGCTGAAATCAGCGTCTCAGCCTCCCATACAGCCTGGTTCCAGCAAATCCATATAATAATTATACAAAAATTATATTATTAAACAAGAAAATTAATAACATTTTGATTTTATACAATATAATAATATATACAAACAGTTGACAACATGTACAATGTATGTACAATATTATCCAAGGCCAAGATCAGGGCCGAGATTATATCAAGGTCGTCAACACATACTTGGAGGAACATCCAATGAACAAGGAAATACAAGCTCGTAACTTTGCAGGTCAGATTCAGGATAAAGAACGCGGCTTTCGCGTCGTCATTGGCAGTGCCGCAATAATCGCAGTGTTAACAGGGGCGCTACCAGAGGTACAGCAGGTGGTTGCGGCTTCGTTTCTGTGTATCTACACAGTCATGACGGCGATCGTCGGCCTGGATCCTGTTTACGCGATCAGCGAAACATTCTCCCGACGTACCCGCATCAGCAGGCGTCTGGCTTTAAATTACAAGTAATATGCAAGAGGAGGAATATACAATGAGCAAGAGTATTCACAATCACAGCTACGCCGGTCAGATTCAGGACAAGGATCGCGGCTTTCGGGTTGTCATTGGTGGCAGTGCGATCTTCTTGGTGTTGGCAGGGGCTTTGCCTGAGGCCTCGCAGATCGTCGCAGCATCGTTTCTCTGTATCTATACGGTGTTGACTGCTATCACAGGTCTGGATCCTGTTTATGCACTGGCCGACAAGGTAACGAACAAGAATACCGGCAGTAACCGGATGGCAGGGAGAAGGACATATTCATATCTTCGATCTCACGCTATTCCGGTGACTGTCCGGTATCAAGGTCGCAGTTGAAATGGCAGGTACTCCGGTTCGAGCAAGGCCGGATGAGGAGTGTCCGGCCTTGCATTGACCGGTACCTGGGAGAATAAAAACCCTATAATTGATAAAGAATTCACAATAACAGTTACAGGATTATTAGCACCTGATTTATCAGTACTTATCAGTGTAATCCGGATCATGTAGTCGCATCGTTTCTCATCCCGCATGATATCTCTCATGACCGGGTAGTAATATTCATACATAACCAGTGGCAGTAGTGCTGTTAGATGGATCGTGGTACGCTTGGAATCCTTTTCTCACATTCATCTGATGTCACAGGAGGTAATATATGTCCCTGCATATAGGAGATACGGCTCCGGATTTCACCGCCGAGACCACTGAAGGCAAGATCAATTTTCATGAGTGGATCGGCAACGGCTGGGCGGTTTTGTTTTCACACCCCAAGGACTTCACTCCCGTCTGCACCACTGAGCTTGGCTATATGGCGGGACTGAAGAGCGAATTCGACAAGCGTAACTGCAAGATCATCGGCCTTAGTATTGATCCGGTCACCGACCATGAAAAATGGGCCAAGGATATCGAGGAAACCCAGGGCCACAAGGTGAATTACCCGCTCATCGGCGATAATGATCTGAAGGTGGCCAAGCTTTATGACATGATTCATCCCAATGCCAGCGGTACCGCCAAGGATCGCAAGGCGGCGGACAATGCAACCGTACGATCGGTGTTTATCATCGGTCCGGACAAGCAAATCAAGGTGATGTTGACCTATCCCATGAGTACGGGTCGCAATTTTCAGGAAGTACTGCGTATCCTCGACTCTGTGCAACTGACTGCCAAGCACAAGGTCGCTACACCGGTGAACTGGAAGCCTGGCGAGGATGTCATCATCGTTCCCGCGGTCTCCGATGAGGACGCGAAAAAACAGTACCCGGACGGCTGGAAGGCGCCCAAACCTTATCTGCGCATTGTTCCGCAGCCAAGGGCATAAAGCCGCGGTAACTGCATTACAAATAAAAAAGAGGTGCCGCAGGCGCCTCTTTTTTTTGGAACATTTTATGGATGGTATTGGTCGGGGCGACTCGCTTTTGGACTTATTTACCCCTTAATATAATCAGAATATCACTAATCTGTTTTAATAGAGCGCTACTCAGCAGTTCTTGAATCTGAGTAGCGCTCTGGTACAAATATCAGCTCTGTACATTAACAAACCGGCGTATACTCAATACGCCTATTTATTTGAGTGCCAACTTGCACCTGGTGCGCCCGCTACGCCACCACCTGGCTGATCATCATTATTGAGAACCCAACCAGAATGCCCAGGTTGGCAGCCATCATTTACCACTGGAGCACCAACACCCTGATTACAACTATGACGATATGATCCAGTAGTTGCGTAGGATGGTACTGCGGTCAATGTCATAATTACGGGTGGTACATAAGCCAATTTCTTCAAGAATTTCCTTCTTGAGTCGTTATCTACTGATCTATTGCTTTCCTCGCTCATAGTGTATTACCTCAATAATTAATATTTATTCCCCACAAGATAACCACATGGTGGTTGATCAATACACATCGACCCGATGCACTCGACCACGACGGTTATCACCTGTGTCACCCTCCCTTAGCTAGCGATGACAGGTAATTAACATATGAAAGCACAGCAATGTAACTGAGCTGAGCCGCTCACATAGGTTAATTTTTTGATGAAGTTCCGTCTTGAGGGGTAAGGACCCTACTTATTACTCTTAAAATTTCCTCTTATTGAACCAAGTACACTAATTGAGTATATGGGTTCAAGTAGAAGCAAGAACATCGCGTTCCGGCGCAAGAGTAATATTTCCCTTTACATAGTGATTATATCATTTAATTTTATAAATATATGTCGGGAAAAATGTTCGACATATATATCACAATAACTTATTGATTTTCATGGTCGGGGTGACAGGATTTGAACCTACGACCCCTGCCTCCCGAAGGCAGTGCTCTACCAGGCTGAGCTACACCCCGACATAAATACTCTATTATACATCTTGACCGGATTCCTGCCGGCATGGCCATCTTTATGTTACAGGCCGGGGCCATGGCGACAGACGGCGAGTCAGACGACCGGCATCAACTATTATCAATAAGTCCGGTTGACGGAAAATTCAGCCAGGCTGTGTAAGGCGTCTTTATATAGAGAAGCCGGTATATACCGTATCGACTTGACGGCCTTTTGTGCTTCCATGTGCGCCGACCGTGCAGTGTAGACCAGGGCATCGGTCGATTCAATCGCCTCCTGCACAATTCCAATATGTTCACGGCCTCCTCTCACGATAGCATCGCGGATTGCAGCCGCCTGTGCGGATGTGCCGGTACGCATGGCATGAATCAAGGGCAAGGTGGGTTTGCCTTCCGCCAGATCGTCACCGATGTTTTTACCCGTCTCATGAGACGAGGCACTGTAATCCAGCACGTCATCGATGAGCTGAAAGGCGGTGCCAAGGTGCATACCATAGCTTGCCATGGCCTGCTCGTGATGGTGGTTGCATTGATTGATAACCGCGCCGAGTTGCGAGGCGGCTTCGAACAACTTGGCCGTTTTGAAACGTACGACTTCCATATAACGTTCTTCGGTTGTGTCGGCGTCATGACAATTGAGTAACTGCAATACCTCGCCTTCGGCAATGACATTGGTCGCCCGTGACATGATTTCCATGACCCGCATGTTGCTCACGTCTGCCATCATTTCAAAAGCACGTGAATAGAGGAAATCGCCCACCAGCACACTGGCCTCGTTTCCCCAGATGGTATTGGCCGTTTCCTGGCCGCGCCGCAATTCCGAAGCATCTACAACGTCGTCATGGAGCAGGGTCGCGGTATGGATAAATTCGATAACGGCTGCAAGATCAATGTGATGCCGAGAACGGTTGCCGAAGGCCTGGGCACTGAGCAGTACCAGCAGCGGCCGCATCCGTTTGCCGCCGTTATTGACAATGTACTGGCCCAGTTGGTTGATCAGGACAACATCTGACTGTAACCGCTCTCTGATCAGGTCATCCACTGCCTGTAAATCGTCGCTAATCAGGGCGCGTATTGCCTCCAGATCCATGGAATACGCGAGATTTTTCAGTGGTTGATTCAGTGTGTGTTCCCGGGATTTGGCCTAGATGACTGATTTTAGAATTGTTGTATGCTTGTGGCAAGCAATGGTGGACTTCGATTCGAGATCTTCATCTGATTCATTGTTTGACCTCTTGGCTGACTGCGGATAGAATTCTACGGTTTTACGATAATATTTTGATCTGAAAGGTGTCGTGACATGTACGCGGTATTTGAAACCGGTGGCAAGCAATATCGGGCCCAGGAAGGGGATGTGTTGAAGGTTGAAAAGATCGGTGCCGATGAAGGTGCATCGGTTGATTTCGACAAGGTGTTACTGGTTTCCGATGGGGATGACATCAAGATCGGTACCCCCTATGTGGCGGGCGGCGTGGTCACTGCCACTATTACGGCTCATGGACGGGGCAAGAAGATCAAGATCGTCAAGTTTCGTCGCCGTAAACACTCACAAAAGATAACGGGGCATCGCCAGGATTATACGGAACTCAAGATCACCGGAATTTCCACCAGCTGAGCACCGTAAAGAGAATTTGACGAGGATTTAACGATGGCACACAAGAAGGCAGGCGGTAGCAGCCGTAACGGGCGTGATTCCGAATCGAAACGTTTGGGTATCAAGCGCTTCGGCGGTGAAGCGGTGACGGCGGGTAATATCCTGGTACGTCAGCGCGGGACCAGGTTTCACCCCGGCGTAAACGTTGGTTGTGGCCATGATCACACCTTGTACGCCAAGGCGGATGGCAAGGTAATGTTTGAAACCAGAGGTCCAAAGAAAAGAACCTATATCAATGTGGTCGCCTCCTGAGGCACTGTTTCAAACCGGAATATCCCGTAACATCGCAAGAGAGCCCCGCACAGACGGGGCTTTTTTTATACTATGGAGGAACAAGGGGAGGGAAAAGGCCGATGGTGATGGGTCCGGGCCTGGATGCAATACTTGTTGACTCCCTTTTGACTCTGGAATTATGAAATTTGTCGATGAGGTGACTATCCACGTGAAGGCTGGTGACGGCGGTGACGGCTGTGTCAGTTTTCGACGTGAAAAATTCATCCCCTTCGGTGGCCCGAATGGCGGTGACGGCGGTGACGGTGGCAGCGTGTATCTGCTTGGCGATCCCAATCTTAATACACTGGTCGATTTCAGGCATGCAAGAACCTACCGGGCCGAGCGTGGTGAAAACGGCAAGGGGGATAATCGCACCGGTAAAAGCGGTGAGGACTTGATGATCAGGGTCCCGGTAGGGACAATCGTCCGTAATGTCGAAACCGATGAAGTCATCGGAGATGTAACCCGGGAAGGACAGCAGTTGCTGGTTGCACACGGCGGCTTTCACGGTCTGGGCAATACGCGATTCAAATCAAGTATCAATCGTGCCCCGCGCAGATTTACTCCCGGCAGTCCGGGTGAGTCAAGGGAACTGCATCTTGAACTAAAATTGCTGGCGGACGTCGGCCTGCTCGGCATGCCGAACGCCGGGAAATCAACCTTGATACGCGCGATTTCATCGGCGCGGCCGAAGGTGGCCGATTATCCGTTTACTACCCTATATCCCAACCTGGGGGTTGTCAGCGTGTCGATGAACCGCAGTTTCGTCGTGGCCGATATTCCGGGCCTGATTGAAGGAGCCGCCGGGGGTGCGGGACTTGGTATCCGCTTTCTTAAACACCTTGCCCGCACACAGTTGCTATTGCATCTGGTAGACATGGCTCCCATGGATGAGTCTACCGATCCGGTGGGTGATGTACGCAAGATCGAGGTTGAACTCAAGGCGTTCGGTAATGACTTGATGACGCGCGAACGCTGGCTGGTACTCAACAAGATTGATCTGGTGCCCGAGTCGGAACGCGAGCGACAACGCAGGGATATCATCGAACGCCTGCAGTGGCGTGGCCCGGTATTCATGATCTCGGCGGTAAACAAGGAAGGTACGCAGGGACTGATCGAAGCAGTCATGCAATATGTTGAAAAGCAGCGGAAAAAGATTCTATAGAAGGATGAAAGGGACATAAAAGGACTCTACAATACCTTCAATCCGGATCCTTACAGTTGATCAATAACATGAACCAACAACGCCAACAGCTCGCAAACACCAAATGCTGGGTTATCAAGGTCGGCAGTTCGCTGTTAACGGATAGCGACCGCAAGTTGAACAAGGATCTCATTGCCACATGGGTCGAGCAGATCGTTGCGTTGCGCGAGCGCGGTACCGAGATCGTGCTGGTGTCGTCCGGTGCCGTTGCCGAAGGCATGGTGCGGCTTAACTGGCAGCGACGACCACATGCACTGCATGAGCTGCAGGCTGCCGCGGCCGTGGGCCAAATGGGGTTGATACAGGCCTATGAATCCTGTTTTCTCCAGCATGGCCTGCATACCGCCCAGATCCTGTTGACACACGATGACCTCATTGACAGGCGGCGTTATCTGAATGCCCGCAGTACCTTGCGAACCCTGCTCGAACTCAATGTCGTGCCCGTGATCAACGAAAATGATTCAGTGGCTGCGGAAGAGATCCGTTTCGGAGACAACGACACCCTGGCGGCGTTGGTGGCGAATCTCATCGAAGCCAATCTGCTGGTGCTTTTGACCGATCAGGCCGGGATGTACGAACAGGATCCGAAGCTGAACAAGTCTGCCAAACTGATTCATCAGGCCGATGCAGGTGATCCTCGGCTCGAGACGATGGCGGCGGGTGGCAAACAGGGTAAGTGGGGGCGCGGTGGGATGTTGACCAAGGTCCGTGCAGCGACCCGCGCGGCACGCTCGGGCACTGCGACACTGATTGCAGATGGGCGCGACCCCGGTATCTTGATGGATATCCAGGAGGGCAGGGAAGTCGGTACTTTGATTATGCCCCGCCAGGGCCCGGTTGCCGCACGCAAGCAATGGCTTGCGGGCCAGTTGAAGGTACAGGGCAAACTCGTGCTGGATGACGGCGCAGTGCAGGTACTGAAGAGCTCGGGCCGTAGTTTGCTACCGGTGGGCGTAATTGCTGTCGAGGGAAATTTCGCCCGCGGCGAGGTCGTTGCCTGCTACAGTGTGGACGGGTATGAAATCGCGCGGGGACTGGTCAATTACAATGCCGAAGAGGCGGCAAAGATCATGCGCCAGCCGAGCGACCGGATCGAAGAGTTGTTGGGGTATGTAGATGAGCCGGAGTTGATTCATCGGGACAATCTCGCACTTCTGTAATATTAAAAATAATTCCCGGGTCTCACCCCAGTGGGTGAGGCACGTTTGTTTCGGCAGCGCATTAGGGGCATAAAAAAACCGGTCAATGACCGGTTTTTGCAGTTAAATAAGTTGGGGCTTGGTTACATCGCGCGGATGTGCTTGTTAAGACGGCTCTTGTAGCGGGCGGCCTTGTTCTTGTGGATGATGCCCTTGCGCGCCATGGCATCGACGTCGGGGAGCGCCTCCTTGTATGCCTGTTCCGCCTGTTCTTTCTGGCCCGCCGCGATGGCATTGACGACCTTCTTGACAGCAGTGCGCATGCTGGAACGCATGCCGACGTTATGAGCGCGGTGCTTCTCGGCCTGTCGCGCGCGTTTTCTTGCCTGTGCCGTATTTGCCAAGGTTACCTCTGATCTTCAATTGCTAAAGGGCGCTTACTATGATGATTTTCCGCGCTTTTGTCAATGCCGTATCGGATATGGAGGATGTTGCGTAAGGTAATCTCGGGGGTATTTGCGGGGATATTTGCTTTCATTTGTGTATTTTGCTGGAGTACTATGCGCCTTGAAGGATAATAATGACTAAAAATGGATACATGCTTCAATAGCTTAGCGGTTCATACCATTTGATGGGCGACAGACTGCTGAAATCCACGTTGACGGTGGGGAGTATGACCCTCCTGTCACGTATACTCGGACTGGTACGGGACGTCGTGTTCGCTCGCCTGATTGGCGCCGGATTGGGTGCGGATGCCTTTTTTGTCGCCTTCCGTATCCCCAATTTCCTGCGCCGGCTGTTTGCAGAAGGGGCTTTTTCCCAGGCCTTCGTGCCCGTCTTGTCACACTACAAGACGCAGCGCAGCGAGGAAGAGGTCAGACAACTGGTCAATCACGTATGCGGCTGGCTGGGTGGTATCCTGTTCCTGGTGACCGTGATCTGCGTTATCGCGGCACCTCTCGTGGTCATGATCTTCGCGCCGGGGTTTCTGGACGATCAGCCGAAATATGACCTGACCGTGCAGATGTTGCGTATCACCTTTCCCTATATCCTGTTTATTTCCCTCACGGCACTGGCGGGAGGGATCCTCAACAGCTTCGGGAATTTCGGCGTTCCGGCCTTTACACCGGTACTGTTGAATATCAGCCTGATCGCAGCTGCCATCTGGTTCGCACCGCATCTGCAGCAACCGGTGATGGCGCTGGCGTGGGGCGTTTTTATCGCCGGAGTGGCGCAACTGTTGTTTCAGTTACCTTACCTGCAACGCTTGCATCTCTTGCCACGTCCGCGTCTAAGTGGTCACGATGAAGGCGTGCGACGTATCAGGAAGCTGATGCTACCGGCGATCTTTGGTTCCTCGGTCGCACAGATCAATCTGTTGTTTGATACCTTGATCGCCTCGTTTCTGGTGACGGGTAGTGTAAGCTGGTTGTACTACTCCGATCGTCTGGTGGAGTTTCCGCTGGGGGTATTCGGTATCGCGGTGGCTACCGTGATCTTGCCGAACCTGTCGCGGGAACATGCCGCTTCATCAACGGAAGGGTTTTCGCACACCCTTGACTGGGCCCTGCGCATGGTGGTGATCATCGGAGTACCAGCGACGCTGGGTTTGATGATGCTCTCCGGACCGTTACTGATTACCTTGTTTCAGTATGGCGAGTTCAGTGGGCACGATGTGCGAATGGCGTCCTTAAGCCTGATGGCCTATGCACTTGGATTGCTGGGATTCATCCTGGTCAAGGTACTTGCACCGGGATTCTACGCCCAGCAGAATACCCGCACACCGGTTCGTATTGCCGTCATCGCCATGGTGACCAACATGGTGCTGAATATTGTCTTTGTAGTACCACTTTCTTTGCTGGGATTCGAGGGGCCACACGCCGGCCTGGCACTGGCCACTTCAGTATCCTCCTTTATCAATGCTGCACTCTTATATAAAAGGTTACGACATCAGGGGATCTATCGACCCCGGCCCGGATGGTCGCGGTTGACATCCCAGGTTTTGTTGGCGACATTGCTGATGGCCATATTGCTGTGGTGGGGCAGTGGTAATACGGCACAATGGATGGATTGGCAATGGTTTGAACGTATTTGGCACATCACGTTATGGGTCTTTGCCGGAGTACTGGTTTATTTTGGCGTGTTGTGGCTTACGGGCTTGCGTTTAAGTGATGTAAAAAGATAGGTGGATGTTAAGCATGACATATAGTGGATTATTAACCACGCAACATTATTGTTATACTTTTTAAATTTATAGACTTGATTATATTTCGCTTGAATTAGCCTGGCGCCTTTATGGAATTAATACGCGGCCTTTACAATTTGAGACCGAGACATCGGGGATGCGTGATAGCTATCGGCAATTTCGACGGCGTTCATCTCGGGCATCAAGCGGTATTGGGACAATTGTCGGAAAAGTCAGCGGAGGCCGGACTTCCATCGACCGTCATTACCTTCGAGCCTCATCCGCAGGAGTTCTTTGCGGTAGCCAATGTCCCCCCAAGGCTGACTCGCTTTCGTGAAAAGATGCAGGCATTACGTCGCTATGCTGTCGATCGTATTGTGTGTTTGAGATTCAATCAGGCACTGGCGCAAATGCCGGCGGAGGATTTTATCAGCAAGGTTCTGGTGGCAGGCCTGGGTGTGCATTACCTGGTGGTGGGCGATGATTTCAGATTTGGCCATAGACGTCGCGGAGACACGGACATGCTGAGGAAGGCCGGGGAACGCGATGGATTCCAGGTGATCAAAATGCATAACTTCAACGTCGATGACAGGCGGGTCAGCAGTACACTGATACGCAAGGCGTTGGCGCAAGGAGATTTGAGCGCCGCGGAAAAGATGCTCGGCAGGTCATATCGTATGTCCGGCCGTATTGTATATGGTGATCAACGCGGACGTACCATTGGATATCCGACCGCTAATATCTATTTGCACCGGCGTGCAACACCGCTGATGGGGGTCTATGCGGTGGAAGTATTCGGGCTTGATACCGAACCATTGAAAGGTGTGGCGAATATCGGTATGCGTCCCACTGTGAATGGCAGGACCTGTTTACTGGAGGTGCATGTACTCGATTTTGCCGCTGACATTTACGGGCGACATGTGCAGGTTGAATTCCTGACCAAGTTGCGGGACGAGAAACGTTTCGAATCCCTCGATGCATTGAAACAGCAGATACTACGGGATGAGTGCGCCGCGCGTGCCTTTTTTGAGAAACATCCGGCGCTGGGGAAGCAACATCGTCTATCCGTGTGAATGATTCGACAAGGACAAAAAGAACTGAATGGCAGAATATAAAGATACACTGAATCTACCTCACACTGCATTTTCGATGAAGGCCAACCTTGCCAACCGGGAGCCCGGGTTTCTCAAGCAATGGCAGGAGCAGGATATATACGGCAGGTTGCGCGAGCTGCGGGCCGGCCGCGTCAAGTTTGTTCTCCATGACGGGCCTCCCTATGCCAACGGCGAGATCCATATCGGCCACGCCGTCAACAAGATATTGAAGGATATGATCGTCAAGTCGAAGAGTCTTGAAGGCTTCGATGCACCCTATGTACCGGGTTGGGATTGTCATGGCCTGCCGATTGAACTGGTGGTGGAAAAAAAGGTCGGCAAGGCAGGTTACAAGGTTGATGCCGGAACCTTTCGAGATGCCTGCCGTGAATATGCCGGCAAACAGGTCGATAACCAACGCGATGATTTTCGACGACTCGGGGTGTTGGGTGACTGGGACAATCCCTATCTCACCATGGATTATCGTTTCGAGGCGAACATCATCCGCGCACTCGGGCGTATCATCGATAACGGTCATCTGCACAAGGGATTCAAGCCGGTACACTGGTGCAGCGCCTGTGGCTCGGCGCTGGCAGAGGCCGAGGTCGAGTATGAAGAACGTACCTCACCGGCGATCGATGTGCGTTTTGCCGTGCTTGACGATGAAACATTGCTGATACGTTGTCACCATGTGCCTGATCATGAAGGCAAGGGGCCAATCTCTGTTGTCATCTGGACCACGACACCCTGGACACTGCCCGCAAACCAGGCGGTTGCGCTCAATCCCGAGTTTGATTATGTGCTTGTGCAATGTGACGGTGAGCATGGTCCCGAACGCCTGTTGCTCGCCGACAAGCTGCTCAAGGATACGATGTTGCGGTACGGAATCGAGACCTATCACGTCATTGCCTATTGCAGTGGCAGTGAGCTGGAAGGCATCAGGTTGCAACATCCTTTTTATCCGCGCGAAGTACCGATTATCATGGGGGACCACGTAACTGCCGATGCCGGTACCGGTGCGGTGCATACCGCTCCAGGTCACGGCCAGGATGATTATGTTATCGGTTTACGTTACCACCTCAAGGTGGATAACCCTGTTGACGGTGCTGGTCGTTTTTTACCAGATACTCCCTTATTCGGTGGTGAGCATGTCTTCACCGCCAATGACCGTATCATCGAGGTCCTGAAGGCCAATGGTGCGTTATTGCATGAGGAATCCTTACGCCACAGCTATCCACACTGCTGGCGGCATAAAACGCCGATCATTTTTCGTGCCACACCGCAATGGTTTATCAGCATGTCGCAGCAGGGATTACGCGATATCGCGCTCAAGACGATCAAACAGGTGCGCTGGATGCCGAAGTGGGGTCAGGCCCGTATCGAGGGTATGGTCACAAATCGTCCCGACTGGTGTATATCACGTCAACGTACATGGGGTGTCCCGATCACGTTGTTTATACACAAGACCACGGGTGAATTGCACCCGGATATGCATCGCTTGGTCGAGGATATCGCCTTGCGCGTGGAGGCCTCGGGCGTCGATGCATGGTTTGACCTTGATGCCGCGGATCTGTTGGGTGAGGCAGCCGGGGAATATGAAAAGGTGATGGATACTCTGGATGTATGGTTCGATTCCGGAGTGACGCATTACTGTGTGCTCAGCCAGGATAGTCAGCTGGCCTTTCCCGCCGATCTCTATCTGGAGGGCTCCGACCAGCATCGTGGCTGGTTCCAGTCATCGTTGCTGACCTCTGTCGGGATGAACGGTGTGGCGCCCTATAAATCCGTTCTGACACACGGCTTCACCGTCGATGCCCAGGGCAGGAAGATGTCGAAATCCCTTGGTAATGTCATCGCCCCGCAAAAGGTGGTCAACACCCTGGGTGCGGACATCATCCGCTTATGGGTTGCCGCCACCGATTACAGTGGTGAGATGAGCGTATCAGATGTGATCCTGAAGCGCATGTCGGATGCCTACCGCCGCATACGTAATACCGCCCGCTTTCTGCTCGCGAACCTCAATGGCTTTGATCCACAGCATCACCTGCTGGATGCAGGCGAGATGCTAGTGCTGGATCGCTGGATCGTGGACAGGGCCCGGCAGCTGCAAGGCGATATCCGCTCCGCATATGAGGATTTTGAATTTCATCTGATCTATCAGAAGATCCATAACTTTTGTACGGTGGACATGGGCAGTTTCTATCTGGATATCATCAAGGACCGTCAATACACCACCCAGGCCGACGGTGTTCCAAGGCGTTCGGCACAGACCGCCATGTATCACATCATCGAGGCATTGGTTCGCTGGCTTGCGCCGGTTCTGAGTTTTACTGCGGAAGACATCTGGCAGCACATACCGGGTAAGCATATGGAATCGGTCTTTCTCGAGACCTGGTATGAGCCGGCCGAGAAGTTTGATGCAGATCTTTCGTCCAGTGGCATGGACAGGGAATTCTGGGAACGTGTACTCGATGTACGGGAGGCGGTCGGCAGGGAACTCGAACGGCTACGTGTGGCGGGCGAGATTGGCTCATCCCTGGATGCAGAGATCGATCTGTATTGTGACCGGGATTTGTATAATGAACTGGCGAAGCTCGACGATGAACTGCGTTTCGTACTGATTACCTCCTATGCACGTATTCATCCGCGCGAACCGCGTCCCGATGATGCCGTAGAGGCGGCATTAAACAGCGCTGAATCCGTCTGGATAACCGTGCAACCTTCCGCATATCAAAAGTGCGTGCGTTGCTGGCACCACCGCGAGGACGTGGGCAGTGACAGCGGCGATCCACAGTTATGTGGTCGTTGTGTGGAGAATGTCACGGGCGAAGGCGAGATTCGCCGCTTCGCATGAACAGCTACAAGTGATGCCGTCATGTTGAAATGGCTCTGGATTACTGCGGTTGTTATTATCCTCGACCAGCTGACCAAACACCTGGCCAGTGACCTGCTCGCGCTTCACAAACCGGTCGAGGTCATACCATTTATCAATCTTACACTGGCGCACAATACGGGCGCGGCTTTCAGCTTTTTAGATGACGCATCCGGTTGGCAACGCTGGTTTTTCATTACCCTGGCGCTGGTGGTGAGTATGGTGGTGCTTATCTGGATGCGGGGATTACCGCAGACTGCCACCCGTACCGCGATCCCGCTGGCGCTGATCCTGGGTGGTGCATTGGGAAATGTGTGGGACCGGATTCAGCTGGGTTATGTGATTGATTTTATCGATGTCTATTACGATCAATGGCATTGGCCGGCCTTCAACGTGGCCGATTCCGCGATTACAATCGGTACCGTCCTGCTGATCGTCGATGCCATATGGGGCGTGCGACATCATCCCGATACGTTATAATATGACATTCATCATGCAGCCTGAAGTCCACAACATACGTCAGTGAATAGATGCAGGTATTTCTAGCCAATCCCAGGGGTTTTTGTGCCGGCGTCGAGCGGGCGATCGAAATCGTCGAGCGCGTGCTGGAGATCTTCGGCGCGCCGGTGTATGTACGTCACGAGGTGGTGCATAACAAGTTCGTGGTGCAGGGACTGCGTGATCGTGGCGCCATCTTTGTTGACGAACTGCACGAGGTGCCGGACGGGGCAATCGCGATCTTCAGCGCCCATGGTGTTTCCCGGGCGGTGCGTGATGATGCCACGCAGCGTGGACTGCGGGTGTTCGATGCAACCTGTCCGCTGGTGACGAAGGTCCATGTCGAGGTTGTCAGGCATGAGCAGGCAAACCGGGAATGTATCCTGATCGGTCATGCCGGACACCCGGAGGTCGAGGGGACATTAGGTCAGTACCGCAAGGGGAACGGACCGGGCATGTATCTGGTTGAAAGCCCCCAGGACGTCGAGCATCTGGTCGTCAAGGATCCGGGCAATATCGCCTTCGTTACCCAGACCACGCTTTCCATGGATGATACCGCCCTGGTGATCGATTCGCTGCGCAGACGTTTCCCGAACATCATCGGGCCGAGAAAGGATGATATCTGTTATGCCACCCAGAACCGGCAGGATGCCGTGAAACTGTTGGCCACACAATGTGATGTGGTGTTGGTAGTGGGCTCGCGTAACAGTTCCAATTCCAACCGCCTGCGGGAGATCGCCGAGAAAAATGCCACCCCCGCCTATCTGATCGATAACAGTGATGAGATTCAGCAGGAGTGGTTGGCGGGGAAGGAGTGTATCGGAATCACCGCCGGTGCATCGGTGCCGGAGATACTGGTCGATGAGGTCATCAAACGCCTCAGGTCACTGGGTGCAAAAAGCGTTGAGGATATCCAGGGGCACCCCGAGCATGTAGTGTTTTCACTGCCCCGCGAGTTACAGGCGGCCATCGCCCGCTGACACTCACCGACTATTCGTTGGTTACCACTTGTCTGCAGGTAACTTAATACCTTGCGAATTCAGAGTGAGATTGCCATCACTTGCCTGTACCCCTTGCGGGACGGCGGTCAACAGGACACATGTGTCGATACCACTGCCACAGGCGGCCGCTGAGACGGTGTAATGACCCTCTTCGGAAGACGAGGTCCTGTTGAGATCCGATAATGTCGCGGTGTAGGTATTGTTTTCGGTATAGTAACGCTCCTCGGCGTTCATGATGTCGAGCAGTGCTGCCTGACCGTCCGAGCGCCGGGTCTTGGTCATGCTGGACTGGTATGACGGGTAGGCGACGGCGGTGATGATACCGATAATGGCGATCACTATCAGCAGTTCGATCAGGGTAAAACCGGCAAGTTTCGATCTGTTCACGTTAAATCCTCCAGTTGAATGACTTGCAAATATCTGTCTAGTTATGACGGCTAGTGGGATGTAATCTGTAATCATCGGGGAGTACCCATATATCGGTGATCAATAGCTTCTCACCGCCTCTGGGTGAAAACGAGACACCGACCTTTATGCCCGGATGCAATGTATGCACGGAAGAGAAACGGGAACTCAAGGTATAGACATGGACATTATCCGACAGCGTCATGTTCATATCGCCGATAACCGCTACACCGCTCTGGAGATCGAGCCGCTCCAGGGTGCCCGACATACGAAAGGCAGGGGGATAGTAGCTGGGCAGATCATCCGCACGTATAACAGTTGAACACAGTATACAGCCAAACAGTAACGACATAATCAAGCTGGTTTTGTTCATTTTACAGACTCCGTTTGTGATACTTTAATTAAGTTGACCGATGTATACATCAGTTACCGGTGCTGATCTCACGCCAGGACAGGCGACCTTCGCCCGGGCCGTCATAAAAATGGCCCTTCAGCGGATCATCAGGTGTATCCCCCGACGTGTCGGTGACATAGACCAGGTCACTGAGTACCTTGGCCTGGTTCGGCATACCCTTGTCGATGATCACACCACCCGGGGCCTCGCCACCAACCAGGTCATCGTCACTGAATGCACCGTCGTCATTGATATCCCACAGCGGGTCTTCAGGCTGGCCGCCGTTGATCAGTTTGACGCCCATGATCCAGCCGGAACCGCCGTAGCTGCAGACCGTGGTATCGGGCTGCATGGTCGTGAAGACCACGAAATCGCCGCGTACCAGCGGATCGGCAATGATGCGTTCACCACCGGTAAAGTTGATCTTCCAACCCTTGTCTTTACTATTCTGCGTCCCGTAGTTGATATCGTTATCGGTCATGATCCGATAGCTACCCGTGGTTGTGTAGGTTTGTTCGAGCAGATCGGCGGGTGTTATCGGGCTGTTTGATCCACCATCCCATATACCATAGAAGCTCTGGGTAGATGCCGACGCCTTGTCCCCCTCGATAAGGTATTGGCCGGTACCGAAGAACACCAGGATATTGGGCTCGGTATTGTTGCCGGATTCGGTTGGATGTCTGGCGGCCACCGGTTTCGAGGTGATCGGCTGGGTGCCGTCGAACAGGAGGTCGGATGTAAAACTGCTCAGGTCGAATTTATAGAGATTACCGAACAGATCACCGGCATAGGCCAGGTCGGCCACCCCATCGCCGTCATTATCGACGACACCGGGGGCCGAAAGACCATTGGGATCGGCAAGCGAACCTTCACTGCCGGCTGCGGTGATATCGATATGGCTGCCATCGGCCATATTGATCACAAACAGGTGTGCCTTGCCGTCGCCCGAATTATTGTAGCCGTTGCCTACGATAGCGGCCCATTCACCGTTGTTCAGCCTTGCTATCGTCGGTTTGCTGTAGGTGTATCCCAGGTCCGGATCATCGCTTGGCGTGAACTCCCATTTCACGATCGAAGCCGCATTGGTCTCATCCAGTGTTGATGGGTCGGTCACATCCAGCGCGAACAGGCCCTGACCGCCGCCTCGCAATCCACCGACCAGCACTGTCTTCCATGCGCCGCCGAGATAGACATCCGCAACAACGGGGCTTAGATCGACGTAATAACGGTGTGAATAGGCGGGATCGGTCAGGTAGTGCAGTCCCGAGGATGCCCCGTTTGAGAACAGTGCATTGGGCATATAGGCTATTCTCTCTTCTCCGGTCATTTCATCGAAACCATGCAGCATGCCGTCATTGGCACCGACATAGATGATACCGTCGCGTCCGGCATTGGCGGTTTTGAAGCTGTCGTAGCCCGGGTCAGGGAAATTATCCGGATATCTGAGTTGAGGCTTGCCGACATAGACCGGGTTTGAATGGATGATGTCCCCAAGCACGCCGCTGCGCACCCGGAAGTTGTTTCCCGTTCCCTCGTCACTGCGATCACCGCGCAGGTAATCGATACGGTCCTGACCCAGGCCATCGGCACCCGACGGACCCCTATTGAGGTCATTCTGCTGTTTTGTTGACAGACTTGCCAGGGAGTTGAAGGCAACGCCGCTGCCGGTATCATCGTTATAGGTAATGATTGTACGGGTAGAAGGGATCTGGGCATTCAGCGTGGTCGCAGCATTCCAGCTTGGTGAGCTGGCGATGGCACCGGTAAATGGATCGAGTGTGTGGGCAAGGAGCTCCCCGCTCCAGGTGGATGACAGGAAGCGTGCGAAATAGACCACACTGTCCGTACCCAGCGAGGTCGAGTTGAACGCGACCGCGGCGGCACTGCTTGTCCTGTCGGCGATCGATGAGATTGCATCACCCAATGATTCGTTCAGATCGGCCGGGTTCTGTGCGCTCAGGAACTGGCCGCGACCGTTATACGCCGCATGCCACAGGTCATCGATCTTCTCGGAATTTCCTGCGAAGGGGTCGGGCCAGCTGAATGATCCATCGGTGGGATCAGTGTCACTGGCGACACCGGGGGTCTTGGTATCAAAGGGATCCATAGTTCCCGTCACACCAAAGGCGACCGTGTAGGTGACCATGTGCTGGTGATCCGCCTCATCAACCCCAGGTACCACGGGCACAAGATTGTCCAGACTGGTATCGAGGTCGCGCTCATAATAGTGCATGGCCACATCGGCGAGGGTGTTATTGTAATTATCGGCATAGGGCCCGCCGTCATAGTCGGTATTATCGTCCCCATCCGTATCGCTGGGTGACAGGGAAGGGCTCGGGCCGTTGTGGTAACCGTCTGTCAACAGAATTGCAAAATTCTGCTGGCACATGCCGCCATCGGCGGCACTCAAGATCGGACAGTCGGCACCGCTGACGCCGAAGAAATTGTTATTGGTACATTCGTAGTAGCGCCCGACATTCCTCAGATTCTGACGCAGGGGCGTGGAACCCAACGAATCCGATGAGTAGACCTTGTCGAATAATGACCGCTTGTTGCCCGAGGCGACATCGGAGTTCATCTCGGCAACCTTGATCTTGACGTTGTTGACATTGTTGATGGTGCCATAACCCACCCTCGGCCCTACCATGCCGGTTACCACAGACGTAATGGCGTTCTTGGCGACGTATTCACGCTTGCGGTAATAGCTGAACCAGTTGGCGAAGTTCTGGATTTCCTCGGCATAGGTACAGACCGGCGCAGCGGCACAGTCCGTTCTGTTTGCGCTCCCCGTGTATGTGGGCGTAACGGGCCTGATTTCAATCAGGGTATGGCCATCGTCAGCATCGACGACGCCATCGCTGTTCGTGTCGGTCCAGGTGTAATAACGGGCGGGAAAATAGTTTGTGACAGTGACAGCTCCCACCGTAGGATAGTCAGTACTGTAGCTGGTGACGGTCGTCAGATCGACAGTCCCTGCCGCGGGATTGTACGGGTTGAGCAACGCAGCGGCAGGCGGGCTGTTGGCGTAGGTAGCACCGGTGTTGTCGACGCCCTTCCAGGGTTCATAGGTAATCTCGGGATTGTAATAGATCCTGTTATATCCCGAAAATCGTGCACGCCATACACCCAGTACCGGCGGTGCTTCACCGATGGAGAGCATGTAGTCTTCACTGGCTGCGACATAGAACCAGTCGTTGTCAGGTGCAGGTGTTGCATACCAGTAGGGCAAACCGCTTAGATAGATGATGCCGTCGGTTTCATCGGTCATCAGTCCCCAATCCATACTGCCGGAATCATCGCTCAGGAATACGACATTGGGATCGACGCCGGTGCTGAGGAACAGCGGTATGTTTGCCAACGTGCCCGGCCGTGCCTGCACGGATGTATATGCCATTGTCAACGGTATGAGCAGCATGCCTGCAGTTATGTATCGGATGATTGTCTTTATATATTTTTTCATGGCAGAACTCCTGGCTACTTGATTGCCTGCACTGTGGGCGCTATAGAATCTTGCCGTGGTAGGATTGCAGCAGTACCACGGAATTGTCCGAGCCACCTGTACCCCTTGCCGTGACCCGAAAGGTTGAAACAATTTCGACGCTGTTGTCACCGTAGTTGTCGACGTTCAGGCTGTTGCTGCTGCCCGCCTGCCCGGTATACTCGATGATATATTTCGGGTTGGTTTTGATCTTGTCGATGGTGCCGGTATAGGATTTGGCCGTGGTCCAGGTGCCGTCCAGCGTCACATCCGGCTTGCATCCTTGGTCATATAGATATGTCCCGCCACAGCTGCTGAAGGGCGCAATCGTCACCAGGTTGGCGACCATGTCTTCACCCTGGCGTAACGCCGCTTCGGCGGCCTGAAAGGCGAGCATCTTGTCGCGGCTGTTGCCCGCCATCTTTTCTTCGAGGTTCGAACTGCTCATGGCGGTCACCCCTATCAGGGTCATGACGAGCAGTATCAACAGGCTGACGATCAGCGCCGACCCTGTTTGTGCCCTTGTTGGATGAGAATTGTGTCTTTTCATATTCATAATCGAGTCTCGCTCATTTCAGATTAGAACCAATGATCTAGATGATGCCCCTGTTACGTAACTTGGTGACGGTATAAAAGGCCCTCCGCAGGCGTCTGTCCGCGGGGGTGGTCGTCACACCCTTGAATGTATAGTCTTGCGGCGCGCTGGCGATGTTGTCTTCCACCGTCTCGACCAGCAGGCCAAAGCGGACACTCACGATATTGGCCATGTTGATACCCGCGGTATCGGCATCGACATAGCGATTGGCGACACCGTCACCGTTCAGGTCTTCACCGTACTGGAATTGCATGTCCTCTATGCCTTCCACGAGTTCCTCGGTGATCATCGCTGAGGCATTACCGAGGCGCTTGCGGAACAGGGCGGGATTACCGTTGGCATTGGTGCCGATATAGTAGGCGATCTTGTCCAGCTTGAGGACGACGGCATCCTGGCCGTAGGTCTTGCTGAGAAAGTTGCCGGTATTGACGGTATTACTGTGGGCGATCGTAACCTTGCTGCCGCTGGCAGACACATTAGTGGCGGCAAAGATATCCGTGTCCTCGCAGTCGGACACGATCAGGACGTCTTTAGCCTGATACAACCCTACCGCCGCGGAATTGAGTTGAATATTGGCGTTCGATACGTCCAGATTACCCACCAGTGTGACGTTTTCGTTCGGCGCGGCATTCATCAATATAATCACATCGGTATTGGGCTCGACCTCGGCCGCTGTGAGGCTGACCGAACTGGTAAGGGCTACTGGTAAATCCGAGTATTCAAGGCCCATGAGGGCATCGGTGGTGAACTCCGTGAATGGATCTGCTATACCGTCCTTGTCAAGGTCTACCATGTTGACCGGGCTGGAAAGGTTGTTACACCCGGAGTAACCCGCCATGCGGATATTCCGGGTGAGAAAGTCCGCAGCAAAACGGGCATTTTCCTGGACACGCGAGAGTGCATCCTGCACCCTGTACGTCTGCTTGCTGGAGACAAATACCTTTTCAACCCCGGCCAGCAAGACAACACTGATGGTGATCGCGATCAGGATTTCCACCAGGCTGAGACCGTGCTGCTTTCCAGGATCATTCTGCAACTGTATGGCCATGATGTTCATAACAGGCTCTCCGAAGTCAGTTGTACCGGATCCTGCTGGCCCTTGCTGTCATCCCATTGCACGATCACAGTGACAAGGGTGTCATTACCCACGGCGGTCCTGGCAATCGAGCCGTCACCTTGCGGCAGGGATTCGGACAACAGGTCTTTCCACTCATAAAGATCTGCACCGGCCAGGGTGGCAGCCGAACAATTCACGCCTGCGCCCTCGCAGCTGGCCTGCGCAGGTTCATCCCCGAGCCCGGTATCATAGGCGCCGTTGATCGCGCTGACCCTGTTGATGCGCATACGGTCAATGATGTCCTGGGTGAGGATGGTTGCCTGGGATCGCAGGTAGGAGCTGTGATTGGATTTGAGCCCATTGAGTTGTAAACCGGCCAATCCAAGCAGGCCGATAGAAAGCACCACAAGGGTAATCAGGATCTCGAGCAGCGTGAATCCGCGTATCGTGTGATGTGCCGATGTTCGACTGATATGTTTCATGATTGTCAATCCTATGAACATGTGGGATAAGGCGTGGTACTGGTGGGACGGCCTGTTGAGGTCACGACCACTTCACGGCCGGTTTCACCCGTCTCATCACTGTCACACAAGGTGAAGGTTGTTTGCGCACCGGTCAGAAATCCCGTCGAGGTATAGGTCAGCGAGCCTGCGGTTGAGGTCAACGTGCTCGTGCCTTTCAACGCCGGATAGACCCGGATCAATTCTGCATCGTCAGCGGTGATGACTATCCAGCCATCGTTCCAGGTGCCCCCGCATGAGGCCTGGTCGTCGCTGCTGCAGACCTTGATCGATGTCGTCCGTTTGATGGCCTCGCTGCGCGCAAGGTTGATGGACGAGATGAGATCGTTCGCCTGGGCGGACATACGATTGTTGAGAAAAAACGTCTTGAAACTGGGTACTCCCACAGTCATGACAATCGTCGCGATCACCAGCGTAATCATCAGTTCGATCAGCGTAAAACCTGTGTGTCTGTTTTTCATGATGTCTATTGAATCACCCCGCATTTTCATGGTCACGTAAAAAGCGATAGACTGTAGCGTTTGACCGACAAACGGTTTATCGATGCATTTGATACTTAAAGCCTATTACTCATATCGATTAAGTTTATCGACCGTTTCGCAGATTTATTTTGTGACCGGATCGGCATTTTCCAGGGTGGTGAGACCGCGAAGGCCATGACGGATTGCGTGATTGTAGGAGGCGGTATCATCGGCATGCTGACGGCCCGGGAACTCGCCCTGAAGGGGATGGATATCACCCTGGTAGATCGCGGTATGCTCGGTCAGGAATCCTCATGGGCGGGCGGTGGCATATTGTCCCCCCTGTATCCCTGGCGACATCCCGCTGCTTTTTCGGCTCTGGCGTCATGGAGTCAGCAATACTATCCCCAGTTGTGCGAAGAACTGCTGGAGGCGACCGGCATCGATCCCGAGTGGATCCGGTCTGGATTGTTAATCCTGGATGTGGAAGCGCATCAGGAGGCCATTACATGGGCTGATCAGTTTCATGCGCAGATGGACTTGCTGGATCGTGAGGCCATACTGCGGGTGGAACCACATCTTGTCGAAGGCGTTGAGGCAGCCATGCTGATGACAGGGATGGCGCAGGTACGTAATCCGCGCTTGCTCGCGGCCCTGGGAGAGGACCTGCGCAAGCGCGGCGTCAAACTAAAAGACCACACAGAGGTAACGGCTCTAGACAAGAACGACGCCAGTATCGGAGGCGTGTATACGTCATCGGGTCGAATTGCAGCGGACCAGGTTGTGATTGCGGGCGGAGCCTGGAGCAGCATGATCCTGAAGGAATTTGATATTGCCGGTGATGTGGTGCCTGTTCGCGGACAGATGTTGCTCTACGACGCTGCCCCGGGAATGGTGTCACACATCATCGTCAGCAGGGGTTATTACATCATCCCGCGCCGTGACGGACATGTGCTGGTTGGCAGCACGGTCGAGCATGCCGGTTTTGACAAATCGACGACAGGCCAGGCCGCAACAGAGCTAAAACACCTCGGGGAATCATTGATCCCTGAACTCGAAGGGTGTGAGATCAAACGACACTGGGCCGGGTTACGTCCGGGTACCGCCACGGATATGCCGTATATCGGCGCGCATCCGGTTATCGAGGGCCTGTATGTCAACACCGGCCATTACCGCAACGGGTTGTTGCTGGGTCCCGCAAGTGCCCGCTTGATGGCTGACATCATAACGGGGTGTCAACCGATTTTTGAAGTTACACCTTACTCACTCATTCGATAAGCCGTTGAATGACGTCAAGTTGTGTCGTCAGGGTGCATCTTTTATACTCGACGCGGACCGCGAATTTGCCGGGATAGCTCAGTCGGTAGAGCAACTGATTCGTAATCAGTAGGTCGGAGGTTCGATTCCTCTTCCCGGCACCAATTTATGAACCAATCGAAGTGTTATGGATGCTGATAACCGGGTCCAACGGAATTACCCTGTTGGCGGTTTTAGCCGCTGAGCGAGTAGGTGGAAGTGGTGGTTTTTTCGAGGCGGTGCCTGAGTTGTTCGATCTTTTCATTCCTCTTGTCCTCAAACCGGTCAATGGCATCCTCCAGAGAGATCGTACCGTTTTTGACCTTTTCACACAGCTGGATACGGTATTGATTGATCTCGCGCCATTCGGGAATATCGCCGTATTTAAGCATCAATCTCGACCATTGCCGATCGACGGCAGGATTGTCGCAGTAGTTGACCGTTTCACTATAGGCGCAGCAGGGCAGGTATAGGAATAAAAGCAGCGTGACGAATCTTGTTATCATGCATTTTATAGCGTCCGGAGCATGGTATTTCTTGAGATGAGGAAGCAACGAGAGTGTGCGTCGATATAAACCCGGAGAATGTTACAATCTAATTGTTAACGAACTGAATACTAATAGGAAAAAAGTAAAGTGCGGATGAAATTGGCTAAGCTACTGTTGGCGTTGACGGCGATCGTTTCAGTTACGACATCGTGTGTGATGGCCACCGGGCCGGACCAGGAACGGACGTTGACCCTGATCTATTCGGGCAACCTGGATGGTGAACTGGAACCCTGTGGTTGCAGTGAAGAAGGTGACCTTGGTGGTATCAAACGCAGGGTAAACATGGTGGATACCTTGCGCCGGGAGGATCCCGACCTGTTTCTGATTTCCGCGGGCGGGCTCCTGATCAGTGAAATGCCACAGGATCGGTTGACGAGCGATTATATTTTAAGGGGATTGACAAAGCTGGATTATGACGCAGTCGGCATACAATGGCAGGATCTTGCCTTTGGCAAGGAGTTCCTGCTGCAGCATGACCTGCCTTTTGTGGTAAGCAACATGAAGGATAGTGATTTCAAACCCAACCGGATCGTCAGGAAAGGTCCTTACACATTGGCCTTTTTTCAATGGCTGGATCCGGAAAGTGACCCCAAGCGCCAGATGAAGGGTGAACACGGTATGGTGAGTGAGGATACCGACGGTTTGCGGCAAGCCCTGGCGATCGCCAAGGGTGAGGGGGCTACGACCATACTTGCCAGTACACTGATACTGGATCAGGCGCAGCAACGTCTTCCTCTGGATGACGTCGATATCCTCGTCATTCGGGCCAACTATGAAGAGTATGGGGAACCGCAACGCGTGGGTGGGACACTGGTAGTACAACCGGGTTCACGCGGCATGCGGTTGGGACGACTTGATTTGACAACCGGCAGCAACGGCGATATCGCGAAATGGCATCATCAGGTCATCGCCTTGCCAAAAAGCGTCGGGGATGCGCCGCGCATGGAAGACTGGTATGAGGATTACAATGCGCAGGTAAAACAGCAGTACGAGAAAAGTGTGGCAATGCGCAAGGCGCTCGAGACCGGTGAAAGTCCCTTTGCCGGTGCAGAGCAATGTCAGAGTTGTCATCAACAGGAATTTGCAGTCTGGTCCAAGAGTCATCATGCAAAGGCTTTTTATACCTTGCAGGACGTCAAAAAGGCGTTCGATCCGAACTGCATCGTCTGCCACACGGTCGGGTTTGACAAGGTAGGAGGATTTATCGATCCCGATACCACACCATCCCTGATGCACGTGCAGTGTGAATCCTGTCACGGTGCCGCGCGCAAGCATGTTGAATCGGGAGGATTGCAGCCGGTCGCCAATGCAGACTGGCCGGGTATCCGGATGTGTCAGCAGTGTCATACCCAGCCACATAGCCCGAGTTTTAACTTCGATAGCTACTGGCCGAAGATCGTACATGGAACATCGATGTTAACCGAATGACGATGACCATTGAAAATGGTTGGCTCAGTAGTGTGCGCCGATCACCATCTACCAATTACGACGAGCGCCCCGCCGGTTGTGATATCGATTTGCTTGTCATCCATGGCATCAGCTTGCCTCCGGGTGAATTCGGCGGTGGCTGGATAGATGCCCTGTTCTGTAACTGCCTGGAAGGTTCAGTCCATCCCTATTTTGTGGAAATCGCCAGCTTGCGGGTTTCGTCTCATCTGGTGATCTATCGCACGGGTGAGATATGTCAGTTCGTGCCCTTTCATATGCGGGCGTGGCATGCAGGGGATTCCTGTTATGAAGGACGCACAAGTTGCAATGATTTTTCGATCGGTATCGAACTGGAAGGGAGTGATGACGTTCCCTACGAAGCAGGTCAATACCGTGCGCTTGCCGATGTGACCAGGATCCTCATGGCCGCTTATCCTGCGATTACTCCGCGGCGGATCACCGGCCACAGTGATATTGCGCCGGGCAGGAAGACGGACCCGGGTCCGTCTTTTGACTGGTCACGATTTTATCAATCATTAAAAAGCACGAGACATGTAATTTGATTGAATATCATTTAATATGAATTGGATGTTCATAAAAGAGAGCGGGGCACGATGACCTTAATTGCTATTTTGCTGGCAGTAGGCACCGAGGGTTTCTGGAAGTCTGTGGGTTTCCTGAAACATTTCGAGGTATTGATTAAATACGCGATCTGGCTGCAGCGGCATCTCAAGGATCAGGCATGGTTCAACGGCGCCCTGGGGGTATTGACTGTCATTGCACCAGCCGTGGTGATCGTCGGGATAATACAACATGTCTTGGGTAGTGCTCCAGGGTTTCTGGCATGGCTGCTTTCGTTGATCTATTCCGTTGCTGTATTGATCTTTTGTATCGGTGTCAAGGAGATCACCCAACATGTAAATGACTATCTCAATGCCTGGGGCCAGGATGATCCGGAAGCGGCCTATCTATATGTGAAGGATTTGTTAGGCGGCGAGAAGGCCGATAATGCCCGGCAGTTGCACCTGAAATTCCTGGAATTTATCCTGATCAGGATAAATGAGCGGTTACTCGCGATTTTATTCTGGTTCGTTGTACTCGGCCCGGTGGGCGCTATGTTATACCGTTCGGCCTCGCAATTGAAAAGCCTTGCCGGGACCGATTACGTTGAACTGGAAGGTTTCCTGGAGGCCATGCTGCGTTTCAAGGCCATCCTGGACTGGCTGCCAGTTCGAATTACAGCCCTGTGTTATGCTGTAATCGGTAATTTTGTCGAGGCTATTCATTGCTGGGGACAGCAGATCGCCAGGCAGGGAAATAACTGGGTTGAATCTAACTACAGTGTACTCGTATCCTCGGGTTGCGGAGCTTTGCAACTGGCTGATCTCTTTACAGAAGATGAATTTAAACTGGACAAGGATGACGTACGTGATCAGATGCTCGCGGCCGAGGCCCTGGTGAGACGCACCGTGATTGCGTGGATTACGTTTCTGGCGATATTGACGCTTGTCGGTTGGATGGTTTGATCAGGCATCTTCCATAGTTTTTCTGTGTCCGAGAACACTACAGTAGACCTGCTTCGTCACGGTGAACCGGTCGGTGGACGCCGCTATCGAGGCCAGCTTGATGACCCATTGAGTGACAAGGGCTGGCAACAGATGGCCTCAGCTGTGAATGGCCAGCATTCCTGGCACCAGATCGTCACATCCCCATTGCGACGTTGCCGTGAATTCGCTGCTTCCCTGGGAGAGATACTAAATATTCCGGTACAGGATGAAGAGCGGTTCAAGGAGATCGGTTTCGGAATTTGGGAAGGACGGACACGCGATGAATTACAGAACTCGGATCCTGAACTGCTGACACGCTACTTTCATGATCCAATTACCTATCGACCTGAAGGTGCGGAAGATTCAAGTGACTTTGTCAAACGCGTCACCGACGGATGGCAGGGATTACTGGGAAATTATCATGGTCGGCATGTCCTGGTGGTGGCACATGCCGGCGTGATCCGTGCTGTCATCGGCCATGTACTCGAAATGCCGGTTGCCAATATGTTCCGCCTGCAGGTCGATAATGCGACATTTTCCCGAATACGGATAGAGGAGGCACGACCACCAACACTCGTCATTCATAACGGCAGGTTATAGATCTGACGTTATGCGAACACGTCACTGGCTGCCTCTGGTCGTATTCTTTCTATTATTATTCGTTAGTATTGCCAATGCCGTTACCTTGACTGACGACAGGGGCCGGAATATCACCCTCGAACATCCTCCTGAACGTATTGTCAGCCTTGCACCTCATGTCACCGAACTGTTGTATGCAATAGATGCAGGGGACATGCTGGTAGGCGCCGATGAGTACAGCGATTTTCCCGGGAAAGCGGTGCAGCTGCCGCGTATCGGCAATGCGTCACGGGTTGATATCGAACGTGTGCTGTCACTGGAACCAGATATCGTTATTGGCTGGTTAACGGGTAATGCAGACAGTGATATTGAAAAACTGGAAAAACTTGGTATCCCTGTCTTTGTCACTGAAATTACGTCACTGGACAATGTTGCGGATCAATTGATCCGACTGGGGCAACTGATCGGGAAGCCAGTCAAGGCAGAAGAGGTTGCCGCCGAATATAGGCGTCGTCTGCAAAAACTACGTGCGCAGTACGCTGAAAAAACCCGTATATCGGTTTTCTATCAGGTTTGGGAACAGCCGCTGATGACGGTAAACGGCAGACACTTTATCAGTGATGCCATTCAATTGTGTGGCGGCAACAATGTTTTTTCCGAACTCCAGACGCTGGCGCCGACTTTATCAAAGGAATCCGTGATCGCCGCCGATCCCCAGGCAATTATCAGTGGACGAACCCCGGGCAATGATACCTCACTGCGATCAGAATGGGGTAGTTGGCAATCCATGGACGCAGTGAAATACGACAATCTGTTTAGCATCCCGTCGGATTTGATCGCCAGGCCTACTCCCCGAATTCTGGACGGGGTAGTGAAGATTTGCGAGGCACTGGATGAGGCGCGCAGCCATATGCATGCAAGATAATTTATAAGCACACTGTTAAGTTACCTGTTGCCGGATTTTTTCCACTGTACTTCGTTGGTGTCAGTTTCCCGTGACAACAGTCGTGCAATCACAAACAAGAGATCGGAAAGACGGTTGATGTAGGCTAACGTATGCTGGTTAACCGATTCATAGTGATTGAGCAGGACCAGATGACGTTCCGCACGACGGCAGACCGCGCGCGCAAGATGACATGTTGCTGCAGCGGGATTGCCACCCGGTAAAATGAATTCCTTGAGGGGCGGCAGTCCGGCATTGAATTCGTCCAGGATCGTTTCCAGTGATGAAACATTGGCAGCTGTCAGTGTCTCGCGTCCGGGTATGCTCAATTCAGCTCCGATATCAAACAGCAGGTGTTGTATATCGGTCAGACAATTCCGGACTACCTCGTGCAAGGGATGATACAGAATCATGCCGATGCTACTGTTTAATTCATCCAGATCGCCTATTACTTCGAGTCGCGGATGGTCTTTTTCGACGCGACTCCCGTCGGCGAGGCCGGTGGTGCCGTTATCGCCGGTACGTGTATAGATCTTTGTGAGTCGGTGTCCCAAAGGTATATATCAGTCTAAAGCGGTAAATAATACATTCTAACCGCCACATTACAAATAGGGAATCATTGAGTAAAGACCGCGGGCAAGTCTTCCGGTTAGCTTGTCACTCTGCGGTGTTGATGTCATGCCTGTTATTTGCAACGTCTGGCTCGTCGACCGATATATCCCCGGCTTTGTCGCCTGTTACGGCGGACCCGATCTTATTAATGATCTTGCCGACCTTGATACCTATGGCGGTACCGATACCCGGTCCCAATACACTCGTGCCTACCGCGCCACCGATGACTGCGGCATTGGTGGGACGCAGATGAGGGGTTTCCGTAGTACCGTCCACCACCAGCGGGATACTGATCAGTGATGCCGTCTTGCGCAGGCCGACATCCATCCTTCCGTCAATACTCTTATCCTCATCGATCTGGATTTCTCCATTAGCCTCGAGCGCCGCCGAAGTGATTTTCAGTCCAGTAAGCGTTATCCGTCCGTCCTTGATCATTGCATTCCCGCGCATTTCCTTAAATGGTGTATGGCCACCGGTTGTGCCGGCCTTGGAGAGATTGGTACTCGCCTTTTCCAGATCGGCCTTGTAAAACACACCTTCCTTGATCCTGAATTGCCCATCGATTGAGGGTTTTTTTAACAGATCAAAAAAGCGAACTCCGGCAAGCATGACGTCTGCTTCTCCTGTGAAGGATCCAGTGATGTTTTTTTTATCGTTGAATCCTGCGAGCAATTGTCCGACATCGATGGCATCGGCCTTGATGTGACCGCCAGCGGCCCATTCATGTTGCCAGGAAATCCGGGGATCACCGCTGAAAATACCGCCATAGGCCTTCAGCAAGGCATATTGTGTCGAGAACTGCTTGGTATCGAGTGTGCCGTGTCCGGAAAATTCATCGAACCGGAATACAGGGTGTGTGGGATCGGTCGATGAGATGTTACCTGCGGTGATTCTGAAATCACCGTCGATATAGGGTTTGGCAATCAGCCGGTTGAATTTGGGGGCTTCCAGTCGGATAGTAGCTATGCTGCTGAATTTCCCCGTTACCCCTCTTGCTCCAAGGACATCCAGAAATGGCTTGATACCGATGGACTGTGCCTCGATCTTGCCGTAGACATGCCAACCCTGTTGCCATGAGATCTCCGGCTCGCCATAAAATGTGCCGCCGTAGGTTTCCATGATGCCATTGTGGACCCTGAACCTTGCATCTCCGAGCGTGCCATGACCGGTAAATCTATCAAAGCGGAATACCGGCCTTGCAGGATTGTTCCTCGCTATCATGCCGTCGGTGATATTGAACTCACCATCGATATGTGGAGCAGTTAACAGTTTTTTAAACCGGGGTGCCGTGAGATCAAAGGCCAGATCTGAACTGAATTTTCCGGTTACACCCTTGCCCTTTAATACTCTGAGAAAAGGCTCTATGGAGATCGATTGCACATCAAGCCGACCGGCTATTTTCCATTGCGGATCCCATGATATGGTCACCGGCCCTTGCAATGAACCACCGTAAGCCTGAGCGCTGACGTTTGTTATATGGATCTGGTTGTGCAGCAACTGCCCCTTGGCAACCAGATTATTGAAATGAAAATGGGTCCTGATCGGAAATGTCCAGTTATGGGCCTTGGCGTAAAGCTGATAATCACCATTATTGCGGGTAACACTGATCGTTGCGGCATCATCCATACGTGCAATCTGAAACAGATTCGGGCGCTGCTGTGAATTAAATAGCAACGTAAATTGATAAGGCCCGAGCAGGGTATTGTCATGCATACGCAATGTCACAGCTGTGGCTGAAATCTTGTCGATGGAGACACGGCTTGTATCCTTTGCGGCACGTGGTTGTCTGGCGTAGGAATATAGAAACGCCTGGTTGATCGCGACACCTTGCAGGTGAATGCGCTGTATAACCAGTTCGTTGTCCAGCAATTTGTGGAACAAGGGTGTAATCTCGAGTCGATTGACAAACATCTCTCCGGAGGTCTTGCCTGCCCCGAAGATACCGATTCCCTTGGCGGTCAGGGCCGGAGTCGGGAGTATCTGCAGATGCAAGGAACTGAGTATGACATTCCTTCCCATGGCTACGGAAAGCTGCGATTCGACTTCTGGTTTGTATTTATCCAGCGGAATGAAGAAGGGGACAACGATTAGCAGTAGGAGGATGATAAAAGAGCTGATCAGGAGCCTTTTCAATACTTTTATCATGACGGCTTTATCCGGTTGATCTACTGTTTGATTTACTGATTGACCGGCCTCAGGGACTTCATTCTACCTTGTTGGACATTATTCATCTCATCGTGCACATATATAGAATATGACGTGTTGTATCTGGTTATCGGCCGCTTCGATGTGAATATGACAAACGGTTCCGAGGCTGTATGTGACAGAAATCACGTCACGTGATGTTGATTAATACATGTGAAGAGAAGACTAGCTGTCTATGAGCTGGTATTTGACTGGAAAATTTACTTCAAGCCCGTGATTATCCAGCCATTGCGTGGCATTTGGCAGTGTCTTTACACGTCGTACGCTATGCACGGCGGCATAATCGAGAATACCGTAACCGGAGCTGTGCACGATCCGTACGCGGGTCAACTTGCCCAGTGAATCAATCCTCACGGCCAGTTCCACTGTGCCCTGCCAGCCCTTCTGTTGCGCCAGTCTCGGATAGCTGAAATAGGGCACAAATACATCCTTGAGATAGGCCTGTACCTGCGCGCCATGATCCGGTTGTGGTGATGTGCGTGAGTGCTGGATGTTATCGTTAGAGTTATCAGGTATATCAGCCCGCCCCTGGACTGAAATCCCGGTAGTATCGTGTTGTACGGGTTTATGATTATTACCCATCTCGTCTGTGGCAGAGGATGGCGAGGAGGCAGGACGAGTTTCCTGTCCCTCACTGGTAGTGTCTTGCCTGGCGTGTTTCTCCCGGAATTGCTGGACGGGTGGTCGCGTATCCTGCTGATCTTCGATTACCTCATTGTCGATCAAAATTGACAGAGTGACGGGATTACCCTTGTATCCGATCAAAGGTTGCGAGGTCCACACCGCGAACAATGCGCCATGGAGCATTAATGATGTGATCAGGAAATAACGCATGTCAAATCGAGTGTTTCATCGCACGGGGAGGAGACATTATTGAAGTTCTCTTGTGATGGAGAAGATCGCACTGCGCTCCGGCAGGGGATAGGCGTTGTATCTTCCAGGTGTAAAGTTGCTGATTACGCCATAGTCGAAGTATTCTTCACCGAATAGATTGTTGATGGTACCGCTTAATTTCCAGGGTCCGAATTTACTTAAAAGTTTGACATCCACGATGTCGTAAGATGAAATCTTCATGAACGTATTGGCCTCATCATTATCAAAGAATTTAGTGCCGACATGATTGGCCGTCATGATGAACTGCATCGCGGAGGACAGATCCCACAGTGCCGACAGGCTGGCGGTATTGCTGGGGACGAGCGGTACTTCGTTACCTCTGAATTCGCCTTCCCTGAACTCGGCATGGGTATAGGCGTACTGTCCCTTGAGACGCAGTACATCGCTCACCCTGGAGGTTATGGATAACTCCACTCCCTGGCGCAAGGTAGGATCAAGGTTGATATTGGTAAATGTAACCGGATCAAAGTGGATCTCGTCATCCAGTTTCATATAATAGACGCTGGATGAGAACTGATAAGACGGCTGTGTATAATCGACACCGATTTCCACATTGCGGGATACCTGCGGTTCGAGCGCAGAGAAGACGCGCTGGAAGGTAATCGGGTCCACTTCAAATATCTCATCAACTGTGGCGAATCTCGTGCTGCGTGCGATGTTGGCGGTGATGACCGTGGATTCGTTTTGCCTGTGTCGCAGGCCCAGTTCGACCATATGTTCATTATCGGTGACGTCTAGATTGGCAGCCTGACTCTCGAAGGCAGCACCGGGCGCGCTGCTGTCAAACAGATCACCGGCGGTCAGGTTGATTGTCTGAAATCTGGCGCCCAGAGTGATCTCATTGCTGTCGTCCAGCCAGGTGGCGTTGTGACCATAGAGAGCGGTACTTTTCTGGTTGATGTTGAGCTGGTGTATCGGGGTATCGATGGTGGACGGGCTCTGGGAACGGTTCGAGTCATAGTTGGATTGATAAAAATCGACGCCGATTATCGAAGTGGAAGACCGGTTGAAGAGTGCGCGCGTGCTTTTCACGCGCGGGGTAAGTGATATCGTGGACAGGTCCGTGTCCAGATAAGAGCCGGCTGTCTCAAAATAGGCCATTTGATTTTTGTCGCGGTATCCGAGGTCAAAGATCATCTCGGTGTCTGCTCCCAGGAACCGTGTAATGCCTGCCGTTACGAACCGCCCCTCCTGATCTGCATAATCATCAGGCGTGTCCGTACCCTGCCTGTCATTGTTTAGCTCATCAAGTCCGATGCCTGGATCGACTGTGCGGGCGCCGGGCAGTTCCAGATCCTGGTTATCGGCACCGAATCTGAAAAACACCTCGCCGTCAATCTGCGCCAGTGACATACCAAACTGGATATTCTTCTGGTCGAGGGCATTATTGTCACGGTAACCATCGGTGTGGACACCATTGGCCATCAGGTAATAGGAATCGAGGTCGTTGCCATGATTGAGGGCGGCATCGATGCGCGATTCACCGTAGCTGCCGAATGACAATTGGGCATATCCCGTGGTGCCCATCATGCCGGATTTTGTGGTAATGATATTGATAGTGCCGCCCACGGCTCCGTCACCGTAAAGGACCGCCCCGCCACCGCGATTGATTTCTATACGTTCGATGGTCGAAAGTGGGATGGCACTGTAATCCACCGCCGACAGGTCAACGTCATTCAATCGCCGGCCATCAAGGAGGATGAGAGTATTTTGCCCTGCTGTCGCACCAAAACCCCGGATATCGACGATGGCACGGGATGCATTGTTACCGTACAGGCCGCGGCTGAATATGCCGGCCTCGAGCGATAACAATTCCGGCAATGTCTTTGCCGGACTTCGCCGGATCTGATCCGCGCCGATAATCCGGGTATTCCCGTTTTCCTGTATGCGGCTTGCGGTTACAACGATTGGAGAGGTCGTTTCATTGTTGGCGCTGAGCGGAAGGCAGTGCAGGCAGGCCAGAAGACCGGCAAGATACGATACGTTTTTATTGTTCATTTCTCTCTCCTCATGTGCGCACACCCGCGCATTCAAGATGTGAACAGTGTCTTACCAAGGAGAGTACGGTTGCATGCCTGTCAACCATGTCGCCCCCCGCGACACTGAATCAATCCGTGTTCAAGGCCGGTCTCCGGACTCACGAACGGGCTTTTCACCCTGGTCTGATGCCTTCCCATGCCTTTGCACAGTGGCAGATATCAGTCCTGTATTCGTATACCGTTGCGGGGGCAGTGCCGGGATTGTACAACTGCGGTAGTGCTCAAGTTATACGCACCGGCTTCCCGTTTCATTCCTTGGACGAATGTCCTCGGAACACCTCAACACTTCAGGAACTCTAGCCGTTCATGACTCGTAATGTCAAGCAGCGTAAAAGCGGTTGTCAGGGAACGTCATACCAACACGAAAGCCATCAGGCTTCTAATCAAATTTCTTCAAACAGATGTTGAAGCACATGATTTGTTGACAGTTGTTGCAGGTCTGGTGGTCGGTCGATGTCGCGATGTTCGGCAAGTTCTCGCCATAACCAGCCGAGTTTTTCCAGGCGATTACGGGTGTCTTGCATCACAGAGTCTGTTCCCCACGCGATCGAGGAGAATAATACGGGTGAGAAACGACAGATGCCCACAAGTACATAACCCCCATCGGTCGCAGGTGCAATAACCGCATCCATTCCTTCATCCAGCAAATCTCCGGCCCTGTGCAATGTCTCTACCGTGAGCGTGGGGCAATCTGTTCCGATCAATACGGCATAGCGGCTGTGCCGCAGGGTAGAGTTCAGTGCATGCGCCATACGTTCGCCCAGATCCGCACCCTGTTGGGTATGCAGGGTAATGTCGAAATTGCGCGCACAGTCCTGAAAAAAAGGATGATCCTGCGACGGTGCGCACCACAGTTGAGTCATATCGAAGCGGCTGCGTGCAGCGGTATCAAGCGTATACAGAACCAGTTGCCGGTGAAGGTCAGCGGCCCCCAGTGCACCGAGGTGCGGAATCAAACGCGTCTTGGTATGACCCGGCACAGGGGCCTTGGCGAAGATGATGAGCGTGCCGTCAGACATGATCAGGGTTAATGATAGCGCCGGGCGAGATGCTCGGGTGATTCACCCAGGAAATAACCCAGACGCAGACGCCACATCAATAATATGGTGCGGAGTGTGCCCTGCCGTTCCCAACGGCGGGATGATGCAATCACCCTTCGACTGATACACAACGGTTGTCCATACCGCTTGAGACGTTTACTGATGGCGATATCCTCCATGAGTGCGATTTCGGGGAATCCTCCTATGCGATCAAACAATTCGCGACAGACAAACAGGCACTGGTCGCCCGTTACAATTCCCGAAATCCGGGAACGCCAGTTCATCAAGGTTTCGACAATACGCAGAAATGGCTGTCTGCCGGCAAGCTGGACATCAAATCTTCCCCATGTTTTGTTGTTTTGTTTGAGTCCTTCAATTATCAGTGAATCCGCATTCGGCGGCAGTGTGCTATCGACATGGAGGAACACCAGTATGTCACCATTTGCAATTTCTGCACCCTTGTTCATCTGTGATGCCCGACCCTTGTTGGCGGTGAATATTTGATCGGCCCGGGATTGTGCCAGCTGCAAAGTATCATCATGGCTGCCGCCATCGACTACGATGACCTCGTGTCCCGCCTCACGCAGGGAGGTCAGGGTAGAGAGGGATGAGCCAATCACGGTCGCTTCATTCAGGGTCGGGATGATGATGCTGAGTTTCATGATTTCTCAATCGTTTTCCAGGGAGCCGCCGCAGCTGCTGCCATGCCCTGCGGTGCAACCGTAGCAATGTTCCTTGACGACAATCGGCTTGCCCTCGAGATCAACCCCGATCAAATGCTTGATATGGGTGCGCGGTCGGGAGCCATTACGCAAAGGAAGTTTCAGCATCTGGTTGAAGT
>CAZSAK010000017.1:0-69143 GCA_964605155.1 uncultured Chromatiaceae bacterium | reverse complement strand
GCCTCGTTGAATTATCTATTAACCTCGCACGTCTGGCGCCAGGACCACAACGGTTTTACCCATCAGGACCCCGGCTTCATCGACCACGTGGTGAACAAGAAGGCCGAGGTGGTGCGCGTATATTTTCCACCGGACGCCAATTGTCTGCTGTCGGTAATGGATCACTGCCTGCGCAGTCTTCATTACGTCAACGTGGTGGTCGCGGGCAAACACCCGGCACCGCAGTGGTTGAACATGGATGAGGCGGTCAAGCACTGCAGTGAAGGCATCGGTATCTGGCAGTGGGCCAGCAACGACCAGGCGGTATCGCCCGATATAGTCATGGCCTGTTGTGGTGACGTGCCGACACTGGAGACACTCGCCGCCGTTTCGATCCTGCGCGAGCATCTGCCCGAATTGAAGATCCGTGTGGTCAACGTCGTTGACCTCATGAAGCTGCAGCCGCCCAGCGAACATCCACATGGTCTGAGCGACAGGGATTTCGATGAACTGTTTACCAGGGACAAGCCGGTGATCTTTGCCTACCACGCATACCCGTGGTTGATCCACCGGCTGACCTATCGACGTACCAATCATCACAACATCCACGTGCGCGGTTATAAGGAGGAGGGAACCATCACCACGCCCTTCGACATGACGGTGCTGAACGAACTGGATCGTTTCCACCTCGTCATGGATACCATTGACCGTCTGCCGCAGACAGGTGACAAGGGTGTTTACCTTAAGCAGCAACTGAAGGACAAGCTGATCGAGCACCGTCAGTATATTAGAAAACATGGCCAGGACATGCCCGAGATCAGGGGCTGGAAGTGGGATGTGCCAGGTTGATGCATCCAGCATGATGCGTACCAAATACTCCGGATAGTCTTACCTGAACTAAATCACAGGAGCCAGAAATGCCAATTCAACTCAATGAACAAAATGGTGGAAAGGTGCTTGTCGTTCACGTTAGCGGAAAATTGGTAAAGGCTGATTACGAAAAATTCGTGCCCGAGTTTGATAGACTAGTCCACCAGTATGGAAAGCTGCGGCTGCTGTTCGATATGAGCAACTTTCACGGCTGGGAAGCCAGTGCGGCCTGGGAAGACTTCAAGTTCGGTGTCGAACACTTCGCTGATATCGAGCGCCTGGCTATGGTCGGGGACAAGAAATGGCAACATGACATGGCAGAGTTCTGCAAGCCATTCACGAAAGCGACGGTCCGGTACTTCGATCATAGCGATGCCGATGAGGCGCGGAAATGGATAGACGAAGCCTGGCACCAGTAGGTCAGGCAGCGACACTAATGATTATGAGATTATCTCAAGGTTGATATGACAATGAAAATCGATGCAAAGGATTACCGGGTAAAGGAAGGTGATGAGGTAAAACTGAAGCACTGGTCGACGCGGGTTGAGCCGGTCTACGAGTCAAAGAAAGACTACAAGTCGATGCTTAAGAACCATGTCACTGAGTTGAGTGACCTGCAACGCCTGCACTATGCCTCCAACCGCTATGCGTTATTATTGATATTTCAAGCCATGGATGCTGCCGGTAAAGATGGCGCTATCAGGCATGTGATGTCCGGCGTGAATCCCCAGGGTTGTCAGGTATTCAGTTTCAAACACCCGAGCGCACTGGAACTGGAACACGATTTTCTGTGGCGCACTACCCAGTGCCTGCCGGAACGAGGCCGGATTGGCATCTTCAACCGTTCCTACTATGAGGAGGTCCTGATCGTGCGTGTACATCCGGAAATCCTCCACAGCCAGGGCTTGCCGCATGAGATCATTGATGACGAAGACGGAATCTGGAAACAGCGCTATCGATCGATCGTGGACCTGGAGAATCATCTATATCTCAACGGTACCCGCATCATCAAATTTTTTCTGCACCTGTCTGCTGAAGAACAGCGCAAGCGTTTTCTGGCACGCATTGATGAGCCGGAGAAAAACTGGAAATTCAGTCTCGCCGATGTTCATGAGCGGAAATACTGGAAGCAGTATATGCACGCCTACGAGAAGTGTCTGAGTGCGACCAGTACCAATGTCGCGCCATGGTATGTGGTCCCCGCCGACGACAAGAAGAACGCCCGCCTGATCATTTCTCATCTTATCCTTGATACATTCAGGTCGCTTAATATGAGCTATCCCGAAACCGATGCCAAACGCCAGGCGGAGTTGGAATCGATCCGCGAGCAGCTCGAGAACGAGGATTGATGAATGTCCCCTGAAATCTCGACACAATATATTCTGATGGGACCATCGCTGATCTCGTTGCTGGCAGGGATCGCGATTCTGATCTGGCCCAGATTATTAAGCTATATCGTCGCGTCCTATCTGATCCTGTTTGGCCTCGTGGGGTTGCTGCCGTGGGTGTTATGAGCGGTGAGCAATAAATTCAATTTACTTGAATAAGGATGAACACCAATGAATCGACAACCTGTATATACTAGTAACCGCGTGTTTTGGGCATGTATACCTTTGCTGTTACTGCTGTTCTGTACGCAAGTCACCGCAGCAACTACCAAAACTCTCTCACCAAAACCCGGGGGCTACTGTCCCGGAACGGATATCCTACTGGTCACAGCAGAAGAGCTCTCCGCCAGCCTGGATCTGACCATGCGATCCAGGGCGGCAATGATTGATAAGGACTATGCGACAGCGGCCAGTGACCTGATCTCCGCCAGGACCATATTGCATCTGGCCGCCAGTCGCGGAGCGGCGGCACGCACCATTCAGTTGATCGATGCTGTATTAAAGGCAAAGACTGGCGATAATTACGATCAGATGCTTGCCTGGTTCCCCGTGTTACAGACTAATCTGCTAACGCTACCAAACGATGCGACTGTGATTGCTGCCGATGACTTTATTGGCAATGCAGAGGACATTATGCAAGGTGACAGAAATGGCAATCCTGAAAAACTCCTTAAGGATGCGCGCCACATGCTTGCATGTGATGATCTGGATATTCCCCTTCATGAGGCTATGCAGGCACAGGACGACTTGATGAAAAAACTGGGTAAAAACACAAAAAGCACAGCCTACGATTCCCTTCTGGATTCGTTACGCAGAGCCCTTGTCTACGCGTTAAGGAAGAGTGAATTGTAACCAAAAAGGGATTAACCCCCGATTCATCTAATTATTTAAAAGGCTACCTGTTATCAAGTTCAATCATTCCTTTAAGTCCTAAATCATTGTTTGGTATTCTCTTCGATACTGTTAATCAGGAGGGACTCCATGGAAACCAAATCACTCTCCAAAAAAGGTGCTTGCCGGGCTATCCCTCAAGAGGCCTTCGATTGGTATGACGAGTATGCACATGGTCTGATCGACAGACGTACATTCATGGCGCGCCTTGTCGCACTCGGCTTGAGCATGAGCATGTTGGCGAGTGCATTGCTACCTGATTACGCTCTGGCCGAACAGGTATCCTTTAACGACCCCGACATCAAGTCCAGATTCACCAGGTTTCCATCGCCCAGGGGCTACGGTGAATGCGAGGGTTATCTCGTCACACCCACCAGCGTCGACGGAAAACTGCCGGCTGTGCTGGTGGTACATGAAAACCGCGGATTGAATCCGTATATCAAGGATGTCGCCCGTCGCCTGGCCAAGCAGGGTTTCCTGGCCTTTGCCCCCGACGCCTTGTACCCGCTTGGTGGCTATCCCGGCAATGACGATGATGGTCGTGCGATGCAAAGTGGTATGGATAGTTCCAAACTGGAGGAGGATTTTATCGCTACGGCACACTTTCTGAAGCACCATGGCAGCAGCAGTGGGAAGCTTGGTGCCGTGGGTTTCTGCTATGGTGGATACATCGTGAATATGCTCGCTGCAAGGATCCCCGATGAAATCGATGCAGCAGTGCCGTTTTACGGCACTCCCGCCGCGGAGGAACTACGTGCAAATGTCAAAGGGCCGTTGATGCTGCATTTCGCCGGACTCGATGATCGTGTGAATGCAACCTGGCCAGGCTACGAGAAGACCCTGAAAGCGAATCATGCGGATTATGTTGCCTATATATACGATGGCGTCAACCACGGTTTTCACAACGACTCCACCGCACGCTATGCACCCAGGGAGGCCGAGCTCGCCTGGTCACGTACGCTTGGCTTTTTCGATGAGCATTTGCGCTAACGAATGGCAAATAATTCAGGAAGGCTGGAACCGGGAGATAGCCATATGATATTGAACCTTTATATCGAATTGATAATCTATCGAAGGATACAAAGATGAAAACGATGAGCTGCAGACAACTTGGAGGGGCATGTGATAAGGAATTTCATGCGAATTCTTTTGAAGAGATCGCAGAGATGAGTAAACAGCATGGTATGGAAATGTTTCAAAAAAAGGATGAAGCTCATCTCAGGGCAATGAGTGAAATGCAAGAGATTATGAAGGCACCGGATGCGATGAAGAGCTGGTTCGAAAACAAGAAAAAGGAATTTGATGCATTGCCTGAGGATTAGCAACAGGGTTGAGTAAAGCCTGTTTTCACTTAATTCTTCGCATCATGCCTGACAACTCTTTCAGATTTTCTGCAGTGCCAGTGCCAGTTTACGCACCACATCCGGTGTCTTGTCAGTGATGGACGTTTGCACCGCATTGTCGAGTTTTTCCGCAGCCCTGTCCACCTCGGTATCAAGGACCTTGTCCATGTTCCGCGTTGCGTTTGATTCATGATGCTGTCGCAGCGCCGCGGCCGTGGCCGCCAGGCTCACAGGTTGTAGTTGGGCGCAGCTCAGCCCGGGCGGACGGGTCATGGCATCCAGAAGGTCGAATTCATCACCTCCGACCCGGTGAACGGTGGTGTGCATGGCCTGCTGGGGCGACGCGGGCGCGGGACTGGATTTTTCAGGCATGTCGCCAGGTTTGTCCATAGTCATATTACCCATCATCTGATGAATGCGTGCCATCTCCCGCCCGGCGGTAGCACGGCGCAGCAGCGCGAGCGCCCCATCGACGAGCAGGTCGCGGTCGGTGGGTTCGGAACAGGCCGCTTCTACCGAGATCAGCGTCGACTGAATCTCCAGGGTGCGGATCCTGTCCAGCTGCGCATTCATACCATCCTTCGGCATAGCATCCTTTGGCGTATCATCCTGCGGTGGCTTGTTACAGCCGGCCAGGGCCAGCACCACGCCCACCATCATTACCCGTTTATACGTCATGATCATTCCACCTCCACGCTCACCTGTATCGTTTACTCAAGAGCACGTTTGAGAGCAGGATAACAAGAGGTCTCAAGTCATTCCAGGTTTAATCAAGATTCTTCTCCAGTGACGGGAATTCAGATCACAAGAGAAAAGTGTTATGTGCATGTGCCCGGAGCAACAGGACTGATGATAGCAGGTTGCGTCTGATCAACCAGGATCGGGCCAACTTGATATATAATAAAATAACGCAGCCTGTATTTACTCTTCAATCTTCCTTCTTAGCCCATGAACTCTTGATGACTCGTATTGATATCGACAAGAATGCACCCGCCTTCGCCTCCCGTGAAACGTTTGTACATGCGCCACTGGAAGTGGTGTGGGGCATATTGAGCGGTCTGGAAAACTGGCCGCAATGGAATGAAAGTATCACGGAGATGGATCTACATGGGCCTGTTGCAGAGGGAACTGAATTTAGATGGGTGGCGGAGGGCCTGAAGATCAGGTCGCGACTCAAAGAGGTAAGCGAGCCAAACCGGATTGCATGGTCCGGCTCTGTCATGGGCGTAAAGGGAGTTCATGTATGTGAACTTGAGCCCGATGAAAACGGGACAAAGGTGCGCACCGAAGAATCGTTGGAAGGTGTGTTCGTTTCACTCTTTGCCGGCCGAATACACAAGATACTGGATGGTGTGCTGGCGCAGGCATTGAGTGACTTAAAGAAAGAGTCGGAAAGGCAACAAGGTCCGACACAGGTATAAAGAATCATTCATACCGTTGATTATGTTGCGATCGATAGCTACATGTATTATGCGAGGCCATTTACAGGACCTCGAAATTGTAGATCATCCCGTGCGCGGCATGGGGTTTCGCATCCTTTGAGTCAGGCAAAAAGCAGATCAGCGCGTAATGCCCGGCTGTCAGGTCGACAGGCCAGGTATTTATCTTGCCCGGTGCCTCGGGTCCACCGCCACCTAGCGGGGCGCCCGGCGGGGGTCCCTGGAAACCACCGCCTACCCAATTAAAGACGTCCTCACCTGTTTTGCCCGGTTCGAGACGGAATAATACCGCTTCATGTATCTGGGTTCCGTGATTGACGACCTGAATGGTATGCCTGCCAGCGGTCAGAGGCGCAGATAACGAAAATGCATAATTCGTGAGTGTCAGTGTCACGTCGCTGGACGGCATAGCCCGGGCCTGCGAGGATGGCGTCACAGTCAGTGCCTTGACCATGCCCTTCATCGTATGGAGCTTGCCGTCTGCATCCGGGATGATACAGATAACGGCGTAGTTGCCGGGTGACAGGTCAACGATGTCTTCGCTCTGTCCGCCTTTCGGCAACGTCGCGTTCGGCCCGCCCATGAATACCGCCCATACAGGGGCTGGGCCGGGAGGGAGCGCGGTGAAATCTGCTAGGGTCTTGCCTTGTTCGAGTTTCACAAGTGTCATGTGATGGAGTTGTTCGCCATCGTTGGTCAGGTGGAACAGGGTCGGTCCCGCCGACAAGGTATCCGGCATCTCGAACTCATAGTCTCTGGCTACGACATTTACGATATTCGGTCCCGGCATAGATGCGGCGTGTGCCATAGACGGCAGTAAGTTGTTATCACCGTCAAGGTAGATGGTCAAGGCTAACAGCGAAATTGCAACTGGATACCAGGCCTTTTTCATCTGTGCTGTCTCCATGTATGTGCATAGGTGTGAGGGAACGGTACGGACCAGAGGAAAACAATAAAAAATAGATACCACGAGGAAACTCTGGAACGGCTGTAATTATATAATCACCTTATAACATCCTTGTCGAGGACAATTTAGGAAAGAGAAGGGAAACAGCAAATCTACTGTAGATATCCAGATGACCATTAGATAAGGTGCACCCATAGATTAAGGTGCCCTCATAACTTGGGGAGCATTGCAGGTTTAAGTTCCGGTTATTTCATTGCCTGTTCAAAACGTTCATCCCAGCCCGTACCGGCCGCAGCCTCTTTCAAGTGTGCCAGGATGGTGTTCCTGCCTGGCTTGTCGCTGCGTCTGATATCAAAGGTATCACTCTTGAAAAAATTGCGGTCGATGCCCGTTACTTCGTAACTGCCCACATAGGTGGTTGAACCAGGCTTGATGTCGATGGCGACCTCATGGATGAATTTCTCTTTCTCCACGCCACGGTAGTTGAAGTAGAAGGCCTTCTGACCTGACATGAAACCCATCAGGAAATACTTGCCGGGCTGCAGGTTTTCGAAAAAGAAATTACCGTTGGTGTAGATATGACCCTTGGGAGGAGATTTGAACGGTGGTGCATAGACCTCCCCCACCTTGTACAACATGACGTTGGTAATATTGCCCTCGGGCAGCGTGATGTTGCCGTAGGCGGCTGCCATCTCGGGGCTGGAGACCGGCCGTACGGCCATGGGCCCGCAAGCGCCCAGGAAGGCAGAAAAAAACATAATAAACAATAGCCTGGTCATTGGTCTTTGCATGGTATTTCACCTGTTTTGGATGCTTGATAAGCCTTTATCGGTGATCTGCGGGGATTCATGAGGAGACGGGATGATGGCAAGACAGGGTCGTCTGATGGCTTGAGTCCGGGCAACCAAAAGTTCCAGTATAATTGTCAAACCGGCAGTTTGTTTAACCGGTGTTGATTTGTGAAATTCGATGTCTACGGACGCTTTCAACTGGAGATGCATCGAGAGGGCAATGCATGGGTAGTGTATCGGCTGGGAACGGGCATGCGTTCGCCGGGGGATGATTTGGAAATTCCGTCATCAATGCCGGCAGAAGACATCGTTGATTATCTTGACGATATGTATCATGAATACGCCTGCGCCGGTGAGAGTATCAAACACTTAAGCCAGCAGTATTCGATCAGGCAATATAACGCAAAGGCGGGATAGTCATGACTACAAACACAATCCGACTGCATCGGGTGCTTCGGACGACACCCGAAAAGACATATCGCGCGTTCACCGACGCCGATGCGATGGCGAAATGGATTCCACCGTATGGTTTTACCTGCACGGTCCATCATATGGATGTCCGGGTGGGCGGTAGCTACAGGATGTCGTTCAAGAACTTTACGACAGGCAAGGGCCACGCGTTCGGCGGTGAGTATCTGGAGCTTGTGCCCTCCGAGCGTATCCGATACACGGACAAGTTCGACGACCCCAATCTACCCGGCGAAATGCAGACAATAGTCACCCTGAAACAGGTTTCCTGCGGAACCAAGCTGGATATCGTGCAGGAAGGGATACCCGAAGCGATTCCACCCGAGGCCTGCTATCTCGGTTGGCAGGAATCGCTCATGCAACTAGCGCAACTCGTCGAGCCGGAGATTCCGGATTGAAATGGTATGGGAACAGATGGAATTCGGAGTCGGCCCTTCCTTGCCGGGGTTAATCCGTTTCCTGTATTAATTCAGATGACAGTTGTATTTATCCGGATCCGAATATTGGACGGCTCCCTGGTGCAGGATCGTGATGAATTTGTGAATCTATCGTGATGCTTTGTTGATAGATAAAACCTATCCTTTGAATCTGAAGTTACTAGATTCTTATTCGATCCAGAGTTTAAAGGATAGCCAACCATGATCCTGTTTATCTTGTCCTATCTCGGTGGGGTCCTGACGATTGTCAGCCCCTGTATCCTGCCCGTTCTGCCATTCGTGTTTGCCCGCGCCGACCAACCCTTCATGCGTAACGGACTGCCGATGCTCATCGGCATGGCCGCGACATTCGCCCTGGTTGCAACCCTTGCCGCCATTGGTGGCGGCTGGGCCGTACAGGCCAATGAATATGGTCGTATCGTGGCGCTGGTTGTCCTCGCGTTGCTTGGTCTGACGCTGGTGTTTCCCGCCTTGTCCGAGCGCTTGACGAGGCCCGTCGTTGCCCTGGGTTCGCGGTTGTCGCAGTCGGTCGACGGCGATAGCGGTGATCATGGCGGTACCCTCTGGGCTCCCCTGATGCTGGGTGTAGCCACCGGCCTGCTGTGGGCACCGTGTGCGGGCCCCATACTGGGCCTGATCCTGGCGAGTGCCGCGCTTGAAGGTGCTACGGTACAGACCTCCTTGTTATTGCTCGCGTACGCAGCCGGTGCGGCGACATCACTGGCGCTCGCCCTGCTCGTGGGTGGCCGGGTATTTACAGCGATGAAACGCTCGCTCGGCATTGGCGAATGGGTCAGGAAGGGGATCGGCGTTCTGGTGCTTGTCGCCGTGGGTGCCATCGCACTGGGACTCGATACCGGCGTGTTGACGAAGATATCCCTTGCGCGGACCGCTTCACTGGAGCAGGGTCTGCTCGATGAATTCCATTCCGCATCCGGTCAGGATGTATCGGCACAGGACTCGGCGTTATTGTCCTCGACGTCTATGGCGGATAAATCCGTGGCGATGAATGGCGGTTCCGAGGCAACGCCGATGATGATCGCCGCCCTGCGGGCACAGGCCGAGCGATTGCCTGTTGAGGGTAACATGCCGCCCTTGAGCGGTGCGGTTGAATGGCTGAACTCACCGCCGTTGACGAGGGAAGATCTGAAAGGCAAGGTGGTGCTGGTCGATTTCTGGACCTATTCGTGCATCAATTGCCTGCGCACCATTCCTTATGTGCGGGCGTGGGCCGAGAAATACCGAGATGAGGGGCTGGTGGTGATCGGCGTGCACTCTCCGGAGTTTGCCTTTGAAAAGGATATCGGCAATGTGAAGAATGCCATCGCGGATCTCAATATCAATTATCCGGTGGCCGTCGATAATCACTATGCCATCTGGAAGGCCTTTGAGAATCATTACTGGCCGGCGCATTATTTTATCGATGCGCAGGGTCGCATCCGTTATCACCATTTCGGTGAGGGTGAATACGATGAATCGGAAAAGGTCATCCGGGAACTGCTCGCCGAGGCGGGACAGTCCGATTTGTCTGCAGGCCTGGCGACGGTCAAGGCATCGGGCGTGGAGGCCGCATCCGATCGGCACGACGTTCGATCGCATGAAACCTATATCGGTTATAACCGCGCCGAGCATTTCGTTTCGCCCGGCGGCCCAGTCGAGGACGAACCTCATGACTATACGGTGGATACTCCGCGACTCAATCAATGGGGGCTGGCGGGTAACTGGACGATCGACGGCGAACACGCCACGCTCAACAGCAACGAGGGCAGTATCGTCTTCAGGTTTCATGCCCGCGATCTGCATCTGGTGCTGGGACCGCCGCCGAGCGGTAATTCGGTCCAGTTCCTGGTCACCTTCGACGGCAAGGCGCCCGGTGATGACCACGGAACGGATACCGGCATCGATGGCCGGGGCATCGTCACCGGTCAACGCCTCTACCAGCTGGTGCGGCAGAACGGCGAGGTCATGGATCACACCTTCGAGATCCATTTCCTCGACCCGGGTGTACAGGCCTTTGCCTTTACCTTTGGCTAGACCCTGGCAATCGGACAATGTCTGCAGATCCGTAACAGCTAAAGGATAGGATCGTCACCAGTTGTCCATCATACGGATATCAGGGTTAGATCCTTCTGTTGTTCAATCTGTTTAGCGCTGCAGCAGATCTTCGATTACAGCTATGCTTGCAGCGCTCGACCAGTCGCGGGACGAAAGCAGGCGGCCGGATATCTTGCCGTCCCTGCCGATCAGATAGGTCATCGGCAGCCCCACGACCTCGTAGGTGTTTCTTACCGTACCGTCCGGGTCCAGTGGGACGGGATAGGTCAGCTTGTATTTTCCGACAAATCTGGCGATGCCTTTTTTGTTGCCCCTGTCCGCTGCAACCGCCAGAATGACAAAATCCTTGTCCTTGAAATGTCCCCACAGTGCTTGCATGGACGGCATCTCGTCCCGGCAGGGTTCGCACCAGGTCGCCCAGAAGTTAAGCAGCACAACCTTGCCGTGATAGTTGGACAGTTTTACCGTTTCACCCTTTATCGTCGTGAGGGTGAACCCCGGGGCATCCACCCTTGTCCTGGGGATTTCTATACCGAAATCGGCGAACGGGTCGGCGGCATCGGCCACCGGGACGGGCATTATGACCGCGAGGATCAGGAGATATATGGTCCTCAAGTTATGTAAAGAATGGCGCATTCAGGGATTGTGATTACACAGAAACATTTTCATCTCGCATGTTCTTTTAGATAACCGAGGAGTGACTCTTTTTCATCTGTTGTAATTGCCGGTTGTTTTCTTTCGGCAATACGTTGTTCCATGAGTGTGAAGATCGATTGCCATTGCGCGAAGGTGTGCCGCTTTGGATGAGGCAGGGCATGGCAGGCCGAGCATTTCTCGGTATAGAGCCGTGCAGCGGCACTGTCAGGCTCCGGTATCGACGTAGGTCCGCCGGCACAAGCAGCCAGCAAGATTAAAAGAGGTGTGGACAACCACAGTTTCATCATTCTATCTCCCGCGTATCCGGTGTTTGTCTTGACTAGAATCCCAGTTGACTCTCCCGGGATGTTTTACCCCGATTGCGAATGCTCGATTTAGTCGGAATCTCCATGTACCAGGTAAACATCAGCCGGTAGTCTTCCTTCAGCTGCGGTCCGTTAAGATCCTGGTATAGTGGTATGCCGAGATTCACATCGATAATGTGCATGCTTGCAGGCTGCCACTGCAGGCCAACCGTGGCCAGTATCTTATCTCCACCGTAATTATCAGGATCCCACAGCGGTGTCATGTACGGGGAGCCGGCATTGCCCTGCGCCGCATGTCCGGATGCACCGGATACCGCAGCATCCATTTCACCCCTGATCTTGCCCTGATGAGATATATTCAATTGCACCTGGGATACGAGGTCGTAACGGAACTGATACATGTCATAGAGATCAAACCGCAATTCATCTCCCAGACGATAGTCACGGGAGTTTTCATACAACCTGGGGGTATACATGGCATTGACGCCCCACCAGTGGGGTGAGCTGGAACCCTGGTAGAGGAAGCCGATCGTCGGGTCAAAGGTGCCCGAACCCAGCTGCATGCCATAGGGCAGTTGTTCCTGCTGACGTATCGGTAATGGATGAGACTTATTCTTTTCATTGATCGAGCCTGTTGGAAGGCTGAGGCCGAGAAACAGGGATCCCTGACTTGTAGGGATCAATGGATCATCGGCGAACAGGCGGTATTTCGTCATCAGCATGGTATCGCCCATGCCCTCAGATTTCATGGTAAAGCCGCTTTGCCCGGTCAATGTCTGCATGGCTGTATTAAAACTCATGTCCATCTCATTTTTTTTCCACATCATCATCAGGCCTGCAAAGAAGTCATCGGTAAAACTATAGCCTGCGGTGAAATTGAGCATGGTCATATCCATACTGGTAGGTGCCGCCATAAAGACGCCGGTAGCGGGTACACCGAGGATCGAGCTGGTGCTCACATCGTTTGTCCCATCCCGCAAATCTTCCATGCGCATGAACATGGGGCTTATCTTGAAACGGAATTCATAAGTTTCCGGAACGCCGCCGCCGGGTATGTTCATCGGCATGTTGCCGCCGCATTTGGTGCAACACAGTCCTACGAAGGCACCGACCGGCGGGGTGTAGAGAATCTGGGAAAAACATATACCGGCAAACGACCATGAAAGAAGACGCTTTTTTACATTCATATCCACTCTTTATAACCTGTTAATGTGTAAATCCACTATGCGGCGGGCCTTGTTTATCGGCGCGCAAGTATAACAACTACGGTGCAAGTCCGGTATGTGACTAATTGACGCACCTACATGCCGGAGGAATAAAAAACAGGGGGATCAGATAACGGATCGAACCCGGTAAAAGATCAGGTAATCATTATCGCGAGATTTGCGGTGTGGATATGTCAGGACGGGATGCTGATGGAGAATGGACAGGCCTGGTTGGCTCATGGGGACGGTGGGAATGCGATCTTCTATATCTATAACTAGTTGATTGCACATGTTAATTGAAGTGATTGACACGACCTTGCACAAGTGTTACGATTATTACAAACGTAACACTTGATTGCCTCCTGTTAAATTAAAGTCACTGACGTTTTGTTTTAGATACTTTTATCTTCCTTAAGACTTACACTCATTTTATACCCCGTTACCTTGTAACGGGGATTTTTTTCAATAAAAAAGTATATTTATGAGGGGGAGTGACATGAGTTACATGAATTCTTCAGCATCTCGTCAAAGAACGTTCTATTTTCGCACGGAGCGGATGTTCTTTCTTTCGCTGTCGGACTGCAAGGAAAACGGCTGGTATTTCTGGATTCGTGGCGGTAAACCAATGGGTCCGTACGTGGACAGGATGGAAGCCGAGATCTTCCTGGAAGAGATGAAGGACGAATTTCAGATCAACGGCGATACCGGGGGCCGGTGATGTTATACAGACCGGTCGTATCGGTCAGCCGGCTTTATTGAATAATTAAGACGATCCCGGATTGATCCGGCAATCGATTTACGGCAGCGCGGCGACGTAGCCCCGGGCGAGCCGCTACTCCGGGATATTTCCTGGGAGAAATTACCTGGGGGAAATCGACGGCCGAACCGGCTCCAGATCCCGGCTGGATTTCCTCTATAGACTGGACCAAAACTCCATCACAAGTGCTATAATCACCACTTCACCTACCCACTTTAGTCCAATCGCCACTGTGCCCGGTGTGAGGATTGAAAAAAACATTCTCATAGTACAATTTTAGTTAAGCATCAGAGGTAATTGTAATCCGGCCCGATTATTCCCGGGGCTGAAAAACGTAACGTTAAATCCGGTCTGACTGCCGACACACCGGCAGGGAAAGGGGAAACCATGAGACCCACACGCATGTATTCCGTGCAGGAATGGTTGTCGATGTTGTCGATGTTGCTGCTCAGTGCCTGCAGTGGAGGCGGCGGGGGTGATGCCGGTGAGCCGGATGCCCCGGTGTTGAGCCTTACGTTTCAGAGTATCAAGACCTTTCATTTCAGCTGGGGTGACGTCACAGGCGAGACCGAGTACCGCTTGCTGGAAGATCCTGATAGTGTTTCGGGATATACACTCGTTGCTACAATCAAGGCCAATGCGCAAGCACATGATCTCGTGGTTTCACTTCCCGCCCGCATCAATGCCCGCTATATCCTCCAGGCCTGTAACGCCAATACGTGCACCGACTCCGCACCGGTCAATGTCAGCGGAACGATGATTGAAGCGATCGGCTATGCGAAGGCATCGAACACCGGGGCAGATGATCAATTTGGATTCAGTGTTGCCATATCCACCGATGGCAACACCCTGGCTGTGGGATCCACCGCCGAGTCGAGCAATGCTACCGGTATCAATAGTGTCCAGACCGACAATTCCGCCAATTTCAGTGGCGCGGTATACATTTATACCCGGGACAACACCGGGTGGAACCAGCAGGCCTATATCAAGGCATCGAACACGGAGTCCGGTGACTTTTTCGGTTACAGTGTCGCGCTTGCCGCCGACGGCGACACGCTGGCCGTCGGGGCCTACCTCGAGTCGAGCAACGCCACCGGTATCGATGGTGTGCAGGACAATAATTCCGCTACCGGCAGTGGTGCTGTCTATATCTTTACCCGCAGCGGTGCGAGCTGGAGTCAGCAGGCCTACGTCAAGGCCTCGAACACGGAGGTGGATGACCGTTTCGGTGCCAGCGTAGCCCTTACCGCCGACGGCAATACGCTGGCCGTCGGTGCGACCGATGAGGACAGTAACGCAACCGCTATCGATGGTAATGACAGTGACAATTCGGCCAGCGGCAGCGGTGCCGTCTATATCTTTACTCGCACCGGTTCGAGCTGGAGCCAGCAGGCCTATATCAAGGCCTCGAACACAGGGGCGCTCGATGATTTCGGCATCAGCGTAGCCCTTGCCGCCGACGGCAACACCCTGGCCGTCGGGGCCCAGCTCGAGGCCAGCAACGCCACCGGCGTCGACGGTAATCAGAGCGACAACTCGGCTGTCGATAGCGGCGCGGTGTATGTCTTTACCCGCAGCGGCACAAGCTGGAGTCAGCAGGCCTACCTAAAGGCATCGAACACGGGGGCAGGTGATCGCTTCGGTTATGTGGTCGATCTTGCAGACGACGGCAACACACTGGCCGTCGGTGCCCGCCTCGAGGACAGCAGCGCTACCAGTATCGATGGCAACCAGGCCGACAACCTGGCAGGCGAAAGCGGTGCGGTATATGTCTTTACCCGCAGCGGCGCGAACTGGAGTCAGCAGGCCTACATCAAGGCATCGAACGCAGAGGCAGGTGACTTCTTCAGTAGCAGTCTCGACCTTGCCGCCGACGGCAATACCCTGGCCGTCGGGGCCTCCCGGGAAGACAGCAATACTTCCGGTATCAACGGCGACTCAGCCAATAACTCGGCCATCGTCAGCGGCGCGGTCTATCTCTTTACCCGTGATGGTGGCGGTAACTGGACAGAACAGGCCTACATCAAGTCATCGAACACCGATGCGAACGACCAGTTTGGTATCGACATCGCTCTATCAACCGACGGCGATATTCTGGCCGTCGGTGCCTACAACGAGGCCAGCAATGCTACGGGTATGGGAGGCGACCAGGCCGACAATTCGGCCAGCCGCAGTGGTGCGGTCTATCTGTACTGATGCAACTAAATCGATGTCGGGATGGTTCAGTTGCCTGCGGTTCGTGTAACGTCATTATCCGACAGATCCATAACGATCGATACGCGGCGGTTTCGGGCCCGTCCCTCGGGGGAATCGTTAGTGGCGATCGGGCGCGTGTCGCCGTAACCGATGCTGCGGATCGATGCAGCGGGAAAGCCGTTATCGATCAGCCGGCGCGTGACGCGGGTGGCACGCGCCGCCGACAATTCCCAGTTGGAGGGAAATTGCGCGGAGTTGATGGGCACGTTATCGGTATGGCCCTCGACGGACAGGCGGAAGGGATATTCGACCAGTACACCGGCCAGTTGCTCGAGTATCTGGTTACCCGTAACGGTCAGCTTGTCGCTGGCCGGTGCGAACAGGATGGCCTCGCTGATTTCGAGATTGATGCTGTCGGTGCCTGAGCTGATGCGCAGTTCCTTGTGTGCGACATCCTGTTGATCGTAATCCTTGGTGAGTTTTGCCACGATCTCTTCGATCACACTGCGCGGATACGTGGTGGTGTCCGTTTCGGTCAGCACCATAGGCGCCTGCGTGTCATCCGGTACGGATGCAAACGGCGAGACCGGTATGGGTTCGTCGCTGTGAATCACCGTCAGGGTTTGAGGCGTGGCCTTTGCCGTAGCAACGGGTATATTTTCCGGATTGCCGTCATTCTTGAACGACAGGAGTAGTACGAATAATGCAAGTAGCAGTGTCAGCAGGTCGATGAAACTCATTGACCAGCTGTCATGTTTGACGATCGAGTCAACGGCGTAATCGTTGTCATCGAGTCCGGGTGGACTGCCGGGGACATAAGGGACGGGCGTATTGTTACCGGCCTGTTGAATCGAGTCAGGTTTCGCGTTCAACACTCAGCTCTCTTTCACAAGGGTGAGCCTGTTATCGGGTTCCGTCTCAGGTTGATGCTGGCTGTAATAGGCATCCAGCGTTTCAAGGATCTGTGTCGGGTGCCGGCGCTGGTGGACCTGGATCACGCCTTCCATGAGCACGTTCAGGCGGGTGATGCGGTGATTCATCCGGCGTTCCATCTTGATGGCGAGCGGCTTGAAGAACAGGTTGGACAGGATGATACCGTATACCGTGGTGATCATGGCGAAGGCCATGGCACCGCCGATCTCGCTCAGGCCGCTGTCGCCAATGACCGACAGCATCTGGATCAGTCCGAACAAGGTGCCGAGCATGCCGAAGGCCGGGGCGAATGTCGCCATGGTATAGAGAATCTGCACCTTGTTCTGTTCGGTATTGCGGATCCCGGAGATACGCCATTGCATGAATTTGAGCAGGTCCTCCGTGGGTTCATTATCCAGTACCCGGCGCAGGCTGTTTTTCAAAAACATATTGCCCATGTTGGCCAGTTGTCGCTCAGCGTTTTCGATGGAATAGGAACGATAACTGCGTGCGAAGTTCAGCAGGTGATTGATGTCCTGATGCAGCATGCTGGGCCTGTCGCTGAACAGCCCCGGGAGTCCGCGCAGTACGGCATAGACATCCCTGATCGGACGGCTGATCAAGGTGGCCATCAGCGTTCCGCCCAGAACCACGATCAGGCCCGGCAGGTTGAAGAATGCGCCCATGTGTTCCGGCGACATCACCATCATGCCGATCACCAGCGCCAAACCGCCCCCCAATCCCAACAGAGTCGATTGATTCATACACTTCTCCATTTTTATGGTTGCGCGATCATCGGTTTGACCGCGTTGCTGAACAGTGTGATTGCAAGCGCCGTTCCAGGTTTTATTGACGTGCGATATTGATTTGTAAGCTGTTGATATTGCTGTGATGGTATGGATCACATACCCAGATCGCTAGAGCGGGAGTTCGAGACCGGCACAAGGATTGCCGCAATGAGTTTACCCGTCACGGCAAGGATTGCCGGGTTGTATTGCCGTTCAGGTTCCCCGGATCAGCGACGCTATATACAAGATACACGTCCATCGGCCTTGTCCAAATCTGGAAAACAAGCAGATTATTTAACCGAAGGTGCCTGACACCATGAGAGAAAGTCGCACAGTCTTTGCCGGCATAGCCTTGTTGATCATCCTGAGATTGGTGTTTTTCAGGGAAGGGGAGATGCTGTTTGCCGGTTCTGTCCTGATTTTGCTGGCCGGTACCATGGTATGGTTCAGTGACTTCTGGTCAGATTATCTTCTGACGTGGGGATTCATGGCATATTTTGCGTCCGATTTCAAAACACCACAAAACTCATCCGCGGCTGTTGCGATGCTGGGCTGGGTGATATTGCTGTTTTTGGGTGTTTCAGTTTTCTTTCTGGTTTGACCGGCAGCGCCGGATTATCAATTTGATTTCTTGTGGTGTGCCTGCTGTTCGATGTCGTTAATGACCTGGGTAATCGAAAGCACGCTGTCCGGGTTGAGCGATATCGAATCGATGTCGTGTTGCACCAGCCACCTTGCGATCTCGGGATAGTCGGACGGCGCCTGTCCACAGATACCGACATACTTGTTCTCCTTCTTGCAGGCCTTGATGGCCATTTCCATCAGTATCAATACAGCGGGGTTGCGTTCGTCGAAACTGGTGACGATGCTCGAATCGCGATCGACGCCCAGTGTCAGTTGCGTCAGGTCATTTGACCCGATGGAAAAGCCGTCGAAATTCTCGAGGAATTCTCCGGCCAGCAGGGCGTTGACGGGTATCTCGCACATCATGTAGATATCAAGACCGTGTTCACCGCGTTTCAGGCCCTGCTTCGACATCAGTTCCAGCACGCTCCTGGATTCTTCTACGGTGCGGACGAATGGGATCATTACAGAGACGTTATCAAGTCCCATCTCTTCGCGAACGGCCTTGATGGCCTGACATTCGAGGATGAAACATTCCTCGAACTGTTCCGAGAAATAGCGACCCGCGCCGCGGAAGCCGATCATCGGGTTTTCTTCTGTCGGCTCGAATCCGCCACCGCCGATCAAGGATGCGTATTCGTTGGACTTGAAGTCGCTGAAGCGGACGATGACCTGCCTGGGATGGAAGGCCGCCGCGATCATCCCGACTCCTTCAGCAAGTCGCTGGATATAAAAGGTCTTGCGGTCGGGGTAGCCGGCGGTGATCCGGTCAATCTTTTTCCGGGTATCCTTGTCGAGTGTGTCATATTCGATGAGGGCACGGGGATGGATACGGATGCTGGTGTTGATGATGAACTCAAGACGTGCCAGACCCACGCCGTCACAGGGTAGCCTCGAGACATCGAATGCCTGCTCAGGGTTGGCGATATTGACCATGATCCGTGTCTTGAGTTGCTTGATGTCCGTCAGGTCGATGCGGTTCTTTTCGAATTCCTGTGCACCTTCATAGATGTAACCGGTATCACCCTCGGCACATGAGACGGTGACCGGCAGGCCGGAATTGATAACCTGGGTAGCATCGCCGCAACCGACGACGGCGGGGATGCCGAGTTCCCGCGCGACGATCGCGGCATGACAGGTGCGCCCGCCGCGGTTGGTGACGATCCCCGCAGCGATCTTCATTACCGGTTCCCAGTCCGGGTCGGTGATATCGGATACCAGTATCTCGCCGGGCTTGAGTTCACCCATCTGTGCCGCCTCCAGTATCACGCGCGCGTTGCCCGTGGCGATCCGTTGCCCGACACTCTTGCCTGTAGCGAGTACATTGCCACGGGTCTTCAGCGTAAAGGTTTCACGGAAGTGGGTGTCGGCGCTCGCCTGCACCGTTTCCGGGCGCGCCTGCAGGATAAACAGTTCATTTGTCTCGCCGTCCCTGGCCCATTCGATATCCATTGGCATGGGTTTCCCTGCGCGTTTTGAGTAATGATTTTCGATCGTGACGCCGTAGCGTGCCAGTTCCAGCACCTCGTCGTCGGTGAGGGCAAATTTCTCGCGGCCCTCGCGTTGCACATGGACATTGCGTGTCGAGATCCCCGCGATAGAGTCGCTGGTGTAGATCATCTTGATGGCCTTGTCACCGAGCTGGCGTTTGAGAATCGGCCTGCAGCCCTTTTCCAGCGTGGGCTTGAAGACATAAAACTCATCTGGATTCACCTTGCCCTGGACGATGTTTTCGCCGAGGCCGTATGCAGCGGTGATAAAGACGACATCGCGAAATCCCGTTTCGGTGTCGATGGTGAACATCACACCGGAGCAGCCGATATCCGAGCGCACCATCTTTTGTATTCCGATCGACAACGCGATATCCATGTCGGCAAAGCCCTTGTCTACCCGGTAGGAGATGGCGCGGTCGGTAAACAGCGAGGCGAACACCTGGCGGCAGGTCGATACCAGGTTCTTCCTGCCGCGGATATTGAGATAGGTCTCCTGTTGTCCCGCGAATGAGGCGCCGGGCAAGTCTTCGGCGGTGGCGGAACTCCTCACCGCGACATCCGGATTGTCGCCGTATTCCTGTGCCAGTTCATCGTAGCCCCGGAAGATCTCCTCGACCAGGTCATCGGGCATGTCACCGTGCATGATTCCTTCGCGAATGGACGCACCCGCGGCGGCGAGCGAGGTGTAGTTATGGGTATCCAGCTTCGACAGGGTCTCGTCGATCTTGTCCTGCAGCTGATTATGCTCGATGAAGTGGCGGTAACCGTCCGCGGTGATGGTGAAGCCGTTGGGAACCTTGATGCCCAGCGATGATAGCGAGCTGTACATCTCACCCAGCGATGCATTCTTGCCGCCTACCAGCGGCACATCGTCCATGTTCAGTTCGGAGAAGCGGCGGATATACTGCATATATAATTAAAAAGTCTGAATAAATATGGTTGCGTGTGAAATATCTTCGGGGGCCTGTTGCGATTGCCGAACCGGTAACCTGAATCTACCATGATACTGATTATCATATGGGCGGGAAAGCCACCTGACAGGATATCTGGATTACCATTACGTGATCACGGTGGGTGCGCCGCGGCCGGTACGCTTGAGGATGCCGGAGAGTTCATTGGCCGCATCGATCAGGGGCGCCAGTACAGTCTGGGTGTCCACGTTGTGTTTTGCCGGATCGGGTTCATAGTTTTCTATATAGATACGCAGCGTTGCGCCGCCGGTGCCGGTGCCGGAGAGCCGGAATATCATCCGTGAGCCGTCATCCAGGCAGATCCTGATGCCCTGGTGTTCCGTAGTGCTGTGGTCCACCGGATCGGTATAACTGAAATCGTCACTGATGACGATGGGCCGGTTGCCGATCCGTTTTCCCTTCAGGACAGTGATCTTGTTACCAAGATCCGACATCATTTCATCGGCAATGGCCTGTTCCAGGTCTTCATAGTCGTGGCGGGTGTAGTAGTTCCTGCCGTATGTCGCCCAGTGTTCGCGCACGATCTGTTCGACGGACTGGCGACGGGCGGCGATGATATTCAGCCAGAACAGCACCGCCCACAATCCGTCTTTTTCGCGGATATGGTCGGAGCCGTTACCAAAACTTTCCTCGCCGCACAGGTTGATCCTGCCGCTGTCGAGCAGATTTCCGAAAAACTTCCAGCCGGTCGGGGTTTCATAACATTCGATGCCGAGCGCATCGGCGACCCGGTCGATCGCCTGGCTGGTCGGCATGGAGCGGGCGACACCGGACAGGCCGTTGCGATAGCCGGGGACATATTTGGCATTGGCGGCGAGCACCGCCAGACTGTCACTGGGAGTTACGAAAAACCGTTTGCCGAAGATCATGTTACGGTCACCGTCACCGTCCGAGGCCGCACCGAAATCGGGCGCGTTGATGGAATTCATGATATCCGCCAACTCGTGGGCATATGTCAGGTTCGGGTCGGGATGACCGCCGCCGAAATCCGGCAACGGTATACCGTTGATCACGGTGCCGAGCAGTGCGCCCAGCCGTTCTTCGAGAATGTTGAAGGCATACGGCCCGGTAACGGCGTGCATGGCGTCGAAACACATGTGAAACAGCCCGGCTTCGAACATGGCTCTGATCTGGTCGAAGTCGAACAGGTGTTCCATCAGATCGGCGTAGTCGGCGACCGGATCGACGACCAGCACGGCCATGTCACCCACCTGGAGCCTGTCCTGCCTGGCAAGGTCGATGTCCGGGCTGTTTATTGTGCGGTAACGATCAATTTCCAGGGTCCGTTTATATATAGAATCGGTGAGGTGCTCAGGGGCCGGTCCACCGTTGCGGGTGTTGTATTTTATGCCGAAATCGCCCCTGGGTCCTCCGGGGTTGTGGCTGGCCGAGAGGATGATGCCGCCGAAGGCTTTATGCTTGCGGATCAGACACGACACCGCGGGTGTGGAAAGCAGGCCATTCTGGCCGACGATGACCTTGCCGACGCCGTTGGCGGCTGCCATCCTGATGATGGTCTGGATGGCGGCAAGATTATGATAGCGTCCGTCACCCCCCACAATGAGGGTCTGTTCCCTGTAGTCTTCCAGACAGTCGAATACGGATTGTACGAAGTTTTCCAGGTAATGGGGCTGCTGAAAGACCGTGACCTTTTTCCGCAGTCCCGAAGTGCCCGGTTTTTGTCCTTCGAACGGTGTTGTTTCAACGGTGTGAATGTCCATATCAGGGCATAGTACTTGAATTTTGTGTCATTGGATCATAGGTAGTACTGGAAATCGAGCAGAACAGGGTCAAAAATGCTGCGCTCGGCGATACTGCGTTCACCCCACGGGGGTACCGAGGAAAAATGAACTTAGAATCCGGGGCCGCGAATGTGGCAGACTGCGTGTAAACTCCGGTTCCTCGTTCATTTTTGTCTAGTCTCGCCCACGCTCGCTAATTTTGAGTATGTTTTGCGTATGGTGAATACATAATGACGAGTAATCCAGCTGACTTGAGCCTGAAATAACAATCTTTATAATAGGTTGCCGATCTTTTTACAGGCTTGTCGTGCATAAGATATAAAATTCCGGCTGGATTAATTCTACTATATATATCAAGTTAATAAATAAGGCAAAAGGAGCGTTTTGGAACCATGAGCAGCACTGTTGAGGCACATAAAGAAACCCTGGATTTTCAGACCGAGGTCAGTCAGCTGCTGCAGTTGATGATCCATTCTCTCTATTCCAACAAGGAGATTTTCCTCAGGGAGCTGATCTCCAATGCCTCGGATGCGTGCGATAAATTGCGTTTCGAGGCCCTGACCGATGACGCACTGTATGAAGGGGATGCCGATCTCAAGGTGCGCGTGTCCTATGACAAGAAGAAACGCACCATCACCGTCAGTGATAACGGTATCGGGATGAACCGCGATGAGGTGATGGACAATATCGGTACCATCGCGAAATCAGGTACCCAGCAGTTTTTTCAGTCGCTCACCGGAGATCAGGCCAGTGACGCCAGGCTGATCGGGCAATTCGGGGTCGGATTTTATTCGGCATTTATCGTTGCGGCCAAGGTGACTGTCACCACGCGTCGCGCAGGGCTCGGTCCCGAACACGGCGTACGCTGGGAGTCACGGGGCGAGGGAAATTATACACTGGAGACGGTCGAGAAAGCGTCGCGCGGTACCGACATCGTGTTGCACCTGCGCAACGATGAAGATGAATTCCTTGATGGTTACCGGCTGCGCGGGATTATCAGAAAGTATTCCGACCATATATCGCTGCCGATCGTCATGCAATCGGAAGACAAGGACAAGAAGGGTGAAGATGAGACCATTAACCATGCCTCGGCATTGTGGGCGCGCAACAAGCAGGATATCAAAGATGAGGAGTACAATGAGTTCTATAAGCATGTCGCTCACGACTTCGAAGAGCCCCTGGCCCATGTCCATTCCCATGTAGAGGGCAAACAGTCCTACATATCATTGCTGTTTATTCCCAGGCGCGCGCCGTTCGATCTGTGGGACCGTGATCAGCGCCATGGCCTCAAGCTGTATGTGCGCCGGGTGTTTATCATGGATGGCGCCGACCAGCTGATGCCCAATTACCTGCGTTTTGTACGCGGTGTGATCGATTCCGATGATCTGCCGCTGAATATATCGCGCGAGATACTGCAACATAACAAGCAGATCGACACCATACGCAATGCATCGGTGAAGAAGGTGCTTGGCCTGCTGGAGAACATGGCCAAAAACGACAAGGAAAAATATGCAGAATTCTGGCAGGAATTCGGGCGGGTGATGAAAGAGGGCCCGGTCGAGGATCATAACAACCGGGAACGTATCGCAAAACTGTTGCGCTTTTCATCGACTCATAACGACACCGATGTCCAGGACGTCTCTCTCGATGATTACATCGAGCGCATGAAGGCGGGACAGGAAAAGATCTATTACGTCACCGCCGAAACCTTCGCCGCGGCAAAGAGCAGTCCCCATCTCGAGGTGTTCCGTAAAAAGGGCATTGAGGTAGTGTTACTTCATGACCGTATCGATGAATGGATGATGTCCTACCTGACCGAGTATGACGGCAAGCAGTTACAATCCGTTGCCAAGGGCGACCTGGAACTGGGCAAGCTGGAAGACAACGAAGAAAAGAAACAGCTGGACAAGGCGGCGGATGATTACAAGGATATGGTCAAGAAGATGCAGGATACCCTGGGCGACAAGGTCAAGGAGGTGCGGGTAACACATCGCCTGGTGGATTACCCTTCCTGCCTGGTAGTCGAGGATCAGGATATCGCCATCAACCTGCGCAAGATTCTCGAGGCGGCGGGACAGCATGTACCCACAAGCAAACCGATCCTCGAGATCAATCCACAGCACCCGCTGGTAAAAGGCCTCAAGGAAGAAGGGAACGAGCAACGCTTCAATGACTGGACGAATATCCTTTATGATCAGGCGATGCTCAGTGAAGGCGGGCAGTTGGATGATCCGGCCATGTTTGTCAGCAGGTTGAACTCCCTGTTGCTGACCTTGTCATTGCGCGGCTGATACGAACGATCATTGCCGCCGCCGCGGTGCCGTATACGCCTGTATAAGCCGCCCGGCGCTGACGTAAGCCGGCGATACGTCAACGGACGTAATCGTGGGATACGCGCGACAGGTTCCATCCACCATCTGGCGAATCCTGCCGGGGCCACGTTACCGTTTGCCCTATCACTGAAGTCCGCAATAATATTATTGTTGTCACCGGCCTCAAGGCCGGCCGGCATGAGTCCATCGACAATCCCGGGACCTCACATGGTTTTTTGCTGATCGCGTAAAGGCAGGTCGGTAGTGTGAAAATCTGCTATGTTTCCGTTTTTTTTACTGTCCATTAGAAATACCGGTGTTGACGGGATAAAATCACTATGAGGCATTCCCGGTGGCTTTGTGATGCCGGGTTTTGAGCATTTGCGGCGATCGTCGCGATCGGTTCGCCTTGATAATGTATAACGAAAGCATTGAGCAGTCTGTACGCAGATTCGGTTGTCGTATCCGGAATGGATATCCGGTTTTGTAATAATTTCGCAGCGCGATCGTAACAGGATATTCAGACGTCTGCTATTTTGTTGTGGCGCATGTATACTGAATGAAAAATGATCAACGATACTTCAGGCAAACCATGACAAATTATCTGGGCAACGAGGACTACACGCACGGCACTATGCCGGTTACCGGGATCCTGCTAAACAACCTTGGAACACCGGACGCCCCGATACCTTCCGCCATGCGCAGGTATCTGCGTGAATTCCTCTCGGACCCGCGTGTAATCGAGATACCGCGCTGGCTGTGGTGGATGATCCTCAACGGCATTATCCTGCCGTTCAGGTCACGCAGTTCGGCGCATAAATATCAGCAGATCTGGACTGATGAAGGTTCCCCCTTGCTGGCGATTTCCAAACGACAGGCGAAGAATTTACAGGCTGAACTGGGGCAATCAATAGACGGGCCAGTGGTTGTCGCGCTCGGCATGCGTTACGGCAATCCCTCTATCGAATCGGCGCTCAATCAATTACGCGAGGCGAACGCGCAACGTATCCTCCTGTTGCCTTTGTATCCGCAGTATTCCACCGCCACGACGGCATCGACATTCGATGCCGTCTCCGACGTGTTGAAGACCTGGCGCTGGATACCGGAGTTACGCATGATTACCCATTACCATGACGATCCGGGTTATATCGACGCCGTAGCGACGAGTGTACGTGAATACTGGGAGATACGCGGACGTTCCGAACGCATGCTGTTTTCCTTCCACGGCATGCCGAAACGCACGCACCTGGCGGGTGATCCGTATTATTGCCAGTGCCAGGCGACCGCTCGACTTGTCGCCGAACAGTTACAGTTGCAGGAGGGGCAATGGGAAACGGCTTTCCAGTCGCGCTTCGGACGTCAGGAATGGTTGAAGCCATACTGTGACCAGACATTGCGCACGTGGGCGAAGTCGGGTGTGAAAAGCGTCGATGTGGTGTGTCCCGGATTCGCCGCGGATTGTCTCGAGACGCTCGAGGAACTTGATATGCAGAACAGGGATATATTTCTTTCCGCGGGCGGCCAGCGCTATCACTATATCCCGGCATTGAACGACAGGCCCGAGCATATTCGTGCACTAACAGAACTGGTTATCAAACACACCCGGGGCTGGCCCGAGACGGATCCCGGTTACGACAGTTCTAAACAATCCGGCGAACTGGAACAGAGCCGGCAGCGGGCGCTGGCGCAAGGTGCTGCGCGATAATCACGTGCCTTGACCTGTTCATGAGGCCATTATTTCCATTCAATCCAGCAATGTGAAACGTCAGCATATCCCGGCGAGCGAATTATCGCCCGCCTGATTTACAAGATGATACCTGCCCGATAACAGCAGATAACCATAGACGATATCAGTAATGATGACATCCTGCAAAAAGCCCCCCGGCCAGGATGTGAACGGGGGCTTGATCCACACAGATATCATGTGTCTGGTTTTCGTTAGGCCGCTTTATTATGACTGCTGTGCAGAGGATAGATAGCAGGGGCTATTTTCCTGGGGATTGTTTTCGATTTCAGTCGATAGGCCGTGGACGCTATTGCGTCAAAGACCATTAAGGCACCCACAAGGCTGAAAAATGCGTACCATGCGTCTGCGACAGGCGGGTTGAAATAGGTCATCATGATGACGGTTATACCTGCCAGAAAGAAGACAACAGTATGCACAATCCTGTTGTTGAGAATATGACCGAAAATAGTGACTCTTATGCGTGGCCATAAACCGATTATCCCGAATAACGTTAATACAATGCTCAGCATGCTGCCCACCACAATCCATTCAGGCTTTAGCGGTGGATAGGCGGAGATCATGGTTGCCATGCCCAGTCCAGACACCAGGTACACAATCCTTGAGAAGGTTCTGATCCGGGTTGCCTTGTAACTTGAGATATTGATAATGTTGATCATTTAACTACTCCTGCCTTTTGGCAGTTTTAATTGCACTGCCAAAAGTTCATATTTGTCTGATTGCGTCGGTTACCCATTAACCGGCATTAGTTGCCAGACGAGAAATAAGACATTGCAGTATTCGCGAAGTTGCATACGTGTTTAAAAATAAATATTCAACAATTTCATATGGGTGAAATATATTGGGTAATTCCACAATTATTTGCATAAATGCCGTGAATTGAAATGGGTTCCAATTGCATGATCTCGAACTCGATTACGCGGATCCGTATTCATCAGGCGTATTCGTACAGGGTGTCGTGAAGGTGTCCTGTATAAACAGATGAACAAGAAATCCGGCTGGCACAAGTACTCCGGTTGGTTCATCGGCCTGCTGATGTTGGCGGCGTTGATACTCGTAGTAACCCACATTGGCGAACTGCAACAATTTGTTGTCCTCGTACGTCAGGTTCAACCGGTGTGGTTGTTTGTCGCATTATTGCTTCAGATCACCACCTACTTCAGTGTTGCCGCTGTCTGGTATCTGGCCTTGAGACAGGCTGGGGAGGAATTTCCACTGCTGTCGCTGGTCCCGCTTGGTGTAGCGAAATTGTTTTCCGATCAGGCGATGCCCACTGGAGGGATGACTGGTATCGCCTTTTTCATCACAGCATTGAATCGTCGCGGGGTTCCATCATCCCTGTGCATGGCTACGCTGTTATTAAGTATGGTGGCATTTTACAGCGCCTACCTGTTCGCTGGATTGCTTTCCGTGCTGTTACTGTATTTCTACCATGCCCTTCATGCCTGGATAGTGATTGTCGTGCTGGCATTCTCGTTTTTTGCGGCCGGCATTCCTGCGGGAGCGCTGTGGTTGCGTAGTTTTGCGAAAAGGGAATTACCGGCGTTATTGATGAGAATACCCGGGTTGAGTAATTTGCTAAGTGCAATTGCAAACGCACCCAGTGAATTATTGAGAAAGCCGGCATTGGTCATGAGCGCTTCACTATTGCATGGCTTTGTGTTTTTGCTGGATGCGGCTACCTTATGGGTCATGTTGCAGGTGGTTGGCATACAGGCTTCATTCTGGGGGGTTTTCCCAAGTTTTGTAGTGGCATCCATGGTCGCCACCATCGGGCTGATTCCTCTGGGACTCGGCACTTTTGAAGTTACCTGCGTCAGTATGCTGGGTGTTATGGGGGTGCCTGTGGAAGCGGCCCTTACTGCTACCTTGTTGCTGCGAGGATTTACCCTGTGGATGCCTATGATCCCCGGGATGTGGTTGGCAAAGCGTGCGTTACATTAAATCACTGTTGCGGATATCTACAGGCATCATGCGATCTGGTGAAGCACAACACAGCGGGGCGCCTCTGCAGTGATATACCGCATTGCCGGGGATCAACGATCGAGATCCTTTATCAGCTTGTCTGTCAGCAGTGCGTTCTTGACGGCATACGCCGATTCATCGTTATCAAAAAATAGATAGACATCCTGTCCCTGCGCCTGCCAGCCCGACAGTTTTTCCGCCCATCTGCGTAAGCGGCGGGACGAATAATTGCCGGTATATGGCCCTTCAGGTCCATGCAGTCGGATGTAGTTGAAGTCAGCGGTGCACACTTGCGGTGTGTTCATATCACCCAGCTCAAAGGTGCAAAAGGCGGCATTGAAATACCTGAGTACGGAATAGGTTTCCTCGTTATGCCAGCTGGGGTCCCGGAACTCGAAGGTGTAGCGATGATGTTCGGGCAGTAATGTGAGAAACTCATTCAGTCGTCGTGTATTACAATGCCAGCGTGGCGGTAACTGAAACAGCACGGGACCAAGCTTGTTGCCCAATCCGTCGACAACCTCGAAGAACGTATCGATCGCGTCCTGGCAGTTGCTGAGCTTTTTGCGGTGAGTGATAGTACGCGAGGCCTTGACAGCAAAGATGAAACCGTCAGGCGTTTGCTCGGACCAGTTGGAAAATGTATCCGCCCCGGGGAGTTTGTAAAAGGTATTGTTGATCTCAACGCAGTCCAGCCTGTCCGCGTAAAAGTGTAGCCAGTCTTTTTTGGGCACGTCTTCCGGATAGAAGAGTTTTTTCCAGTGCGGGTAGTGCCATCCCGAGGTACCGATATGAATCTTTCCCTTCATCCGGTATGTGCGCCGTGCAGACTGGTTCCGTCGAATCCCTCCAGATGAAAGCCGCTTTCATCCACGGTTAACACGCTGCCCTGATGATACCAGTCGCCGAGCACGATCCGTTCGGCATCCTGTCCGTCGATCTTGAGAGAATGGATCGCGGGTCGGTGGGTATGACCATGTATCAAACGTCTGACCTGATACTGTTTCATGATCTTGATCACGGCATCCTGGTTGACATCCATGATCTCCGTCGATTTGTGTCGGGAACGTTCCCGGCTTTCCTGACGGTAGTGATCCACGATATCCGAACGTTTTGCGACGGGTTGCGACAGGAAGTCACGCTGGATTTGCGGGTCACGCACCCTGGCACGGAATTGCTGATATTCGAGATCATCGGTACACAGTGTATCGCCGTGCATCAGCAATGTCGGTTCGCCGTTAAGCTTGATAACCGTGGAATCGGGGATAAGGCTGCAACCAGACATCCGTGCAAAATCCTCTCCGATGAGAAAATCCCGGTTGCCGTGCATGAACATCACCCGGGTACCGCGGTCTGAAAGCCTGTTTAAAGCAGTGATGATGCGCCTGTTTTCGCTCGAGACCGCATCGTCGCCGATCCACACCTCGAACAGATCGCCAAGGATATAAAGTGCTTCTGCTTCACCTGCACGATGCTCCAGAAATTCCAGAAACAATTCCGTAATCTCCGGACGTTCCTTGTAAAGGTGCAGGTCGGAGATGAACAGGATCATTATGAAGCCATAAGGGTATTATTTTTCTTCTTGTTGCTCTTTGTCATCAGGGATCATGGTAACGGTTTCAATCAGGACCGTACTGGCGGGTACATCGCCCGGAAAGGGGCCGCCTCTGCCGGTGCGAACATTGCGGATCTTGTCCACTACATCCATGCCCTTGATGACTTTCCCGAATACGGCGTAACCCCATCCCTGCGTGGTGGGTGAGCTGTAATTCAGGAAATCGTTGTCTACCACGTTGATAAAAAATTGAGAGGTGGCCGAGTGAGGATCAGAGGTGCGGGCCATGGCAATGGTGCCGCGATCATTTTTCAGGCCATTATCCGCTTCGTTCTTGATTGGAGCGAAGGTGGTTTTTTTGATGAAATCTGCGGAATATCCTCCGCCCTGTATCATGAAATCCTTTATGACGCGATGAAAGATCGTGCCGTTGTAGAGATCATTCTTGACATACCTGATGAAATTATCGACGGTCTGCGGTGCCTTTTCGCGGTCGAGTTCAAGTACAATCTCGCCGAAATTGGTTATCATGCTGACCCGCGGATGCGAATCGTCCATGGAGGCGGCGCCTGCCTGACTGAGCGGGATGATCAAAAAAGGGGAGAGGGCGGCGAGGAACAGTTGTTTCATTGTCTATAATCCATTTATATTGTTGTCGTTGATCCGATCATACTTAAAATACAGACAAATGATAAGGTGTTTGGGTCAATTGTGGAACCCGGACCATGAAAAGAACGAGAAAACAGCACGAATGACCTAACATGTTACAGATCTATAACAGTCTTACCAGAGACAAACAGCCCTTTGCTCCGATCGATCCCACCAATGTCCGTATGTATGTCTGCGGCATGACTGTATACGATTACTGTCATCTGGGGCATGCACGGGTCATGGTGGTATTCGATGTCGTATACCGATATCTGTGCAGTGTTTATGGCAGGCAGCATGTCAATTATGTACGCAATATCACCGACATCGATGACAAGATCATAAACCGTGCACATGAAAAGAAATCGTCTATACAGGATCTGACCGCCAGGTTCATCAAGGCCATGCACGAGGATGCGGATTTGCTGGGCGCATTACACCCCAACGCCGAACCGCGCGCCACTGAATATATGGCTGACATCATTACCATGATACAGAAACTCATCGACAAGGGAGCGGCCTATAAAGCCGACAATCATGATGTGTTTTACGCCGTCAACCGCTTTGAAGATTACGGCATGCTGTCCGGCAAGCGCATGGAAGACCTGCGTGCAGGTGAGCGCGTCGAGATCGATGCTGCGAAGCGTGACCCGCTCGACTTCGTATTATGGAAGGCGGCCAAGCCGGGTGAGCCTCAATGGGATTCTCCTTGGGGGCCGGGGCGGCCGGGATGGCATATCGAGTGTTCGGCGATGTCTGTCCACTGCCTCGGTGATCATTTCGATATTCACGGCGGCGGCATGGACCTGATGTTTCCGCACCATGAAAACGAGATCGCCCAGTCCGAGGCGGCCACAGGGAAAAAATTCGTCAACGTGTGGATGCACAACGGCTTTGTCCGTATCAATGAAGAGAAGATGTCGAAGTCACTGGGCAATTTTTTCACCGTTCGCGAAATCATCGATAAGGTCGACAGTGACGACAGGGAGCGGGCGGGTGAGATCATCCGATTCTTTATCCTGCAAAGTCATTATCGCAGTCCGCTGAATTATGGATACGATGAACTCAAGGCCGCTGAAAAAAGGCTTGCCGGTATCTATCGCGCGCTGCACCGCGCTGGAGATCACGGTAATGCAGTAGCGGATGACAAATCCGTTTTCAGCAAGGCATTCAAGGCGGCCATGGATGATGATTTCAACACCGCCGATGCCATGGCCGAACTTGACAGGTTGTCCACCGGGATCAACAGCGAACTCGATAAAGGCAATGACGATCAGGCGTTGCAGCATGCGGCAACACTCCGGCAGATGGCTGATGGCCTCGGAATAGGCAGACTTGATCCTGTGCGGTTTCTGAAGATATCCACGGCCGGAGGCGGTGACGATGAGATCAGCCTGCTCGCAAAACGGCGGGATGAGGCAAGGCAAAACAGGGACTGGCCGGAGGCCGATCGACTACGCAATGTAATCCAGGCGCAGGGGTATATTGTCGAAGACAGCCCCGGCGGGACCATCTGGCGTAAAAAGTAAAGACAACGGTGAGACCTGGGTTGCCGGTCATGACGCCGACTCGACCAAAGAGGAGGTCAGGAAACTTCTGCCCTATATACAGCAACATGGCTATGGAAAGGTCATTATTGTCACCTCCAATTACCATACGCACCGCGCAAAGGGTTTTTTAAAAAGGAGTGGGCTGACAGCCGGAAGTTCTATTATGAATTTTCGAAGGTCGTGTGGTATGCCTTGATGGAGTGACACACCCGCAGGATTTTCATGTAACTTTTTTGTAATAAGGTTGTCTTATTATTCAGGTGTTTCTAAAAGCGATCTAACCTGAGAAGGAGAAGTAACCATGGAACAGCAATATGCATCATCTGATATCAACCACCATTCAGTTCAATCACAGGAACATATATCCTTCGACCAGGATGACCGTTATCACAAGATCGCCGAGACGGCCTATTTCATCGCCGAACAGCGCGGATTCCAGGGAGGTGATCCGGTGGAAGACTGGTTACAGGCCGAGGCAACAATTGATTCTTTTGAGCAAGAGTCTCACACCGAACAATAGGTAATCCGGTTGCGCTATCCTGTCATGACCACCATTGGTCCTGACAGCTTGTCCCATCGTTGAATCCTGCACCGGGATGTCACTGTACATTCCCGAGCGGTGCCGGGCTAAAAATACATCTGGACGTTTTTATAGGGTCGGCTGCGACGATTTAACCTGCCGGAAGAGACCGGGCCGATCACAGACTGAATTGATATAAAATGAGAATAATTATCATTATTGTTGACAATATAAATGAGAATAGTTATTATTCATGAAAACAGGCGGAAGATTACCAAGCGTCAATAAGTCTTTTATAAATATAGTGTTATGAGTTTCTGGATCACTGCGTGGATGACGCATGGTGAACCCCGCCTTGGCATGGTGAGGGAAGAATCCGGCCTTGTTGTCCATCAATGGCGACTTGATAAACTGGATACCGTGCCTTGCAGGCAGATAGTCTCCCGCACAGGGGGATCCGGTATGCAACAATTGGCAAGGGAGCTCTTTCTGATCGGATGCGCTGACGAAATCAGCCAGGCTCATCACAGCAGGCTCGAGACTTTGGGTGACAGATGCGTCTTTTGCGATCATTGCCTGCAGCAGGTCGGCAAGGATGATGTCGTGCCGATTGATCTGGTGAAGAGGATTTAACAGAGGATTTAATCCAAGGGGGAGGTTCAATATGAATCAAGATGCGCTGGATAAAGACAAGGTCATTGAGGTACTCAACAAGATTCTCGAGCTGGAACTGGCCGGGGTCGTGCGCTATACCCATTATGCATTCATGGTATTCGGTTATAACCGGATACCTATCACTTCATGGCTTCGCGAACAGGCAAATGAGGGTTTGCTGCATGCCCAGGAGGCTGGAGAGCTGATTACCAGCCTGGGCGGTCATCCCTCTTTAGCAATCGGCCCGTTGCTGGAAACCCATAAACATGACATCGGCGATATCCTGCGCGAATCCCTGGAACAGGAACAGATCGCGCTGGGATCCTACAGGGAATTGCTCAGCCTGGTACAGGAACGTTCCGTGTTGCTGGAAGACTATGCCCGCCGCCTGATCACAGAAGAGGAAATGCATCAGAGTGAGGTCGACAAGATGTTGCGTAAGCCGGGCGATATCACGCCATTTTCAAAATCGTAACGGTCGTGCATGATCGCACCATAAGGAAACAGGCGATGACAAAGGAAAAACGCAGTTTGGTCGAGTTCAACGATCAGGGTACTGGCCTTAAAAACAGGTTTAATCGCATCTCGATCAATGACCTGTTGAGGGGTTGTTCGGAATTGATTTTCGAACATGCCGAACAGGATTATCGCTTGCGAATTACCAGTAAAGAAAAATTGATTCTGACTAAATAAATATACATCGGGTAGCAGCTGCGGCTGATACCTTTACCAGCCAGCCACCCATGCCTCCAGGCAAAGGCAGCCAGCCAGTGTTTGTAAACAGCTGCTTATTGCATGGGGTTATACATGTCTATTGCCCACCGTTGGGCCACGGTTTTATTCAGTATCACGTTGTATTTTTGCGCTCATCCTGCTGCCGTCGGGCAGGAAGTAGAGGCCACGCAAGAAAACGTGCTCGATCTCGAGTCACTCAACCGTGTTGTCCGTGAACAGCAGTCAACCATCGAAAGCCAGCAGGCCCGGATCGATGCCCTGTCGCGGAATTCCACGCGTGATGCCGCGCCGCGGGTTTTCTGGGAGGGCTAATGTCCTTCAAGTCCGGTCAGTAAGAAAGTCCATGATAACGGGTGTTATCATGACGAGGTACCATCGGATCATCCAGCTGATATCAGGCTGCTAATATGCTTTCTGATAGGATCAGGCTATGATCATAATACCAACAATCAATTATGTATCTGTATGTCTTTCCAATATGATTTTCTGGTAAGTTGTATAATCTTTCATCTTGTATATAAAAGAGGGAGTGACGAGTATGAGCAAAATCGATATCGGCATCAAAGAGGCGGATCGCGTCAGGATCGCCGAGGGCTTGAAGCGATTACTTGCAGATTCCTACACACTGTATCTGCAGACTCATAATTTTCACTGGAACGTCACAGGCCCGCAGTTCCGTGAATTGCATCTGATGTTCGAGGAGCATTACACCGAACTCGCAGTTGCGGTAGATGATATCGCCGAACGTATCCGCACGCTGGCCGTGCCCGCACCAGGGACCTACAAGGCGTTTGCGGAGTTGAGTTCCATCAAGGAGGTCGACGGCGTGCCTTCAGCACAGGAAATGATCGATATCCTTACGAAGGGCCATGAACAGGTCGTCAAGACATGCCGCGATGTCATGTCAATCGCCCAGGAGCTGACAGATGAATCCACTGTCGCCCTGGTGTCCGACCGTATGCGCATACATGAAAAGACCGCCTGGATGTTGCGGGCCCAGCAGTAACAGTATTGCTTAAGTTTTATTGGGAGTCTGCCGGCGGGGCGTCCGCTGTTTTGAAATTTCGCACATTGCTCGAGGCGGTACCACCCTTCCCGTCAGCCACATCAATCCTCCAATAATAGGTCGTGCCGGGCGTAAAATTACCGAAGGAAACACCCAACGGGGTTGAGTTGAGTGCCGAGGAGACATCGACATCCTTGAGGCCCGTATCGCACGAAATCAGCAGCGGGCTGGCAGCCAGCGAGGCGAGTATCAGCAATCCCAGGCGCGTCCTGCGTTGAATACGTCCGCTGGTAAAACCGAAAAGACCAAACAATATTCCGGATGTCCCCAGGCCCGCATAGAGATATTCCTGATCAATGCTTGACGTAAGACCCTGGAGCGGTTGAGGGTCTGGGCATATAAACAGCGTGGCGTCTGTGCAGAGCAATATCGAATAGGTGAGCGTGTCGTTGTCGGGATCATCGGCGCGCGTCCACTGGAAATCAACGTTATCGGGATCCTGTCCAGTCGCGCCGTTCTCCGGTGCAATCAGTTCAGGTGCCGACGGGGGAGTGTTGTTCAATGCAAGGACTCCCTCGCCACTGACGTCGACGACGACGATGGACTCGTCAGGATCATTGGTAATGATATCAAAACTGTCGGAGAACTGGCCTACTTGCGCCACTGAAAACTGGACAGTAATAACGCAGCTGCCGGAAGGGGGAATCGGAGCCGTAGTACAGTCTTCATCCAGGGAGAACGGTGGCTCCAGGCGTTCAAAACTACCGATTCTCCGAACTAACAGATCGAGTCTGCCACTGTTCGTTACACTCAGGTCCAGCGTAGGGAAAGTATTGATCACGCGCCTGTCGAACGGCATCTGCAGGTCATCCGGCGGATTCACAGGATCAACATAAACCACATTTGGACTGAGCTGAAGTTCAAAACTGCCAATATCACATATCGCAACATTATCGTTGTTACCGTCCTGGGGACGGTCGATGCCACGTTGATCCTGGACTTCACAACTCGCGTCGTTCCCAGTGTCAATCGCCGGGCTTTCTTCCAGCAACTCATGTGTTCGGGTGTCGCCACCATTGTCGGCGAGCGGGCCCAGAAGCGGATTTACAGGATTGCCTGTAGTACCCACGATATCTCCGGTATTATTAGTGAAATTACATCCCGTGTCGTCTCCAACGATGTTATTACCGAGCGAATTGATGTCGCCAAGGCAATCAGGTACTTCAGCACTACTGCTACCGTCGATATTTCCTGCGATGAGGGTATTGCTGATGTTGTTCAGGCCGATATTCGTGTACAACCCGCCGCCGTCACCAGAATCGTCAGCGTCATTATCTGCAGTATTGTTGGTAATGGTTACGTTATTCATCTGCACGCCGCCATTGTTGTTCCATATGCCGCCACCGTTACCTTGAGCTGTATTTCCACTGATGGTAGTGCTCCTGGCTGCAATATTGGCTGCGTTACTGATGCCCCCGCCATGATTGACAGCAGTATTTTCACTGATGTCGCTCATATTCACAGTCAATGCCCCGTTGTTATTGATACCGCCACCGTCGCCCAAAGATGTATTTCCATTAATGATACTATTGATGATCAGTGCAGTACCCCTGCCGATGTTGACACCGCCCCCTCCTATCTGAGCTGAATTTCCACTGATGGTGCTGGCTGCTATATTGAATTCAAAACCGCCATCGCTATAGATACCGCCACCGTTTCCATTGATTACAGTGTTGCCACTGACCGTGCAGCCGGTTATATGGGTTACGCCCGAGGCAGCGTGGATACCGCCACCAGAGATTGCCGCGGTATTATCCATAATCATGCTGTCGGTGACCGTAAAGTTGTTGCCTAAGGCTGCGATACCGCCACCAAATCCGGTTGTGGCTGTATTATTGCTGACATTACTATCAATGATAGTTAACGTTGACAGGTTATAAACACCGCCGCCGTTGGTTGCCGCAGTATTTTGTAATATGGTGGCGTTTGTGAGCGTCATGTTGCCCAAAAAGTTGTATATGCCACCGCCATTTTGGGTCGCTGTGCTGCCTGTTACTACTATGTTCGTAAGCGTCGTGTTACCGTAATTTAATATGCCGCCACCTATGGTGGCGGTTGCTCCATTCTTGATCGTTACATCACTTATCGTGACGGAGAAGCTGCTGTTTCCTGAAGATCCGATGGTAATTGCGCGTTCACCGGTGATCGCGCCGTTGCCATCGATTATCGTAGTGGTTGCATCCTCACCGCTGATAGTCAGGTTGCTGGTTACATCGAGGTCCCCGTCCGCTGATGCATTTTCGTTCGTTCCGGGTATCGTCAGGATATACGTCCCTGCAGGTAATATAATCACATCCGATCCACTGCCTTGAGTGCAGGCATCTACCGGCGAATCCGTATTGGATGAGATAATCGCCTCCCGCAGGGTACAATTTCCGTCACTGATAAGTGCATCCACATCACTGTCCACTGTAATGGTGGCGGCAGACAGGGGTTCACAGACGCTGAATATGGCGCCCACGACTAATGCAGAGAGTATGCGTGGCGATGCTGTTTTTTTATTCGCACTCATGCGAGATATGCCGGACATACCAAGATACGCGTGGCAGGCCACAGATTCAACATGACGGATCATATTTGTTACAACTGATACCTACGGATATGATTATTGAAGGGTAGGTCTATTATACTACTTGGGGTCGGGATGTTCAAAAGATCCTTTGATTTTCAAGTGTTTTGTAAGTTCTGCTTTACACATCAGGGGCAGGTTTCAGGAGTTGGCCGTTATTAAAGCCATGTCTGCGGAAATAAATGGGGTGGGTTTTCGTCAGATCTCGGCGTGCAGCTGATCGGCAGCATACAAGGTATTTTCCAGCAACATCGCAACGGTCATCGGGCCAACTCCGCCCGGCACCGGTGTGATCCATCCGGCGCGTTCCGCCGCCACATCGAATTCGACGTCACCGACCAGTTTTCCATGGGCGTTGCGGGTAGTGCCGACGTCGACGACGATGGCACCCGGTTTGATCCATTCGCCCTTTATCAGGCCCGCCTTGCCTGTGGCGACCACCATGATATCGGCACGTGAGATATGCCTGGCAAGATCAGTCGTGAATCGATGACAGGTCGTCACGGTGCTGCCCGCCAACAACAGTTCCATCGCCATCGGTCTGCCGACAATATTCGAGGCGCCGACGACCACCGCGTGTTTTCCCCTGATGGGTTCTCCCGTATGCTCCAGTAATACCATGATGCCCCGCGGCGTACAGGGTTGCAGCAGCGGTATGCGCAGTGCAAGGCGGCCGATATTATAGGGATGAAAGCCGTCGACATCCTTGTCGGTGCGGATGCGTTCGATGATCGTTTCGGTATCGATATGTTCGGGTAATGGTAATTGCACCAGTATGCCGTCAATGTCACTGTCATCGTTTAACCGGTCGATCAGCTCGACCAGTTCCTTTTGTGGGATGGATGCTGGCAAATCATGGGATCGGGAAACAATACCGGCTTCTTCACACGCCCTGCGTTTGTTGCGTACGTAGACTTCGGAGGCAGGATCATTGCCGATCAGGATGACCGCCAGGCCGGGCGGTCGGGCACCCCGGGCGATGCGCTCAGTGACCCGCTGTTTGATCTGCCCGCGTATCCCGGCGGCGATACTTTTCCCATCGATGATGCGTGCTTTTATCGCGGTGGACATGTCGTGGCTGATAAATCTCTTGATGACCTTGTTTTTTGTAATCTTCGCATGCAGATAACAGGTATACAAGCGGAATAACCGCCTGGCGCAATGCCAGTAGTCCTGTTGATACAATAGGTTAGCATAGTGAAATAGTGCTATGATAGAGAAGATGGTTATGAATGATACGGGTGCAATGACCGATGGCCGGCAAGACACTTTATGACAAATTATGGGAATCCCACGAGGTCCGCAGGAATGATGACGGGACCAGTATTCTATATATAGATCGTCATCTGGTGCATGAGGTGACCTCGCCACAGGCCTTCGAGGGCTTGCGGCTGGCGCACAGGATGCCGTGGCGTGTAGATTCGATGCTGGCAGTTCCGGATCATAATGTCCCGACGACGGACCGCAGCCGCGGGATATCGGACCCGGTATCACGTATCCAGGTCGAGACGCTCGATCGTAATTGCGCGGAACTGGGTATCATCGAATTTCACATGAATGATCCTCGCCAGGGGATCGTGCATGTCATCGGTCCGGAAGAGGGTGCCACCCTTCCCGGGATGACCATTGTTTGCGGAGATTCCCATACATCAACCCACGGTGCCTTCGGAGCACTGGCCTTCGGTATCGGCACATCCGAGGTCGAGCATGTCATGGCAACGCAATGCCTGGTCATGAAAAAATCAAAGAATATGCTGATCTCGGTCAACGGCCGTCTGGCACCGGGTGTGACAGCCAAGGATGTTGCGCTTGCCATCATCGGCAGGATCGGAACCGCCGGCGCCACCGGTTATGTAATCGAATACGGCGGCGATGTGATCAGGGATCTATCCATCGAAGGCCGGATGACGATCTGTAATATGAGTATCGAGGCCGGCGCGCGCGCGGGCATGGTTGCCGTGGATGACAAGACCATCAACTATGTAAAAGGCCGTCCCTTAGCACCCAAGGGTGATTTGTTGGAACAGGCCGTGGCCGTGTGGCGCGATTTGCACAGTGATTCAGACGCACAGTTTGATCAGGTCGAGGATATCGACGCCGCCACGATCAGGCCGCAGGTCTCATGGGGTACGTCACCCGAGATGGTGGTGCCGGTCGATGGCCGCGTACCGGACCCGGCCGGTGAGACCGATACCACCAAGATTGAGGGAATGCGGCGTGCCTTGCAGTATATGGGATTGGCGCCCGGAACCCGGATTCGGGACATCAAGCTGGACAAGATTTTCATCGGCTCGTGTACCAATTCGCGCATTGAAGATTTGCGAGAGGCCGCTGCGGTCGTGCGCGGCCATAAGCTTGCCGGCAACATCAAGCTTGCCATGGTGGTTCCCGGATCCGGCCTGGTTAAACGCCAGGCCGAAGAGGAAGGCCTGGACAGAATTTTCCTTGCAGCTGGATTTGAGTGGCGGGAGCCCGGATGTTCCATGTGCCTTGCAATGAATGCCGACCGACTGGAACCGGGTGAACGTTGTGCCTCCACATCGAACCGGAATTTTGAAGGCCGACAGGGGCAAGGTGGGCGTACCCATCTTGTCAGTCCGGCAATGGCTGCTGCGGCTGCCGTGGCAGGACATTTTGTCGATGTCTCGGAACTGGAGCGCGCCCATTGAGTCATCACAAAAGATCCGGTTCACTGCAACCGGGAGACAGTGACATTTCATGATAAGGTGGATGGTTTGCCAATTGCGCGGGAAATTTTACATTAATCTGATATCTCTCTTGGTGGAATAGTAATGAAGGCCTTTAATATCGTAGAGGGTATCGTCATGCCGCTGGATCGGGCCAATGTCGATACCGATGCCATCATACCCAAACAGTTTCTGAAATCGGTCAAGCGCAGCGGCTTCGGTCCAAACCTGTTCGATGAATGGCGCTACCTGGACCACGGCGAGCCGGGCATGGATAACACCGGACGTCCACTGAATCCTGATTTTGTACTGAACCAGCGGCGTTACGCCGGCGCCACTATAATACTCGTACGGGATAATTTCGGTTGCGGGTCATCCCGCGAGCACGCCGTGTGGGCATTGCTTGATTACGGCTTCAGGGTGGTTATCGGCCCAAGCTTTGCTGATATCTTCTATAACAATTGTTTCAAGAACGGTGTATTGCCCGTCATCATGCCGCCACACTTAATCGACAAGCTGTTCAAGCAGGTCGAGGTGTTTCCGGGATTCAAGCTGGTCGTCAACCTTCCCGAACAGACCGTGGCGATTCCGGAAGGCGAGGTGTTTGCGTTCGATATCGACGGATTTCGCAAACATTGCCTGTTGAACGGCCTTGATGAAATTGGTTTGACGCTTCAGCATACAGATGAGATCAAACGATATGAAGAAAATCGCCGCCGTAGCGCCCCCTGGCTGTTCAACAACAACAGCAAGGTCTAGTCACGCAACATATGGTTGATCGATGACAAAAACAATTCTTGTGTTACCTGGGGACGGTATCGGTCCGGAGATCATCGCCGAAGCGGAAAAGATACTGGAGCGTTTGCAAACATCTCACGGCTTGTCGGTTGATATCCAGCATGCACAGATCGGCGGTGCCGCGATCGATGCGACGGGACATCCGTTACCGGAAAAGACACTGAATATGGCCAGACAGGCCGATGCGGTGCTGTTGGGTGCCGTCGGCGGACCGCAATGGGAATCACTTGATATTGCGCTGCGACCGGAAAAGGGATTGCTCGGTATTCGTTCCGGGTTGTCCCTGTTTGCCAATCTGCGGCCTGCAGTGTTGTTTCCACAGTTGGCGGATGCCTCTTCACTGAAGCCCGACATTGTCTCAGGACTGGATATCATGATCGTGCGGGAGTTGACGGGCGGTATCTACTTCGGTCAGCCACGTGGAATACGCGTGATTGATAACGGTGAGCGGCAAGGATTTAACACGATGGTCTACAGTGAATCAGAGATCGAGCGTATCGGCCGTGTCGCATTCACAACCGCACAGAAGCGGAACAAAAAGGTCTGTTCTGTGGACAAGGCGAATGTCCTTGAGTGTACACAGTTATGGCGTGAGGTCATGACAACTGTCGCCGGAGAATACCCTGATGTGGAAGTGAGTCATATGTATGTGGATAATGCTGCTATGCAACTGGTGCGTCAGCCCAGGCAATTTGATGTTATTGTTACAACCAACATGTTCGGTGATATCCTCTCCGATTGTGCCGCCATGTTGACGGGTTCCATCGGAATGCTGCCGTCCGCCTCACTTAATGAGGAGGGCAAGGGCATGTACGAGCCGATTCACGGCTCGGCACCGGATATCGCCGGCCAGGGGATTGCCAATCCAGTCGCGACAATCCTGTCGCTCGCCATGTTGCTGCGTTATTCGCTGGGTGAGATGCAATGCGCTGCGCGCATCGAGACAGCGGTGAATCGGGTACTGGATGACGGCTACCGTACTGCAGATATCCATACGCCGGGCACCAACAGGGTGACGACCGCTGAAATGGGTGATGCGATTGCTGCAGCTATATGAAAGTGTTCGATATATATATCTGTGATAAAGATCAAGGTATTTACGGTAGTTAATATATTAAGGTAGGGAAGTTCTGGTCGATGAATAATCAATACAACGTGGCAGTTGTCGGTGCAACCGGGGCGGTTGGCGAGACCATGATCGCCATTCTGGAGGAGCGGAATTTCCCGTTGAAAAAGCTCTTTCCATTGGCAAGCAGCCGTTCCGCTGGTTCAAGGATCAGTTATAAAGGAAACGATATCTTGGTACAGGATCTGGCAGAATTTGATTTTTCAGATGTTCAGATCGGACTCTTTTCTGCCGGTGCCGGTGTATCGGCCGAATATGCACCCAAGGCGGCGTCCGCGGGTTGCATCGTGATCGATAACACCTCCAGGTTTCGCTACGATGAGGATATTCCGCTGGTGGTTCCGGAGGTCAATCCGCACCGGATCGCCGACTACAATAACCGTCATATTATTGCCAATCCCAATTGTTCCACTATTCAAATGGTAGTGGCACTCAAGCCTCTGTACGACGCGGTGGGCATCAACCGCGTCAATGTGTGTACCTATCAGGCCGTTTCCGGGACCGGCAAGGAGGCCATCGAAGAACTGGCGAGGCAGACCGCCGACCTGTTGAACGGCAAACCGGTTCAAACCGGCGTGTATCCGAAACAGATCGCCTTTAATGTGTTACCCCATATCGATGAATTTCAGGAGAATGGCTATACCAAAGAGGAGATGAAAATGATATGGGAAACCCATAAGATCCTGGAAGATGACAGCGTACTGGTGAATCCGACCTGTGTACGTGTCCCGGTTTTTTACGGGCACTCGGAAGCAGTGCATATTGAAACAAAAAACAAGATCAGTGCCGAAGATGCCAGCACGTTACTCAAAAAGGCCGCCGGCGTTGTAGTGCTGGATAAACACAAGCCGGGAGGTTATCCGACCGCAGTGACGGAAGCGGCCGGTACTGATCCGGTGTATGTCGGTCGTATTCGGGAGGATCTCTCATGTCACAATGGTTTGAATATGTGGGTGGTCTCGGATAATGTACGCAAGGGTGCGGCACTAAATAGTGTTCAAATAGCGGAAATTCTGGTAAAAGAATTCCTTAATTAGGTGTTTGCAAGTCTCGGGGTAACCAAGGGTGGCAATTATCTGGAATAAAAATTGCATTATACATTTCAGTTTGATCCAGATTGGACGCTCAATGAAGATCTGCCCGGAAAAAATAGGAGATAGGATATTGCGAAGTCTGGCGATTGGAATTGCCGCATTGTCGTTACTTTTGCCTTTCAACAGCTACGCCCTGGGATTGGGTGATATTCGCTTACATTCTGCTCTGAACCAGCCGCTGGACGCCGAAATCGGACTTTTATCCGCTAATTCCATCAATCCCGACGAACTCAAGGTAGATCTGGCATCGAGTGATGCCTTTGCCCGCGCAGATCTGGACCGTCCCGTGTACCTGTCGTCGATGAAATTCGAAATCGACAAGAAACCGGAAGGCGGCCTGTATATCAAGGTGTCATCGAAAGATGCTATCAAGGAGCCCTTTCTGGACTTTCTGGTAGAGGTTAATTGGCCGAACGGGCGATTGATGCGGGAATATACCGTGTTGCTGGATCCCCCCGTATTGTTGAATGAAAAACCGTCACCGGTTGAGGCGGCCACCGAAACCGTCAGTAGGCCGTCGCAACAACCGCGCCCGGGCCCGGAAACAAGTGTCGAAAATACGACGGCCAGTACATCTGTATCTCGTGGACCGGATCAGGCGGTACCACTGCATAGTGCTTCCGGTGGGCTGCAATACGGGCCTGTCACTAGAACCGATACCCTGTGGTCGATCGCAACCCGATTGCGGCCGGATAGCTCTGTGACCGTGCACCAGGTCATGATGGCCTTGCTGAAGAATAATCCGGACGCCTTTTATAACAATAACATCAATGAACTGAAGGCCGGCTATGTCCTGCGCATCAGCGATCCGGATTCGATTAACGCGATGAGTGCCCAGGAGGCGTTGCGGGAGTCCCGGCTCCAGTATCAACAATGGCTGGACGCGAAACGCAATGCCGGACAAGCGGCCGGACAACGTGCTGTCGGCACGGATGCATCATCAAGCGCCCCTTCGGCGACAGCCGGCAAACAGACCGGGGGCCAGGCGCAATTGAAACTGGTAGCCCCGAGCTCAGGGGAGTCCGGGTCGGAAACAGGCGCAGGGTTTGCGAACGTGAACGCAGAACTGGAGTCTCTGCGCGAAGAACTGAACATGGCGCTCGAGACATCGGACGTGACCCGCCAGGAGAACGAGGAACTGCGTAACCGGATATCCGCCCTGGAAGATCAGCTTGCTTCCATGCAGCGGCTGGTTACTTTGAAGGATGACACCATGGCCGCCATCCAGGGTAGTGCGACACAACAACAGGCTGCGGGTGGCACACCGCAAACGGAACAGGCCGAAGCAGCACCGCTCGCCGAGGTTGAAGTACCGGAATCGGCACAGCAGCCGGTAGCCCCGCCGCCGCAACCGGCAACACCACCGAAACCGGCGCCGCCTGCCGCGCAACCTGCAGGAGACAGCGCTTTCACCATGTTAATGAGGGATCCGCTGACACTGGGACTGGGTGGATTGGTGGTCGTGATTGTCCTGATCCTGATATGGATGAAGGTCCGTCAGCGCCAGGTGGCATCAGACGGATTTGAGGAAGGAATTCTGGCTGCTGCAGACCAGGTTGCCGATGAATCTGATTCTGCAATCGCGAGCGCCGTGAGTGGCTATACGGCGGAATCGGCTCTGGACGCGATTGAAACCGATTCCGATGAAATGGACGTCCTCGCTGAGGCCGATGTCTATCTTGCCTATCGCCGCTTTGACAAGGCCATCGAGTTATTGAATGGCGCCCTGCAGAATGAACCCGACCGGAATGATTACAAGCTGAAATTGATGGAAGTATATGCCGAGAGCAAGGACGTTGACGGTTTTGTTGCACAGGCCGAGGAACTCTATGCCACTATCGGTCCACAGGGTGGGCCGGTATGGGATAAAGTGGTTCAGATAGGCAAAAAGCTGACGCCGGATCATCCGCTGTTCAGCAGCGCCGATGATCACAGCAGCATTCCCAGCGAGCCTGGCGCCATGATTGACGACGATATTGACGATAACCTGTCGACGATCTTCTCCGATAGCCCTGATACGTTAGACAAGATCGATATCGACGAGGATCCCGGCAAGCAGGGAATGGATCAAGACCTGTCATTCGAGGAGAAGACAGAAAAGCTGTCCGGGACAAATGAAGCAGCGACCGAGGATACAGTCACCACCGATCCGGAGGAATCAGTCGCCTTATTCGATGCTGATGAACAGCCCGCATCCTTTGCCATGACGGATGACGAGAACCAGGACATAGATGATCGATCAGGGTCGCTAGCCGAGCCATCGGATGAAACAGCGCTCAATCAGGCCGATGACGATCTGCCGAGTTTTGATATGGACGAACAGTCAGAGACATCCCTGGAGGATCTCCCTGCGGAGACGAATGAAATCCGGGCCGAAGAATCTGCCCGTGATGAAACCAGCGAAGACAAGAGTAATGTCATCAATTTTGAACCGGGCCTGGCAGTTGCAAGTTCCCTAGAAGATGCTCAACAGTCCGATGTAGCCAAGACTGAGAGGGCTTCCGGAACGTCTGCGGAGAATATGGGCAATAGCATAGAATTCGAGTCGGGGCTGAGCGCAGCACTAGACTCCGAGGATGACAATAAGGATAAAACCAATATCGATGCCAGTGTTGATACAAGCCGAGATGACGAGCTAAGGGAAAATGCGCTCGACTTCGAACTGGATGCCTTGAACAAAGATTTTGATTCGGATATTGATTCCAATGACGATTCAAGCGGAAATGAGGCAATCTCCGGCACGCCCTCCGGCGAATCAAATACCGACGATGCGCAGGAGATGGATCTGCAGGCTGGCAAGAAGTCTGGCGACGACGATACCAGTCTGGATGATGATATCGAGTGGCTTTCCAATATCGATGATGAAATCTCGCTGGACGATGATTCATCTGGTGAGATGGAGGACGATAATCTTATTTCCGATGGCAATGAGGTTGACACCAAGCTTGATCTTGCCAAGGCATACATCGATATGGATGACAAGGAAAGCGCGCGTGGCATCCTAACCGAGGTGGTAGGTGAGGGTAATGAAGAACAGAAACGGGAAGCTGAGGAACTTATTCAACAGATTGGTTAGCCGCAAGTGTCATTGATGATGCAACCTGTTGCGCAGTCTGGTCAGGACTTCAATTCCACGATTGTTGATAAAGTTCACCCGGTTATACGGATCGTCATATTCCTGATATTCGCCGGGTTTGTCTCCCTCGCCGGCAACAGTCAACTGATCACCGGCGTCTTGTTGCTTGTAACCCTGTACTGTCTGGCAAAGCCTGTCTATCTAATATCGGCATTTGCAATGATCCGCAGAATGCGGTGGTTCTTCCTGTCCATATTTATTATTTACTCATGGCTGACACCCGGCCAGGCGGTGGCGTTTCCTTTTACCCCCTATGCATCATGGTTGCCGACCACTGAGGGTATTGTTTCAGGGCTAATGCGCGCAACGTCACTGTCATTGATCCTGATGGCAGTCAACCTGTTACTGCGTTGCACTTCGCGACAGCAATTGGTCATGGCTCTCTACTGGCTCGCATTCCCGTTACGCATATTGGGTATATCGCGGGAGCGGTTATCGATACGCATTGCCCTGGTACTTGAAATGATCGGAGAAGTACAGGAAGTCGTCAAGGATGCATTCGCCGAAGTCAGGGGGCGTGTGAGGTCGCTTGATGATATCGGTGATTTTGCCGCCGGTGTGTTCCATAATGTGACCCATCATGCAGAGAATATGCCTGTCAATTCCGTCACCATTTACGGTTGTAATGCGCCCGCGGTCTTACAGTGGCTGCTTCCCGTTGTGATGTGCATGATGTTTGTTGCAGCCGGATTAATCCTGAAATAATCAGCTTAACCCTGAGTGGGTGCCCTGAAGACGACACCCGCCAGCGGTGGCAGCGTGATGTTAATGGAAAATGGCCGGTTCATCCAGGGTATGGTTTCGGCGAGAATCGTATGGGCATTACCGACGTTGCTGCCACCGTAATAGACTGAATCGGAATTCATCACCTCTTCGTATTCACCCTCCTGCGGAATACCTACGCGATAGTTATAACGGGGCACAGGGGTGAAGTTGAGTGCGATAATCATGGTTTCGTCATCGCTGCGGCGCAGGTACGTCAGAACCGACTGCGAGGAGTCATGGCAATCGATCCATTCAAAGCCCTGTTGTTCGAAATCATAATGATGCAGGGCGCTTGATTCGCGATACAGGCGGTTAAGACTGCCCACCAGGTCAAGTACGCCCTGGTGTAACGGATAATCGAGTACATACCAGTCAAGAATAGTGGCGTGGTCCCATTCCTTTCCCTGTCCGAATTCGCAACCCATAAACAGCAGTTTTTTACCCGGATGGGTAAACATATAGGTATACAGCAATCGCAAGTTGGCAAACCGTTGCCACTCGTCCCCCGGCATCTTGTAGATCATCGAGCTTTTACCATGCACGACTTCATCGTGGGAGAACGGCAAAATGAAATTTTCAGTAAAGGCATACAGCTGGCTGAATGTCAGCATATCGTGATGATAATGTCTGTGCACAGGATCCTTGCTCATATACTCGAGTGTGTCGTGCATCCAACCCATGTTCCATTTCATACTGAAGCCCAGACCGCCAAGCCATACCGGGCGCGAGACCATCGGCCACGCCGTGCTTTCCTCGGCCATGATCATGGTGCCCGGTTGCAGCGTGTGGGTGAGTTCATTGAGTTGGCGGATAAAGTCAATGGCCTCGAGGTTTTCATTTCCGCCATAGATATTCGGAGCCCAGTCGCCTTCCTTGCGTGAATAATCCAGGTAGAGCATGGAGGCAACTGCGTCGACCCGCAATCCGTCGATATGGAACTCTTCGAGCCAGAAGAGCGCGTTGGATATCAGAAAGTTCCTGACCTCGTTGCGACCGTAATTGAAGATCAGGGTTCCCCAGTCACGGTGCTCGCCCCGGCGTGGGTCCTCATGTTCATAGAGCGCTGAACCGTCAAACCGGGCAAGCGCATACGCATCCTTGGGAAAATGACCGGGAACCCAGTCAAGGATAACCCCGATATTGTTTTGATGGCAGTAATCCACAAAGAATCTGAAGTCATCCGGATCGCCGAAGCGGCTGGTTGCGGCAAAATAGCCGGTGGTCTGGTAGCCCCAGGATGCGTCCAGTGGATGTTCGGTAACCGGCAACAGTTCGATATGGGTAAAGCCGAGATTGCGTATATACTCCACCAGGCGCCTGGCAAGCTCACGGTAATTAAGAAAATTTCCGTTATCATCACGCTGCCAGGATCCAAGATGCACTTCATAGATCGACATTGGCCGGTGCAGCCAATCAGCGTGAGAGCGTTGTTGTATCCAGTGCGCATCCTCCCAGTCATAGCCTGATTCGTCTGTTATGATCGAGGCGGTGCTGGGGCGCAACTCGAAGCTGCGTGCATAGGGATCGGATTTGATGAAAATATCCCCCGAGTTCCGGTTGCGGATTTCAAATTTGTACAAGGCCCCTGTCTGGATACCGGGGATAAATAATTCCCAGATGCCGCTGCCGCCGCGCGCACGCATGGGATGGCGACGACCGTCCCAGTCGTTGAAATCACCCACGACGCTCACCCGCTCTGCATTGGGGGCCCAGGTTGCAAACAATACCCCCGGGATACCGTCGATAATTCGCGGATTGGCGCCGAGGATCCTGTAGGCATGTTGATGTCTGCCCTCTCCAAACAGGTGAATGTCAAAATCAGGGATTTGTGGCGGAAGAGTATAAGGGTCATACGCGGTATGGGTGTTGCCCCAGCGATCCGTCCATTGTAATTGATAACGGTCAGGTATCTGTTCAGCCTTGCCTTGCCATTCGAACAGGTCGGTATTTTCCAGCCGTTGCATGGAATGATTGCCATCTGCAATGGTGATGTGACTGGCACCCGGAATGTATGCGCGCACGACGATGCCGCCGTCCCGCGGGTGTTTGCCGAGGTAGGCAAAGGGGTCGTGGTGACGCGCCTGGATAATCAGTTGCGCGTCGGATGTGAGTGAGCTAGTGGTCGAGGAATCCTGAGTAACCGCTAATTTTGTCATTTCAGCTTACCATTGGCTGTTATATTTTTTAATAAACGCATAATATGGCTATCGCCCATCGGTTAAAAATAATGATAACATAATCTAAACAGACCACGAGTCCGACGGAATTGGCGTATATCCGCTGTTTTCCATTTATAACTAGATAATTTACTTCAATATTTGTCATTTATTGACGGAACCCGGGAGTCACACATCGTGCCTCGTGAAATGACAGGCACGCGGAGGTTATGAAAGAGTGAGCAAGGCAGAAGGAGACCACTCTGCACGTTTTGTTAGCCGATTAACGAGAGATACCATTGCCCTTATTCTTGCGGGCGGACGCGGTTCACGCCTCAAACATCTAACGCAATGGCGTGCCAAGCCCGCGGTACCTTTCGGTGGCAAGTTTCGTATCATCGATTTCCCCTTGTCAAATTGCGTCAATTCGGGTATTCGCAGGATTGCGGTCCTGACGCAGTACAAGTCGCATTCCCTGATACGTCATATTCAAAAAGGATGGAATTTTCTGCGCGCGGAACTGGGTGAGTTTGTCGAACTGGTACCGGCGCAACAGAGGATTGCCACTTCGTGGTATACAGGTACGGCCGATGCCGTATTCCAGAATATCGATATCCTGCGCAGTTATGATCCATCATATGTATTGATCCTGGCGGGTGATCATATATACAAGATGGACTATGGTCCGATGCTGGCCTGCCATGTCGAAACCAAAGCGGATATGACGGTTGGTTGCATCGAGGTTCCACTGGAACAGGCAAGGGCATTCGGAGTGATGTCCGTCGATAATAACAGTTACGTGCTGGATTTCGCCGAGAAACCTGAGCAACCACAGCCCATGCCGGGGAAGGATGATCTCGCTTTGGCGTCAATGGGGATCTATATATTCAACAGCCAGTTCCTCTACGAGCAATTGATCAAGGACGCCGATGATACTTCCTCCAGCCATGATTTCGGGAAGGATATTATCCCCTCCGTGATCAATAGATACAGGGTCTATGCCTATCCATTCCGCGAGGCGGATACCGGCGTTCAGGCATACTGGCGTGATGTAGGTACGGTTGATGCTTTTTGGCAGGCCAATATTGAATTGATCGGCGTGACGCCGGAGTTGAATCTTTACGATGATGAATGGCCGATATGGACCTATCAGGCCCAGTTACCACCGGCAAAATTTATCTTTGATGACAATGATAGAAGGGGGATGGCCGTCGATTCCATGGTATCGGGAGGATGTATTATATCCGGGGCTTCCATCCAGCGTTCACTGCTGTTTTCCAATGTCTATGTACAGTCTTTTTCAAAACTCGTCGATTGTGTCGTCCTGCCTGATGTTGAAATCGGTGAACATTGCCGCCTGACCAAGGTCGTGGTAGACAAGGGTTGCCGTATACCGGATAGTACGGTCATCGGAGAAAACCCGGAAGAAGATGCCAAACGTTTCTACATCAGCCCCGGTGGCGTAATACTGATAACTCCGGATATGCTGGGACAGGAGTATCATCGTGGGCGTTAACAAGCGTTTGAATGTTGTTCTATGCTGGCATATGCACCAGCCCGAATACCGTGATGCCATCAACGGCCGTTATCATTTGCCCTGGACGTATCTGCACACGATCAAGGACTACCATGACATGGCGGTGATCATGGAAAGGATACCCAAGGCACGCGCGGTGGTGAATTTCGTTCCCATCCTGCTGGAGCAGATAGAGGATTACGCGCTTCAGATAAACGGCTACCTTACCCAGGGCAAGGAGATCAAGGATCCTTTATTGGCGGCCCTTGCAATGCCGTCTTTGCCCAATACCAGGGAAGAACGCATCGCTCTCATCAAGGCCTGTCTGCGCGCCAACGAACAGCGTTTGATCAACCGTTACCAGCCATACAGGAAACTGGCCAAGCTGGCGTCCATGGTAATCGAGGACCAGCAGGTTATTGATTATTTTCAGGATGGTTATCTGGTTGACATCCTGATGTGGTATCACCTTGCCTGGCTGGGTGAGACGGTGCGCCGGGATGATGTACGGGTGCAGATGCTGATCGAGAAGGGCAAGCTGTTTACACTCAAGGACAGACGCACGCTGATGGAGGTCATCGGTGAAATCATCACCAATATCATAGGCCGCTACCGCAGGTTGGCAGAAAACGGTCAGATAGAATTATCCATGACGCCGTATGCACATGCCATGCTGCCTTTGCTGCTGGATTTCAACAGTGCAAGTGAAGCGATGCCCGATGTAACACTGCCGGTCGCCAGCGCCTATCCAGGGGGCGAGGATCGCTCTGAGTGGCATATTCGCAAAGGTATAGAGGTGTTCAAACGTCATTTCGGCATTGAGCCCAGGGGTTGCTGGCCCGCAGAGGGCGGCGTCAGTGCAGAATTTCTCAGGTTGCTTACCCGGTATCGGTTCAGCTGGGCCGCCAGCGGCGAGAATGTTTTACGTAACAGTCTGTCGAGGCCGGCATCCGCCGGACCGGTCGTTCCGGAAGTCGGACTGCACCGGGTATATCGTGTCAGGAAAACGGGCCCTGCCTGTTTTTTCCGGGATGACGGATTGTCGGATCTTATCGGTTTCACTTATTCCACCTGGCACGCCGATGATGCAGTTAATAATCTGATCAGTCATCTCGAAACCATCGCGGAGGGGTACAACGGGGACCATGATCGACTGGTATCGATCATCCTGGATGGTGAGAATGCATGGGAATACTATCCGGAAAACGGTTATCATTTTATTACCGCCCTTTATAAAAGGTTGTCAGAACATCCCCGTATCAATCTGACAACTTTCGGGGATTTTCTTGAAAATGCCGGTGTTGTTCATGATATGCCATCGCTTGTCGCCGGTAGCTGGGTGCACGGTACATTCTCCACATGGATTGGCGATGTCGACAAAAACCGGGGCTGGGACCTGTTGTGTGAAGCAAAACAGGCCTTTGATGCGGTCCTGGCAGCCGGCCAATTATCAGGCGAGCAACTCGAGGCGGCATACAGGCAACTGGCGGTATGTGAGGGTTCGGACTGGTTCTGGTGGTTTGGAGATTATAATCCAGCGGAAAGTGTCAGTAATTTTGAACATCTATTCCGGCTGCATCTATCCGCTCTCTATCATTTGATAGGTAAACTGCCTCCCGAATCACTGACACATGTGGTCAGTCATGGCAGTGGCAGCCCGGCACAGGGAGGTGTTATGCGTACAGGGCAAATGGCAACGAGTTGACCCCTTCAGACTACTTCAACAGACGACGGTCCGGGATTCTGCTGCATCCCACTTCGTTACCGGGGCCGTGGGGTAATGGAGATCTGGGCGAGGAGGCCTATCGCTTTGTAGATTTTCTCAATGCCACCGGTCAGACAGTATGGCAAATGTTGCCACTCGGACCGACACATTTCCATGGTTCCCCCTATCAGAGTCTTTCGGTACACGCAGGTAATCATTTGCTGATCAGTCCCGCGGAGCTGATCAAGCAAGGTTGGCTGGATACGCACGCGCTCGAATCCGCGCCAGCTACCGGTAAGGAGAACCACAAGCAATTTCGCTACAACCTTCTGGAATCCGCCTACCATGGCTTTTGTGAAAAAGCGACGGAAGAAGATAAGGCCGCCCTGGAAGCCTTTATCACGGCAGAGGAACATTGGCTGCAGGATTACGCCTTATACCAGGCTTTAAGAAAAGAGAACAAGGGTAAGGACTGGTCACTTTGGCCCCCGCAGTTGCGGGACAGAAAGGCGGCCGCACTGAAAAAGGCACAGAGCCGACTGCATAAGCTGATTCATCAGATATTCTTCGAGCAGTTTATATACTTCAGGCAATGGAGCACGCTCAAGGCCTATGCAAATAACCATGGCATTTTGATGTTCGGCGATTTGCCAATCTTTGTCGACTACGACAGCGCTGATGTATGGACAAACCGACATTATTTTGCACTCGATGAAAACGGGAAACCGACCATCGTGACAGGCGTTCCGCCCGATTATTTTTCTGCCACCGGCCAGCGCTGGGGCAATCCCCATTATCGCTGGGAGGTTATGCAGGATGACGATTTCCAATGGTGGAAGGATCGCATCAAAACGCAACTGAAATATTTCGATTTTATCCGTGTCGATCATTTTCGAGGTTTCGAGTCCTATTGGGAGATTCCGGCAGGAGACATGGATGCCAGGGGAGGACATTGGGTCAGGGCCCCCGGAGACGAATTATTTCAGTCACTATACAAGTCGTTCGGGGAGTTGCCCCTCGTAGCCGAGGATCTGGGACTGATTACGCCTGAAGTCAAGGCGCTGCGGGAAAGATATCATCTGCCCGGCATGAGTATCCTGCAATTTGCGTTTGACAGCGACAGCCACAACCCTTATCTGCCGCACAATCATGGGCAAAATACAGTTGTATATACGGGTACTCATGACAATGACACAACCCTGGGATGGTACAAGCAGTTATCCGACAACACACGTCGCTACGTAGATGATTACCTCGGTAATGTGGACGAAGAGATGCCTTGGCCGATGATTCGCTGCGCGCACGCATCGGTGGCCAGAATGGCGATTGTTCCGATGCAGGATATTCTTATGCTGGGCAGCGAATTCCGCATGAATACGCCCGGGACAATGAGTGACAACTGGCAATGGCGTTTCCAGTGGGAGCAATTACCTTCGGGTGCAGACGAACGCCTGCGGCACTACACACATTTATATGGCCGTATAAGCTGATATCGAGCCGGGAAGTTTTACCGCCCGCGGTTTTTATAGCCAGCGCATGAATCCCGTTTCGAAACGTCGGCTGAGGAGTTTGTGATAGGGATAGATGCGGATCTTGTATTTTTGCAGGCCGGGCAGGGGTGAACGCAATTCCAGTTTGAAGTGTGTTTCACCAGAACTTGTCATGCCGACGGCCTCCATTTGATACACATCGTTGACGACAAACTCGTTTATTTCCGATTCTGTTCCCACCAGGCATTCTGCGAAGATGTCCCCGGGCTGCAGGCCATTGAGATCAACAGCGATCTCGATCGGCAGCGTGTCTCCAGCCTTGATGGCCGTGGGCGATGAATCAAGGCGACGGATAGACACCTTCTGCCAGGACTTGGCAACAGCCTTTTTCCAGCTGGCCAGTTCTTTTGCAGGATTATACTTGTTACCGCACAGGGTGCCGAATTGTTGCTTTGCCCTGGAATAATACTGCCGCACATAATCCATCACCATGCGTTGTGAATTAAATCTTGGCATCAAGGATTTGAGGGAATTCTTGGATTTTTTTACCCATTCATCGGAGTAACCGTGACCGTTGCGGTTATAGTACAGGCTTATGACCTGAGACTCGAGGAGATCCAGCAATTCATTGGCCTCTTCCCTGTTACGAAATGCTTCATCGAAATGCGCATCGTGAGGTGAAATCGCCCAGCCGTTTTCGCCATTGAAGCCCTCCCCCCACCAGCCATCCAGCACACTGAGATTGATTACGCCGTTGATACCCGCCTTTTCACCTGATGTACCACTTGCCTCAAGAGGATACTGGGGAGTGTTCAACCAGACATCGACACCCGTGACCAGTTTGCGGGCCAGGGCAAGATCGTATCCCTCGACAAGGATAATCTTGCCCTCGAAATCCGGTTGATGGGAAAACTCATGAATGGTCTTGAGCATCTGTTGTCCGGGAATATCATGTGGATGGGCCTTGCCTGCAAAGATGAATAACAGCGGGCGTTCGGGATCATTGACAAGTCGTGCCAGACGTTCCGGATCGGAGAATAACAGTGACGCCCGCTTGTATGTAGCAAAACGTCGTGCAAAACCTATGGTAAGGATGTCAGGGTCCTGTGAGGCGATATGCTGAGTCAGACGTTCTATCTGTGTCGGGCTGCACCCATTACGACGATATTGCTGCGCAACACGTTTGTAGACCTCCTCGAATAATTTCGTCTTCAATGACTGCCGCGTGCTCCAGAAACTGTGGTCGGGTATGTCGTCGAGGTTTTGCCAGAAATCCTCATTGAGGAGTTCATTGCGCCAACCACCGCCAAAATGGATATCGAACAGACTTACCCATTCACGCGCCAGGAACGTCGGGACATGTACACCGTTGGTGACATAACCGATCGGATTTTCATTGGGGGGGACCTCGGGCCAGACATATCCTTCCATGTGGGAAGCCACTCCGCCATGAATACGGCTGACCCCATTGTGAAAACGGGATGTACGCATGGCGAGGGCGGTCATATTGAAGCTTTTTTCGCTGCCGGGATAGTGGCCCAGATCCAGAAATTGCTTTATCTCAATCCCGAGCGCAGCTACAAATTTATCGAAATAGGAGCTTATATGTTTGTGTTCGAAAATATCATGGCCTGCTGGTACCGGTGTATGGGTGGTAAATACCGTGGCCGCGGCGACGATTTCGAGTGCGGTATGGAAGTCAAGACCGTTTTGTACATATTCGCGACAGCGCTCCAGGATCTGGAATGCAGCATGTCCTTCATTGATGTGCCAGATCGTGGGGGTGCAGCCGACGGCACGCAAGGCACGAACGCCACCGATTCCCAACACGATCTCCTGCTGTATACGGGTGTCGATATCACCGCCATAGAGCTGGTATGTGATACCTCTAAGGGTCTCGTCGTTCTCCGGCAGGTCGGTGTCCAGCAGATAGAGGGTGATATGTCCCGCCTTGGCTTTCCATACCTTTAATTCAACAGAACTGTCGGGCAAATCAACCCGGACACGGATTTCCTTGCCGTCGGTATCGGTTGCCGCAACTATGGGCAGGTCGGCCGAGTCGGTCTGGAAGTAATGTGCCACCTGATTGCCGTTACCATCGATGGTCTGGTTAAAATAACCCTGCCTGTATAACAGACCGACTGCGACAAACGGTAAACTCAGATCGCTGGCGGCCTTGCAATGATCACCGGCCAATATCCCGAGGCCACCGGAATATATTGGAAAACTTTCATGAAAACCGAATTCGGCGCAGAAATAGGCTATCAGGTCCTGGTCGGCATCGAGCAGCTGATCGATTTCCGGTTTTATCTTGTCTTCGAGATAGGTGTCATAGACCGATAAAACCCGATTATAGTCTTGTATGTAGACACGGTCTTTTTCGGCTAGTTCGAGTTTGTGCTGCGAGATGCGGCGCAGGAACACCTTCGGATTGTGGCCACAGGTGTTCCACAATTCGGGATCAAGCCGTTGGAACAGGCTCCTGACCTGGCTGTCCCAGCTGTATAACAGATCATTGGCGAGGTCGTCCAGACGCTTTAAGCGCGCAGGTATGACAGGCCGGATCTCGAGTGTAAAGCTTGTGCCTGACATGTCTGTTAAAATATCCTGTTACCCATGATGTAGTTGTATGTCACTACCTCACATCCGCTGTTGATACAATTAAGGTACACATGCGCCATATATATAATATTGAACCAGAGCCGGGAATGAGCGCGAACAATTATGGTGATCAAGTCGTATAATTTATTGTTTTTAAATTTAATAGACTAATAATGGTTGTTTAAGTGTAGCTTAATTATATTTTCGTTATCGTCATGCCTGTCAACCGGGAGAAAACGGGCCCGGAGCCTGACTGGTGCCGGGAGAGAGACTCGAACTCTCACGGTCGCAAAACCACCGGATTTTGAGTCCGGCGCGTCTACCAGTTCCGCCACCCCGGCAATAACGCTCAAGTATACAAGCCACATGACTCAAGTGACAAGCTGGTATTAACAGGGAATCAGGATGCAGCGTTCAGATTTTTATTATGACCTGCCCGCAGGGCTTATCGCCCAGGAGCCTCTCCCTGAGCGCGGCAGCAGCCGGTTATTGTGCCTTGATGGTTCCGACGGAAAGGTCATGGACAGGAAATTTGATGAGCTATGCACACTTTTAAGGCCCGGCGACCTGCTGATATTCAATAATACACGGGTGATACCGGCGCGACTTTTCGCCACCAAGCCAACCGGTGGCAAGGTCGAAGTGCTTATCGAACGGATATTGGATAACAATCATGTCGTGGCGCAAATTGGTGCAAGCAAACCGCTGCGGATAAACTGTCACGTTGAACTCGAGAACGGGGTGCGCGTGCGGATCGAAGGGCGTGAGGCCGGGTTTTATCGCCTGCATATTGATGACACAAGGCCCGTTTTGAGTCTCCTTGAGGAAATCGGGCATGTACCGCTACCCCCCTATCTCGGGCGGGGCGACAGTTACGTTGACATCGAACGCTATCAAACCGTCTATGCCAGGTTTGACGGGGCGGTCGCCGCACCTACCGCGGGTCTGCACTTTGATCGGGCCTTGATGGCCCGTCTGGATTCCGTTGGTGTTAACGCTGCCTATGTAACCTTGCATATCGGGGCAGGAACATTCCAGCCGGTTCGCGTTAATGACATCCGTGAACATCGCATGCATCGTGAATATTTCGAGGTGACTGCGCCCGTATGTGAGCAGGTACGTGAGACACGCAGGAACGGTGGCAGGGTGATTGCTGTGGGGACAACGGTAGTGCGCAGCCTGGAAGCCGTGAGCAGGGAGGACGGGATTTCACCGTACAAGGGCGAAACCGACATCTTCATATATCCGGGTTATGAATTTCGCACTGTGGATGCGATAATTACGAATTTTCACATGCCAGAATCGACACTGCTTATGCTGATCTGCGCTTTCGCCGGTAAGGACAATGTCCTTGCCGCATACGGACATGCCATCAAACGGCGATACCGTTTCTACAGTTATGGAGACGCCATGTTTATCACCCGCGGGACTCGCAGGTGAAACAGTGCCGGTAGCGATTTGAATAAATAAATAACTGAATGAAGCTGGATACTTCATGATCCGTGTAAACATACCTCTGGCTGACAATGGAATTTACTGTAACTGATGTCGATGGTTCCGCCCGCAACGGCCTACTGAGGTTACAGCGCGGTGTTATTCATACTCCCGCCTTCATGCCCGTCGGCACAGGGGCGACAGTCAAGGCGATGACACCGGAAGAATTGCATGAGATTGGTGCGGAGATCATTCTCGCCAATACCTTTCATCTCATGCTGCGTCCCGGAACGGAGACGATCGCGGCACATCGTGGTCTGCACCGGTTCATGCAGTGGGATGGACCGATATTGACGGACTCGGGGGGGTATCAGGTATTCAGCCTGAGTGATATGCGTGATATATCGGAACAGGGTGTCACATTCAGGTCACCCGTCAACGGCGACAAGATCTTTCTTGGTCCGGAGGAATCCATCAAGGTCCAGCATATCCTGGGCGCCGATATCATTATGTGTTTTGATGAATGTACCCCTTATCCGGCTGATGAAGCAGATGTACGTAGGTCAATGGAATTGTCATTGCGGTGGGCGCAACGCTGCAGGACCGTTCATCAGGATCAGCCGGCGGCACTATTCGGGATTGTCCAGGGTGGTGTGTTCAGGCAGCTGCGCCTGGAATCACTTGAACGCCTGGTCGATATGGGTTTCAACGGATATGCAATAGGTGGGCTGTCGGTCGGTGAACCGCGGGAAGCGATGCTTGAAGTGGTCAATGATCTGGCGCCAAGCATGCCGGTTTCACAACCACGTTATCTCATGGGTGTGGGAAAACCTGAAGATATCGTGGATGCAGTTTGCCGTGGTATCGACATGTTCGATTGCGTTATCCCGACGCGTAATGCGCGCAATGGCCACCTGTTTGTCAGCAATGGTATTATTCGCATTCTCAACAGTCGCTACAAGAATGATACCAGTCCCCTGGATGAGCAGTGCGGTTGTTATACATGTCGTCATTACAGCCGCGCCTATCTGCGGCATCTGGCGATGAACAACGAGATTCTCGGCGCCCGGTTAAATACCTATCACAATCTATATTATTATCAACAGTTGATGCGGGATATGCGCCAGGCCATCAGTGACCGGCAACTCGATCATTTCGTGGCGGATTTCCACGCAAAACGTGCATAAAATATTTGTTATATATGGTAATATCGCGCTGGCAATTTACAGGATGACACTACCAAGAGGATAAAGCATGAGTCTTTTTGTCAAAGAAGCGTGGGCCCAGAATGCTCCCGCAGCGGGTGCTCAATCGGGATTAATGAGCCTGATACCGTTGATACTGATTTTCGTTATTTTCTATTTTTTATTGCTTCGCCCACAGATCAAGCGCGCCAAGGAACACAAAAAGATGGTCGAGTCGCTGGCCAAGGGTGATGAGGTTGTGACCAATGGCGGCCTGCTCGGCAAGGTCACCCAGCTCGGTGACAGCTTTATGGTGATCGAGGTGGCAAAAGGCATCGAGGTGAAAGTGCAGAAAAATGCAGTCAGTTCCCTGATGCCCAAGGGAACCATGAAGTCCGACTGATATCGTGGTCTATTCAAAGCAGGCAAGTTCAAGGCCATGATAAACCAGTATCCGTTGTGGAAATATCTGCTTATCGTCGTTGTCATAATCATTGGCGTGTTGTATGCGTTGCCGAATTTATACGGCGAGGTGCCGGTGATCCAGATTGCGCCCGTGCGATCGGCACTGATCGACGATGCTACGCAGCAACGGGTCATAGAGCAGATAAAATCCGTGGATATCAGCTACCAGGCGATTGAAAGGACTGAACGTGGAATCATGGTCCGATTTTCGGATACTGAAGATCAGCTAAAGGCCCGTGACGCCGTGTCCGCTGCGCTTGGTAGCAACTATGTGGTGGCCCTGAATCTTGTCTCGGCAACACCCGACTGGCTGACGAGCATTAATGCATTACCCATGTATCTCGGGCTGGATCTGCGTGGTGGTGTTCACTTTCTGATGAGCGTCGATATGGATGCCGCCGTCCGGCAGGCCGAAGAACGCTACGTCAGCGATATACGCGCAGGTCTGCGCGGCGAGAAGATCCGTTACCTCGCAATCGGTCGGGGTGACAACGGTGGTGTTTCAATCAAGTTCCGTGACAGTAATGAACGTCAACAGGGTCACGAGTTTTTAAACAAGGAGTATCCGCAACTCACGTTGCAGGATATTGATCAGGATAATGAATACTACATTCAGGCATCGATCAGCGAACAGGAGATCGGATCGATCAAAAAACTGGCGCTGCAAACGAATATCAAGACACTGCGCAACCGTGTGAATGAGCTGGGCGTGGCCGAGCCTGTTATACAACAACAGGGCCAGAACAGGATCGTGGTGCAACTGCCGGGTGTACAGGATCCGGCGCGTGCCAAGGAGATCCTCGGTGCAACGGCTACACTGGAATTTCATCTTCAGGATGAAACCCATGATGCGAGCCAGGCGGCGGCTGGCCAGGTGCCTTTCGGTTCAAACCTGTACAGGGACAGGGCCGGTAATCCCGTATTGTTGCAGAAGGAGATCATTGTAACCGGTGACCAGATCATCAATGCGGCGTCGGGAATCGATCAGCAAACGGGCAGTCCCAATGTGTCGATTACGCTTGATGGCAAGGGCGCAAGACAAATGGGTGAGACCACCAGCGAGAATGTCGGCAAAAACATGGCGGTGGTCTTCATCGAAAACAAAGCCCAGACACGTATGGTCGACGGCAAGCAAGTCAAGACGACCAAGAAGGTCGAGGAAGTGATCAATATCGCAACCATTCGAGATCAATTCAGCAAGCACTTTCAGATTACCGGACTTGACAGTACCGAGGAGGCACGTGACCTTGCGTTGTTGTTGCGGGCCGGTGCACTGGCCGCTCCGATCGAAATTGTCGAGGAACGCACGGTTGGCCCGAGCCTCGGCCAGGATAATATCGACCGGGGATTTATGTCGGTTGTCATCGGATTTATACTGGTGCTGGTATTTATGGCCGTGTGGTATCGTGCTTTCGGCCTAGTCGCCAACCTTGCCCTGGCCCTTAATCTGGTATTGATCGTGGCGGTATTGTCCATGTTGCAGGCCACCCTGACCCTGCCAGGTATCGCAGGTATCGTCCTGACGATAGGCATGGCTGTAGACGCCAATGTGCTGATCTTCGAGCGTATCCGTGAAGAGGTGCGTAACGGCAACAGTCCACAGGCGAGTATCAACGCAGGTTACGAGAAGGCATTGTCTACGATCGCCGACGCCAATATTACCACCCTGATCGCCGCAGTCGTGCTGTACGGGTTTGGCACCGGTCCGATCAAGGGCTTTGCTGTGACATTGTCTATCGGTATCCTGACATCGATGTTTACCGCCATCATGGGCTCACGCGCCGTGATCAACCTGGTTTACGGCGGCCGTAAAGTGAAAAAACTGGCGATATAGGCAAATGCAGATCTTCTCGGGAAACACCACTATTGATTTCATCGGCAAGCGCAAGGTGGCGCTTGCCTTTTCAATTACGTTGATCATTGTAGCGATCGCCTCGATAGCCATGCGCGGACTCAACCTCGGGATTGATTTCACCGGCGGTACCCTGATCGAACTCGAATTCAGCCAGTCAATCGATCCCAGCAGTGTGCGTGACAATCTGGTTGAGGCCGGTTACGAGGACGTTCTTGTGCAGCATTTCGGAACCTCACGTGATGTCCTTATCCGCCTCGCGCCCCGTAAAGAACTGAGCAGTGCCGAGATCAGCACACAGGTCTTCGGTGTATTACAAAAGGCCTACCCCGATCAGGTCGAACTGCGTCGCGTTGAATTTGTCGGCCCGCAGATCGGTGATGAGTTGACCGAGGATGGCGGGCTTGCAATGTTATATGCACTGATCGGCATCCTGATCTATGTTGCACTGCGTTTCGAGAAACGTTTCGCCTTTGGTGCAGTGATTGCCCTGATCCATGACGTTATCATTACCATAGGCTTTTTCTCCATCCTGCAGATTGAGTTCGATCTGTCGGTACTGGCGGCGATCCTGGCGGTGATCGGTTATTCACTCAACGATACCATCGTTGTATTTGACCGCATCCGGGAAAACTTTCGCAAGATGCGCAAGGGTTCACCCGCAGAGATATTGAACACCTCGATAAACCAGACCTTATCGCGCACTATCATGACGTCATTTACGACATTGCTGGTGCTGATCGCGTTATTCTTCTTTGGCGGTGAGATCATTCACGGTTTTGCCACCGCGTTGATCGTCGGTATCGTCATCGGTACCTATTCATCGATCTACGTGGCCAGCACGTTCGTGCTAGCACTCGGTGTCAGTAAAGCCGACTTGATGCCGGTTAAGAAAGAGGGCCTGGAGACGGACAGGCCGTGATTGTACTTTTACCGGCACATCGGCAGGCCCGCTTGCGCGGGCTTTTTTGTCTGAGGTGTCGGTGTGCCTGATCCCGCTGTCTGCGTATATGTCGGTGAAGACCTGGCCCGCTACGGTTTTGGAAACGGTCACCCATTTGGTCCGGACAGGCTGGATGCCTTCTGGAATGAAGCAAGGCGGCGGGATCTGGAACACAAGGTGCGAGTGTGCAAACCGCAGCTGGCATCTCAGGAGATCATTGAACAGTTTCATACCCATGATTATGTCGAGCGGGTCAAGGCGCTGTCGGAAACCGGTGAAGGATTTCTGGATTACGGTGATACGCCCGCTGTGCAGGGCATCTATACCGCGGCTGCGTATGTGGTCGGTTCCAGTGTCGATGCCATGGCACGTATTATGGAAGGCAAGTGCTCAAGGGCCCTGGTACCGATCGGAGGACTGCATCATGCACGTCGTGATATGGCATCAGGATTCTGTGTCTTCAATGATTGCGGGGTGGTCATTGAATCTCTACGCAATCAATATTCACTGCAGCGTATAGCCTATGTGGATATAGACGCACATCATGGAGACGGTGTCTTTTATGCGTATGAACGTGATACCGACCTGACGATCGTCGATGTCCATGAAGATGGCCATTATCTCTACCCGGGAACCGGCAGTGCCGATGAAACCGGAATCGACGCCGCCAGGGGAACCAAACTGAATCTTCCCCTGCCGCCCGCGGCTGATGACGAGGCATTTTTTCGTTACTGGCACAAAATCCAGACATTCATCGATGACGCCCGGCCGGATTTCATCATACTTCAATGCGGGGCGGATTCCATCAGCGGAGATCCTATCACCCATATGCAATTTTCAACAAATGTACACTACACAACAGCATTGGGCCTGTGTCGTATCGCCGACAGTATCGGTCATGGACGTGTGTTGGCTTTGGGCGGGGGAGGATACAACAGGTCGAATCTGGCCGAGGCATGGTGCGCGGTCCTGCAGGCTTACATTGATTCGTTCAGATCTGACGCATTATAGAACCGCAACAGGAAGGCGACCTAATCGTTTAAGTTATCCGCGCCTTCGCTGTTATTGATCTCAATGCGGTTGCGGCCGCGGTTTTTGGCCTGATAGAGTGCCTTGTCAGCTCGTTCGATCAGGTTACTGGGAGTCTCGCCCGGTTTGTAGAGAGAAAGGCCGGCAGAAAACGTCGGCATGGGGCGGGAGATCCCTTCGTATGTATAGGTTGTTTCCGCTGCGCGTTTCTGTACCTTCTTTAACGCCTGCAAGGCACCCTCCATATTGGTATTGGGCAGTAACACCGCAAATTCCTCTCCTCCGTAACGCGCTACCATGTCGTGATGACGGAATATCGAGAGGATGTTGGCAGCATAGTTATTCAATACCTCATCTCCGGCGGCATGTCCGAACTGATCGTTGATGGACTTGAAGCCGTCCAGATCGATCAATCCAAGTGACAGTGGATAACCGTAACGTTGCACGCGTGCAACCTCGTCTTCAAGCCGGCGCAGGAAGGCGCGGCGGTTAGGCAGTTCGGTCAGTTCATCCGTCAGACTGAGTATGTGCACGCGGGTCAGTTCGTCATTCAGATGCTGGCCTTCCGTCTCGATGATCTGCAGATATTTGTTGGCACTGTCGAGCTTGTTGGCAAGTGTCGAATGTCCTTTGAGTAGTTTATCAACCTCATTGATCAGAGCATCCCTGAGTGTTTTAACCTCCTGTATGTCTTCCGTCTTATGCAAGGCTTCGTGTTCGATCTCGAGTAAAACACCGAATTCTTCATTCTGCTTGACCACTTCCGCGACGTGATGTGCCAGGATCTCCTGGATCTCCTGGATTCGTTGACGTTTTTCGTCGAGATGTTGCCGGTATGTAATATCCACGCGTCTGTTGGTATCCTGAGGGGTTCCGGTAACCTCCTCCTCGGTCTCGGCGGATTTCTCTGTGGTGCCGGCGGGTGGTTTCTGTTGTGCCGGAAAGGATGGTGAATTCTTGATGCCGAATGAGCGGAGTAGAGGTATCAAGGCCTTTTCCATCGACCTGCTCCCGGCCTCGTTACCCTGGGTGATTGATTCCGCCACTGTATTTATGTACTCGCGCAGTCCTGATAATTCCGATATGGACAGAGGCGGCATCAGCCTTTTCTGCACCATAACCAGATGCACGCGCAACGGTGAGTCATCGGGCAACAGGTTGACATAGGCATCGAGCAGTTCACGCAACAGACAGGCGTAGCCTTCGTGTATCCTGCAGGTATCGGTCTCGTAATACTCAAGGACGCTTTTAACGTGTTCATAGACGGCGGCGCCTTGTCGTGTTTGTTGCAAGGCATCCAGCAGAGACAAGACCTTGGAACTGAAGATGGCATCCTTGATTTGTCGTTCTGCTTGTACCAACTTGATTGTTCCCCTGATAGATTAGCCCGATGGGCGAGCCGTGAGGTTATTATTCTGTTGTCTCTTACTACGAATTCGCCGGGATAAACAGCATGTGTGAACCCTGTTATTTACGTCAAGTATACGTCATACACATATCGATGTGTTTACCTATAGACAGGTAATCAGCATAAAGCATGCCATTGGGGTTTTGTTTAATAAAAACAAAATATTATAAGATTTGCGCGCCTTGAAGGTGATTGTAAGCTGATGATATGTAAAGGATGCCGACATCCCGGTGGAAAGGTGCATATACTCATGATCAAAGACCACACCACGTGATGACATGGATGCATCGACGGGACCGAACGTCGAAGATGGTTGCTGAAAGGTGCATCATCGCGTTGCTGGTGACTGCTTGATTAACAACCAGATGCGTCGTTCCACGTAATCGGGTATCATTTCAGTTTTTTCCGGAATATTAAAGGCTTACGAATAGAGAGGTGAATATGTTTGGAGCGGATATGACGATTGCCGGCTTTGATGATGCAATATGGAAAGCAATCGAGGACGAGGCAAGGCGGCAAGAGGAACATATTGAACTGATTGCTTCCGAGAACTATGCGAGCCCGCGCGTCATGCAGGCGCAGGGCTCAATATTGACCAATAAGTATGCCGAGGGTTATCCCGGCAAACGTTACTATGGTGGTTGCGAATTTGTCGATCAGGTCGAGACACTTGCCATTGACCGCGTCAAGCAACTGTTCGGGGCCGATTACGCAAATGTCCAGCCTCACTCCGGTTCGCAGGCGAATGCCGCCGTGTACATGGCATTGTTGAAACCCGGCGACACCATCCTGGGTATGAGCCTTGCCCACGGTGGGCACCTGACACACGGTTCAAAGGTGAATTTCTCCGGTCAGCTGTATCACGCCGTTCAATACGGTCTGCATGGTGACACCGGTGAGATCGATTACGATCAGGTCGAGGAGCTGGCATTGCAACACAAGCCAAGGATGATCGTCGCCGGTTTCAGTGCCTACTCACGGGTCGTTGACTGGCAACGCTTTCGGGATATATCCGACAAGGTCGGTGCCTACCTGATGGTCGATATGGCCCATGTCGCAGGTCTGATCGCAGCGGGTATCTATCCAAGTCCTGTAGGGATAGCGGATGTCACGACTTCGACCACCCATAAAACGCTGCGCGGGCCAAGGGGCGGTTTTATTCTCGCGCGTGCCAATGCCGAGATCGAAAAGAAACTGAATTCGATGGTCTTCCCGGGTTCGCAGGGTGGTCCGCTGATGCATGTGATTGCCGCCAAGGCAGTCGCCTTCAAGGAGGCCCTGCAGGCGGATTTCAAGGTGTATCAACAACAGGTGCTTACGAATGCGCGCCTGATGGCCGCGGTGATGGAGGAGCGGGGCTATAAAATCGTTTCGGGAGGCACGGATAATCACCTGTTTCTGGTCGACCTGATCAGCAAGGACATGACGGGCAAGGACGCCGACGCGGCGCTGGGTGCCGCCAATATAACCGTCAACAAGAACAGTGTGCCGAATGATCCCAAATCACCGTTCGTCACGAGCGGGATCCGCATAGGCACGCCGGCCGTAACGACGCGTGGATTCAAGCAAGACCAGATTCGTTCACTCACGGCCTGGATTTGTGATGTGCTGGATGATATCGGTAATCAGGACACCATCGACAAGGTTCGAAGTAACGTCCTGGATATATGCCAGCAGTTTCCGGTATATCAATCCACTGGCTAGGTGGCGATGGAAGAGTCGTTGTTAATTGTGCTGTATGATTGAATATGCGTTGCCCGTTCTGTAATGCCGGTGATACCAAGGTTATTGATTCGCGGCTCGCGAACGAAGGCGACGCGGTGAGACGACGCCGTGAATGTCAGTCGTGCGGGGAGCGTTTCACTACCTTCGAGACGGCGGAACTGGTGTTTCCCCGTATAGTCAAGAATAACGGCACGCGTGAACCATTCAACGAGGATAAACTGCGCGGCGGCATCTCACGTGCCCTGGAAAAAAGACCCGTGTCAGTTGAGGATATCGAAGCCGCAATCAGCCGGATCAAGACACGGTTGCGCGCCAGCGGAGAACGCGAGATCAAGTCACGTGAACTGGGCGAGTGGGTAATGGCGGAGCTGCGTGAACTCGACGAGGTCGCCTATGTACGGTTTGCGTCCATTTATCAGAGTTTTCAGGATGTGAACGCCTTCCGCGAGGAGATCGAGCGCCTGCAAAATGAGGCCTCGCCCGAACTCAAGAAGAGACAGATGTCATTACTGCCGTTGAAGGGCAGGACAGACAACGGTTGAGCCGCGATACCAGGGCAGGCGGGTCACTTGTATGAATGCCATCTCCGATCACCAATACATGGTGCGTGCACTGCAGCTGGCAGCGCGTGGTTCCTACACCACACGTCCAAATCCGTGTGTTGGTTGTGTCATCGTCAGGGACAATGAGGTCGTCGGTGAGGGCTGGCATCAACGGGCGGGCGGGCCTCACGCCGAAGTCGACGCCCTTGACCGTGCCGGCGACAGGGCGCGCGGTGCAACTGTATATGTTACGCTGGAACCCTGTTGCCATCACGGACGCACTCCACCGTGTACCGAGGCGCTGATAAATGCGGGCGTACGACGGGTTGTCGCGGCAATGCCGGATCCGAATCCTGCCGTTGCCGGTCAGGGTATCGAACGACTGCGTGCCGCTGGCATTACGGTTGAAACCGGCATGTGCGAGTCACAAGCCGGGGGTTTGAATCCGGGCCATATCATGCGCGCAATCGCCGGTCGCCCGTATGTAAGGTGCAAGATCGCAACGACGCTGGATGGACGTTCCGCGACTGCGACCGGAGAAAGTAAATGGATCACGTCTGCCGAAGCGCGCCGGGACGTCCAGCGATTCCGCGCCCGGAGTTCAGCTATCATGACAGGCAGCGGGACGCTACTGGCGGATGATCCGCGTCTGGATGTACGTGCGAACGATTTGATCGATACTGACCGGGAGGCCGCTGTCAATACTATCGAACCACCATGGCGTATCATTATTGACAGTGGGCTAAAGACGCCATCGACAGCGTCTGTCTTCAGTACACCGGGCCGGATCCTTATTGCCAGTGCGGGAAACGGGCCGGACGATGCAAGGCGGCAACTGCTACAAAAGGGTGCGATGATCAGCGATTTCCCGGGAAGTACCGGCAGGGTCGAGCTGACTTCTGTGATGAAATATGTCTCCGGGTTGCAGATCAACGAGGTTTTGCTCGAGGCGGGACCGACATTAAACGGCGCAATGCTGCAGGCAGGTCTGATCGATGAGTTTATATTCTATGTGGCGCCGCGATTGCTTGGTGATACGGGACGCGGGCTTTTTCATCTGCCTGGTCTGGATTCCATGAAGGATATCATTGACCTTGATATATCGGATATACGTCCTGTCGGTCGTGACTGGCGTATTATCGCACGGATATACAAACTGGGTATTTGATCATGTTCACCGGTATTGTACAGGCGCTTGGAACAATAGAGACCATCGAAACCCAGCAGCAGGATGTGCGCATGCTGATTTCCTGTGGCGGGCTCGATTGTGCAGATTTGATAAATGGTGACAGTATCGCCGTGAACGGCGTGTGTCTTACCATTGCAGACTCAGACGAACACGGTATCCATGTCGATATATCAGCTGAAACACTCTCTTGTACCACGCTTTCAGGTCTTGAGCCCGGATATCACGTTAATCTTGAAAAGGCCCTGTTGCCGACCATGCCGATTGGCGGACATTTCGTCAGCGGTCACGTCGATGATGTGGGTGTAGTCAATGATATCGTTGATGAAGGCCGTTCAGTGCGGATGCGGATCGCAATACCGGTCCGGCTCGCCAGATATATTGCCCCCAAGGGTTCCGTTTGCGTGGATGGCGTGAGCTTGACCGTGAACGATGTTCGGGACAGTGAGTTTACAGTGAATATCATTCCCCATACCCGCACGGCAACCATCCTCGGAGAATATACGAGCGGAACAACGGTCAATATTGAGGTGGATTTAATCGCCCGTTATCTCGAACGTTTACTCGATGCCGCCCATGAGCGGGAGCATCCTGAATCAACCATAACCCAGGCATTTCTGGTCGAACATGGCTACATCAAGAAACCGGATATCAGTTAACAAGCAACCAATGTCGCTTAATACCATTACCGAGATCATTGAAGACATCCGCCAGGGCAAAATGGTTGTGCTGATGGATGATGAAGACAGGGAGAACGAGGGTGAT
>CAZSAK010000016.1:0-69510 GCA_964605155.1 uncultured Chromatiaceae bacterium | reverse complement strand
GATAGCTGTGCCACTCGGGCTGATAGCCCTGTTTGGGATCGGCGTGTTCGAACAGGTACGTACCGTCGAAGTAGCGCAATCCGTGGAGATCGTCGGGGAAGTGGGACGGGACCCAGTCCAGGATCACGCCGATGCCCTTCTGGTGCAGGCAGTCGATCAGGTACATGAAATCCTGGGGAATGCCGTAACGGGCCGTGGGTGCAAAATAGCCGGTCGTCTGATAACCCCAGGAACCGTAAAACGGATGTTCGGTAACCGGCAGCAGCTCGACATGGGTATAACCCAGATCGCTGACATAGTCGGGCAGCCACTCTGCCAGTTCCCTGTAGGTTAATGGCCGGTTACCCTCTTCCGGCACCCGCCTCCAGGAACCCGCATGCATTTCATAGATGGACCAGGGTGCATCCAGACTGTTGGCTTTCGCCCGGCGACTCATCCACTCGCTATCGTTCCAGTCGTAGTGCAGATCCCATACCCTTGAGGCCGTTTGGGCGGGTGACTCCCAGGAAAAGGCAAAGGGATCACCCTTGTTCGCGTGATACTCATGATGGCGCGAAACAATGTGGTACTTATAGAGAGCGCCCCGGGTGAGACCGGGGATGAATGCTTCCCAGATCCCGGATCCGTCCTCACGCGGTTTTAAATGGTGGGCATCGGTATCCCAGCCGTTGAAATCACCCAACACCGAGACCTTCCTGGCGTTGGGAGCCCACACAGCAAACAGCACGCCCGACATATCGTCGCCGGTGTGCAAATGGGCGCCAAGCTTTTGATAAAGCCTGAAGTGCCTGCCTTGTTTGAACAGATAGATATCCTGATCCGTCAGCAATGAAATACCGTATTTCGCGGGTGCGGTACCGTTGCCATGTCCGATTCCGTCCCCACTGGCGGAAGATCTATTCACTGTAGCCTATACCGCGGTCCCGCGAATCGCGGGCAAAGTAATCCGGACTACCTTTGGGCACAACAACCACTCCGCCAGGCGTCGTTTTGTAACGCGCGCGATCTGCTTCGGGATCAAAGCCGATCTGCGAGCCTGCTTCGACAAGGTTGTGCCGATCGACGATGACCCGCCGCAACCGCGCACCGCGGCAGATTTTCACGTAATCCATGATGACGCACTCATCCAGTTCGACGCCGGGTTCGATCATCGCCTCGCGGCGGATAATACTGTTGCGAATAGCTGCCGACTGGACAACGGCAGCAGACCCGAACAGGCTGTTATCGATGGTGCTGTCGAAGATCCTGGCGACCGGCCCCTGATAGTGGCTTGAGAAGATGGGCCATTGGGGATTGAAGGCATCGAAACGCGGCTCCATGCCGAGTACATCCTTGTGCGCGTCAAAATACGCATCTAACGTGCCTACATCCCGCCAGTAGCCGACCTCTTCGTACGGCTTGATGCCCGGTATGTGATTGTCGGTAAAATCGTAGGCATACAGGCGATGGCTGCTCAATAGCCGCGGCAACACATCATGGCCGAAATCAGTCTCACCGCGCCGGTGCGCCTCCTCGAGCACCTCCAGCAGAACCTTTGTGTCGAACAGATAGTTGCCCATCGAAGCCAGCGCACGGCCAGGATCGGAAGGCATGGCTTTGCCTTTGGCCGGCTTCTCCTGAAAGCCGCAAATCCGGCCTTCGTGGTCCACCTCCAGGATATCGAAACTCGCCGTCTGTTCGATAGCTACGGGCCGGGCTGCAACACTGATATCGGCCTCGCACTCCCGGTGGAAGCGCACCATCTGGCTTACGTCCATGCGGTAGATGTGATCCGCCCCGAACACTGCGACCAGACTTGGCCGGTGGGTTCTAAGAAGTGCAATACTCTGATAGACGGCATCAGCCGTGCCCCGGAACCACACCGTGTTGTCATGCATCTGGGGTGGAACGACAGTGACAAATTGATCGGGCAACAAGGGGGAGATAGTCCAGCCCTTGCGCACGTGCTCGATGAGCGACTGCGGTTTGTATTGTACCAGCAGATAGATGGACCGAATCCCGGAGTTGATGAGATTGCTGAGGACAAAATCCACGATACGGTAGCGTCCGCCGAACGGTACGGCCGGCTTGCAGCGGTCTGCCGTCAGCGGGCTAAGACGCTTGCCTTCTCCACCGGCCAGAACAAAGGCCACAATTCTTTCGGGATGCCGTCGTTCTTTCACGGCGATTCACTCCATTATGCAGGTTGCCATTTGCGCACGCGCAAGGCCCGATAGACTACGGGTGTCTATGACGAATTATCAATTTTCACCTAAAATCGACAGCTTGGACAGACTTGCCTCTGGTGGCTAGCTTCCCACGTAGGCGCTCCGCAATAACTCAACTCTGATAACAGTCCGCTTTTCCTGTATCACGAGTGGCACGCAAACCTGAGGATGCCAGGTGCAGACGAAATCAAGGCAATCCCATATACACCACTATCGCATCCGTTCGTCGAGCATTCTTAACCAGACGATCTTCTGGAATACCAGTGACCTGAAGCGAAAGCTGGAAGATTTTCGCAAGTATTCAGTGCCCCTGAATGCCGAAGCCCTGGTGGTGTTACGTCAGCAAGTCGGTAAACACACGGAACGGGTGTTTACATTCCGGGGGCGACCGGTGCACAAGGCGGGTACCAAGGCTTGGCGCGCTGCCCTGCAACGTGCGGGCATTCAGGACTTCCGCTGGCACGACTTGCGGCACACATGGGCGTCCTGGCATGTGCAGGCCGGCACTCCGCTGCACGCCTTGCAGGAACTGGGTGGGTGGGAAAGCGCGGAGATGGTGAGACGCTATGCGCACTTGTCGTCCGAGCATCTGGCCGACTACGCAGAGATGCTTGCGCAACCGAGACTGGTCCGCGATGTTGACACAAATCTGGCACACGCCTGAAATGAAAAAGGGGTCACACGGATGTAACCCCTTGATTATTTGGTAGCGGGGGCAGGATTTGAACCTACGACCTTCGGGTTATGAGCCCGACGAGCTACCAGGCTGCTCCACCCCGCACCAGTTGAAGCGGCGCATATTACCAGAATAGTTCATCATCTGACAAGGCGCATAAGAGGCACCTTGGACCGTAAATCCATCACTTATGGCCTTTTCATGCCGTTAATGTTACGAATGCAAGCGCATAATCACGTTCGTCTGCGATACTGATATGGCTGCTCGTGATGCCCAGCGAATCGTACAATTCTCTGCCGCGTCCATTATATTCGATATAGGGTTTTCCCCTTTGATCGTGCCGTATTCCGATATGGCGCAAACTGAGACCGTTGCTGAAACCGATACCCATCGCCTTGGCGGTAGCCTCCTTGGCCGCAAAGCGTTTTGCCACAAAATATGCGGGTAGCTGATGGTTGAGGTATTCTTCCAGTTCGTCCGGGGTAAGAATACGGCGCGCAAACTTTTCGCCATAATGATCGAGCTTTTCCTGCATCCTGCTGATACGAACAAGATCAGCTCCTATCCCGTAGATCATCGCCTTGCCTCGATCATCAATCTTTTCATCTCCCTGACAGCTTCCTGCATGCCCGTGAACAGAGCGCGTGCAACAATTGCATGACCGATATTCAATTCCTTTATCGATGTTATCGCCGCAATGGGCTGAACATTGTGATAATTGAGACCATGGCCTGCATTCACTTGCAACCCTGCATTGACACCCTGCGCCATCGCATCCCTGATCTTGTTGTATTCACTGCTACGCTGTTTGTCATCAGTTGCATCGGCATAGTGACCGGTATGTATCTCCATGGCGGGAGCACCGGTTCGGGCTGCGGCATCCACTTGCCTGGTATCCGCGTCGATAAACAGGGAAACAATACATCCCGCAGCTGCAAGACGATTGCATGCTTCTCTGATCCTGTCCTCGTTTCCGGCGACATCCAGACCTCCCTCGGTGGTCAGCTCTTCCCGCCGCTCCGGAACCAGACAGCAGTTATGCGGACGGACCCTTTCGGCAATGGCGATCATCTCGTCGGTTACCGCCATTTCCAGGTTCATACGCGTCTGGAGGATGTCCTTGAGCAATATCACATCGCGTTCCTGTATATGGCGCCTGTCTTCACGTAAATGCAGGGTAACGCTGTCAGCCCCGGCCAGTTCGGCCTCGACTGCGGCCTGTATGGGATCAGGGTAAAGGGTTCCCCTCGCCTGTCTCAGTGTGGCGACATGATCGATGTTGACTCCGAGCAGAATCGTATTGTCAGTGGGCATGGATGTATTGATCGCGATTACAGTTTCTTCTTAATGGATATGAATAGTTATCCATTATCATGCTCGATCATATCAGGATTCTGTTGGATATTTGCATGAACATAGGCACGAAACAACTTACGACTGCCTAGCGGTTTATCTCCCAGGTATCTTTTTAACGCTGCCCGCATCAGTCTTTTTGCGTCTTGCAGGCTTAGTTCATCTTCGAGTTCGTCTCTTGCCAACGAGACAAGACTGAAACCGCGCAGATCAATGACATCATTTGCATCATGTTTGTTCACTTCAGCATCTCGATTGCCGGATCTTGGCAAGTTTGTCGTCCCAACTCTGGGGATGGGACCCTTTTCAATATGATAATCGTAACGGGCATCTTGGCAAATAGGTTGTCCTGTGACGACATCATGATCCAGTACAAGTCCGTAGCCCAGTTCACGCAACAGATTCTTTTCAAATATGCGAAGTGCACGCTGTTCAAGAAGGTTCATCACTGTTTCAGAATCAAGCCCCGGCCCCGAAATATTGTCTCCCGTCAGATCCTCCAAGCGTAACAGCACCTCGATGTATGCTTCAAAAAGTTTTGGGTGTGGATCATGGCGATGTAATAATCGTACCAATAATTCATTGACATAAAATCCGTTCATCATACCCCGCCCGCCCAGGGATGCCATGGGTCCATATGTTTCTGCAGCAGTCAAGGTGCCAAGGTCTCCCCTACCTGTCCATGAAACGATCAGAGGGATAAACGGCTGCAGGACTCCATATATACGCGATCTTGAACGTTTGGCACCTCTTGCCACCAGGCCAATCCTGCCGTAATCACGTGTCAATATCTCAACCAGCAGACTTGTATCGCGATAAGGCCAGTGATGGAGGACATAGCCGGGTTGCATTTCCACCTTGTTTCGGGTGCTCATGGGACGATCATACCGTCCTTGTTATCAGCGGTATGGGTTCCTGTAACACTATCCATCATAAATTCATTCCATATAGCCAAAGCTTCGCAAGGCCCGTTCATCATCCAGCCAGCCCTTACGGACCTTGACCCACAACTGCAGGAATACCTTCTTACCGAATATCTTCTCCATATCTTTCCTTGCCCGCATACCGATCGTTTTCAAATGATCTCCATGCCTGCCGATGACAATGGCTTTTTGCGCCTCGCGCTCAACCCATATCAGTGCATCTATATTCATGACGTCGTTCTCAAACAGGAATTTCACGATTTCCACGGTTACTGCATAGGGCAGTTCCTTGGACAAACATGCCATCAGTTTTTCACGTACGATCTCGGCTGCAAGGAATCGTTCGCTGCGATCCGTTACCTGATTCATTGGGAAAAACGCCTGGCCTACGGGCAAAAGTTTCGTAACCGCTTCCTCCAGATGCTGGAGATTCTCACTGCTTTTTGCAGAAACCGGAATAATTTCGGCAAAATCCGCCTTTTTTGACAGCTCCTTGATGTGGGGCAGCAGGATTTCCTTATCTTTTATTCTATCAATCTTGTTTATGACAAGTATAACGGGGATGCCGGTAGATCCGAGTTTTTCAAGGATATATTGATCCTCATTCCTCCAGGACAGTCCCTCGATAACAAAAATGATCACATCTACATCATTCAAGATGCTCATCGCCGCACGATTCATATAACGATTGATTGTTCGTTTTATACTCCGGTGCAGTCCGGGTGTATCGACATAGATCACCTGGCTGTCCCGTGTGCTTTTTATACCAAGTATTTGATGACGGGTAGTTTGAGGCTTGGGTGTAGCGATCGTGACTTTCTGACCCAGAATCTTGTTGAGCAACGTCGATTTGCCTACATTCGGACGGCCGATAATGGCTGCGTATCCGCAATGGCTGAGTTTTACATCAGGTATCGTTTCATCATTGCTGGTCATTTCTAAATGTTACTGTTTCTTATCCTCCTGGATAATGAGTTTCAATGCCTTGTCAGCGGCATCCTGCTCTGCTTTACGCCTGCTGCCACCCTCTCCGAGAAAGGGTGTACTCCAGCCTTCTATTACACATCCCACCTTGAATATCTGATCATGATCATGTCCGCTTGTAGATAATATATTATACACAGGCAACTGCAATTTCTTTGATTGTAGATATTCCTGCAAGCGTGTCTTCGGATCCTTGATGACCATTTCCAGGGATATACTATCCAGCACATCTTGAAAAATCCTCATCACCAGTTGCCGGGAGTGGTCAAACCCGCCATCCAGATAGACTGCGCCAATAACAGCCTCCAGCGCACCGGCAAGAATGGAATCACGGCGGTAACCGCCGCTTTTAAATTCACCCGGTCCAAGCCTGAGAAAATCACCGAGGTTCAGGCCCCGTGCTAATCCGGCAAGCGTATCACCGTTAACCAGATTTGCCCTGATTCGACTTAATTTCCCTTCGCTGGCCGTTACAAATTGCTTGTACAAGGCATCTGCAATAATAAAGTTTAATGCCGAGTCACCGAGATACTCGAGGCGTTCATTATTCGGGCTGCCGGCGCTGCGATGAGTCAATGCAGTCTCCAGCAATTCAATCCGGATAAATTGATAAAAGAGTTTGTCGGACAGTTTTGCTGGATCTGGGTTCAACGGCCTGTAATTTCATACTTGTCATTAAAGACGACAACGACATCTATATTAGCGAAAAAATTTTCTCGAATTTCATAATTCACATTAATCAAGAGCTTTTTTTTACCGTAAGCAATCTTGATATCTTTCGGCTCAACGCGATCGATATTATCGATCCTGAATCGTTTCGAGATGATTGTATTTATCTCCAGGTGAGACATTTCAGTGATGCCCTGTTCTTCATCCAGGGATTTGATGACGGAATTAACCTTGAAATTCTCATAATAGATCGGCGCAAGCTTTAATGCGGTCATGGTAATAAAGACGATAATTAATAAAATAACGATAAAGCCTATCGCCGAAAAGCCTCCTTGATATATCTTCTGTTCTTTCATCCTGGTCTCCTCTGTTTCAAGATAAGAGAATCTCCAAACAATAAACACGATCCTGTATTCGACATGCAAAAATATTAAAGCATTATCCCCTGTTAAATTCAGATCACGACTACAACAGATATCTCCGGATTATATTGCTATATCCGATTCCCGTATCTTGATCCGGCAGGATTCAGTTCCGAAGCTGCTTGATATTCCCCATTACACAGCTCATCATTGAATCCAGATTTTATTCCAGTCTGATCTGTAGTTCTTATTTGATCTCCGAGCCTATCCGATCCCACGTAATGCCGCCCTTGGCCGAATCCCAGTTCATCCATATCATAAAGGCTTTACCAATTAAATTCTCCTCCGGGACAGTCCCCCAAAACCGGCTGTCATTACTGTTATCGCGATTATCCCCCATTACAAAATAGTGACCCGGGGGCACTTCATACTCACCGTCCATTGATCTTCTCATCAGCTGTATCAGGATCTGATGATCAACGCCGTCCAGATGCTCAATACGCAAATTTGCACCGGACATCTTGCGGCTGGATCCCATCCCTGTATACATACCCAACGGCTCCTGTCGTGCCGGTTTGCCGTTTATATAGACAGTCTTGTCAATATAGGAGATACGATCTCCGGGCAGTCCGATCACGCGCTTGATATAGTCTATCGATGGATCCTCGGGAAACCTGAAAACGACTATGTCACCACGTTTCGGTTCGCCGATATCTACTATTTTGCTACCGAACAACGGCAGCCTGATACCATATGAATATTTGTTAACCAGGATAAAATCACCCACATGCAATGTCGGGATCATCGATCCTGACGGTATACGGAAAGGTTCAATCAGAAATGAACGTAATAACAGGACGATCAATATAATAGGAAAAAATGATCTGGCATATTCAACCAGCACAGACTCTTTCAAGGTGTTGGCGATAGTTTCCTCATCGACTTTCTCTTTTTGCTGCTTGAGTTTTTCAGCTGCGTCTTTTCTTCGCGGTGCCCACAAAAAAACATCCAGCGCCCATATCACACCTGACGCCAGCAGCGCCAGAGCCATTATTGCCTGAAAATCAAAATTCATCTTTTTTTCCCTGTTTGTAGTACAGCAAGAAACGCCTCCTGGGGGACCTCAACATTGCCCAGTTGTTTCATCCGTTTCTTGCCTGCTTTTTGCTTTTCCAGAAGCTTCTTCTTGCGAGTAATATCACCGCCGTAACACTTTGCCGTAACATTTTTACGCAGTGCCTTGACAGTCTCACGCGCGATGATATGAGATCCGACAGCGGCCTGGATTGCAACATCATACATCTGGCGAGGAATCAGTTCCCGCATTTTCTCCGCCAGTTCCCTGCCCCGATAATGGGCACGATCCTGATGGACGATGACCGAAAGGGCATCCACGCGCTCACCATTTATCAATAAATCCAGTTTTACCAGCCGCGCGACCTGGTAACGTTGAAATGCATAATCCATGGATGCATAACCACGGCTCACTGACTTCAGACGATCATAGAAATCCAGGACAATCTCGTTCATGGGTAACTCAAAGGATATTACGACATGATTTCCGTGATATTGAATCTTTTTCTGGACGCCCCGTTTCTCGATACAAAGCGTCATTATCGCGCCTAAATAAGTTTGCGGAACCAGTATGTCGACGCGAATAATAGGCTCACGTATTTCCGCAATCTGCCCGGATTCCGGGAGTTTGGATGGATTATCTACATACAGAATCTCACCGCTCGCATTCAGGATTTCATATATAACAGTGGGCGCGGTGGTAATCAGGTTAAGATCGTATTCACGCTCCAGACGCTCCTGCACAATTTCCATGTGCAGCATGCCCAGAAAACCACAGCGAAATCCAAAACCAAGTGCCTGGGATGTTTCGGGCTCATAAAACAACGCTGCATCATTGAGGCGTAGCTTAGCCAGCGCATTGCGCAATAATTCGTAATCGGCGGCATTTACCGGAAACAACCCGGCAAATACCTGTGGTTTCACCGCCTTGAATCCCGGTAATGGCTTTACTGCCGGACGGTCTGTCAGTGTCAGGGTATCTCCGACCGGCGCCCCTTCCACATCCTTGATACCGGCATTAATGTAACCAACTTCTCCCGAGTTTAATGACACCATGTCACGAGGTTTTGGTGTATAGATCCCCAATTTGTCAACCTGATAACTTCTTCCTGTCGACATCACCGTGACTTTCTGTCCTACCTTAAGAGTCCCCTTCATGATTCTGACAAGTGAGATGACTCCGAGATAATTATCAAACCATGAATCTATAATAAGGGCCTGCAGCGGGGCATCCGTGTCGATGTCTGGAGGCGGAATCCTGAAAATAATCTCTTCGAGTAATTGTTCCACACCTGCGCCGGTTTTTGCGCTGACGCACACGGCATCGTGGGCTTCGATACCGATGATCTCTTCAATGTCTGTAACTACTCTCTGCGGCTCTGCTGTCGGGAGATCTATTTTATTCAGGACAGGAACTACCACCAGCCCCTGTTCGATTGCGGTGTAGCAATTCGCCACTGTTTGCGCTTCGACACCCTGTGAGGCATCTATAACCAGTAATGCGCCCTCGCATGCAGACAGGGATCGAGATACTTCATAGGAAAAATCAACATGACCCGGTGTATCAATAAAGTTAAGCAGATACTGGTTACCGTCACTGCCTTGATAATTGAGCGAAACACTCTGTGCCTTGATTGTAATTCCCCTCTCCCTTTCGAGATCCATCGAATCCAATACCTGCTCAGACATTTCACGCTCGCTGAGTCCGCCACATATCTGAATCAATCGATCTGCAAGTGTTGATTTTCCGTGATCTATATGAGCAATGATTGAAAAATTCCTGATGTTCTTCATGTGTTGATTATGATGTATACGGGACCCCAAAAATATTAAAAGGGGGATTGTACAATCCCCCTTCTGTAGTAAACACCTGATTTATAAATTGTGTATGCGTATAAATACAGGCCAGATCAATCTTCTGTGATTTTGAGCGCGAGGAATATCGGGCCTCCACGCCGTTGTATCAGTAACGGCACCGATTTATCTGCCGGAAGGTCGTCGACGAGATCCTTGAATTCCTTGGTATCCTTGACATCTTTATTATCAATCATCAATATGATGTCCCCCTTGCGCAGTCCGGCCATGGATGCAGGACCGTTCGCGACATCATCAACGTAGACTCCGGATTTGTCATCTTCCAACTGGTCTTTCTGCTCGTCATCAAGGTCGGAAACCATAATCTCAAGCCGCTTTACCCTGACATTCTTGCCTTCATCGCCTCCGGCAAAGGCGAGCTCATCTTCCTGCGGCAGTTCACCGATCTTGACGGTCTTGGTAATGGTCTTCCCGTCACGGATGATCTTGACATTCACCTTGTCTCCAACATCGATAATACCGACCATAGGCGGAAGATTCGATGAACTGATCACTTCCTTACCATTGAATTCCACAATGATATCCCCGACCTGGATACCCGCATCACTTGCGGGGCTGTCGGGCAATACCCTCGCCACCAGTGCTCCTGTTGGTTTAGGCATATCAAATGATTCGGCCAGCTCGCGAGTGACATCCTGAATAAGTATGCCTAACCACCCACGGGTAACCGAACCCGTCTTTTTAAGTTGTTCGACAACGTTCATTGCAACATCAATGGGAATCGCGAATGATAAGCCCATAAATCCACCGGTACGGCTGTATATCTGTGAGTTAACTCCAACAACCTCGCCATCCATGGAATACAAGGGCCCACCGGAATTTCCGGGATTTATCGCAACATCAGTCTGGATAAAAGGTACGTAATTTTCATTCGGCAGATTGCGTTCCTTGGCGCTGACGATACCGGCGGTTGCGGTATGGTCGAAACCGAATGGGGATCCGATTGCCAGCACCCATTCGCCGACTTTCAGATCCTTCGATCTGCCGATTTTTGCGACGGGCAAATCATTGTCGGCGTCGATTTTTAGCAAGGCAATATCGCTACGCTTGTCCGAACCGATAACTTCGGCAACAAGTTCGCGCCTGTCACTTAGACGGACAATGATTTCATCTGCATCCTTGATGACATGATAATTGGTCAATACATAGCCATCCTTGGAAATGATAAAACCCGACCCAAGTGAATTGACATCATATTCTCTCAGGTCGTCGCCTTCATCACCAAAAAACCGCCTGAAAAAATCATCAAATGGAGTATCCGGCATTCCGCCATGTGGTGACATACCCTGACTCCGCTTGATTTTTTGTGTAGTACTGATATTTACAACGGCCGCACTGCTCTGCTCAATAAGAGAGGTAAAGTTGGGTAATCCACTGACTGCAGCCCTGACATCCGCATTGAACGTCCCAAAAAACAAGAATACGGTAGCAACAAAAAATAAAGGTTTCACCTTGACAAAATGACTCATGATTACTCCTGATAAACAGAAAAATATTGAATTATTAATTAACGGAATTTGGCGGGGCTATAACATCAATATCAGGCCGGCATCCCAATAAGATAGGGCGATAGCGATCATCATTCCTGATTTTCTCTGAATAGCGTTTCAACCATACAAAACCTAAAGCCAGGCCCAACATGCCGAATATCACCGATATTCCTTCCGAAGATGCCATCGTGAACAGATTGGCCACATAAGTTCCCGACCAGGCACCGATAAACATCAGTAACAACGGTGTAATATACACTGCAAACGAACTTTTTAATAACAGGTCGTCCTCGATTCCAATAGTGACGTTATCTCCGACAGCTGCATTTATGGAATTATACACGGAAAACCGGAATCTCTTGTTCCCGATCATACTGGAAATCACACCCGTTCCGCATCCCTTGTTCAACGAACATGTATGACATACCGATTTACGCTGAATTTCAACCAACGCCATATCATCCTGAACGTCTATTATCTTGCCTTTTTCCTCGATCATCTGCGCAAATCAGCCGCTGTGTAACTGACAGCGCTGCTCATCATCTTCAATGTTTCGATTGGGACCTCTCCGACAACTGTTACACGATGCTTATCCACCACGCTGCTGTATGCTGTTATCCCACCCATATGCGATTCTCCAATAAATGACGGTTGATCGTTCCCTTTTTCAATGAATACAGAAACTGATGCGAGCCCGTCGGTATAAACCAGATGCTCGAACTGCTTGTGTTTTTGAAATGATTCCTTGTTACGTTCCGCCAGCTCAAACCCTTTAGGAAGGTTATTAACCTGCCATGTATGAGCGTCACCATCAATAGGTTTGGAAAATTCGATAGATTTATCTCGATCATCCGCGACCACCTGTACAGGTATTTCCCGGTTAAGTATATCCGGTGCGTCGTCGTAAACGTCAATGGATGTGTACATTAATTGTTCCAGTATCTTGCCTGACGTACCAATTAACTGTGATCTCAACAACAGCCCGGTTTCTTTATCCAGCCAGACACGATATCCATAGCGTAGATTATCCGTCGGGATAATCTCGATCAGTCGCGCGTGTCTTCCTGCAACCTGGTGTGCCGGTTTCATCGATAGTAAATACAGGCCTGATGCCTGTTTAAATACATTGATATTCCTCGGAGGAAAGACTTTTTTTGGTCCTCGTCTGTTCATCACCATAGGATTCGAGTTTGGTAACTTGCAGGTTACGCCATCATGGTTCCGAATGACCTCTCCCTGTCCTCCGTTCAGCAGTATCAACCGCTCGCGAGGGCCATTTTCATCATTCACCCTCAGGATCTTCATTGCCACCATCGGCAAACCAAGGCTCTGATACACGAAAGTTCCACTGTAACTTTTCGTATTCATCGCCTGGGACATCCTGATCAGCCAGGAAGCCGCATCATCCTTGTTTTCTGATGCATACGCTATACTGGATGTGACGGCAAGAAGTATGATCGGGATGATTCGGGACAGGGGTTTAAACATCATTTCGAACTTACTGGTTCGCAAATGCGACGTATTTTATTTGAGCCTTGATACGTCACGGAACGCGAGCAGGCATGGCGGGGGGGATATGGCTTGTCGATGATTATTATCATGAATGAAGCTCACCACTAAAGGGGGATCCAACGCGAATAACTTATCTATTTCATGAAAGGAGATAAAATAAACGCGGTATTGTCTAATACGTACCGGTTATCCCCTGCTTCAATTGTCGAAATTCACTTTGACATCATTCATCCGAGGCGTAGCCGACCACCCTGGCATAGGGAATCATGCCTGCCTGCACCGGCATCGTGGCGGTATACTCGTTATGATGCATCAAATAATCATACAGGGTTGTGTCCACAACCTGGCGATTTGTTTCAGCCTGTTTGATTCGAAAATCCACGGTTTGTCTCGTGACCGGTTGTCTCGTAACTGGCAGTGAAGCCACGGTCTGTTCCTGGGACGTCGTTGCGAGCTCCACATTGGGTGATGGAAGAGTGGTGTTATCCTGCGTCGTCGCTACCTGCTGAAGAGGTGATTCATCCTGCCTGGTTATCTGGAGCAGTCCGACCACCGCCACAACAGCGAGGGATGCAGCGAGCGCCATGCCGGTCATTGCCTTGCGGGGTCGTGCGGCAGTCGTGGATCGGGGCGTTTCAGTATGGTGGTCGGGCTCGTTACGCAGGAAGTTGGCTATTCGATCAGGAAGGTCTGGATTGATTACATCAGGGAGGTTGTTACGCAAGGCTTCGCCAATGAGATGGTAACGCTCCCAACAGGACTTCATGTAGGCATCATCTCGCAATCTGTTAACGATACGAACCCTGCTAAACTCATCGACCTCGTCATCCATCAACATGGATACTTCTTCAGCTGAATTCTTGCTCATATCTTCCACCACTTTCTAAGCCAACCTTAATCCAAAAACGGTTTAAGCTTGTTGTTAATGACTTCTCTTGCCCTGAAAATCCTGGAACGTACAGTTCCAACAGGACAACCCATCGCTTCAGCTATCTCCTCATAACTCAGGCCTTCTAATTCACGTAATGTTATCGCGGTCCGTAAATCATCAGGCAGGTTTTCTATCGCCTCATACACCGTTGCCTCAACCTGATCCTTGGCGAGCAGATGCTCCGGTGTCGCATATTCCTTTAGACCAGAATCTGCCTCCATTTGTTCAGCATCCTCGACATTAATATCCTCGTCGGGCGGCCGGCGTCCTTGCGATATAAGGTGATTCTTGGCCGTATTGATGGCAATTCTGTATAGCCAGGTATAGAACGCACTGTCTCCGCGAAATCCGGGGAGAGCACGGTAGGCCTTGATAAAGGCTTCCTGGGCGACGTCCATAACTTCATCAGGATCATGAACATAACGCAAGATCAGTTTTACCAGTTTATGTTGATATTTACGTACAAGGACATCAAATGCCTGTTTATCACCCTTTTGTACACGTTCAACAAGATGCTGATCGACATTACTCTCGCCCATCCGGGCAAACCCCTCTCGCAAGGGAGCAAATCCCTTTGCTAATATTCATAGACAATATATAGTTGGTAAAGTTCAGCGATTTTAGCCTTTTTACGATTATATATAACTATTTAGCGCGCCTCTAGCAATACTCTCGATAACGCGGTGTTTAAGACCGTAAATTATCAAATAAATACGTGCTGTTATAGGACACACACTATATGAGTATCCAGTACCATCATGATGTCCTGATTGTCGGTAGCGGCGCAGCAGGACTGTGCCTGGCCCTGCGCCTTGCCGACCATGCGCATATCGCCCTGATTTCAAAGACTTCCCTGACGGAAAGTTCGACATTATACGCCCAGGGAGGAATTTCGGTAGCGCTAGACAAGCATGATTCCATCGAATCACATATCGAGGATACCCTGAATGCCGGTGCCGGTCTATGCGACAGTGACGTCGTAACCTACACCGTCAACCACGCCAGGACGTGCGCCCAATGGCTGATCGATCACGGGGTACCCTTTACCCGCGATCTGCAGGCCAACGGCGGCAATGAATTCCATCTTACCCGCGAAGGCGGACACAGCCACCGGCGTATCATCCACTCCGCCGATGCCACTGGCAGAGCTATCGAAAAAACCTTGGCACAACAGGCACGTGAACATACCAATATAGACATATTCGAAAATCATATCGCTATCGATTTGATTACTGGAAACAAGATGGGTTTTAACGTTAATCGCTGCCTGGGCGCCTATGTTCTCGACCAGGGCTTGCACAAGGTCGATGTGTTCAGCGCCCGACATGTTATCCTCGCGACCGGTGGTGCCGGCAAGGTCTATCTTTATACCAGTAATCCCGATGTTGCAAACGGCGACGGTATTGCCATGGCCTGGCGGGCGGGATGTCGTGTCGCTAATATGGAATTTATCCAGTTCCATCCGACCTGTCTGTACCATCCTCAGGCCAAATCATTTCTGATTACAGAAGCGGTGCGGGGTGAAGGCGGTAAACTGCTGTTACCGGATGGCATCCCCTTCATGAAGTCATTCGATACACGCGGGGAGTTGGCCCCTCGGGATATTGTCGCCCGCGCCATCGATCATGAGATGAAACGGCTGGGCGAGAAATGTGTTTATCTCGATATCAGTCATAAGCCTGCTGATTTTATCAGGCAGCATTTTCCCAATGTCTATAAACGTTGTCTGGAATTTGGTTATGACATCACCAAAAAACCCATCCCCGTGGTACCCGCGGCTCATTATCTGTGTGGCGGAGTGATGACCGATATCCACGGCCGCACGGATATTGAAGGTCTCTATGCCGTCGGCGAAATGGCCTTTACCGGGCTGCATGGCGCGAACAGGATGGCCAGTAATTCCCTGCTGGAATGTATTGTGTTCGCCGAATCCGCCAGTCTTGATATTCTGCATCAATTACAGAATTACCCGCTACCAGGTGAATTGCCACCATGGGATGAAAGCCGCGTAACGGATTCCGATGAAGAAGTGGTCGTTACCCATAACTGGGACGAACTGCGTCGTTTTATGTGGGACTATGTCGGCATCGTACGAACGAATAAAAGGTTGCAACGGGCAAAACATCGCACGGATCTGTTATTACAGGAAATTGCGGAGTATTACAGTAACTTCAGGGTCACGAGCGATCTGATTGAATTACGCAATCTGGTCATTGTCGCGGACTTGATCATACGCAGCGCCATACAACGCAAGGAGAGTCGGGGTCTGCATTACACACTGGATTATCCAGAACCGGATCAACGGCAACCCGCGACAAACACCATCCTTATGCCCGCTAACTATCTTGCCGGAAGATGGGCAGTAGAACGCCAATCTGCATAAATAGACGGGCGATTACTGATCGGTAACCTTGTAATGATGCAGTTGTAAACGTACCCTCAGCCGCCTGAAAGTATCGGGATCCAGTGTATCCGGTAACAATATGATAGATCGATTACGCCCGTTCAGGACAAAGTTCAATACCACCAGTCCGGCATGCAGGTAGGCTGACCGCAGTAATTGTGCACTGATTCGCATCCCATTTCGTAATACCAATAACCAATCGCCATTACCTTCCCAGGCTAGTTCTGTAATAGCATCATCGGCCGTCATCAGCGCATGGCGATTGAGCGTATAAACAAGACTGTATACGACTCCGATTGCAGCCAATGCACCCACCCAGAGCGGCAGGGACACCAACAGGCAGGCAAGCGCAAGACCGTGGGTCAGGATAATAAACCCTGTGAGGATAGCTGAGCGACGCGGCCTAATTAGGAGTGTCGGAGCGGATTCTTGAGACGACATCGGCCAGGGCCTGGTCACTCGGTTGCATACGACCCATGACATACTCAAGCAACAGGGCATCGGGGTAATTGAGTAAATCCTGAAATGAACGAATATCCGCTTCAGACATTGACTCATAGCAGGTTTCCATAAAATCCTGTAAAACAATGTCCAACTCACGCATGCCGCGACGGCACTGCCAATAAAGTCGTGATCGAAGAATTTTAGTATCAGATTCAGTCATAGCCTGATGAACCGTGATTTGCTGTCATCGCTCGGTAAGTTGCCCCGTAGATCTTTCAGATCAATTGTTTGACCATCATTTGTTTGATCTCGCCAATGGCCTTGGTCGGATTAAGTCCTTTTGGACAGACCTGGACACAATTCATGATGGTATGGCACCGAAAAAGTTTATATGAATCTTCCAGGGCGTTAAGGCGTTCTTCGCCGGCCTGATCGCGACTGTCCGCAAGGAATCTGTAGGACTGCAACAAGGCTGCGGGACCCAGAAACTTGTCCGGATTCCACCAAAAGGATGGACAGGCAGTGGAGCAACAACCGCACAGGATACATTCATACAGGCCGTCCAGACGTTCGCGCTGCTCGGGGGATTGCCTGAATTCTACCTCCGGGATGGGATCCTTGATTTTCAGATACGGTTGTACCGCACGGTATTGCCGGTAAAAAGGCTCCATATCGACTACCAGGTCGCGGATAACCGACATGCCTGGCAAAGGTCGGATTTCAACGGGCTGTTTCAGGATGGACAAGGGTGTAATACACCCCAGGCTGTTTCTGCCATTGATGTTGATTGCATCAGATCCACACACACCCTCGCCGCAGGAACGCCTGAAACTCAGGGTTTCATCCTGGGCCTTGATACGGATCATTGCGTCCAGGACCATCGTATCGGGGGTAACCCCCGATAGTTCGTAGTCCTGCATATAGGGCTCACTATCGCTCTCGGGATTGTATCGGTAGACAGACAGATGAACGGTCGACATAACTAGTAAATCCTTGCCTTGGGGGGAAAGGCCTCTACGGTTAATGGTTTCATGCGTACCGGCTTGTAATCAAGTTGATGTCCTTCCTTGAAATAGAGCGTATGCTTCATCCAGTGCTTGTCATCTCGCTCCGGATAATCGATACGCGAATGGGCCCCACGGCTTTCCTGACGTGCAAACGCCGAGTTCACGGCGGCACAGGCTACGTCTACAAGATTTTCCAGCTCCAGCGCCTCGATCCTCGCCGTATTGAACACACTGCTATGATCCTTTAAACGTACATCCTCTAATCGTCGACTGATATCCAGCACCTTGCTGATACCCTCATCGAGTACGTCATGGTCACGAAACACACTGCAATAATCCTCCATGGTGCGTTGCAACTCATTACGCAGGTCATCGACCGATTCTCCGTCACCCTTTAGATCCCAGCGGGCCAGGTGTTCAAGGGCGCGGTCCACGCTGTCCTGATCGAGTACACGGTGATAGCGGGTTTCACCCAGGAATTCGATGATATGATTGCCTGCGGCGCGGCCGAACACTACGATATCCAGCAGGGAATTCCCCCCCAATCGATTGGCACCATGAACCGAGACACAGGCGCACTCACCCACCGCATAGAGCCCCGGAATGGGTTCTTCGGCGCCCTGGAACTCTGGCACCACCACCTGGCCGTAACGATTGGTCGGGATACCACCCATTGTATAATGAGCCGTAGGTGCAACCGGAATGGATTTGTTGATGGGGTCTACGTGGGCAAAGGTCATGGACAGATCCCGGATACCGGGCAACCGTTTGAGAATGACATCCGCATCCAGATGGGTCAGTTTCAACAAGACATGGTCGCCATTGGGACCACATCCTCGCCCTTCCCTGACCTCGGTTGCAATCGCCCGGCTCACAACATCCCGGCTTGCAAGATCCTTGGCATGGGGAGCATAACGTTCCATAAAACGTTCACCATCCTTATTGATCAGGTAACCGCCTTCGCCGCGAGCGCCTTCCGAGATCAACATCCCTTTACCGGCGATACCGGTGGGATGGAACTGTACAAATTCCATATCCTGCAGCGGTATACCAGCACGCAACGCCATAGCCATGCCGTCACCGGTATTGATTCTGGCATTGGTGTTGGTACGGTATAACTGACCCGCGCCACCGGTCGCCAGCAATGTGGTCTTGGCCTCTATGATCAGCGGTTGTCCTGTTTCAATGCTGATGACTACGGCGCCGAGGATGAAATTCTGTTGATCCTTGATAAGGTCGACGGCGAAATATTCATCAAAAAAATGTGTCTTGGCACGGATATTCTGCTGATACAAGGCATGCAGGATGGCATGGCCGGTTCGGTCCGCGGCAGCACACGTGCGGGCCGCCTGCTCACCTCCAAAGTTCTGGCTTTGTCCACCAAAAGGGCGCTGATAGATACTGCCGTTCTCAAGGCGGGAAAACGGAACTCCGAAATGCTCCAGTTCAATCACGAGTCGGGATGCGGCACGGCACATGTATTCGATGGCATCCTGGTCACCAAGGTAATCACTGCCCTTGACCGTGTCATACATGTGCCAGTGCCAGTTATCCGGCAGTACATTCGCCAATGCGGCGTTCATACCACCCTGGGCGGCAACCGTGTGTGAACGGGTCGGAAACACCTTCGATACTACGGCGACGGCGGCATCGGCCTGTGCCAGCTGAAGCGCGGCGCGCAAGCCCCCGCCGCCTGCACCGATCACCAGGGTGTCAAAGCGACGCCTATCCACCTTGTTGACATCCTGGTTCACTGGCTCACCTGGATCAAGATTCTCAACACCCATAAACCGCAGATCAGCAGCACCATACCAATCAATGACAACAGGCTGAAGCGTAGTGCAGGGGGTTTGACATAATCCATGATCACATCACGTATCCCCACCCAGGCATGCACAAGTATGGCAATGAAAAACAGGGCGGTCGCCAGACTGATGACTGGCCCTGCCATCCAGCCATGCCATGCGACATAGGACTGCGGAGGATTCGTACTGACATGCAAGATGAAAAACAGCAGGTAGACTGTCATATAAACCGCGCTCAGACGTTGTAGTATCCAGGCGCGTAGTCCATAACTGCGGCGGTTCATAACACAGTCAACGCCACTGCAAACAGGACAATCAATCCTCCGCCCACGACACACCAGGCCGTTATACGTGATGATTCAAGCCCCACACCGATGTCTACATCGATCAGTAAATACCGAATGCCTGCCAGAAGGTGATGAGCAAAGCCCCATGACAACAAAACCAGCAATGATCTTGCCAGCCAGTGATCCAGCAGTTGTGATACCGCCTCAAATCCTTGCCAGCTCGATAGCGAAAGATCAAACAAATAGATCAGGGGTGGAATGAGAAGAAAGAACAGGATGCCTGTCGAACGATGGATAATGGAGATCACTGCCGTGATCGGCAGATCAATACGTGTAATATCGAGAAATACCGGTCGTCGATCTTTTTGTATCATGTTGCGTTAGTTTAGCTGATTCAGCCCGTGCGTCCAGTATTACTAATGCTTTAAAATTACGTTATCATCTGCATTTTTCACGTCTGCAGATATCAATATGATGAGTAATTGGAAGACGTATCTGGAAAACGCCGGTGCCGTCATAGAAAACAACGTCGTTGTCCACTTCGGTAACATCACTGAGGAGATGGAATGTGTCACTGACAGTGAAGTCATAAGTGACCTCTCTCACATGGGCCTGATATCCGCTCACGGGGATGATTCACAGATGTTCCTGCAGGGTCAGCTGACCAATGATGTGCTGGAAGTGAATACACAACACAGCCAACTCACGGGTTATTGCAGTCCGAAGGGGCGTTTGCTGGCCTTGATCCGCCTTTTTTATGTCGCTGACAGGTATTACATGCAACTGCCTGCCGATATATTGTCGGCGATACTCAAGCGGCTTGGCATGTTTGTGCTGCGTTCGCAGGTTACGCTTGAGGATGCCAGTGATTCGCTGATTCATGCAGGCCTGTCGGGTCCAGAGAGCGGCAAGCTTCTCGAGGATACTGTCGGTGTATTGCCTCAGGATGTCGATCAGGTCGCTGTGACTGACAGGATCACCGTGATCCGTATCCCGGGGATACAGCCACGCTTTGAGTTATTTGGCCGACCGGACGATATCAAGACACTTTGGGAAAAACTCCGCGAAGATGCAAGGCCTGTAGGCACTGCAGCGTGGCGGCGTCTCAATATTCTGGCGGGAATCCCTGCCATTTATACGCAGACGATGGACATGTTTGTACCGCAAATGGTCAATCTGCAAGCATTCGATGGCATTAATTACAAGAAGGGCTGTTACACGGGTCAGGAGGTAGTGGCGAGATTACATTATCGCGGTAACCTCAAGCGTCGTATGTACATCGCCCATACCGATTCTGCGATTGCGCCACAACCAGGTGACACGTTATATTCCCCGAACGCAGGCAGTGCGGAGGGTGCGGGAATGGTCGTCGACGCCGAGGCCGATCCCGCCGGCGGTTATGATGTACTGGTGGTCATACGAATACCCTATGCCGAATCGGACGAGGTACGTCTGTATGATGACAAAGGTGCGAAATTGCAATTTCAGAGATTGCCATACGGCGTGGACTAAGGCCATATATTTATTTATTCTCAATAGATTATGTGGGATTTATAAAGGGTTTTATTAAGCAAGACATCCGCCTGCATAACACAAAATGGCTTCATCCCTGCTCGAAAAATTCACCCGTGATATCGTCTTTGATATCACGCACAACAAGATTGTACTTCCCACGTTGCCGGAGATCGCACTCAAGGCCAGAAAGCTGTTACATGATAACAAGGCCACTTCCACACAGATTTCGAAGGTCATCAGTGCCGATGCGGTGCTATCCACCCGCCTGTTGCGGGTAGCCAACAGCCCCCTGTACCGGACTCAAAATCAGATCGAGGATGTGCGTGCAGCCATTACCCGACTCGGCAATTCCATCGTCCGCAGCCTGATCACCAGCCTTGCCATGGAACAGGTATACCGCACCAGGCTGACCGCGCAAACCAATGTACTGCTGGAGAAAAACTGGGAACACAGTGTCCAGGTGGCGGCGCTCAGTCAGATCATCGCCCAGAAATTCACTTCTCTCTCGCCTGAAGAGGCCATGCTGGGAGGTCTGGTACACGATATCGGTAAACTACCCATCCTCGAGTACTCCGAAAGGATCCCCGAGTTGCTGTCCAACAATAAGACGCTCATGAAAGTCCTGGCGGTATTGCATCCCAGGATAGGCAGCCTGATCCTCAAGACATGGAATTTCCAGCCTGATCTGGTTGCAGTGGCCACCGATCATGAGGATCTGTACCGCGAACCAATAGGATTTGAGGCCGATTATGTCGATGTCGTACTGATCGCCAACATGCTGAGTTACATCGGAACCGACCACCCCTATACCCAGCTGGACTGGTCCGAGATCCCGGCATTCAGCCGGCTCAGTATCCCGCCTGAGGACTGTATCGCCACCATCAAGGCTGCCAAGGACGAAATTGCCGAGATACGGCAGTTGATCTCCGCCTGACGTTCCGCGACACCCCTACAGGGGTGTGGTTACACTTCAGGTCGCATATGGGGAAACAGCAACACGTCCCGGATTGAGGCTGAATCGGTCAACAACATCACCAGACGGTCTATCCCAATGCCTTCACCCGCCGTCGGTGGCATGCCATGTTCCAGGGCCCGGATATAGTCCTGGTCAAAATGCATCGCCTCAATGTCTCCACCCTCCCGTGCCTGCAGTTGTTTGCGAAAGCGATCTGCCTGATCCTCGGCATCATTCAACTCGGTAAACCCGTTTGCGATCTCATGACCACCGATAAAAAGTTCAAAACGATCCGTCACAAACGGGTCGTCGTCGTTGGCACGGGCGAGAGGTGAGACCTCCTTGGGGTAGGATGTTATGAAGGTGGGATCATGCAGCTTGCCTTCGACTGTCTTTTCAAACAGTTCTAGCTGGATCTTGCCGATTCCATAGTGTTCCAACACAGGTATATCAAATTTTTTCGCGATGGATCTGGCAGAATCGATTGCAAACAGCTCATCCCTGTTGATAGCAGGATTGAACTCCAGGATCGATTCAACCAGAGTCATACGCCTGAAGGGCTTGCCAAAATCATAGCGTTGTCCCTGATATTCAATGATGGTATCGCCGTGGATCACAAGGGTGAGTTCCCGCAACATCGTTTCGGTCAGATCCATCAGATCATAATAGTCCACGTATGCCTGATAAAACTCGAGCATGGTAAACTCGGGATTATGGCGGGTGGACAAACCCTCATTACGGAAATTGCGGTTGATTTCGAATACCTTCTCGAAACCACCGACTACCAGGCGTTTCAGATAGAGTTCCGGTGCAATACGCAAATAGAGATTGATGTCCAGGGCATGATGATAGGTCTGAAACGGCCGTGCCGCGGCACCACCGGGAACAACCTGCATCATCGGAGTTTCGACCTCGAGAAATCCTTGCCCGATCAGGAACTGCCTTATAAAGTTGATGATCTCGGTACGGATGCGAAAGGTCTTGCGAGTAACGTCATTCATGATCAGGTCAAGATAACGCTGTCGATACCTCATCTCCTTATCGACAATGCCATGATACTTTTCCGGTAACGGGCGCAATGCCTTGGTTAATAACATGATACGTTCCGCACGGATCGAGAGCTCACCTGTCCTGGTCTTGAAGAGAACACCTTCAGCCCCGACGATATCGCCGATATCCCAGTTTTTGAACTCTTTATAAACGTCGGATGAGACCCCGTCACGCTGAATGTAGAGCTGGATCTGACCCGACATATCCTGGAGGTGGATGAAACTTGCCTTACCCATGATCCGGCGCGTCATGAGACGCCCGGCGACCTTTACCCGGATCGGCTCGTTTTCGAGTGTCAGAGGGTCCGCTTGGTCGTACTCGGCGTGCAGTTCACCCGCCACCACATTGCGCCGAAAGTCGCTCGGGAACGGATTGCCGCGCATACGCAATTCGGCCAGCTTGGCACGTCGCTGTGCTATCTGTTCATTTTCATCCGTATCCGTCACCCGGTCAGATTCCACTTTTCAAACTCGCCTCGATAAATTCATCCAGATCCCCATCCAACACGGCCTGTGTGTTACCGGTTTCAACACCGGTGCGCAGATCCTTGATGCGTGACTGATCCAGCACATATGACCGAATCTGGCTACCCCAGCCAATATCGGACTTGCTATCCTCCAGCGCCTGTTGCTGTTCGGTGCGTTTCTGCATTTCCAGTTCGTAGAGCTTGGCCTTGAGCTGTTTCATCGCAGTTGAGCGATTCTTGTGTTGCGAACGATCACTCTGGCACTGTACCACGATACCGCTCGGCATATGGGTAATGCGAATAGCGGAATCCGTACGATTCACATGCTGCCCTCCCGCACCGCTGGCACGATAGGTATCGACCTTTAAATCAGCCGGATTGATATCGATGTCGATGTCATCTTCGACCTCCGGTGAGACGAACACGGCAGCAAAAGAGGTATGACGACGGTTTCCCGAATCGAACGGAGATTTGCGTACCAGCCGATGTACGCCCGTTTCGGTGCGCAACCATCCATAAGCATATTCCCCTTCCACCCTGATGGTCGCGCTTTTAATCCCCGCCACCTCTCCGGGTGATACCTCTATCAGTTCGGTTGCAAAGCCGCGCCGCTCCCCCCAACGCAAATACATCCGCAACAGCATTTCCGCCCAATCCTGGGCCTCCGTTCCTCCGGAACCGGCCTGAATATCCAGGAAGGCATTTTTGGCATCCATTTCACCGGAAAACATCCGGCGAAACTCAAGTCCTGCCAGCTTCTTTTCCAGAGTTTCGAGATCAGATGCGACCTCCCGGCTTGTCTCCTCATCCTGCTCTTCTTCAGCAAGTTCAAGCAATGCATGAGCGTCCATCAAACCTTGTGTCAAGGTTGCAATGGCCGCAACGACATCTTGCAACTGGGAGCGCTCTCTGCCCAGGGATTGTGCCTTCTCAGTATTCTCCCATATTGCAGGATTCTCGAGTTCACGCGTAACCTCGGTCAGGCGTTCCTGTTTGGTATCAACGTCAAAGGTACCTCCTCAGGACATCAAGTCGTCCCTGCATATCCTTGATACGCTCATAAACGGGGTTCAATTCGAGCATAATATCTTCCGTCAGAATAAAGACGCTAAGTCTACACCAGGGAAAATGCGTGTGAAAACACTGCTGATGAAATAATCATGGCAGAATGACTGGTTGAATACCGAATGAGTGACAACGGCAGGACGTTCGACTCAGGTCAGTCTGCCATTCGAGTTCAGTCGGATGCAATATGTTCAACGATTAACTGTGGGCAGCGTTTCCCACGATAATCGTTGACATCAAGTTTGTAGGCTATATGGACCTTATCAAGGTCCTCGGGCAAATCGATATCCCCTGAATTAAAGGCAATCGCATCAATCAAGTGGTCATCACCCGGCACCTGAAGCAGTAATTTGAGATGACTGTTTCCGACGATCCGGCGCCCTGCGACGGCAAATACGCCATCAAAAACGGGTTCGGGAAATCCCTGACCCCATGGACCGCCGGAACGCAATATCTCAGCGACCTCCAGATTGAGATCACCGGCCGAGAGTTCACCATCACTCAAGACAACACCCTGCAAATCTTCGGCATCGAGGTGTTTTCTGACCTCGGTATCGAAGGCTGTCCGGAAGGCGTCGAAATCTGCTGACTTCAAGGCCAGTCCCGCAGCCATCGCATGCCCGCCGAATTTCCTCAACATGGCAGGATACCGTGTCGAGATGGCCTCCAGGGTATCGCGGATATGAAGGCCGGGTATCGACCGTGCGGAACCCTTGATTTCATCATCCCTTCCGGGCGCAAATACGATGACCGGACGATGAAACCGTTCCTTGAGCCTGGATGCCAGGATTCCGGTGACACCCTGGTGCCAGGCCGCGTCATACAGGCACAGGCCAATTGGCAGGGTTTCGTTATCCTCCTGGACAGGTAAATGTGTCAAGGTAGCCAGGGCCTGTTCACGCATTTGCGATTCGATGGCGCGACGCTCACGGTTCAGCTCATCCAGACGCCGGGCTATATGCATGGCCGACGCCTCGTCATCGGTTATCAGACATTCGATGCCCTGAGACATATCCTCGAGACGTCCCGCCGCATTGAGCCTCGGGCCGAGCGCATAACCAAGGTCTGCGGCGATGATCCTGTCCGGTCGTCTTCCGGATACTTCGATCAGGGCACGAATTCCTGTACAGCAACGTCGTCGCCGGATGCGCGCCAATCCCTGTTCAACCAGGATTCTATTGTTGTGATCGAGGGTGACGATATCCGCGATCGTCCCCAGGGCTACCAGGTCCAGCAACTGTGCCAGGTTCGGGTCCGGAATATTGTTATCTGAAAACCATCCCTGCTTGCGCAGCATACCGCGCAGTGCCAGCATCACATAGAAGATGACACCCACCCCGGCAAGGTTTTTACTTGGAAATATGTCTCCCGGCTGATTGGGATTTACTATAACGTCGGCCTCGGGGAGACTGGCACCCGGCAGGTGGTGATCGGTGACCAGCACCTTGATGCCGAGTTTCCTTGCGGTCTTGACCCCCTCGACACTCGAAATCCCGTTATCTACGGTGATAATGAGATCGGGGTTGCGAAGACTCGCAACCCCGACGATCTCGGGAGTCAATCCGTAACCGAATTCAAACCGGTTAGGGACAATGTAATCTACATGTTCGCATCCCATCGCCCGCAGGGCACGGATCGCAACTGCACAACTGGTGGCACCATCCGCATCAAAGTCGGCGACGATCAGAATACGGCCATTCTTGACCAGCATGTCCTGCAACAATTGTGCAGCCATTTCTATCCCTGACAAATCATCAAGGGGCAGGATATGCTCCAATGAGTGTTCCAGCTCCTGACTCGATTTCAGATTCCGCGCGGCATAGACTCGTGCCAGGACAGGATGGAGACTGACCGGAAGTCCATCATGCGAGACAGTGGACTTGCGCCTGACAATAATCTTCTTGATACCGGATCGAGTCATCCGTGAGCGTCCTTTGTCTTAATAAAAAACATGATCAATACGATTTAATATATTATTTAATATGTAAATTTTATTGCCATTTTATGTGACAGGATATCCCTCCACCACTTCCGGGCACGGCGTGGTGTAATCTGCAAACAATGGTTCGAATCAAGGTAGATGGTAAGGTTTGTGAGCCTGTTTGTCTTCAGGAAATCCAGCAAGGGAACAAACCAATGCATCTCCAAAGCCATAATGAAGTTGCGCCACGCCTCGATATCCCCCTTATGCATGGATTTACGAGCATCATTAAATACGACGAGATGTTCGCCTGGGTCAGCGGTTTCGGCCCAGCTTTCGGCATCCGAGTCGGGTGGTTTACAAACTAAACCGCTGAGTCTTGCAAGCCCTCGCAAGACATCGTCATTACCACTCACAGAGATCCACGAAACGTCGCCCATCGAGGGTAAGACACCACCCCCCCAGAACCATACGCTGTTGATTGCCAGTTCACCTTTTTGCTCACGTTTACGATTTAACTCGCAGATATTCAACAACATTTGAATCTCATTGAGAGTGTTGCGCCAGTATCGGCCGTCTTCACCATAAGGCAGATAATCCTGGATCGTGTGACCGACAACCTGATCCAGGGGATAGGTATGCAATTTCTGAGGTCGCGGAATCGACAGACACCAATGTTGTTGTCCGCTCACGGGTTCAACATGGATTCCATCAGTACTTAGATGGGCATTGATTATTTGCAGAAGCTCATCACTTTCCTTCTTATCGATATCGAGATCCGCATTGCCCAGCATGACAATACTGTCCCGATCGGCTTGCAGGTGAACGGGATCCGCAAACATATAATATCGATCCGGCGCCACCACGCTATCAATCGAGCGTATCACGGCGGCCAGCGGCAGTTCATCCTGTTCCGCTGTCTGAATATTAAAAAGCTCGAACAACCGCCTGTGAAACTGCTTTGGATCAACTGTCCTGACCCTCGAGCGTGCGTGGATCTTCTTCAACGCGGTCAGTTTGAGATCATTCCGGAATGAAGGTCGATACGCCAGGTGATAGGGCCAGAGGGTATCGGGTACGACCAAAGTTAAACATCGTGCCATGCAATTCAGTGGCTCCAGCAAAACGGATATGAAGATGCGGCCAGATCCGGGCCGTCCTGGGTAATAACAATAATTTGGCATTGGTCATTGATCTGGTCGGTTCCCGCTCTGGCGGTAGCGGTAGCCATAAATCCGGTTGAATTCACCGAACCTTCATTGATGGCGATATGATAATATCTGCGAACAATCTCGTCGCTAGCCCAGCACAGTCCGGTGGCCTGCGCAGAGCCGCATCCATTCCCTGCCAGTTGACTTGTATATCCGCTGTGGTTGGCACGCCATTGCTCCTGATCAATCTGCAGTTTCAACAGGCTCGTGACGGCGTCGGCACGTCTGCCCTTGCGTACCGTGTCAATATAGGACGGATAGGCCACCGCAGCTACAATACCGATGATTAAAATAACTATTACCAACTCAAGAAGCGTGATACCATATGTATGTTGCCTGTTTAACAGCAGCACCTGATTCCTCCCCGTAATCTCCTCCCCATCATAAACCTTGTTATAAGGTTATAACAACGTTAATCACTGTCTACGAAGGTATGTCCATGTGCGACTGGCGCTATAGCGGTTACACACTGCTGGAATTTCTGGTCACGATGCTGGTCGTTTGTATCATGGCTACAATTGGCGTCCCTTCTTTTCTCGATCTGATCACCAGGCATCGCCTCAAAGGTGCCACGGAATCAATCTATGGTGATTTGCAACTCGCACGTATGGAGGCCATAAAGCGTAATAAAAATATCTCTATCAGTTTTCATGAAGGAGGATATCGACATTGGTGTTATGCGATGCATGACAGCAGCAGCTGTGATTGCAATGTATTGAATAATTGCCGGCTGGACAATCACTTCTCCAGAATAGTATCCGGTCAGGATTACCATAATGTCAATCTGGAAACCAATTTCAGCTCCAACTCCGCCTCCTTCAATCCAGTCCGGGGCACATCGAACAGCGGCAGTATATTATTGACAACGGAACGTAAATCATCGAAGGTCATTGTCAGTTCACGCGGTCGTATCCGGGTGTGCTCGGATGATCTCACGGGTTATCCTCCGTGCTGACAATTATTTCATCAAGATCCCGTCATGCTGGTTTCAATCTGGTAGAGATGATGGTCGCAACCGCGATCGGTCTGATGCTACTGGCCGGTATCACATTCTTGTTCACCCATATCGTCAAGGCGAATACCGATACGTTGAAGGTGACACATCTTCATCAGGAACTGCGCGCGATCATGGACGTAATGGTTCAGGATATCCGGCGCAGTGGTTACTGGCTGAATGCGGTCTGTTCTGTAAATGCAAATATCCTCTCCGCTTCACTCATAGCCGATTATTGCGCTGGAATCGCCGGACTGCAAAATCCGTTTGATATGATAATCATTGACATGAACAGGTCCTGTATTCTCTACAGCTACGATGCAACAGCCAACGGTATACTGGATACAGCGCCAAATGCGGATAATATACCGGATGAACGGTTTGGGTTTCGTCTCAACAGCGGCGCCGTCGAAATGCGTCAGGCCGGTGCTGATTGTGATACAGGCGGTTGGCAGGATATCAGTGACCCACGCTCGGTGATAATCACCGATCTGCAATTCAACAGCGAACCCAGCAAGGTGACCGACATCAATGTCACCACAGGTCAGTTGATTACACGGCATATCGAGATTGAACTGCGAGGAAGGCTGAAACAGGATGCTGCTATCCAGCGTACTTTAATCGCTGGCGTTCACGTACGCAATGACCGGTTTTGCCTGCACCCAGGTCAGTGTACGGGCATCTGAAATCGGCGGCATTCATTGACCTGCAGGGGCGCGAAACCGGGACCGCCACTCTCACAATCACTATGATATTACTGTTTTCCCTCAGTCTGATTACCTTTTACAGTGCACGCGTCAGTGTTGTCGAGCAGCAGATAACGGCCAATGAATACAGGGCAAAGCAGGCCTTTGAAGCGGCCCAGGCCGGACTGGAGAAGGGTGTTGCCAACCTGAACGATCGGGTTTTCAGAAAACAGATCTTGCTTGACGTCAACAATGACGGCCTGATTGACGAACAGCCGGCAAATATAACCTCCACCATACTGGCCGACAATGCCGGTTATGTGATCAGTTATAGTAATCATGCGTGGCCGAATCAGTTCAGGCTTATCGAACTCAGCGTTACCGGCTCATCCGACGACAGCTCTTCAACTGCAGTCCTCGTACAAAAAATGCAGATCATGCCTCTGCTCCTGGTTCCGCCCGAAGCCGGCTTTACGGCAAGAAACAATGTCGTGACCGATGGCGCAGCCGAGTTTATCAACACAGAAACCGATAAATCCATAATGGCAGGGGGAACCATCACCCTGTCGGCAGGTTCACATGCAATGACCAGTACCGAGGGAAACAGCGGTATAGAAGAACATAGCGCAGAATTACAGGGCCTGGCCGCCAATGATGACTTTTTTGCGCATTTTTTCGGTATGCAACAAGTCACCGTGGTCAACCAGATCATCCATCTCACCTGCGATGATTCCGCATGTGCCGACCAGGATAATCAACAGGTAAAACCGGATGATTTTCCCGGAGAAAATATCTGGATCACGGGTGACATTACTATAGATTCTGATATCGGCTCTGAGGATCTGCCGGTTGTACTGATCGTGGACGGAGATCTTGTCCTTGAAGGAGAAAAATCGATTTATGGGCTGGTTTATGTTACGGAAAATGGCCGGATACTTGATGCTTCAGACACCGGTTTTATTTACGGGGCACTGATAGCGGCTAACGAGGACTTTCTAGTCAGCGGTAATCTGACCATTCAATATAACAATGATGTTCTGGTACCTCCAAGGGGAGGAAATGGTCCGTTCGTTGCCATTGCGGGTTCTTGGAAAGATTTTTAACAGATGATTTTATCTTGCAATGCTCACAGAGGGTTCCTGCTGATCGAGGCTATGATAACCTTGTTGCTGATATCAATGGTATTGATCGCCCTTGCACGATTTCAGGTTACCGCATTGCAGAATAACCGCCTGGCCAACTCAAGAACCATTGCCGTTAATCTTGCACAGAACAAAATCGAGGCCATGAGAAATATTACCGATCATACAACTTTTCAGGCGATCACGAATGGCACAGAGAGCGTTGGACCACCAGGCTCGAATGCCGACTTGATACTTGAAGGGCTGAATACCATATATACATGCCTGTGGTCGGTTACAGGAGATGTTGCAGCTGGCAACATTCAACTGGATGTATCTGTTTCATGGCCTGACAGAAACGGCGGCGATAGTCCAGCAAGCCGAATCACACTCAGTTCCAATATCAGCGACAAGAGTGCTGTCAGCAGAGGGTTGTTATTCTGACCCGTTATAGCCGTTATCTGTAGACAATATCTGGTATCATCTCAAACTTGGCTAACAACGGGACATACGACATGGCAACCGCAAGCGCACGACATATCCTCGTTTCCACACAAGAAGACTGCGAACAACTGAAAACAGAAATCGAAAACGGTGCGGATTTTGCTGAAATCGCCCAGAAACATTCATTGTGCCCATCGGGAAGACGTGGCGGTGACCTGGGTGAATTCAGTCCGGGACAGATGGTAAAGGAATTCGATCAAGTTGTCTTCAATGAAGAGATCGGCAAGGTGCACGGTCCGATTCATACCCAGTTTGGATATCATCTGGTAGAAGTCACTTCTCGTAATGATTGATGCAGCCCTTTTGGACATTCTGCAGGATGGGCCGGGCAGCCCTGGTAAAGGTATAACCTCGGTATTAATCCTCCAACGTAAATCCAACCTTGATAGTGATTTGCCAGTAATTGATCTTGCCGTTATCGATATGTCCACGTGTATCGATAACCTCAAACCAGCGCATATTCCGCACCGTCTTGGCTGCCCGGACAACGGCATTTTCAACAGCATCTTCTATACTCTTGGATGAAGAGCCCGTCAGTTCTATCATTTTATATACATGATCACCCATGTGCTTTTCTCCCGTTTAGACTCGTAAATAATTATCTGCAACCTGAATGAAATATTAAACTCATATGATTGATTACACAATCTCGTCTTGATAAGGATGCATACTGAAATCACGATCGCGGTCATCTGCCCGAAACTCAAAATTCCCGTGCAAATATCAGAGCAACCGCATCGCGACTCCCATTGTCAAGCTGGATACCGATCTTCCCGGTAACATCGACCCTGTAATCAACTTCAAGACGGGTACCGGCCTTATCCACCTGCTCAATTTCCCGAGTGCGTGTTACCACACCAAATGCAGTCTCATCTCCGTTTATTATTTGCGTATATCTACCGAGAGACATATTAAAATCCCCAAATTTCCATTCAAACAGGGCTCTTAACAAAAATTCATGCCAGTCGTATTTTATTTGCTGATCATTTGTATGCTTGTCAGCCTCATTATAGGTATAGCCTCCGTCCAGACGTATCGCAGAATGGTTGCTACGGTACAGGTTCGTGCGAAACATGATACCGATGTAATTGCCGGTCAGATCCAGGCCTGCCGTTATCGAATTATCGCTTTGATGTATTTCCAGTGCCCCGATCTGTAAGCCCGCTTGAACCGCGGAATTGGCTGGTTCAAGGATAATCAGGCCGACACGGTTGATCCTGGTTTGAGAGATCGATTGGTCAAGCTTCAGATCCGTCTCAAGCCTTTGTATCAGTAGTGCGGCCTCCGTCCCCGGTGATTCGACGGATGCCAAATCCACTGCATAACCGGTGCCCTGTATCAACAGACCTGTTATTGCAATACACTGCCGCCAATATTTGATTTGTTGCAAAGACAGCTCCCCGCTAATATATATCCAGATCTTCTCAGGAAATATCATATGCGCTTAATAAAAAACAGAACCATCCCGGTAAACGGTCATATGATCAGCCAGGAACTCTGGCATGGGTATATCGAAGTAATCTCATAATCTGACGGATAGAGTATTTAGCTTGGAAGACAAATCAGTAACCGGTCCACCCTCGGTATATTTTAAGTATTATATATTCAATAAGATAGCGATGCGGCCTGGAACTGCGCTTATAAATGTCGGGATTATTAACAGTTAGAACAATAACCAATAATTTAATTCTATATTACTGGTTAACACTATGTTACTCTGGAATTATCAATAACCTAATATCGACGGCGCAATAACCGTTCATCCCGTTATTGCGCAAGGCCACCATTCAATAAGAGAGAGAATAATTATGGTTGTCAAAAGAAAGATATGCGGTAAATCAGTTGAGGCACACCCGAAATTCAAGCATGGATGCGAACCTGATTACTGGGTAGCTACCATTGATAATTCATTATTTCCGCGCAAATTCAGCACGCCAACGGAATTATTCGAAATCGTTACCGAGCGTCTAACCAACAACATTTCCCGCTGAAAGGAATCTGAGTTTCACTTAGGTAATCAGCTACGCTCTTCAGGATCGGTTAGTGTTGCCTGGTATAATAGGCACCGTTTCTGTATATCAATTTGGATTTATCTTTTGATATAGTGAATTCAACGTCAATCACATCCCGTGGTGTTGCAAGGGTCATTTTCAACTGATTGTCATTAATCGCATATTTGCCGTCGATCTCCCGTCCGTCTTCCGTTTGCACTTTCACTGTACCGTCATCCTTGAACACCAGCGTGTCGGAATCATCATGATCCGGATTATGGGTCAACTCCCATACACCGTATAACCATACGGCATCCCTCGAGCCAGATATATCGGAACAGGCTGATGCGGCAATCATGACAACTCCAGCAATGACATAGATAAACACCATGACAGGTCTTGGCCGATTTACCATTTTTTGTTTTCCACTGGTCATGTTTGGATACAACTCAGTATTTGCAAAAATACTATTCTGACATTAATTAACATCGACATTAACCGGGTAAACTGCGCTTACTGTTTAACCATCTGGTCAACGATCTCCACTGATCAAGGTCTTGGGTAACCATTGAAGGTGCCATCTCAAAAATACTTATCCCCCGATCAGCGGCCCGGATATAATTTTGAGTATCACGGAATACGGCAACAAACGGGATATCCAGGCGCTTGAGGAACCGTTGCAGTTTTTGGTAGACGATAGTATTTTCACGAACACGATTGGCCACCACGGCAAGTTTAGTATTTTTATGCGACACCCTTTTATTGAGCAAGATATCTTGGATGAAATGGGCAGCAGCGCGGATGTCAATAGGTGAAGGCAGGACGGGTATAACTACAGATTCCGCACGTTTTAACAGATTGCTGATCTCTCTGCTATGCACGGCCGCAGGAGCATCCATAACCACATAATCGACGTCCCTTGGCAGACGCACATCATCTTTCCAGGCCGGGACCCTCTTAATCGTGGCGTATGATTCAGGACGCGCCTCAATCCACTCCATCGCTGATCCCTGTGGGTCAAAATCGGCCAATACGACAGATTTACCTTGATTGGCATAAAAGCTGGCGATATTGACTGCCAGGGTGGTTTTTCCACATCCTCCCTTGGGGTTCAGGACCAGAATTCGACGTGTACTCATCTATTTCCTTTCAAATGGTCATTGGATTACCAAAAATATGATAATTTACTTGTATCCACTCTATCATTCCAGCCGATCGGCCCCAATACTCATAAAATATCCGCACAAGATACTCCTTGAGCGGGTCAATTTTCCTGGTACAGCAAACAATGACTCAATCTCGGGAGAAGAGCATAAACGGGAACAGGTATTATGACGGGCAACACCCCTCTGGCGCTGCCCTGGGATAAAAACATAAAAATACAGGAAGGTTAGATGACCGGACTAGAAACTTTTTAGTATAGAAATCTGCTGGTCAATCAGACCGTAGGCATAATCACCTTTATCGACTAGCAGGCCGTAACTATTGTTACCAAATGTCCTAGTCTGTCCCAGATAGATATGGGGCGTTAACTGCCAGCCTCTTATAGTAAATCCGTCATCAAGCTTGTGCTTGTAAATACCGGTGTAGTTTTCCAGGCGGGACTTTAAGTCATCGTACTTTTCATCCGCTCGACACCGGTTACTGATGAAGAAAGACATGACTATCAGCAGCGGTATTATGAGATACGTAATATAATTGCGATGCCTGAAATGAGGAGATGTGCGCAGCTGATAACACTGTAAAGATACGGTTGATATCTTCATAAATATCCCTACCTCGGGTTTAGCGACATATTAAGTCAGGCTGTTCCCTTTTCCAAGCTGTAATATGCCCTGCCCCCTTATTATGATTTTGTAATATTATAACAGGATACGCAGGACGAAGATAATCATGTTTTTAATATTAAACTTATAATAACAGTAAGTTAAAATATTTCGATCGATTAACCCTGTGAATTGAAAGTAAAAGGGATGTAGATGTTTGAGGGGATCGGCAAATTAAATATTAGTATTTTATTATGTTATAATATACCTAAATTTATATATCCTTCCTGATATCGCCTAACCCTTCATTACTCAAATAAGCATCCGGAATTTTATGTCAATTCCGATGACTGGTAAGAATACGGACAGAGGAATAGTCCGTCGGGTTAATACTGATTATTTGTATGGACTGGACATGAGCGATTAACTGCGAACTGTTCGATATTGGACAACCCTGGACATTTAACACTTGAAAATACATCTCGGTTTTAGGTGTCACCTCAGCCAGTCGCTGGAGATCCACTGTTTTCGGGAAATGTCATCACGGGTTTCGATTTACAGGTACTTTGTGATGGCAATGTCAAATTCGTTTCAAAGCGGACCGTGCTTCCAGAGCCTGGGTGGCATGAATTAAACGGCATACCGGATCCGTTTTATGAAATCGGATGTTTATACAGGAAAATGCGTACCGCAACGGTATGTTGTATTAGCTATGTTGACACCGTCATGACTAACGTGGACCAGTTGATGTGGTTATATGAACAACTGCCACCGCGGGACTTCAGATAATGAAAAATCTCGCGAGGTTGAGTACAGGACGATCCTCAGGGACAAACTACCTGTTAAAACAGATACTGTGGATCATCGATATTTGATCTTGGGGCTCTCTCATGCCGCCGGCAGCCACCCCCCATTAAATCCTCTGACATCATTTTCATGAAGACGGGCATTGACATATAAACCATCGACCATATCCTGGGTGATTTCAGTGTCAAATCCGTCAACATTGCGGTATACCCACTTGCCTTCGAGCGTCATTGCAAAAACCGTATCCATGATATCATCAAATCGAATCGAGTATTCCATGGAGAGTTTGTGAAAATCTTCAATCATTAACATCCTGCCAACGCTGACATATTCTTCCCTCAACAAGGCCTCCAACGCTACATCCCACTTGGGTACCTCGATTACTTCTTCTGTCTCTGTTTCAAACATAGTTATCCCATCCCGTGTGATTCTTCAGTTTATCTCTTTATTGGGTAACGACGCCTTATAGGTGCCACTATGATTGTTTATCGACACAACAGAGGGAAATTTAAGATCCAGGCTTGATTAAATATCATTTAATTACAATGTGTTACGATTATTTTATGAGCCAGTGCCACGTATCCGACTCCATGCATCGTGACGATGCAGTTTTTTAGCTGAAATCTTCCGATGAGCTAAACAATCGATGGGATCATCGTCCCATGCGCTTTCTTTAATTGACAGCGTCACCTTCCTGATTTATATGCACGAGATCAGGATATATGCCATTATTGATCAGCGCCTTTATTGAACTGATCAGTTCAGCGAACTCCTGCTTGAATTCATCTTGTGAACTTGGAAATAATACACCGTCTTCTTCCAGTCCCTGCAAAAGATTACATACGCCCTCAATATGTGTGATTGCTCCCAGCATATTCGCAAAGCATTCATCCAGTCTCCCTTCATTTGTGAGACGTTCAATGGTTGCCCTGATATCAAATTGCTGTGTGTAATTTGTTGAAGTCCGTGTATTCATTTAAAAATCCTCGTAGACTTACCTCAGATCCACCTCAAACATCAGACAGATGGCGTTTTCCGAATAGACAAACATCATGATCATCGCATCCAATCATACTGGAACTATCAGGGATAAACCTGATCAACAGTACGTTTTAACGTATTCATGAATATTCGCAATTCTCCTATAGAACTATAACGTGATTGTCACGCCAAGACCGGCAGATTACAATCAAAATGAACCAGATTGTATTTCACGATTTTCCAGATTACCCAATTTATGGATCAATCAGTAAAAACATTGCAGCATATAGCATCAGCCCTGGTTGATGCAGGCAAGTCGCTTTATGCCAGAGGCTGGGTACCAGCAACCAGCGGCAACTTCTCTGCCAGATATGATCATGACAAAATTGCCATTACCGTCTCAGGCAGGGATAAAGGTGCGCTGACTCCGGAAGATATAATGACCATCGACTTCCAAGGACGAGCGGTGGATAACAGGAAACCATCCGCCGAGGCTTTACTACATACAGTGATCTACACACACTTCCCGGAAACGTATACCGTCCTGCATACTCATTCAATCAATGCAACCCTGATATCGCGATTAAATAATAACGAACTGAGATTGAGCGGCTACGAGATCCTGAAGGCCTTTGACCGGATCAGCACACATGAAACCTCAATCTGCATTCCAATCTTCCTGAACGATCAGGACATTGCACGTCTCTCACATAAGGTAGTAATGTATCTTGAAAACAATCCTCCCATTTTCGGATTCCTGATTGCCGGACATGGTTTGTATACATGGGGTCGATCAATCCAGGAAACCTTGCGTTATCTGGAAGCATTTGAATTCATGTTTGAATGCGAACTTAAGTTAAAGGGGTATGATAGAGTATGAGCGTATTAAGCATATATACCGATACGGCCAGTGATGCCTTTGAAACTACAACAGATCCGGCAGAAATCGCGCGCAGACTTGCAGGGATCCACGTCGGATTCGAACGCTGGACCGCTGAAAAAGAACTCAACAACAGCTTATCCCAGGAACAAATTATCGAGGCATTTCGCTCTTCAGTTGACAGCCTTGTTGAACAATATGGTTTTAAAACCATCGATGTGGTCAGCCTGCATCCAGATCATCCGGAAAAAGCCACATTCAGGCAAAAGTTCCTTGCAGAACACACGCACGATGATTTCGAAGTGCGCTTTTTTGTAGATGGCCGAGGGCTTTTTTATTTGCATGTCGACGGTCATGTGTTCATTGTTCTATGTGAAAAGGGTGATCTCATCACAGTCCCGGCCCTCACAGCACATTGGTTTGACATGGGCGAACACCCACAATTCAAATGTATCCGGTTTTTCACCACGCCTGACGGCTGGCAAGCCAACTTTACCGGTAATGATATTGCAACCCGTTACCCTGATTTTGACGAGTTTGTCGCACAACATTCATGATAAAAGCCATCATTACCGACATTGAAGGTACAACCTCATCGCTTGCCTTTGTCAAGGACACCCTCTTTCCATATGCCCGAGACAATATTGAGCAATTTATCCACGCTCATGAAAACGATATCCTAGTTCGACAGGCTCTTGACGAAGCAGCGAATATTATCGGTGAGGAATCCCCTGATATAAATCAAATAATCCGTTCATTGATTCAATGGATTGACGATGACAAAAAGATCACACCACTCAAGACGATACAGGGATTATTATGGGAACAGGGATACCTGAATGGGCATTTCAATGGACACATTTATGAAGATGCGGTCCACAATCTCAAAAAATGGAACGATAATGATATCAGACTCTACGTTTTTTCTTCAGGCTCCATACATGCTCAAAAACTTCTCTTCGGAAATACTGAATATGGAGATCTGAACCCGCTTTTCAGCGGTTATTTCGATACCAAGATCGGATCAAAAACTTCTGTGAATTCCTATCAGCGAATTAGCGAGGAGATAGCTGTCAAACCGAAGAACTGCCTGTTTTTATCGGATATCAAGCAAGAACTTGAGGCAGCTCACCAGGCCGGCATGCATACCATCTGGTTGGTAAGGAGTGGAGAGATCGACCCTGCTGCGGAATATAAACAGGTAACTGACTTTGGAGATATTTATCCGGAAAAGATTGGGGAAGAGTGCCACATCAACTAACGAATAAATCCGGATACTGTCACACAATACCCAGAATCGCAGTACAACCACGGCTAATATGCCAGCCTTTTCAGGACTGTTATCGGGTATCAGGCAACAATGATTTTGGTTGCCTTGTAATCCAGAAGCCTTTCAAGGAAAGATAAATATCGCACATCAACATTTAGAAACTTCAAGGCAATCCCATCGGCATCCACACGGGTAACGCGTGACTTGAGAGTATGAATGTCCTCACCACCCATATGGACCAGTAATGTGACATCAACCTCAGTCCCAACTGCGGGAAAACGTCCATCATCCGCTTCAAGATAGATACCTCCCATACCTAAATCACGTACTTGCATGATGGATTTACCGAAATCAGGACATGATATCTCTGCATCAACAAATACTTCTTCTCGTCTGTACTTGCGTCTTTCAGCCATGGCTTTACCTCGCTAAGGAATATTATTGTTATGGATATGACATTTGTACGATGTTAAACCGATACTTTACTACACGGGCCAACAATAAAAAGTATTGTATACACGTTAGCCTTTATGATCGGATGAATTGTTATTTTCCTTGCCAAGGTCCTGCATGATCATAGACCCGTATTTCGGTATGTCCGGACGTCAACAACTCAACCTGATAGCTAACAGACCATGCAATAAAGGACATATCTATATCGGCAGAATGACATGGATCTATAGCTCCATGGCCGCCGTGTAATGTTATATCATAATGATTTATATTGTTTTTTTTGTTTTTTATGGGCTATCCCACAATCAGCCCTGGAGGATTTGTTGAATCTTGCCTGTATAAGCACGGGCCTCCTTCAGCACTTTGACAGTCATCTTTGGGCCGAGTCTTCCAAACGGGAGTTTCGAGTATGCAGGTACCATGTTGATAGCGGGATATTCCACCATCGATGATGTTTCGAGATAGGCAAATAACTGGGCCAACAGGACGATATCACAATAATCGGTGCTGGGATCGGGATCACGCATCCAGTCACGGCAATCCCTGACGACCGTGACGAATTCACTATCAAATTGCCATCGACGCAACACCGACTCACCGATCCTTCTGCTCAGTTTACAGATCATCGTATCGAGAAGTTCAGTATTCTCCCTCAATTGAGGGTAATTTTCGGCATATGCAAGCACCGGCAATGCGCCGATATTGTGTATCAACCCGGCGAGCCAGGCCCGTTCCGCATCCAGTTTTGGATCAAGACGAGCCAAAATAGCGCTGATCGCAGCAACCATTGTGCTATATCGCCATAATTCATTCATTTTCTGGTGCAAAGCGGGGATATCGCCGGTAAAGACCTGTTGTAAAGAAAAACTCATTACAGTTTCTCGTGTCACCTTGATCCCGAGCCGTGAAACCGCCATACGTAAATTCGTGATGGTGTTCTGGCCACGGTATATTGGGCTATTGGCCACACGCACGATTCGCGCGGCAAGCGATGGATCTGCCTGTATCAGCCTGATGATCATGTTAGTATCACCATCCGGATCCTTGACGGCATCCTGCACCTTCATGACGATGTCCGGAAAACCGGGCACGATCAGCTTGTCCGTTTTGTTTGCTTGATCTATTTCTTTTAGAAGCTCAGCTTCTATGTCCTCCTCATTAATTGAAGATCTTTCAACCGAAACGCACTCTGTAATAGCTGAAATCTTTAAGGCGCTTATATCATCGGATTTAAAGCGAATAAAAATGACATCATTAGCGGCCTTCGCTGATGCAGGCCTCGGTTTAAGATCCGCTAACGGTTCTTGTGACTCGGTGCTGCCGCCCGATAATACTTCCACTCTGCCATCAGGATATATCAGATCAATATTTCCGCTTAAAATATAGTACGCCCAGGGATCATTTGTACCATTGGTGAACAGGTATTCGTCCTTGGTAAGTGTTTCGTAATAAGTATGATCGGCAAGATCGTCAACGGCATTCTCGGGAATATCACGGATCGGTGCCAGTGATTTCAAAATAGAGGCATTGACCAGTTTGTTCGTCTTCATCCGTGTGCTCGAATATATCGTTAGACCTAAAATTCAAGATCGGCAGAATATTTGATTATATTAATCAACCAAATATCGAATTCAGACTCGCACGCGAATCATTCAGTCAGCATTGCTAACTATAGACAAAATCTGGATTTTTTGTTAGAATGGGCACGCTTAATCAGTTCGATACAGCCTGATACTTTTCTCAGCAATTCACCGGATTTTATGTCACCACAAAATGCAATGAATAATGATAAACTGCAGCACACTGTTGCGGCACTGAACGAAAAATATCATTCTCTAACGATCGATGAGCGTGTGCGTCAGCTTTACAGTGATTTCCCCCTCGACAGGGTGATGATCACTTCTTCATTCGCTGCAACATCTGCATTTTTGCTGCATGTTTTCTCCAGGATCGTACCTGATCAAAAAATATTTTTCATTGATACGGGATACCATTTCCCGGAAACACTCGAATACAAGCGCAGGCTGACGGAATTATTCAATCTTGATGTTGTTGATGTCAGGGCTGAAGATTGGAAGCATGAATTCACTGAAAAGGATCAAACCTATAAAAGCGATCCGGACCTGTGTTGCTCGATTAATAAAGTGGAGCCACTTGATGCCTTAAAGAAAGATTATGATGTATGGGTTTCCGGTCTGATGAGATGGCAAAGCGACCATCGCTCAACCCTGGATATCTTTGAAGATCGTAATGATATAATCAAATTCTATCCGCTGATTGACGTCTCCAGGAACGAACGCGATGCGTATATCAAGGATCATGATCTGCCTTTCCATCCGCTGGTGGCGAAAGGTTATTCATCGATAGGATGTGTACATTGCACTGTACCGGGCGATGATCGTAGTGGTCGATGGAATAATTTTCCGAAAACCGAATGCGGGATCCATTTATAGTACATTCATATTCCAGACTGCAAAAGGTCCTGTATATTGAATAGATATCTTCTACGCTGATTACAATACCTTACAAAATATCAATTCAGAATCAGTTCCCTGCGATCAAATAGCAGTTTTAATCTTTAATTTGCCTTGTACCGGGAATGTCAGGATTCCACGTGAACGTCGCAATTCACGCAGGTACAGTTTTCCGGCACGATAACCTTCACGAAACGAAAGTCGTAACTGCTCTATTTTGTTGAGTTGACCACCTTGGAGTGCATGCTGGAAACCGGCATTGAATCGCTCTTTGATTAAATGCCTTGGAATCCTGATATTCACATCCTGCGGTTTTGGATATGAGTATTGCATAAAGCCACTATGATGCTGCTTTCCTTACACCATATTATCGGCAATGCGACGCTCAAGCTTAAGTTTTTTAGTTTGCTTGCATCATGTCCATCTAAGAGTAAGGCCTATCGCTGGTTTAGTTCAGGATACCGGTTTATCCTTTATCCCAACATACCTGCGGATCTTGTACTCGATCCAATCACCGCTATTGACCTCGGGCAGCTGTTGATCAGGCATATTTTTCAGCACATATATCCAGGCATCACCATAAGGAGTGGAGATAATTATGCGTTGATAATAATCCGGGTATTCTTCAAGCACATCGAGTTTTGCTATGATTTCTCCGGAGACCATATAAACTTCTCCGACGATGGCATGAAAACCTTGATCAATAACTGCCGGATAATCACCCATATCAAGCATAGTATATTTCCCGGTCGTCATGGCCATACCGAGATTCTCACTTCCGGTCAGTAAGGCATGATTTTCCCCGCCCTTGCGCAATGTACCGTAAACAAAAACCCGTTGCTCTGCCTTATGCAATTCAATATACCTCGTGATAGATCATCACCTCATATATGTTCAAAGTCCTGTGTGATCGTATTCTCGTGATATTCCTTGACGAAAAGCCGTCAATTAACAATTCTATCTGCTAATATATCCAGCTTTATGAATACATCTTTTATATTAATAATATTGAAGAATGATTCCGCTTCACGACGATAACCCGACGAATCTAAATCCATATGTTACAGTTACACTGATTGTACTTTGTACATTAGTTTTTTTATGGCAGGTATCCCTGGGTTCCGCCATACAGCAATCGATCTTCAGCCTTGGAGTAATCCCCTCAGTGTTGTTTCACTCCAAGTCATTATCTCCCGAACTGACCATAGTGCCCCCTGTCGCTACCATATTCACCTCGATGTTCCTGCATGGAGGGTGGCTGCATTTGATCGGCAATATGCTCTATCTCTGGATTTTCGGTAATAATGTTGAGGATGTCATGGGCCATGGGCGGTTCATCCTCTTTTATCTGTTATGCGGAACAGCAGCTGTCTTCGCACAGGTCATCCCGGACCCTCACTCGGACATACCTATGGTAGGTGCAAGCGGCGCAATATCAGGGGTTTTGGGTGCATATTTACTCTTGTTTCCACATGCACGCATCCTGGTTGTAATTCCCCTGGGATTTTTTCTGTATACCATGCGACTGCCAGCAGGCATTGTGCTGGGATTCTGGTTTGTCCTGCAATTGATAAGCTCGGTATTCTCCGGCACCCAGGGCGGTGTGGCCTTTGGCGCGCATATCGGGGGATTTGCCATGGGCATGGCAATGATTCCATTGTTTCGCCGCAAAGGAGTGCGCTTGTTCGCTCCCCCACGGTTTCGTAGACGTTAAAAAACGGTAGATGGATACACCAGACGACAGTTTGAATATCACATAATCCACGCTATTATAAGGATATAGAGCCTATCCGGACACATAAGACAGCTGCAGGGATTATACGTCAAAATTCCATCGGCAACCGGCGCATGCTTTCCTTGGTGCGAAATCCAGTAGCTGTTTATAATAATATGCTTACTTTACGATTTAGATTAACGATCGTTATAAACACGAGAATTGATTTGTGAGGAGTTATCAAGATGCATGGTAAATACAAGCCTATTAAATTCAGCAAAAGCGACATTATTCATGTAATCATTGCGGTCCCCATCGTACTTGCCGTAGCCTTTTTTATTCTTTCCGGCATTCCCTGATGTAATCAGGGCCTATCTCGTCATAAGACCGGGTCGCGGGTGTTCATCGTGACGTAAACTATGGTGCCTCATACATACACGAGGGAAGAAGGCATATTGCCTGATTACATACTACACCGAGACCTTTGTCAGTGACTCAGAAGGTATAAACGCATATAGGACTCTCGGATTACCTGCACTTGTATCTATTACATGATTGAATAGCCCAATCCTATCAATACAATGACGGATACCCTGATGGATTTTCACTATCATCCATGCATATCTGAAAAAAATCGCACTCCAGAAAATAACCAATAACAAATCCGCCTCCGCCAATGAATAGGAAACGGCATCAATCATTTATAATCTGAATCACAAAACCATTTCAGAGGATCAGGATAATTTACGTCACTTGATGCAACCGGGCATAGAGGTTTGATTGCAGGGCCGTCCAAAGTCGGCCCTTCTTATTATACGGGGTCACAATAAATTCCACCGTTTTTTATACAAATAATTCCATTAGTCTCGATCAAAGTTTTTTTCGAACCCGGTCATATCCATGCTTGATCTCTTCAGCTGTCATTTTCAATGCGGCCAGCACATCTTCTGAGGCTCCCCCGATTTCATCGCGCACAGCTTCTGCTTTGCCCCTGAATTGCTCAAATTTATGTTCTGTTTTTTCCCATTCATCACGTGCTTCCGCCTTTGCAAGCTGAAGCTGCAACTTGAGTTCGTCTCTCTGTTGTTTAAGGCTTTCGAGAATTTCATCTATATCAAACAACGATTTCGTCATATTCCACCTCAATTATCTTTAATATCAATCTCCATTCTCCCATATCTTTTGTCCGATCTTAATCTAGTCGGGATTGGATACATGCAATTTGTAACATTATATACAGGCATGGATGTAATATTATGTATGATAATATGCCTTCGCGGAATAACCTGTATTTAAAATTATATCAGTCGTATATATAATGACCCTAATGGCCAGAAATCGAAAAGAAATATTCATCGATTCATTTAACCTCCAGCCAGGCCGTATACTTGCAAAAAAGTACGAGGTAATCGGTAAACTTGGAGAAGGCTGGGAAAGTGAAGTCTATCTGGTCCGGGAACTTATCACCGGAATTGAGCGTGCGGCGAAATTCTTTTTCCCGCAAAGAAACCCTAATAATTCAGCATTACGTTTTTACGCAAACAAACTGTATAAACTCCGCCACTGTCCTATCTTGATCCAGTATCTCACCCAGGAAACTATTATCTTCCAACGTATACCGATAACATTTCTGGTCTCGGATTATGTTGAAGGTGAAATAATGAGCGCATACCTCAACCGACAACCGGCTAAACGGATATCGGCAATTCATGGCCTGCTTCTGCTGCATGCACTGGCATCGGGAATCGAAAACATACATCATATGGGTGAATACCATGGTGATCTACATATGGATAATATAATTATCCAGCAATACGGTCTTGGTTATAATTTAAAACTGCTTGATATGTTTCACTGGGGGGCCCCGGTAAGAGCCAATATTTATGATGACGTTTGTGATCTCATCCGGATTTTTTATGATGCCATAGGTGGTCAGAAACATTACTTTAAGCAATCCAGCGAAATAAAGGCAATATGTTGCGGACTGAAACGCAGCTTGATACTGAAAAAATTCCGATCTGCAGGACAACTACGTGAATATCTCGAGACCATGCAGTGGCAATAATATCACTATAACAAGAATTGTATGTCTGCCCCGCACCCCGTCCTGAAAAGCAAGATATATTCAAATTTCGACATGGCGCCCTCATGTGAAATGCATACCTGTTGTTCCGGTGAGGTTGTCATATATACGCATCGATCGCCACAAAAGGAAACGATAAATGAAGATTCGGCTGCCCTGTTTTGCCTGAATAATCACACCGGTGTATTCGTGGTTGCCGATGGTATGGGCGGAATGCCTTCTGCAAGGGAAGCCTCCGCATTGGCAATTACATCGATTCATGGTTCTTTAAAAAACACCTCCCTGCAGAACTCATCATTACGTGAAAATATACTTGATGGAATTGAGCAAGCCAGTTTCAGGATCAACTCCCTGGGTGTGGGCGCAGGCTCAACATTGGCTGCAGTTGAAATTAACGGGAATATACTTCGGCCTTATCATGTAGGTGATTCGATGATCCTTGTTATCGGTCAGAAAGGTAAGATCAAACTCCAGACTACTTCACATTCCCCTGTTGGTTACGCCGTCCAGGCTGGTATTCTTGATGAAGATGAAGCTATCCATCATGAAGAACGCCATCTTGTATCCAACATGCTGGGGAGTTCTGAAATGCACATCGAAGTCGGACCGGCTTTGACACTCGCCCGTTACGATACGGTAGTGCTTGCAACTGATGGACTATTCGATAATTTATTGATGAGTGAAATTATTGAGCGTACCCGTAAGGGTTCCCTGGAGGCGGCATCAACATCGCTCATCGAGGAATGTAATAATCGTATGCTGCACCCATCCATAGACCAGCCATCCAAACCTGATGATATGACGTTGATCCTCTACCGCAGGTCACAATAACCGTATTGCCTGGCCGAATATCCAGAAAGGCATACTTTCATGATCTGTGTTTCGCATCTTACCGATAAAATGATACGCCAATGGCAAGTCGAGTTATCGATTGATTGTAATTTGAAAGACTTTCGCCATATCCACTCCACAAAGAAATTCTGTAATACATATCCTTTGATCCACTTGGCATTTCGTAGCTCAGTCTAACTGCACCTTTACCTGTCTCGGGATTGCCTCGCATCATTATATGAAATCGCTGCATACCATTGGATAAATAAACATAATTCAGTTCCGAATACCCGTAATAATGGTGAATATCAGGATTATCATCTCCGGTGGGATCCAGGACTGATGTCTTTTCATCCTCCGGAATCCGGTACCACAGCTTTATATAAAACAAATCATTCGAACGAGTGAAATACGGTCTCATATAGGCCCTGTTCCAGCTGCGCGAAAAAGGCAATGATTGTCCATTGGATTCATGCTCGATACCCGCATCTATGCCAATCTTCTGTAACGGATATGATCCCGGAGGAATCCGGTAAAATATATCCGGATTGTAGTCTGTATCCCTGAATGGCGAAGAATTACTGCTGTTAAAAGCCTGCCAGAATGAATTCTGTGTATAGCCAAAATACAAATTCATGTCAAACAAACGGACTTTCACACTCAACTGATAAATGATTTCCATATCATTATTCTTGAATTCCTCACTCCATGTCACCGGATTAACAAATATCTCCTTATATTGGGTTAACCCGGTTGATAGTCGAAACATAACTGGATCCAATCTCATTCCCGGAGCATCTTCAGCCTGATTCGCCTCATCCAATTCTTCCGTGTTTTGCCTGTAATCAATATTGCTTGCCGCAAATACAGGGATGATAGGCAGAATACACAGGCACAAGAGCAGTAACATACACATACGTAATAGATTATTCAGGCGCTGTAATACAAGCATTATAAATTCGATTGAACATACGATTATTTTCTTTCAGGATACAGGCACCATAAACTTTGTGGAAACTACAAGTAACTTCCAGCCTTACATCCGTCAATTAGGAGTTCTTTATCCCGCCGGCTCAGGTTTTTTATCTCGCTCTCACGTCTGGCTGCATGTGACCTTGACGTGGCTGTTTCCTGGTATACCAGATATACCGGTCTTCTTGCTCGTGTGTACTTTGCTGTTGATGGTCCGGTATCATTGTTGTGTGCCCGCATTCGCCGTTTGATGTCTGTAGTGATACCTGTATATAGACTGTCATCCGAACATCTGACTATATAGATATACCACTGAACAGCGGTATCGGTCATGGATATCCCGGCCATGATAAGTCACCTTCATCGAATATCATTACACCAAGCCTTTTGATTGTTTATCAGACATGATCCAAATATACGCAATAATGGCATCTGTCCTTTATAACTGTTAGGATAACTGTATATACCACAGGATTTATCCGGCTATCAGCTTCATCGTGACGTGGCACGTATATCTTGAGTGTTGTAAAAAAATTGCTGTATGTTTTTGAATATATTCCAGAAAGAGGTTCTCAATGCAAATTGCCAATAACTCTGTTGTCAGTATCGAATATACCTTAAGAGATGACGAAGGCAACCTACTCGATACCTCGGAGGGTCGCGAGGCCTTATCCTATCTTCATGGCGCAGGCAATATCATACTGGGACTGGAAAATGCACTCTCCGGCAAAAAAACGGGTGAAGAACTGTCTGTAAAGATAAGTCCAGACGAAGGCTATGGTCAGCGCAATGAACAACTTACCCAGGTGGTGTCACGCGATATTTTTGAATCGGTTGAAAATATTGAGGTAGGCATGCAGTTTCAAGGCGAAACACCGGATAAACAACCTATGATCATTACGATTACAGATATCGAGGGCGAAAATATTACCATCGACGGCAATCATCCGCTCGCGGGTGTCAATCTTAATTTTGACATCAAGGTCGTCGATGTCCGTGATGCGACAGCTGAAGAGATCGAGCACGGCCATGTGCACGGAGCAGGCGGCCATGATCATGAATAATCACACCTGATCATCAACTAACTTCACTGTATGTCCGATTCACTGACAGAATAAAATCCACTGAACTCGTCAATATCCGCCCCTGAAACCCGCTCCTCCAGGGGCGGCATTCCTCCGGCACTTTTCATTGTCAGCCACTTCCCCTTACTACCCTTCTTGACACTCTCAATCAATATGTTCCTGGCTTCGATGCGTAACAGTGACTTGTAACGTTCAGCAACAGCTATCCATGATGGTCCAACTGTAGCAACACTCACTGTATGACACTCGACACAATCGTTCATATGTGCAAGCTTGTTGCAAAAACATTACCTGGAAAACTCCCTTAAGCATTTCATCACCAAACACTGTCCTGTACCGGTATGGTTTCGCAACATAGATTTTTGCAGGATTTGTTTTTCTTCATCAAGATATTGGTGCGGTTCACAGTCTCCATTGTGCCCTTGTTGGGTTTTCTATAAATTCCCTTCTATATTAAATAAATTCACTGGAACCGGTTATCCGACATCTCGCGATTGATCTGCCACGACTCGGCTTCGATAAAAATTCTTTTGACGTCCGGATAGGCCTGTTTTATCTGCTGATCCATCTCGGCAATGACCTCTTCCAGTTGATTGGCGGACAGTCTGTCCTGAAAATCTATACTGATGTTTACCAGGATATACTCCGGCCCCATATGCATCGTTAACACTTCATTGACCTGGTCGATCTCTGCAAACTCCCGTAAGATGGCCCGGATACCTTCTATAACACGTATATTTGCACTTTCGCCAATGAGTAGTCCCTTGGTTTCATAAGCGAGCCATACAGCTGTGCCACCGAGAATCAATCCGATGATAACCGAGGCGATGCCGTCACCCAGCACGATACCCTTTGTGCTGGACAACCATATACCCATGAATGCAACCACGAGACCCAACATGGCCGCTGAGTCCTCGAACAATACCACGAACTTAGTCGGGTCCTTACCACGTCTTACAGCCTCGATATAACCCCATTTACCCTTAGCCTTGCTGAATTCGGATAAAGCAATCAACCAGGCTATACCTTCAAAGATCAATGCCGCTCCGAGGACAAAATAATTCACCATCGGGTTTTTGATCGGTTCAGGATGCAGGATATGCACGATGCCTTCGTAGATGGAGATTCCGGAACCCAGGGCAAAAATCAGGATGGCAACCACAAAACTCCAGAAATAGATCTCCTTGCCGTGACCAAAGGGAAAACGGTCACTGGGTGGCTTTTGTGCCTGATGCATGCCGTGCAACAGTAGACCCTGATTACCCGTATCCACCATTGAGTGAATCCCTTCAGATAACATGGCGGAACTCCCGGTGATACCGGCCGCAATAAATTTGGTAATTGCTATCAAGGTATTACCGGCCAGCGCGGCATAGATAACTTTTCTGGATGACTCCGCCACGGATAATCATCTATTCATATCTTAATGCCTCGATGGGTCGCAGGCTCGAGGCCCTCCTTGCAGGGTGAATACCGAAAAATATCCCTACCAGTGCTGAAAACAAGAACGCAACCGTAATGGACCACGTGGTGATGGTAATTGGAAATTCCGAAAATCTGGCCAGGATGGTTGCACTGCCCAGACCCAGCAGGATCCCCAAAATTCCGCCTGCACAACTCAACATGAGCGCCTCCAGTAAAAACTGCCAGAGAATATCCTGGCGCCTGGCGCCAAGTGCCATACGGATACCGATTTCACGTGTACGTTCCGTTACCGAGACCAGCATGATATTCATGATACCTATACCGCCAACCAATAACGACACTGACGCAATACTACCCAGTAACCAGGTAAACACCCGCGCACTCTCTTCAGATGCCTGGGCGAGTTCTGCACGGTTGAAGATCCTGAAATCATCTTCCTGTTCTTCCTGTAAGCGATGACGTTGTCGCAGGATTCTCGTTACCTCGGTCTTTACCCGGAACGATGCTTCACGGCCGGATGTCTGGATTTCCATACGGTCTATATGAGTAATACCCCTGATTTTTCTTTGCACAGTGGTGATAGGCATCATGACCGTATCATCCTGGTCCGAGCCCCATGGAGATGCCCCCTTTGTGCTCAGTATACCCAGTACATTGCACGACAGGCCTTTCAACAGGATCGATTCTCCAATGGGGTTTGCCAAGCCGAACAATTCACGAACAACTGTCCGTCCGAGGACACAGACATGCGCTGCCGAAGCGACATGCTGATCAGTGAAAAATGATCCTTCTTCAACCGGCCAGGAACGCACTGCAATATAATCAGGTGTCACACCTTCGATATCGGTATTCCAGTTTGTGCCGCGATAGCGCAGTTGTTCCGTAGCCCGGACACTCGGGGCGACGGCGACAACACCCGGTATATCACGCAACGCCTCAGCGTCTTCTCGCGTCAGTTTTTGTGAAGTGCCGGCACCCGTTTGAACGCCGCCATGAAATGTACTGCCGGGTCGTACTACCAGATTATTGGTGCCCATACTTTCCATTTGTTCGGCGACACGTTTTTGGGCTCCCGACCCGATGGATACCATGGCGATCACCGATGCGACACCGATCACTACACCCAACGTCGTCAACATTGCGCGTATCTTGTTACGCCACAAAGCTGACAGAGCAAGTTGGATTGCCGCACCCCACTCCATCATCATGTCTCCAGGCGGCCGTCACGCAAGGTCAATCTGCGCCGTGCACGTGCAGCAACCTCCGTTTCATGAGTGATCAACACGATCATTAACCCATCCTCAATATTCAGTTTTTCCAGCAAGTTGAGAAATTCTGCGCTGGTCACGGAATCCATGTTACCGGTCGGTTCATCAGCCAGCAATAAAGACGGGCGGGTGACCAGCGCCCGGGCTATCGCGACTCGTTGCTGTTGGCCTCCTGACAGCTGGTTGGGCATATGATATATCCGATCACCCAGGCCCATACGCTGTAACATGTCCTGCGCCTTTTGACGTCGTGCCTTCTTGCCGATTCCGGCATAAATCAGCGGTGTTTCCACATTTTCGATCGCCGTTGTCCTTGATAAGAGATTGAAATTCTGGAAGACGAACCCTATTTCACGATTGCGCAGCCTTGCAAGCTCATCACCCTGCATGTGTGAGACATCCTCGCCATTAAGCAGGTAACTGCCTTCATCCGGAATATCAAGACATCCAAGGATATTCATCAGGGTGGATTTTCCCGACCCTGAGGGTCCCATGATGGCAAGATACTCTCCCTGTGGGACGCTCAGGTCTATACCACGCAACGCATGGACCTTCACACCATCGAGGGCATAGGATTTGTGTACCCCTGACATTTGTATAAGGTTGGTTTCCACGGAAACTAGAACAGGCTCAGGCCAAAACGCCGTCTTCTTTCACTCTCGACCGGATTGCCAGGTATGGCTATCTTCAACCCTTCCTGCAATTCATCGGAAATGACCTCGGTTTCTTTATCTGCAACGATCCCCATGCGAACCTTTATCGGCTTGAGTTCCCTGGTCCCGGGCTGCCAGACTATTGCTTCATTAGTTTTCAGGCCTTCCCGAATCTGTTGCAGGCGTTCCTCAGGCCAGTCCGGGATATAACGCAGCGCAGCATTTGGTACCTTGAAGACATTGTCACGGTGTGCTACCTCGATCGCGACGGTTGCAGTCATTCCCGGTTTCAGTGCCAGGTCCTCGTTATCGACATGGATGATACAGTTATACTTTACTACACCCGCTTCGACAGTAGGATTCAATCGTACCTGGGCAACATTGCCCTTGAACTTTCTATCCGGATAGGCAAAAACAGTGAATGTGACCTCTTGTCCCTGGTCAATCATACCGATGAATGCCTCATCGACATCGGTTTCAATCTGCATTCGCGCCAGATCGTGTGCGATAGTAAACAAGGTAGGTGCCTGTAAACTGGCAGCCACGGTTTGTCCAACATCGACATCACGTGATATCACGACACCGTCGATGGGTGCGTATATCGTTGTGTAATCAAGATTCACCTGTTGGCGATTGCGGGCCGCCTCAGCCTGTTCCACCGCAGCGGATCTTAACTGATGTTCCGCCACCGCCCCCTCGTATTCAAATCTGGCAACATCGACCTCGCTCTCGGCAACCAGATTCTGCTTGCGCAGCCCCTCCACCCGTGCCAGTTTACGTTTGGTATCCTCCACCTCCACTGCGGCCTTCTCACGCGCCGCCTGTGCACTTTTGAGACTGGCCTGCGCCTCGGCCAGACTTGCCTTGAACAGCGCGGGATCTATCTGGGCAATCACATCACCTTTGTGTACCAGTGTATTAAAGTCAGCATAAAGATCCTGGATGGTACCGGAGACCTGGCTGCCGACCTGAACGGTTATGAGCGGATTAACTGTGCCGGTTGCAGAAACCGTTGCGGTAATATCGCCTCGTTTCAATGTGTACAACGCGTAACCAGGCGATTGCGGTTGGGTAGATTCAGGCAAGATCAATACGAAAGCGGCTATAGCGGCAGCTACTATAATGATGAACAGAAATGTCTTTGGATAACGGATTTTCACTGATACTGCATCAGGGGGTCGGCGTTGTTCAAGAAATCGAGTATGGATAAATGAGTGTTGGTATACTATATCACTATGAGTATTTTACAATACAATAGTTCCGGAACCGGGAGAGTCGGCTTTGTCAGCCTCGGTTGTCCGAAAGCGCTGGTTGACTCCGAAGGGATCATCACCCGTTTGCGTGCAGAGGGTTATGAGATCTGCCCCGATTATGAAAATGCCGACCTGGTGATCGTAAATACCTGCGGCTTTATCGATACTGCTATTGAAGAATCGCTTGAGGCCATCGGGGAAGCCATCGATGAAAACGGCAAGGTCATTGTCACCGGCTGCCTGGGGGCAAAGGCGGATATAGTCAGAAAGAATTTTCCCCAGGTATTGGCCGTGACCGGGCCGCATGCCTTGACGGATGTCATGGCGGCGGTACATCATCAGCTGCCACCGTTACATGACCCTTACAACAGCCTGATACCCCCGCAAGGTATCAGGCTAACCCCCGGACACTATGCCTACCTGAAGATCTCGGAAGGATGCAATCACCGTTGCAGTTTCTGCATCATACCATCCATGCGAGGGAAACTGGTCAGCCGTCCGATCGGTGAAATAATGCAGGAGGCACACAACCTCGTCAATGCAGGAGTCAAGGAACTGCTCGTTATTTCTCAGGACACCAGCGCTTACGGCGTGGATGTGAAATACCGCACCGGATTCTGGGAAGGGCGTCCGTTAAAAACACGTTTGTATGATCTGGCTAATACGTTGGGTAATCTGGGTGTATGGATCAGACTGCACTATGTCTACCCGTATTCAAATGTCGACGATATTATCCCGTTAATGGCTGAAGGCAAGGTATTACCTTATCTGGACATACCGTTCCAGCATGCCAGTCCTGCGATACTCAGGGCCATGAGGCGGCCCGCCCACAGTGAAAATGTATTGCATCGAATCCGGCGTTGGCGGCAGATCTGTCCTGACATCACTATCCGCAGTACCTTCATCGTGGGGTTTCCGGGTGAAACCCGGCAGGATTTCGAGTGTCTGCTGGATTTCCTGAATGAGGCTCAGCTTGACCGTGTAGGTTGCTTTACCTATTCGCCGGTCGCAGGCGCCGCCGCCAACTCGTTACCCGGTCACGTACCGGAGGAAATCAAGCAGGAACGGATGGCCGAGTTTATGGCAACACAGGAATCCATCAGTGCCACCAGGCTGCAGCGACATATCGGAAATATCTTGACAGTACTGGTCGATGAGGTCACCGAAAATGAAATTATCGCCCGCAGTCACGCTGATGCTCCAGAAATCGACGGTGTCGTTATCCTGTCACCTGATAATACCCTCCAACCCGGTGATTTTGTCGATGTGAGAATCACTGATTCAGATACACATGATCTCCATGCAACCCCACTGAAAAATCCGGCTACAGGTAGCCGTAAAACCGCCTGAAATCCCGATGTTATAAAATTGTGATCATTTTGCGATAAGCAGGTGATATACAGTCCGTATGATTATCTAACAACAAGACAGCATTCATGGAGACCATGATGAACAGACGACATTTCATCCTCGGGAGCCTGGGACTGACAGTCCTGCCTCTCATCATATCAAGGACCTTTGGAGACAGTGACATGCCTGCAGGCAGCGGCAAGATCGATAAGATCGTCAAGACCGAAGAGGAATGGCGGGCCATCCTTACGCCCGATGAATTCCATATACTGCGGGAAGAAGAGACTGAAGAAGCCCATTCCAGCCCATTAAACGATGAAAAGCGCAAAGGTACCTATGTCTGTGCCGGTTGTGCACTTCCCTTGTTTACCTCCGATATGAAATATGACAGTGGTACCGGGTGGCCGAGTTTCTACACCACACTTGCCGGTGCAGTCGAAACAAAACGGGACTGGAAAATGATCATTCCCCGCACGGAATACCATTGTGCCCGATGTGGCGGTCATCAGGGACATGTCTTTGATGATGGACCGGAACCCACCGGACAGCGTTGGTGCAATAACGGTCTGGCACTCGATTTTATTCCGGCGTAACACCATTTTTTACAGAGGTAATGTAATGATCCTGAAAAAGAGCCTGATGTTGTTGATCTCCCTGGTGCTATACAGTACATCACACGCCATGCATGCATCCGCGAATAGTATGATGGATGACCACCAATACAAAATCGCGATCTTCGCCGGGGGTTGCTTCTGGTGCGTGGAAGCAGACTTCGACAAGATACCCGGTGTCATTGACACTACCTCGGGATTTACCGGTGGTCACGTGAAAGATCCGAGCTATGAGCAGGTATCTAATGGTGGTACCGGACACGCTGAATCAGTACGGATCACCTATGATCCCGGCAAGGTCAGCTACAAGGAACTGCTCGATTATTTCTGGCACAATATCGATCCCACTACCGCAAATGCGCAATTTTGTGACCATGGTTCCCAATACCGTTCAGCCATTTTTTATCTGAATGAGGAACAGCACAAACTTGCAGAACAATCCAAAAATAAACTGGAAAAGACCAAGCCGTTCAGTGCCTCTGTTGTGACGCAAATCGTCCCCGCCTCAATGTTCTATCCGGCTGAAGACTATCATCAGAATTTCCATGAAACACACGAGCTGAAATATAAATTTTATCGATACAGATGCGGACGTGATGACCGCCTCGAGGAACTTTGGGGTAAGAAATAAAAAACTCGCTGACATTGTGCCCTCTCCCGCCTAACGGGAGAGGGCAATGTCCATGTCTATCCTACATTGAATCCTTCATCATCCCCTCATCGTCCTTCATCTTGTCATCATTCATCATCCCGTTATCCTTCATCATACTGTCGTCTTTCATCATCTTGTCTTCCTTCATCATCATGCCGTCATCATGCATGTCATCAGTCGCGCAACCTCCGACTGACAATGCTAACAACAGTATAAAACCCGAAAACAACCCTGAAATTAATTTTATATACATCGCGATCTCCTGTGATTAAGATTGTAAAGAATATTTACCTTGTCTATTTCACAGTAAACAGTTCTCAGGGTCATAACAGAAGTATCACAAAAGTATCACGGTAATAGTGGACAAATTCCTGGACAGGACTTGTGAAGAAAGGATTCAGCGCCTGAATTAAAGCGGTTTTGTATCAAGCCCGCGGCTTGAATACTGGATCGATATGTTCATGGCAATTTTTCACAATATCTATTTTATTAGTCGTGTTGTAATCGCAACCTTTTCCTGCATGGTACGGTGTACCGGGCAACGGCTGGCGATCTCCAGGAGCCGTTCTTGCTGTGACTCCGACAAATCACCGATCAGTTCGATTTCCCGGGTAATAACATCGATCATGGCACGGGATTCCGGACAGTTTTCGCAATCCTCGGCATGAATCTTATCATGCTTGAGCCTGACATTGACGCTTTCCAGTGGCCAACCCTTGCGATCAGCATACATCCGTAGTGTCATACCCGTACATGCCCCCAGAGAGGCCGATAACAGCTCATACGGACTTGCTCCCTGGTTTGTGCCTCCTGCACTTACAGGTTCATCGGCGACAATACTGTGCCCATCGGCATCGATCTCTGTATAGAAGCCCTCTTCAGCGGTACTGGTTACCGTATAGCCTGCCGCTCCTGACTCATCCGGCGGATGCTCGATATACAGATATCTGCCTGCCCATACGGCAATCATTGTGCCCGAATAACAGGCATCCTCTTTCCGGGATAACAGATGATCCGCATTATCGAGCGATATAAAACTCTTGGGGTGATGTGCAGCCTGATAGATACGCGCGGCATTCTCTATGTCTACGGTGGCATCCTTGGGTGAATGGATGATCAATAGCGGGCATTTGAGTTCCCTGATTACTGCATGCATATCCGTGGCAGACAGGTCATCGAGGAACTGCTTCTTTAGGATAAATTGCTGGCCACCTAATGTAATCTCTGCCTCACCTCTTGTTTCGATGATTTTCCTCTCCCGGGCAAAGTGGTCCATGATATGGATCGGTTCAAAGGGAGAAGCAATGATAGTGACTGCCCTGCAGGAAGATATCTCTTGCGTGGCGGCCAGCACAGCTGTACCTCCCAGGGAGTGACCAATCAGGATCTTTGGTCCCTCGTAATTTTCATCAAGAAACCGCGCTGCGCTTACTACATCATCGACGCTGGACGAAAAATTGGTTTGAGAAAAATCACCTTCACTCTCCCCGATGCCGGTGAAATCAAAACGCAGCACGGCGATGTGATGCTGTGTCAATGCCCGACTTATGTAATGACTGATCTTGAGATTTTTGCCACATGTAAAACAGTGGGCATAAATTGCATAACTGTGGGGCTTTCCAGCCACAGGCAGGTCCAGATATGCCGCCAGTTCCTGTCCGTTGCTATTTTTAAACCGGATTCTCTTGGATTGCATGTAAAATCGAAGTGATACAAACCGCAGCGGTCATCAAGACAAACCGTCTTTGCTCATTATTCACGTTCCGCAAGTTAGGCCAAATCATTATAAAAAAACAGCGGCCGTTGGCCACCTAGTGTAATCCATAGTCGACACCTGACCCGACAGCTGCAGACAGTGCGGGATACAGATAAGAAGTGTTACAAAATGAAATCCATGGCCTTCTTGTTATTGTGATGGCCAATGAAATATGAAGATATATTCCTCCGGTTATCCCTCCCTACTCTCGGTATAGAATGGTACAACAAACCGTTATAAATTGAATACGGAAATCACAGATACATACCGATACGATGAGACAACCCTGTTTTCATGAGGCCACCGATTCATTGGAAAAGGTAATATCCTGATGTAGCAATGTAATGACGCGCATTATGCATAATCTAAGTAATTAGTTTATGTATTATCAGTATCTCATTGTTATAAATAATAATTATAGTGTTGCCAGGCAATTGGGATATTTTTAATGAGTGCCGCGCAACTACTCGAGCGTTTTATTCTCTGCTACCAACCGCACCTATCAGATCGCCTGCATGCGCGTGACACCCGATCTGCCGGGTATCATAATCCATCAGCATATTGTAAATGGCTGATTTTCCCTGCCGTCGTGCGATACATATGGCATTCTCACCCTTCTGATTGATAATGGCCGGATCTGCGCCATGGGTGATCAATAGTTCGATAATGCGTAACCAATGATCCGGGCGTGTAGGCGACTGCCTGATCGCATAGATCAAAGGTGTATCTCCGTGGTTGTCTGCAATATCGGGATTCGCACCCTGTGCCAACAACATCTCAAGCGCCGGTATGTATCCATATCTGACCGCATAGAAAACGGCTGTTTCGCCGCCCATATCCATGGTGTCAACGGCAGCACCCGCATTAAGCAGCAGACGCACCGTTGCTGGATCCATCTTATTGACTGCCTCTCGCAACGGTGTCCCACCTGTGCTGGAACGGGCATTGACATTTGCCCCCCGCTTGATCAGGTAACGGACCTCCTCGAGACGACCGTAACGTGCCGCGAAAATCAACGGTGTATTGCCGACTACATCGGTACTCTCGATGTTCATCCCCTCATGCAGCAATTCCTCTACGCCTTGGACATCTCCCTTTGACGATACCACGATCATTCTGAGCGTCCTGTTGTCCATAGCGTTCGTTTCCTGTGCAAACAGACTCCTATACCAGCAAACGGCCACCAGGATGGCCAAAACTCTAACCAGGCTGCTCATGGGAAAGATGTGTATTCATTGTTATTATCAGGCTACAGCGGTATTCCTGACGTGGAACAGCAGCGCTGCAGTAGTAGATCCTACCACATTCCACTGGATGAACAGCAGTATCAACGGTATTGGATGGAAAGGTGACTAATCAGCCAAGCTGGCTGTAATCAGATGAAAGTGCTGGAAACCGTTCCCTGCGCTCCTTTACCTGGCGCTCCCTAATCAACCTGATTTCCTGCTGGGCCCTTTCATCCCCCTGCTCAACAGCCCTTTGTAACCACTTGCAGGCCTTGTCGTCTTGTTTAAGTACCCCGATGCCTCGGGCATACATCATGCCGAGATGATATTCAGCCTCGGGATGATTCTTCGCGGCAGCCTCGAAAAACAGTTCCATTGCCTTGTAATAATCCTGAGTAACCCCGAATCCTTGAAGATATAATTCTCCCAGGCTGGTCAGGGCATCTGCATGACCATGTTGCGCCGCCTTTTCAAGCCATGAGGCTGCAACCTGATAATTCTGCGGTACACCCCTGCCTTTAAGATAACGCACGCCGAGATCATACTGCGCTTCCGGCATACCCTGCGCAGCCGCCTGCAGGTGCCAGTATGCGCTGACTTCCGGATTCTGTGGAACCAGCACCCCCTCACTGTACAAGATACCAAGTTGATATTGAGCGGGTGCGTATCCGGCCATTGCGGACTTATGGTACCAATCAAACGCACGCGCAATATCCCGCCCGGTTCCTATACCCTCTTCATAGAGCACGCCCAGGTAATATTGGGCTACATGGTGTCCTTCTCCCGCCGCCTGCTCCATCCAGTAACGTGCAGCGCTGTAATCACGCAACATCAATTGGCCACTCAGTTGCATTCTGGCCAGTTGGTACTGTGCTTCCACAATACCCTGTTCGGCTTCGTCGATCCAATGATCAAGCATCTCGACAGTGTTGTAGTTGTGCTCGACGAGGTACTCGTCATCCAGTGCCGCTGTCTGTGTGGTGTGCACGTACAACAATAACAGGACAGTCAGTAACCAGGGATATTTCATCTTTTTTGTTAAACCTTGGGATAAAAGAAGACTCATCGGATATATTCGTATATCGGTAAAACGCTATGTTTTCTTTAGTATCCAATAAGTTATATTTTGTGAAGGACTTCACTATCCCTGGGTCGAAAGCCTTCAATCCGGTCGGGCGGCCAAGCAACAAGCGTATGTTGCCTGATCCCGGATTCCTGGGTTAAGTAATTGTTTTATATAAAGCGACGTGATCCGAATCAGCCCGAAACGGCGATAACCCCGGACTAGCCGAAGTGATCCTCTTTAAAGCGTGTCTGAATCTCTTCAACCTGGTTGCGATTGTTTATCAGTGCCTCGACACATTCACGGTCAAGCTTCTTGCCAGCCAACAGCCGCAATGCCTCGAAACCTTCATCATTACTCCAGGGCTCCTTGTAGGGTCGCCGACTGGTCAGGGCATCGAAAATGTCGGCCACGGCGATGATCCGTGCTTCAATGGGAATCTCCTCACCTTGCAGTCCCAGCGGATATCCTGACCCATCCAACGCCTCATGATGATACTGGGCAATATTCCGCAGTATATCGACATGATGGAAGCCATCCAGGCCGAAGTTTTCCAGCATTTCATCAATGATTTGCCGGCCCTTTTCAACATGCCCCTGCATGATGGTGAATTCCTCTTCATCGAGTTTGCCCGGTTTCAACAAAATACTATCAGGAATACCGATTTTTCCTATATCGTGTAACGGTGCGAACAAAAAAACATTCTCGATATATTCATCATTGAAGTTGTATTTCTCCGCCAGTTGCCTGGCGATCAATCGGGCATATCTTGACATCCGGTCGAGGTGGGCACCAGTCTCCACGTCACGATGGTGCGTCACCTCGCGTGCGGTCTTGAGTGCTGCAAGTAAAGTGTGAATCGAACCAACCTCGTTGATGATCAACAGGGAAATCAGATGACCGTATACATCAAGATAATGCAATACTTCCTGATTGAAGGGGTTTGTGCGATATGAATTGAAGAATACAAAACCGAAAAACGTCCCGTTCAGATACATCGGCATGGTATAACTCGAACGATAACCAATCGCCTGGATACTTTTGGTATGTTGCTTCTCTCCCGCGGCATAGATTTCCAGGTCATTGACTACTCGCGGACGACCTTTTTCCAGAATCTCGGTAAGTGCTCCACTGTCTGAAAGACTGGCCTGGTAATGGACAAGCGGACTACCGTCATCGCTGCTGTACGCGAATGTCTTCAACAGGTCAGTTTTAGGGTCATAGATGGTGGCTGCAATCCTGGCAATAAAGTCGAACTTCTTGCGTAATAGCTTGTGAATGTAATGCAGTTTGTCCCGTAACGGGATATTGGTATTCAGTTCACGCAAAACATCTTCATGTTCAAATACATCTGTCTTCATTGCTACAATCCACTGGACGCTATCAGGATATGATGTAATATCGTCCTGCCAGACATATTCATTAGTGGTGATGGATACTGGACTTGATCCTGCCAGCTCTTTCCTCCAGTCATTATCCGATATGTGAATACATCTCGAATGTGACCAGCCCAAGGCTGGTCACGATGCCCGACAGCGGCACCCAGCCGGATATCACCCTGATATCCGGGGGGCGTGGATCCTGGCGCTTGATCAGCAACAGGGCTGAATTAACCATGATAAAAACCGCCAGCACGATAAAACTGATAATCCTCGCGAGCGTGACAACGGGCAACCACAAGGCAAACACAAGGACTAATATAACCACAAGAGAGGTTGCATATAAGGGTGTGCGGGTTACTACATTGACCCTGGTCATAAAAGACGGTAACCAAGCCTGGTAACTGATGCCGTAGATGATTCTGGAGGCCATGATTATATGTATCAAGGCTCCGTTGATGACCGCAAAAATGGCGATCATACTAATCACAGTCTACGGTCTTGCCCTGTCAACCAACAATAAGGCGGTCAGCAGCAGGAACCAGCCTATAATACTGATTAACCTGATTGCATAAGCCCATTTGTCAGGACCCTTGCGCTTGGCAACCTGTTTATTTTCTCTTCATCGACCATACCCGTATGGATTCCGAAAGATTACGTTTCTTCATCGACATCCGGGGCCCATCCCTTCTCTCGCGCCTGTTTAATAGCTTTGTCATAAATCCGGGTGTGACGTTCGAAGAGATCCTGTGGCAATTTACTGACCAGATGTCCGTAAGGTGCCCATGCATCGCAAACCTTGTCATACAACGCCTGAATACGGGACAAGCTCCAACCCTCACAGGTCTGTTCTTCAGGTATAATACCGAACACCCACGCATCCTTGATGATATTGCCTGTTGGTGTCATGCCACAGTATTTGTCTTTATTGATGCCCGGATAAATTTTTTCTCTCACCATATCCTGAATTCCTTATAGCAGTTTATTTACCATTACCAACCATCGTTAATATATTTTACGATTGTAGTATCATTAATCATAAACATAACATCAAAAGATGAAACCCGTAATTTACGCAAACCTGTGCGAGTATCTATAGATGACAAAAAAAACACGCCGAATTGTAATCCTGATCATCATAATCTTCCTGGTAGCCGGCATATTCATGTTTTTCTCGCGGGAAAAACCGCTTCCAGTCGTTATCCAACAGGTTGGACTGGGCCCCGTTGAATCGACGGTTGCCAACACCCGGGCCGGGACGGTAAAGGCATGCAGGCGCGCTGGCCTGGCACCGACAACCGGCGGTCAGATCGCAAAATTGCTTGTCCATGAAGGGGATCAGGTAAAGGCTGAACAAATCCTGTTGGAATTATGGAATGACGACCTTGCCGCACAACTGGAACTCGCAAAGAGCGAAGCAATGGCCTCAAATGCACAGGCAGAACAGGCCTGCCTGGTGGCCGATGAGGCTGAACGCAATGCAATCCGTCAACGCAGGCTCTTTAACAAGCAATTGTCCTCCGAAGAGAGTGTTGATCAGGCCGAGACCAATGCGAAGGCACAACGTGCCAGTTGTGAAGCTGCCAAAGCCACTGCAAGCGTCAGTAAATCCCGTGTGGCCGTGGCACAGGCCACTCTCGACAGGACAATACTCCGCGCGCCATTCGCGGGAACAGTCGCCAAGATCAACGGTGAACTCTATGAATTCGTCACGCCCTCACCGGTAGGTGTGATCACACCCCCTGCCGTTGATCTGATCGACGATAGTTGCCTGTATATCTCCGCACCGATAGATGAAGTGGATGCACCTGAAATCAAACCGGGAATGGATGCACGAATTACCCTCGATGCATTTTCCGATAAATCGTTTCCCGGCATCGTTCAACGCATTGCTCCCTATGTACTTGATGTTGAAAAACAGGCGCGCACGGTGGATGTCGAAACAGTTTTCGCCAATCCGGGCGATTTCAAGCAGATGTTGCCCGGTTACAGTGCCGATGTCGAGGTCATCCTGGCAATTCATCGTGATGTCCTGCGCATACCCACCGAGGCCATCATGGAGGGCAACCGGGTATTGGTCTACAACGGTGATGGCGAACCCCTTGAAGAACGTAATGTTGAAACCGGGTTGTCCAACTGGAAATACACCGAGATAGTCTCCGGACTACAGGCCGGAGATCAGGTAGTTACATCCATCGATCGCGAAGGTGTCAAAGCCGGAACTGCAGCGCAGGCTGAAAATGATTCCGGTAAGGGTATGCCGGGTAAATGATCAATCTGGAAGCCATCGAGCGTATATTCAAGGTCGGTGATCAGCAGGTACACGCCCTGGACAAGGTGTACCTTGACGTGCCGGCAGGTGAATATCTTTCCATCATGGGACCATCCGGTTCGGGTAAATCCACACTGCTTAATATCATCGGATTACTGGACAGGCCTACTGCAGGACGTTACACACTTGACAACAAGGATGTGACGTCACTGACAGACGAGGAACAGGCACGGACACGCCGTGAAACCATCGGTTTTGTCTTCCAGTTTTTCCATCTGGTCCCCAGGCTTACGGCAAAACAGAATATCGAGCTGCCACTGGTCCTCGCCGGATTGCCGCAGAATGAAAGAAATGCGCGTAGTGAGCGAATACTCAAGGCAACCGGTTTATCAGAGCGCGCGCATCATCGTCCGGATCAATTGTCGGGCGGCCAGCGCCAACGGGTAGCAATCGCACGGGCGACAATCATGGAACCAAAGGTTCTACTCGCTGATGAACCGACTGGAAATCTTGACAGGACTTCCGGCGGAGAAGTGATCGAGATACTGGAGCGGCTCAATCAAAGAGGCATCACCCTGATCATCGTCACCCATGATCCGGAGATAGGTGGTCGTGCCGGACGGCAAATACACATGATCGACGGCAGAATCGACACGGATAACAGTCGTACAGCATGAGCTTTGTTGACATCATGAAGTTTATCACCGGTTCGCTCGAAGGCCATCGCCTGCGCAGCGTACTGATGTTATCGGCAATGGCCATCGGTGTTGCCGCCGTGGTGATACTGACCTCACTGGGTGAAGGAGCAAGACGCTATGTCACGGGAGAATTTGCCTCGCTCGGTACCCACCTGATCATCGTCCTGCCCGGTAAAGCAGAGACCACGGGTGAAGGACCGCCCATGTTTATCGGTGAAACCCCGCGTGACCTTACCCTGGATGACAGCATGGCGCTGACGCGCAGCAGCAGTATCCGCCGTATAGCTCCTATATCGGTGGGTTCCGCCGCTGTATCATGGCAGGAACGGGAACGTGAGGTACCCATACTTGGTTCGACCGCCGACCTGCTCGAGATCCGGCACTGGACGATGGGGCAAGGACGCTTCCTGCCGCCCGAAGATCCCGAAAAGGCAGTTCCGGTATGTGTGATCGGTGCAAAGGTACGTGACGAACTCTTCGGATCTCATTCGGCGCTTGGTGAATGGGTGCGCATCGGTGACCGGCGCTTCCGCGTGATCGGCGTGCTGGCGACGGAAGGACGATCAATCGGTATCGATGTCGAGGAACTCGTTGTTATCCCGGTGGCATCCGCCCAGATGCTTTTCAACTCACCGTCCTTGTTCCGTATTCTTATCGAGGCAAGAAACCGCGATGCCGTAGGAACGGCAATCGAATTTACACGTAACACACTGCGTGAGCGGCATCAGGGTGAAGAAGATGTAACCATTGTCACCCAGGATGCCGTTCTGGCCACATTTGACCGCATATTCAATGCCCTGACCCTCACCGTCGCGGGCATTGCAACCATCAGCCTGATCGTCGCAGGGATCCTGATCATGAATGTCATGCTGGTCGCCATCACCCAGCGCACCACCGAGATTGGCCTGCTGAAGGCTATCGGTGCTTCAGGACGCCAAATACAGACCCTGTTCCTGACCGAGGCTGCGGTACTGTCCCTGATCGGCGCCCTGCTCGGGCTGGGAATCGGCGAGGCGGGCAGCTGGTTTATCGGTTACCTTTATCCGGCACTGCCCGTTGGTCCACCCTTATGGGCAGTAATTGCCGCCGCCATCATTGCCGTCATTACCGGGATAGTGTTCGGTACACTGCCCGCACGTCGGGCAGCGCGGCTTGATCCGGTACAGGCCCTGAGCAGACGGTAACCATTATATGATACTCATGGATTATATACGTTTTGCCGTCGGCACCATTATCGCCCACCGCCTGCGCAGCTTTTTAACCATGCTTGGTATTTCAATCGGTATAGCCGCCGTTGTGCTGCTGACCTCGATCGGCGAAGGGATACACCGCTTTGTGCTCGACGAGTTCACCCAGTTTGGCACGAATCTGGTTGCCGTGAATCCCGGCAAGGCGACGACACACGGTACATCTATCGGTATCTTCGGTACTGATCGACCGTTGACGCTGGCTGATGCAGAGGCCCTGAGACATGTTCCATATACCATCGCGGTGGTTCCGGCAATACAAGGTAACGCTGAGGTCGAGGCCGATAACAGGCGCAGGCGAACCACCGTTTACGGCGTCGGTCCGGATATGCCCACGGTCTTTTCCATTGATGTCGGTGCCGGCCATTTCCTGCCAGATGACGATCCCACTTCACCGCGCGCCTTTGCGGTACTCGGTAGCAAGCTGCGCAGAGAATTATTCGGCGATAAGAATCCCCTTGGCGAACTCATCCGTATCGGTGGCGACCGTTATCGCGTCGTCGGCAGCATGGAGTCGAAGGGTCAGATATTAGGCGTGGATCTCGATGACAGTGTCTATATCCCCGCAGCCCGGGCGCTGGAGATGTTCAATCGCGACAGCCTGATGGAGATCGATCTGTTATATCGTGAAGGCGCCCCCGTGCATGAGGTAGTCGCCGGGATGCACCGCATACTGACTGCCCGTCATGGGCGCGAGGATTACACGATCACAACACAGGAGCAGATGCTGGACGTACTCGGTTCCGTACTCGATATCCTGACCTTCGCCGTTGGTGCATTGGGCGGGATCTCGTTGCTGGTCGGCGGCGTGGGAATATTGACCATCATGATCATCGCCGTAAAGGAAAGGACATCTGAAATCGGTTTATTGCGCGCCCTGGGCAGTACGCATAACCAGATACTGGTAATGTTTCTGGGCGAGTCGATAGTCCTCGCAAGTATCGGCGGGCTGGCCGGCCTGGCCGTTGGTATCGGTGGTGCCTGGCTCCTGAGCGTAATAATTCCCGCATTACCGGTACATACACCCCTCAGCTATGTCCTGCTTGCCGAAGGCCTGGCAATTTCCATCGGGCTGCTTGCCGGCGTATTACCGGCCCGGCAGGCGGCACGGCTTGATCCAATCGAGGCCCTGCGAGCGGAATAGTCATCACGCCTTAAGACAATATTAAGCTTGCACTCCTATAATCTGTGTCAAATAACAAACAGGTTACAGGAGCCGCGATGTCACCGAATGGGCAATTTGTCAAAGTATGGGACCCCTTTATACGTATATTCCATTGGACGCTGGTCACTGCATTTGTTATCGCCTACTTGACAGAGGATGATCTGCTCGGCCTCCATGTATGGGCCGGTTATATCATTATCGGGCTGTTGTTCTTGCGTCTGGTATGGGGCCTTGTAGGAACCCGACATGCGAGATTTGCCGACTTTATATACTCACCCACCTCCATCCGTGCTTTTCTGAAGAATACCCTGCGACTCAAGGCGCCCCGTTACCTGGGCCATAATCCCGCGGGCGGTCTGATGGTGATTGTTCTGCTGGTAATGCTGGTGTTGATATCAGCCAGCGGACTGGTGCTTTATGCCGTGGATGAGCATGCCGGACCACTGGCATCCCTGCTAAGCGGCGTCGGCGAAAACTGGGAGGGCATACTTGAGGGACTCCATGAATTCCTCGTCAACATTACACTGGCACTGGTTGTGGTTCACATTGCCGGAGTAGTCGTGGAAAGCCTTGTCCATCGTGAGAATCTGGTTCAAGCGATGGTCACCGGCCTGAAAAGGAAATAGCGGCCCCTTGAACTCCTACAGGCTGAAGACCAGTGTCACCGCTGTTTCGATATCCGTATGCTTGACGGTGTCCGGCACATCCGACGTATGTTCGACAGTCAGGGTAATCTTGGTTGCAAGATTGCCGGCAACCTGGGACTTCAGACCGGTGATGGATTTGGTAATGGTGCTGTCCTCACCCGCATCGACAGTCAATTCCTCACTGAAGGTAGCGTAATCACTGAGCTTGCGGCTGTATATAGCGGCACCACGCAACAGGCCTTCATCGTTTGTTTCACCGGTTTCCTCCAGTTTGCTTTCCCGAATACCGGCACCTATTTCAAGATCCAGTGTCTGGATGTCTGACTTGAGAGCGGTGTAACCATAACCGATAGTGGCAGTGGCACGATAATCGTAGCCGCTGAATCGATCACTCTCATAGGTCAACAAACCGAATTCATAGTTCCTGTCATCGATCTTGTGCGCCGACTTACCCGAGATATAATACCGTTCAGCGGTTGTTGTATTGCTATCGGAGTTATTCAGGAATTCCAGTTTACCCGTATGTGTCCAGCGTTCACGTTTGTTGACTGCCGTCGCCTTGCCGTTGATATTCTGTGTATCCGTATTACCCCGCGTCGCAACGATACCGAGTTCGACTTCACTCTCCCAGTTTTCCGAAAACAGGCTCTGAGCGTACACATTGCCGCCAAACAGCAGTAGAATTGTTAAAAATGATATTCTTTGCATCATGTTCATTAATAATTAAAATTGGATTCTTGACACGTTTAATCCAGGGATCGAGTGGATATATGCGTCGCATAGTATAAAAACATGACTCCGATAACACAACTTGTATCAGCTGTTCTATTCGCCACGGTTATCATCAATGTTTTTGCTGACAGCCGCCCAGCTCCGGTATCACCAACCATGAAACTGACCAATCCCCAATTCAAGACTCTCTCCCATAGCCGGGCCCTCACCGATAAGTACACACCGGCCAGAGGTGATGAAAACAGTTATATACCGATCCAGTATTCCTGTAAGGGGTCGGATATATCGCCTCAACTGGACATAGAAGGTGTCCCCGACGACACCAAAAGCCTGGTGTTGATCATGGATGATCCGGATGCGCCCAGCGGTATGTTTGTACATTGGGTGGTCTGGAATATCCCACCCGACACGGAACTCATCAGTGAAGGAGAATCCCCACCCGGCATCCAGGGTATGACTGATTTTCACAAGCATGGTTACGGCGGACCCTGTCCGCCTTCAGATATCCACCGTTACTACTTCAAGCTGTACGCACTGGATACGACTCTGGATATCAGCACCAACTCGACCAAAAAAGACGTAGAGTCGGCAATGCAGGGACATATTATCGAAAAAGCCGAATTGATTGGCCTGTTCAAAAGATAAAATGACTCAAACTATGCTTTTGCAGGCACTCAAGAGATGGATTCCAGCCAGAATTAAGTGAAATAACGGCCGCCTGCAGCAACCGTTATAGTAAACAGCCCCAGCAATATATTAAAACCTACAATCCGGCGGATCTGATTGAGATTCCGCCCCGCTTCCTGCCAGTCATTATCAGAGACAGCATATTTCAGATGTTTGTAGGGAGCGAAGAACACGTGCAGAAACAATGCGATCATCAAATAACCGGTCACCACCATGATGTGGACATGCGTGCCGACACTTCCAAAACCCCCGTTCATAACGATCATCGCATGACCAGTCACTGGAAGCAGAATAACCGCAAGCCAGACCCAGACAAAAAAGCGCCTGAAGGTCTGAGCCCACAACGGTAGACGCAACGGCGACTCAAGTAAGGTACTGGCAACAGGGCGTAAACACATATAGGCAAAAAACATCCCGCCGACCCAGACCACAACAGACAATATATGTATTACAACTGCGACGGGCATGTGCTATCCCAATGTTAAATCAAGTTTGGATGACATGTCTGACACCAGAGATAGAAACGAAAGGCCGGGAATCCGATCGCTGTACAAACCTGATTGGCAATATCTATTCACGTATATTACATATTGGACATAAAAGATATGTAATTGGTCGGGGCGAGAGG
>CAZSAK010000015.1:0-70180 GCA_964605155.1 uncultured Chromatiaceae bacterium | reverse complement strand
ATGTAGTACGGGCCGGTCATCTTCATTGGATACTTTACTATGATCGGCAAGCACGTGCTCAAGCATTGCAATGGCTTCATCACATCTTCCTACATGTCGGCACAAAAGGGCAAAGAGCATGGCAATTGTCGAATTCTCTTTGCCTTGGGCAATTAACTCCTTGAGAATGTCATAGGCTTTATCCAGTCTTCCTTGCCTTTCATATATCCTGGCTTGGATTACAGGGATGTCGACTTGCCCAGGGTGGGAATGCTCCAATTGTTGATAGTAATGCAGAGCGTCATCATACTGGCCCTGAGAAAACTGCATGATGGCCATGTTTCTGAGTGCAAGAGGGTTGGTTGAATCCATCTTGAGTGCTCGTAGGTAACTGGATTCTGCTTCATGAACCATCCCCAGCAAGTATAAAACAGTAGCCATGTTGATGAGTGCTCGAGTATAGTCCGGCCTTATTTCGACTGCACGGCGATAACAATCCAGCGCCTCGTCGCGATCGCCACGGGCTTGTAGAATATTTCCCAGATTAACCAGAGATTCCGGCCTATCAGGGAACAGGCGAATCATTTTTCTGTAACTGGCTTCAGCCTCATCAAGATATCCGAGATCCTGCAATGCTCTGCTCAGGTTGAAATGAGCATCCCAGTGTTTAGGACGAAGTGAGATGGCCCTTTGGTTACACTTTATTGCTTCAGTTAGATTCCCCAGTTGAGCATTGCATATGCCGAGCATTGACCAGGCATCAGCATCCAATGGATCCAGTTTGCAGATTTGTTGAAAAAGTTTTTTGGCCCCGTCAAATTGCTGATCCTTAAACAAGGCGATGGCTTTTTTTAGTCTGGAACGTGTTCGAATATTTTGTTTACCCATGCAACTATATTATTTCTGTTGATTGGAATTCATGAGGTAATCAGTTCGAAATAACTTTATTCGGATTTTATCTGTAAAAACTAATCAAGTCTAGCAAGCTGTCGGGCGGCTTTGTAGTAATGAATGCACGCCAGACCTATAATTCGATTCAGGTTTTGTAATAAGCAGGTGTCCAGTACTAAATATAAGTATGGAACGCGACCATCAATAACACAAAATATTTTGGTTATTTTACCTCTAAAAATAAATTTAAAAGGTTTTAATTATTGAGGTTCTGAAAATACTGTTTCAGATTTTAAGAATTCGATAGAATCATTCTGGATGATCATCCAGCGAAAGAAACAATAATGCCTTGGTATACTTCCCTGGTGTTCAGCGTCCGCTATTTCCTTCGGGCATTAACCTGATGGTTGTCATCACGATGGTTATTGTTGAGCTATATTAATCATAGATGGCCAGGTCACTCAATTGTAACTAAATGAAATTAATTGAAAATATATGTATTCAATGTTTCATATAGAAGTGTCGATATAAAAAGAACCAATACATTTCATGAATAAAGAACAGACACATGCAAATATTTATGGAACATCGATGGTATGTACGCAAGGAGATTTCTTTGGATGTTCAAATGATACAAAGAGATATGCCAAAATTAAATGCAAAGGTAAAAAATATCAGTATGGGAGGAATGTTTATCCAAACAGATCCAGTCACTATAAATGAAAAAACGTTGGTGGATGTCCTGATCTATCCGGATTCGATTGGCGAGAATAGTGGTATACATATTAAAGCATATGTCATCTACAAAAACAAAAAAGGAGTGGGATTGATGTTTCATTCTTATGATCATGTGACCTTTGAGATGCTATCCAGACTATGTAACTATCGGTCTATAATCACACAAAAAACTTCTGCGAATTGCGAAAATCTCTCTGTGAGTCAATTCTAAACGATATTTAACATATCAAGTGATCAGATGACGATCTCTGATACACAAATTTACACTTCAGCCTACATGACATAATGAAGATCTCGCACGACCAATATCATTGTGTAGTTATTGTATGGGCTTACGATTTGGTTACATCCCAAATCATGGCACATATTACTTGTCCCATCATGTCAACATACTCAAACACCCGCGAGAAGAGCAAAAAAAACCCGCGATAGATATCACGGGTAGAAAAACGCACGATTAGGAGGCAGGGCTCGCGCAGCCTGGGTTGTATTGCCCGCCACGACTCTCGTCTGCGGGCTCTCGCAGAGGGAGGAATAGCGAGCTTTGCGTGATTTTGACGTCCAGCATCACGCGGGCTGGTTATGCTTGATATCGGCCCTTTTAACAAAACATTTAGTAAATTCATGTATTATTCATATAAATCAATATATTGACAGCGACGGCAACGGGCTTGCCCGCGGGTAGTTGATGTATCGATGACTGAGTTGGGGAGAGGGCCATGACAGGTCCGGTCAATTGGGTGCGTGTGATTCTAACGAGTCACTGTTTTGCAAGGCTTGGTGTTATCAGGGTAAACGATCGAGGTGTCTCCGGGATCAGTCTGCAGAAAACGTACGCTGAATTTCTCCGCGGGCAGGGGTTTGCTGATGAGATATCCCTGAATTGCATCACACGACATTTCCTGAAGTAGATGTCTCTGTTCTTCAGATTCTACGCCCTCTGCTACCACCTTTTGTCCCAGTTGATGAGCGAGGCTGATTGTCGTGTTGACAATCGCACATGCATCATCTTCCTCACAGATAGATGAAATAAATGATTTATCTATTTTTAGAGTATGGATAGGAAGGTTTCGCAAATAACTCAAGGAAGAATAGCCTGTGCCAAAATCATCCATTGCCAGATTTAAACCCATCGCGCGACATACATTTAATTTTTCAATGGATCGTTCGGAATCAGACATAATTGTTGTTTCAGTTATCTCTAGCTCCAGCATACTGGGCTCTAGTTTGTTTTGCTTGAGTATATCAGTCAGGATGTCAATGAAATTGAGTTGCTGAAATTGGTTGGGTGATACATTGACAGCAATAGGTAATGGATTCAATCCGCTTGCGCACCAGGCCACTATCTGCCGACAGACATTTCTCATAACCCATTCACCGATGTCTACTATCAAACCGGTTTCTTCCGCAATAGGTATGAATTCCAGCGGAGGAATTATGCCTCTAACAGGATGGTGCCAACGGATCAGGGCTTCAGCGCCCAATAAATGCCCGCTGCGGCAATCGACCTTGGGTTGATAAACGACCTGGAACTCATTGTTCACTAAAGCCCGGCGCAGATCCATCTCAAGTTGGAGGCGATGGGACGCCAGGTCATTAAGTTCATTTGCATAAAAGTCATATCGACCGCGTCCCTTGCTTTTGGCATGATACATGGCTGCATCGGCATTCTTGATCAATTCCTCCGGCTCAAGCCCGTCATTTGGGTAAAGGGCGATACCGATACTCATCTTTGGGTGAACGATATGATGTTCAATCTCCAGTTCATGCTGAGTGGCCTTAAATATTTTTTTGGCAATTGTCCCAAGTTCGAATACCGGATCTTTAGTGTCATCGATGTCAGAAATAATTATGATAAATTCATCACCACCAAAGCGTACCACGGTATCTATTTTTCTGACCTGGCTTACCAGAATGTCCGCGACGTTCTTTAGTAAGCGGTCGCCTATGGTATGCCCCAATGAATCATTAACCAGTTTGAATCGGTCAAGATCGAGGAACATCAAACCGATTTGAGAGTGATTACGCTGGGCACGTGTGATAGCCTGTTCAAGCCGATCCTTGAGCAAGGCGCGATTGGGAAGTTTGGTTAACGCGTCGTAGTGAGCTTGATGATAGAGGCGTTCTTCCCATCCAGCATTGGATAACGCGATTGCTATATGATCAGCAAACTTGTGTAATGAAGCCCAATCCTGTTCTTTTCCTGTCACCTGGGCACTATAGCCAAAGATCAGTATGGAATACAGTGCGTCTTTTATAAACGTTGGCAACATTATCAGGTATTGAGTTTCTTCCCCTATATACATCCTGAGATATGCAGGACAATACGAGTCGATGCTGTATTTCACATATGCCTGGTTATCCTGTAATTTACTTAATTCATCCAGGCCCAATCGCACATGGGTTTCTTCTATGTTGTCCTCAATCATATTGCGGCGAATCCAGAGCTTACCGCTGTATTGTTTGTCTCCATCAAGCAGTAATATTGCGGCACTGCTGCAAGGTGTAAGTTCGCCTATGCGACTGAGTACAGTTGATATGATGAATCGCACATCGAAAGAGGACAGTATTAAACGATCAATTTCTGCAAAGGTAGCCAGGCTTGTAAACTGCATTTCCAGATTATTAGCCATGATATTGAAAGATTCTCCCAGATTGGCAAACTCATCATCGGAGTTGATATCGATACGTCCTCTTAAATCACCACTTGCGATACGTTCGGTTGCCTTCCGGAGTGTCCCCAAGGGAATCAGCCTCCTGCGAATCTGACCGACAGAAATGAGAGAAACAAACAATATTGCAAATACCAATACGGGTATGTAGGTTGTCTTAAATTTTTGAAGAGGGGCGAGTGCGATGGATTCGGGTTGGCTCACCACCACTATCAGGCTGGTATTGGAAAACAGGTTTTGTGTAAATATAGACCAGTAGCTGGCATAATTCAGTTTTCCATCCAGAGACCAGTCAACATGTCCCGATATTGATCTTGATAGTGCGGATTTAAGGTGTGGAACCACTGCGCCTAATGAGGGTGTGGAACTTTTCAGGATCATCCCCTGATCATCAAGAATAAGAATATCGCTATAGGGAGGCAACAGATTACGCATTGCGAATAATTTCTCTGTGTTGACTTTCCCAACCAGCAGATCATCTGCCGAACCTTCATGCTTAAAGGCCTGGATCATATAAACGTCAATCAGATTATCGGAATTTATTCGAAACTGGATGACACCTTTTCCATTCACAAGATGCCGCTGTTGTTCAATATTCAACTCCGGTATCTGGTCATGTTTGCCATAGAGGTAATATTTATTTCCGCTGCTGGTATATAACATTATCTCATCAAAGTTGGCGGGCTTGTTTAGTCCTGGTTCATACGGCGAATGATTGAAATCATTTGATATGTCTCCCAGGTTTCTTTGGATTGACAACAATTCATCATTGGAAATTGAAAGGCGACGATACAGCTCCATGCCGATTGCCTTGCACACGATGCGCGACTGCTCGTGGCTTTGTGTGTAAAATTGTCTGGCTAGATGGTTGAACGACAGAATTGCAATGACTGTGACTGGAATAATTGCTGACAGTAAAAATAGCAGGAATATACGACGGGCGAATTTACTGTGTAGAAAACTGTTATCAATCTGGAACATGTTTCACAACCGCCTCAATAATCAGATGCAAGACCTACGAACAGTCCATTATTGGCGCTGATGATGTCATCCTGACTTACGCCGGTAGTAATCGGGTCGACGCTGGAGCCGTCTTTACCGCTGCTATACAGATCGTAATCGGTGTTAAGCGGAACCAGATTTTTATCTTTTCTCAGACCGTTGAAGCCTTGCTTACCCTCGATTCTCGTATAGTGATAAGGATTCTTCCAGGGATCCAGAAGTGTATCCACGCCGATTTCATTGAGACTGTCTGGGTGATGTTGATGTTCCAGATAAAATAATTCAATTCTATGGGAGATGGTGGAAATGTCCGCGTCTGCAGTGGCATTATCCGCCCGGTCGCGGTACTCGGAATAATTGGGAATGGCAACGACCATTACCAGAGAAATTAATGCGGCTACGATAAGGAATTCGAGGAGTGAGAATCCTGATTGTGAATCGGCATACCCCCTTATTTTGCATGTTGAAATACACAGGACATATTTGTCTTCGATGCTACTCAAGTGCTGAAGCTGCCGCTTTTATATTTTTGAATATATTCAATATATCGGCAAAATCTTCGAATTTTTGATGAAATATCGCGAGAATCAGGCTCGATATCCCAATCGAAAGGCTTGGAATCGAATAATCACAGGTTAAAGTTTATACCCTTTACGATGGTGTAACGTTGACCCGTAGTACAGGCTGTCACATAGGCCGCCCATTGATGAATTTCACATCTAATTGATTTAATAGAAAAAATCATGCAGCTGTTTGGTCCTGAAGGTGTGTATTGCCCTGAAGACGGCCTTCATCATCGTCCGGGCTGTATTGATGTTTTTTATGTAGACGTTGGCGCATTTGCGCCTAGCGTCGATAGTCATATCTATGCCCTGTATACCCAGGGTTGGCGGGGATATGTGTCGACCCCATGCGCGTCAAGGGAATGATCCTCCGTGCGGCCCGGGGATATTTTTATTAAAGCGTCGCTTGGCGCAATCCCTGGTGAGACCACATTTCACATCTATGAATCCGCGCTCCAGATCTCGACTGCCTCGGCGAAGATAAAGAGTCATTGGCAATGTCTGGCGGTATCGACCGGGCCGCAGCGTGTAGGTACCGGTATTAATCGGATGCGGTCTGCGCCCATTTGGTTCCCGGTAGGGGAGACAGCTTTGATCGTTCGAGTCGCGCAGACGGTGCGTCAGAAACGGGATGCCGTGCTCTTTTCCCTCAAAGATTAAGTCGCATGCATCGGATTCGGACCACACCAACCATATCTGGAACACTGTAAATGTATACTAATGGCCCTACCCGGATCATTAGCAGGGGCAATTTTACGTGGTGATATGACGAGGAACGGTGACCAGATAGTGTGCTCCACGATTTACGATGAGGTGTCACGCTGCTTAGACTGGTCGCGGATTTCGTGCCAATTATGCGATACTTAGTGTAACGGAGGGCGGGCGAAATTATGGATTCTACTACTACACTCACCTTGGTTGATGGCGTACGCATTATTGTTCCTGATTCCCTGAATTTGATCACAACGTACGTCCTGCGTGAGCGGGAAGACTGGTTTGAGGATGAAATCAAGTTCTTGCGTCAATTTCTCAAACCCGGCGATAGAGTAATCGACATTGGCGCTAACTACGGAGTCTACACTTTGTCGATGGCTAAGCTGGTAGGCCCTGCTGGAAGGGTATGGGCCTTTGAGCCAGCATCATCGACCGCGAAGCTGCTTGCCGCAAGTATTGCAGCCAACGACTTTAGCCAGGTCGAATTAACACAAAATGCCCTCTCCAGAGAGAAGGGCGGTGCGGAACTGGCGTTAAATGAGAACTCGGAATTGAACGCCTTAGTGCGCGACAATATATCGGGATCAGAGACGGAAACTGCCGATGTCACAACTTTGGACACGTGCCTGGCAGCATATGGCTGGGAAGATATACAATTTCTAAAACTCGACGCTGAGGGAGAAGAAGAGAATATACTCCGTGGAGGTTTGCGCTTCTTTGAATCGCAGTCACCCCTTGTCCAATATAAAATCAAGGCAGGTGCGCAACACGACATGGAGCTGATAAGATCTTTCGCTGAACTCGGCTACAACTCATATAGACTGGTACCGGGGCTCAATGTTTTGATGCCCTTCAGTGAAACAGGACCGGTTGACACCTTTCTGCTGAATCTGTTCTCCTGCAAGCCGGACCGCACTGCCAGACTAGCGGACGAAGGCTTTCTTGTGACAGCTGAAGCCGTCCTGCATTCACGGGAAGCTGAAAACACCGGCAGAAAGGCCAATCCCGACCGTAATCAATCAAACAGCTGGCTTCCAATCCTCATGAACTTGCCGTATGCAAAAGCATGCGCAAAGCTTTGGCAGGAAACGATAGCAGCCAACGGAAACCGTGAAGTCCAGGCAGCATTGTCATCCTATATGATATCAAGAGATGCGTCGCTTACTGCCGCCGAGCGCTTTTCTGCACTGGAAGATAGTTATTTGCTTCTCAAGTCTCTCTGTGAGTCACAGCCGACCTATTTACGGCTTTCCAGCCTTGCACGTGTTGCATGTGACTATGGCGCTCGCGAACTTGCCGTAAAGGCTCTTAACGCACTATGCAATGTCATCTTCCAGCAACGCCGCATAGATCCGCGAGAGCCTTTTCTTGCGCCTGGAGAGCGATTTGATTCAGTACCGCCCCGCAGCGATATCAGAAGCTGGGTAGCTGCAGCCGCATTGGAAGAACTTGAGCGATTGGGTCACTTCTCATCGTTCTATACCGGAAGGTCGGCCTTGCGGCGCTTGGAAGTCATTCGAGACATGGGTTTCGGCAGTGCAGAAATGAATCGTCGCTTAAAGTTGGTTCAACAACGTTTCAGTACTGGTAGTACATAGCGGTATCGCAACAAAAAGCAGGCGGAGCAGCAGAAGTATCGATTTTTACACAAAATAATACGTCGTAAGTCTACTGGTCCACTGTAAATACCTATTGTCACCGTCCAGTATATACACAGCCGGCAACGGAAAGACTCGCAGTGCGGTGTGTTAAGAACAGTGAACTATGATCCAACGGGCATCCAGGCTATCAATTCCGAAACCAGACTTAAAATTATATATGCCAGGTAAAAAAAGTGTGATCAGCCTTTATACACTTAATGGTTCTTATAGTACCAGCCTATGAATATGGTGTTATTATTTATGGCATTAACCTATTTTGCTGTTATTGGCATCGTAATAATATTCTTTGCCAGGCATTTCATAGGTTGGCTTAAGAATACAATTCCATCCGCGGGAAGAACCGGGCTTTTTGTAGAAATCTTTAGTATGTTTTTTAACAACTGTCTTACGAAGCAAGGGATAGAGCATAAAAATAGAAGTATCAGGTGGCTTGGCGTGTTTATAATAATGGTTACCGCATTTTCATTAGTTATTGCCCGCCTCAAGAGCTAGACACAAGCAACGGGAGACCCGAAGCCCGGGAAGTGGTGTCTGGTCCTATAATTTCAAATTATGTACGAAAGGAATTTTTATGGATGCAAATTTTTGGCATCAAAGATGGGAAACAAACGAAATCGGGTTCCACAAAACCGAAGCCAACCCTCTGCTGGTCAAACATTTCAAAGAGCTGTCTTTAGAGGAGGACAGTCGTGTATTTTTACCTTTATGTGGTAAAACTCTCGATATCGCCTGGTTGCTATCCAATGGCTATCGTATTGTAGGTGTCGAGTTGAGTGAGTTGGCCATCAAGCAGTTATTCAGGGAGCTTGGAGTGGAACCCGGGATATCAAAAAGTGAAGGTGTAATTCAGTACAGCGCAACAAATATCAACATTTATGTTGGTGACTTATTCAACATGTCAGGCGATATGCTTGGCCCAGTCGACGCAATTTATGATAGAGCTGCTTTGGTAGCCTTGCCCGAGAAAATGCGCAGTCGATACACAAGACATATAAGGAAAATTACGGGTCAAGCGCCACAGTTACTTATTTGCTTTGAGTACGATCAAACCTTAATGGAAGGTCCTCCTTTTTCTATTAGTCGCGAAGAAGTATATAAACATTACAGAGACACTTATGATATAACGCTTATTGAAAGTTCAAATGTGACTGGTGGATTAAAAGGGATATGTGAAGCAAAAGAGAGTGTTTGGTTGCTAAAAAATAAAGATACTTGAATAATTCAGGGCATCAAGGGACCAATCATCACTTTATGCTCTTCCAATATCATCAGCATGTTGTTTGGATTAATCCTGACGGCACTGGCAATGCTAGATATCCAGAATCGCCTTTATCCCGCAATATGCCATAATCCCACTATCTTTTTTTGATAAGTAATTGTTTTTAAATATTATAATTAATTTGTTCACCTATATAATGCAGTAACCTTGTTTCATGGGTAAAGCGCCGTATATCATCCTACTATGACATTGGCTGGATAATGATCAGGTAAGAAACTTAGCGTAGTGGATCATCGTTAGCTATCCCTGAAAGTAATATTGGATAAAACCGCTCAATATAGCTAAGCAGCTTCATCACAGTTTATAGATAGCAGTAGAAGGAGTAAGAAATGGCGCATATCATAATACTTGGTGCAGGTACAGGTGGAATGCCCGCTGCCTATGAAGCCCGAGATGTACTTGGCAGAGAACACAAGGTCACAGTTATCAATGCAACGGATTGTTTTCAATTCGTACCATCCAACCCCTGGTTGAGTGTCGGTTGGCGTAAACGCACGGACATTACCATTCCTCTCAAGCCCTACCTGGAACGCAAGGGCATCGATTTTATCGGACAGACCGTTACAAAGATAGACTCCGAAAACAATAGTGTACAACTGGCCGACGGCAATAGCGTCAATTATGATTACCTGATTATTACTACCGGCCCCAAGCTGGCCTTTGAAGAGATAGAAGGTCTTGGTCCCGCCACCGGTCATACGCAATCAATCTGTACAACTGATCATGCCGAACAGGCCTATAACGCGTATCAGGAATTCCTGAAAGATCCCGGCCATATCATAGTCGGTGCCGCACAGGGAGCCAGTTGTTTCGGTCCAGCCTATGAATATGCCTTTATTCTGGATGCCGACCTGCGCAAGCGCAAGCTGCGTGATCGTGTACCCATGACCTATGTTACCAGTGAACCCTACATCGGACACCTGGGCCTTGGAGGCGTCGGCGATTCCAAAGGTCTGCTGGAATCCGAGCTGCGCCAGCGTCATATCAGATGGATTACCAACGCCAAGATCAACAAAGTGGAAAACCGGAAAATGATTGTTTCGGAAATAAATGAGCTAGGTGAGCAAATCAAGGAACACGAATTAACTTTCAATTATTCGATGATACTGCCGGCATTCAAGGGAGTGGATGCCGTTTCAGCGGTGGAAGGATTATGTAACCCGCGCGGCTTTGTGCTGGTCGATAAACACCAACGTAGCCCCAAGTATCACAATATCTATTCGGCAGGAGTGTGCATCGCTATACCACCGGTAGAGGCAACACCAGTGCCGACGGGTACACCCAAGACCGGCTACATGATCGAATCCATGGTTACCACGATTGTGCAAAATATTGCTGAAGAACTGCAAGGTAAGGCGCCCACTAATGAGGGCACCTGGAATGCAATCTGTCTGGCCGATATGGGAGATACCGGTGCGGCGTTTGTAGCTCTACCGCAGATCCCGCCGCGTAATGTCAGCTGGATGAAAAAAGGTAAATGGGTCCATACTGCCAAGGTGGCTTTTGAGAAATACTTTCTGCGTAAAATGAAAAAGGGCAGCTCGGAACCGTTATATGAAAAATATATTCTGAAGGTAATGGGAGTAGACCGCGTGAAATAGGCATCTGGGCATTAAACATTTGCATGTGTACAACAGCAATATCTCTCAATTATTCTCTTTATGTATTTCTGTCTTAAAAAATTAATTTGATGTAATCAATGTAGAGCTATGGTTTTCCTCCGAGAATACAGATTTGGCGTCAAAAGACTGCAATAACCTGTCTACTTCTTCGGGAGGCAGGGCGCTGGAAATAATACTACCTTGTATATACTGGCAACCTGCTTCTATCAGCATTTGACACTCCTCGGAAGTTACAACACCCTCGGCTATAAACTGAATTTTCATAAGATGAGTCAGATCGCATAGTGAAATAACAGCGGACTTACCCAGTTCGCTTTCAATCTGGTTTACCAGTGAGTAATCGATTTTAAGGGCATCTACCGGTAACCGTAACAGGTGAATGAGTGATGAATTACCAGTGCCGATGTCATTGAGGACTATTTGTATACCTATTTCACGGAGTTTGTTGAGCTGTTGCAGTAGTGTTCCTGGATCATCCATCACGACAGATTCAGTAATCTCGATCATAACTGATTCCGGGCTTATACCTTCTTCATTCAATATTTCAAACGCACTGGTTGCGAAGTCAGATTGGGTCAGTTGTACCATTGATACATTTACAGATATTCGCTCAATTGGTGAGCCAGCCTGTTTCCAATGCTTCAATTGACGGCAAGAGTTTCGTAGAACCCATTCACCAACCATCACAATAAGACCGGACTTTTCAAGTAACGGAATAAATTCATTAGGTGTGATCCATCCAAGCCTAGGATGATGCCAGCACCTCACAACCTCTACCAGGTGTATTTCATTTCTTGCGACTTCTAATAATGGACGATACTTTAGGACAAATTGTTCATCGGCCAAAGCAACATGTAAATCACTCATCAATTCCAAATGGCGTGTAGAAGCATAGTTAAGATCCTCGTTATATACTGCCATGCTATTACCATTTTTGCTTTTGGCTGCATACATAGCGTTATCGGCGCGACGCAATAGAATATCAGCGTTGTCACCATGGATAGGGTATAATGCGATACCCATACTTGCATGGATGTATGTAGAATAACCCTCAACTTCTATGGGTTTCGATAGTACTGCCATAAGTCGTTCAGTGACTAATACGGCCTGATTCATATAGCCGACATTCGGTAATATAATGAGAAACTCGTCTCCACCAAGGCGACCAACGATTGGTGCGAATTCGCCCTTAATTTCCGACCGAGATAAATGCTCCACTACGTCGGTACTGCGTAGTATATCCTTGAAACGTCGTCCCACTTCTTTCAAAAGCTGGTCGCCAGCCGCATGACCAATTGAATCATTAACAAGTTTGAAATCATCGAGGTCCACCATAACCAGGGCACATTGTTGCTGGTTTTTCTGAGCAGTTATCAGCGAGTTTGTGATTTTCTTGGCAAGGATGCGACGATTTGGTAAATCGGTCAGGGAATCAATGCTCGCAAGTGTTTCCATTTCAGTTGTTATACGTCGCTGCAAAAAAAGCCAGATACCTCCGATTATTACGAGCAGGAGTATTGTAATGTTGATAATGCGATATATAAGCGCTTGATAGATCTCATTCTTGATTGCCTGAACCTTTGTATGCGGTATAAACTGATGTAATGTCCATTTGTGTTTGCCATCAAATGTAACGGGCTGCGAAAAATCTATCATTGAATGCAAACTACCATTTATATATTGCGGAATCTGTGAATTACGACGATCAAAGATATAAACACCATTCGCCTTATCCTCGAGTAGATAATTGGAAACAGGGCCGTTTAAATCCACTCCATCTAAATTTAATTTCCGCCGTTCCGAATCTGAAGTGGGGATAAATGGCCAATTGACCAAATGTGCCTCAAACACATTAGTTCGAACAATAGTCGATATCAGACCCTTGAATTTACCATCGCCATCATCGAATATCGGAACCGAGATAAGCACTCCAAGCCGATTTTGCGGATTTCCATTTCGAATTGACAAGAACTGGCTATTATCGCAGGTAATCATTACAGGAGAGATATCTACACCTATTCCATCTGGTGCTGTGGGCGGCAATCTCGGATATTTTTTACGAAAATGATCTAGTAGTCTCTGTAGATATGCATACTCTTCAGATTCATCTTCTATAGGAATATCTGAGGGATCGCCGGCATTACCCAGTTTTTTGTTTTTCAAATGCGCGTTGTGAATTCGGTCTACAATTACATCATCGAACATTATGAAGGGCACTTGGCCGAGATCAGGCCTGAATCTGTCATACACGACATAGATCTCCGAAACCGATGCTATAGATGCAGCATGGTTGTATAATTGTTGAACTGTTTTCGCATCATCTCTATCAAACCGTTTCCCATCGATGACATCGTCTTCTGCAGTGGACCGATTCTGTGGATCAACTTTACGGATGGCAGGTAATAACGAAATCGTACGTGTTACTACATAAAGTTCCCGAAATATAGTAGACAGCACTTTTGACTTTGAAATGGTTTGCTGTTCTGTCTCGACTTTAAGGTTCTTGGTCTCTCTGTCTATCTCGTTTTGGGCACCGGATACCGTTAAATAGATCAATATAACCCATATCAATATTGCTCCAATGATGTACCTGTGTTTCAGGGTGTACCGTTTTCTTACATCCGGAATTGCAGTATTTGAAATACTGGATTTTGTGGCAGGTAGTGAGCGAGGGGATTTCATACGGTAATAAAATTACGGTATATGGCGAAAACAGGAGTGTATTGGGATATTGTTGTTAACCATATTTCGCTGAATAGTGAATGTAACCTGATATAATCGGGTGTTAACGTAGAAATATTTCACGATGGCCCCTCCGGAAAATCGCCAATAATCAAGTCTGATCAAACACATATCGACCGGCGACTCCCCGGACTTTAAATCAGCGTGGTCGCTATCGGATCTCGATAACCTATTGATTAAACATCAATATTCTTTATTAAGTTATGTATTCTATAAGAAGCCGTTGATTTTATTTCTCTATAAAAAACAATAAATTATGTTATTACTCGATACGGAGTGAAGTATCCGGGTGAATAAGATAGCGGTCTGGAGCATTTTGATAATGATGGCACCCTCGCTTTGACAGCGAGAGTTACACCGAGGCGGTTGCTGATGACAACGGGCAGCTACTGGAAAAAACCATTATTGCACGACTGAGTAGTTACGTATTCGCCTTGTCACTGCCTCATATGAATCAGGAGAGTGCTCTATTCCCGGCCAAATTCATCCTCATCCTGCGAACAAAATCTGAGCGAATAAATTGCATTGCTGGCATCGCAACGTTGCGACTCAGACACCTGCAAGGAAGTTGCATGGCAAGAGCGGATAATGCCATGTATCGAGCGAAAAATATTGATCAATATGGAGTGGGAGTTGGGTCCTAAGTCACAGGGCCTGATTATATGATGTAGGCTGCTATTGGGACCTGTCGATTATCAGTAGTTGTATATGTTCTCAACTTCTCCCGAAAGGCGATTTTTCTAGCCACAGCTTTGTTCTGTATCTGCATTATTTTCTGTTATGCCGGGAGGTGAGTCCTCAGTCTGCAGAATCTGAAACAGATACATACCAACTAACATCGATATCAGAAAGACAAGCGTTGACAATGCTCCGTTGACCGAAGCCACCCAGGCTGGCCCCGGGCAGTAGCCGGAGAGTCCCCAGCCAACCCCGAACAGGCCTGAGCCTATGATCAGACGGGAATTTATTCCCCGACGTGATGGGATGATGAAACGATCCTGAAAAACCGGTTGAGAGCGACGCGAAGACAGTCTATAGAATACCATATTGACTGCGATGGCTCCTCCCATTACGAACAGCAGGCTTGCATCCCAGTCACCAGAGACATCCAGAAATGCGATAATTTTTGCAGGTTGAGTCATCCCGGAGATACCCAGACCGACCGCAAACAGGATGCCGCACAAAAAGACCGTGATATAGAACATTAAAACTGCCCCGCAAAGATATGATCGCTTATAAAAACCGTCAGCATCCCGGTGGCCATGAATATCAGGACTGCGACGATCGCCCGATCAGATAAACGGGTAATGCCGCAGATGCCATGCCCGCTGGTGCAACCACGTCCAAGTGAGGAGCCATATCCCACCAGCAATCCCGCCATAATAAGCGTCATAAGGCTACGAGGACTTTCATGGGCGATAATGGTAGGGGTTAACCATAACAACAGCAGGCCACCTGATATAATTCCGGCAATGAATATTAACCGCCACACCTTGTGGCGGTGATTACGGTTCATCAATTCAGAGGTAATATTGCTGACACCCAGAATTTTACCGGTGAAATGGTACAGGCCGGCGGCGGCCAGGCCGATCATGATGCCGCCAATGGTAGATGATACTGGAGTGAATTCAACCAACGCTTACACCCGGACAGGTTGTTAGTACAGTAACAATACAGGTATTTGATATCCTAGCAGATGAAGTCATACCAGTCTAATCCTCAGCTTGAAATATCTAGTAATAACTTATTGATTATATGTATATTATATAGAATCAAAACAACCAGGAATAACTGAGGTCGATGGCATTTTGATACATCTCGTTAGCTCCCGGAATGCCGAATGCGGTTGTATCGATCGATTGACGTTCTTTGAAGGCATGCATGTAGGCGGCATTAAACTCGCGATCTTCTTCAGGCTTGTATGTAAAGCCGAGTGTTAAATGTCGTTTGACGACCCCAGGTGCTGTTATATTAAAGAGTAACTGGTCGTCCGGTATCGGATTATCGTTGTATGCTAGGCCTGCTCGCAATATCCACTTGGTATTATATGTGTAGGCCGCGCCCAGGCGATAAACATCGATATCCTGCCAGCCGTAACCAAGACCATTGCTCGTGCCCAGCAAACCTGTTCCGGGTGGCAGGGCGGGTCCGGCTGCAGATTGAATCGGTCCGGGATTATTGATGGCTTTGATATCCCCATGAAGAATCCGTTGATAATCGAATGATATCTTTAGCTCCGGTGTAGTCTGTATAGCAACGCCGAGGGCGTAATTCGCCGGGATATCAAAATCACCTCCTTCGGCAAACAATTCTTTGTATTTGTCGAACTTACTCATGCGGATCTTGCTGGCCGCGGTTGCGCCCAGTGTAAGCGTGTCGTTGATGGAGCCAATCCAGCCAAGCCGGATACCCATGCCATAAGACATATCATAACCATTATCTGTCAGGTATGGTGACGGGACAAAACCCGGGGTAAGTGGACCGGCACCTCCGGGTGCGCACGCGCCGGAGGCGGTATTTGCAGCAGCAGCGGTCTGGGTGAAGCACTGGAAATTACCAAACCCACGGGCGGCGAAGCGTTGTATACCGATGAGTAATGATGCGCCCAGCCAGTGATCCGGTACAACCTCTTTGGTTAACGTTGGTGCGACGATGAGTTGTGAAAGGTCCACCCCGAGAGTTCCGGTGTCGGGCATCCCGGTCTTGGTGCCTTCCGGCACCGCAGCTGCGGCAAAAGCGCCTCCCACCTGGAAGGCACCCAATACAGCAGATGTTTCATCGTATATGTTCCTGCGATAGCTGGTATTCATTCCACCGTTACCGTAAATACTGATGCCACTCCAGAGTGTATTATTGATCCTCCGTGTATAGCCAGAACTTGGCACCAGAAACAGGTTGCGGTCACTTGTATCGTCGACCAGAAAACTGCCGCCTACCACCCGGGGGTCGAGTTCTGCAGACCGGCTGGGGCTAAAGAATAATAGACCGGCATCTATCCGCGGACCCACCTGGGACATGCCGGCTGGATTAGCAGCCGCAGCCAGTGAGTCCTGGGGATTAGCCACGACGGCACCTGAAAGTCCCGTTGATTTTGCTCCGTATGCCAGGGAGAAATATCCGGTGGTGGCTTGAACTGGAGTAACGGTCAGAATTATCGTTGCCAATCCCGACCAACGGCAAAAACGGTGTAACGACCCGGCAGAAACGCCGTGGATCAATTTTGATATTGGCATGGCACCCCCATTCGCGATTTACTATGAATCGCAGTCAATTATTATTCTAAAAGATGTAAATATTATACCAATTTTTGACCAAGTTACCATCAATGTCTAGCAGTTGAATCCATTGCCGAAAGCGGTCATATAACTTGATGTGTAATCTTTCCTGCTACAAATAATAAATAAAATAAAGTATATATAGATAACAAAACGCATGCGATTCACCACATGTAATTCCATGAGTGCATGTCAGGTCAGTACAATTCTGGTCTTATGTGGTGTTCTCTTCGCGCTGTGAATCACGCATGGATGCTGAGGGTGATTCGATCATATCGAGCACTGAACGTGATGCCACACTTTGTTTGATCGCGTTGTCTATTTCATTGGATACTTGATCTGTCACCTTGTTGGTGACCATGCCTGAACCTCCGGTTAGCGTTGTCCCCCGCACCGCCTCCAGTATGTCTATCAAGGGAATCCGTTCCAGTGAGCGAGTCGGAACGATACCTGGTGGTTCCTGTAACTCTCGCAGCAAGTTCCGAGAGCACAGATTCCGGATTACCGGCTCGACAATATCAGCTGGCAACTTTATGTTGTGTACCAATTCACTGCGCGTTATGGGTGGATCACCACGATGGAAAGCTCCGCCTGCCAACAGCATAACCTGTAGTGCCAGGGTTTCTTGCTCATGGTTTCCCAGGCGCAGTTTGGATTTATTCCGTTTGAGATATTCTGGATGCTGATGGTAGAAGGCAATGCTGGAACCTGTTAGCAGGATCAACCAGCCTGCATACAACCAGATCATGAACAGGATCAGACTGGCGAAGGCAGAATAGATTGCAGTGTATTTGGCTGAATTAACCACAAATGCTGCAAACGCCCAACCCGTTGTTTGCCAGAGGATACCGGCGGTCGCACCGCCCACTAACGCTGAGGTCAACCTGACACGGGTATTGGGTACTATCATGTAGACAACTGTAAATGCGATCACCATAAGAAGATAGGGCAGCAAATAACCGATCGCATCGAACAATGTGCTGACAAAGGGCAGTGTGCGCAATGCTTCGACGATGCTGTTGCTCTGGGCAGTAGCAGTAATACCCATGGCTGTGAATACCAGAACCGGGCCGATGATGGTAATACTAAGATAATTACTGAAACGCTGTATAATGCTGCGGGCATCGCTGACATGCCATACATAATTGAAGGCATGTTCAATCTTTTGAATCAGTGAAACCACAGTATAAAGGAGCAGGATCAATCCGAGTGAACCGAGCACCCCGGCCTTGACGTTGGATACGAAGCCGATCACCTTCTCTGTGATTTCGACGCCCCGGTCTCCCATGGGTGCAAGGAAATTCAGCAGCATTGGTTCCAGCTGGTTATGCACGCCAAACCCCTTCAGGATCGAGAAACTTACCGCAAGAAGCGGCACCAGTGAGAGGAGCGTGGTGTAAACCAGGCTCATGGCACGCAAGGTTAGTTGTCCCTCGGCCAGGTCTTTGGTGAGGACATATAGGGTGCGCGCAAAGTGTATGAACCAGCGATGAGGCGCTGCGAACGTATCTAGCTCATTTGCCCAGATATAATTTGACAACCTCGATTTCAGTTCAGCGATGTTGATAATCCTGCCTCCAAATAAACACTGTGCCATTGTCTGAGATCATGGATTATACCTATGAGTTAATAAAATATATAATGCCTGGTACTGCATCACACAGGACAATTCACAAGTCACCATGCTGGGAGCCATAAATCGATGACTGTTGCTCGTCTGGTGCTTGTATTATTACTGGCCTTGCTGATCGTTGTTGTGACTGGGCTCGGTTATCTGCACTTCGCCAACCTTAACCAGTATCGCGACCAGATCGCCAGTTGGTTAACCACGCTGGTTGGTCGGGATGTCACCATAAGTGACGTGGATGTAGATCTCTGGCCTGCGATATCCATAACGACAAACGTTATCACCGTAGCCAATGCGTCATGGGGTTCTCAGCCATACATGGCCGAGATCGGGCATCTGTCTGCCAGCGTTAGCCCCCTATCGCTGTTGTTAGGACCATTATTCATTCAGGATTTCACGCTGGAAGATGTTTCCCTGCTACTCGAGTCAGATGAGGATGGAAAATCAAATTGGGACCTTGCCAATTTGCATGATGAGGCTCGATTTATTGATGAACAGGAAAGTGATCAGGATACAGAAGGATTACCCATGATGTTGGGGAAAGTCCGGGTTAGTAATGTCCTTCTCACAAGGCGGCAATCAGGTACGCCAGATCGGCAGTTTCAACTCGAAAAATTGACCATCAAGCCAAACGACGCTGATCAGTTGGATGTTATTACGACAGGAAAGATCCTGGATTTGCCCCTTGCTATAACAGGCCAGATCGGTACGCGCCAGCAACTGGAGGAATACGGCTATGGTGAATTTATACTGACAGGATCTTTCAGTGATTTGCAATTGAAGATGTCCGGACAACTTGCGATTACTGATCCACAGGGTTCTACCCGGATAGAGACATTGTTCAGCAGCAATAATGTGGCAACCTTTATCAAGGCAGCTGGCCTGTCAGTCCCACTCTCTGGTCCGCTGAGAGTAAAGTCAGATATCGCATCAAAAGCAGAAAGCCTGAACATTAAGATTGACGGCAGTCTGGACAAGTTTAACACCTTGTTGACCATGGACATGCAGCATGACGAGATCAACATCGACGGCAAGCTTAAACATGCAGACGCGCTCGGCTTGATGCTGGGCGTGTCAGATCTACCTAAGGATGAGATAGCGATCAAAGGATCATTGACCAAGTCGGATCAGGCAGTCAAATTACACGAGATCACTGTCTCAACCGGGAAGACGCACATAACTGCCAGTGGCAGGGTGGCAACGGGGGATGATGCCACGTCTCTGCAGATCACGGCGAAAGGCGACAGCCTGATGGATCTGATGACGAACCTGCCACCCCTGGCTTTCGATGGATCTGCAGACCTGTCGCTATTTTCCAATGGTGTGAAAATCGATCCATTGAAGCTTGATTTTGGTGCAAGCGATATTGACGGCAGTCTAGAGGTTACAGATATCGGCAGCATGAAGATCAAGACAGACCTGGTATCAAAAACACTGGATTTGACTGAATTCACTGCCAATGAAAAGGAAGACTCAGACCAACAGGCAAGCACTCTTGATGGTTCCGAGCAAACAGCGAATACAAACACTAAATTTGTCTTTACTAATGAAACGCTGCCTTTTGATCGATTGCGACAAACGGAGATGGATATCAAGCTGTCGGTCGACAAACTCGCCACCACGGCCATGACATTAAATAGTGTAAAAGCTAATGGCAGCCTTCATAAGGGAATCCTGCAGGCAAATGTAGGTTTCAGGACGATAACCGGTGGACATAGTGAAAACAGCTTTATACTTGATGCTTCGAGTGAACAGGCAGATCTGCAGGCCAATATGGATGCACGCAACATACAAATGAAAATCCTCTCCGGCAAGGTGAAGGAAACCCGGGACATTCCTGTAACAGATTTTTCTGCCGAGTTGAAGTCGAAGGGCAATTCTCCGCATATCCTTGCTGCAAACAGTAATGGCAGGGTGATTCTCATTACGAGAGACGGCTTGATAGATAATACGATCATTACCAATATCTCGGGGGATATCCTTGCCCAGTTGCTCATGGCGCTCAACCCGTTCGCGAAACAAGAGCCTCACTCAAACCTTGATTGTGGAATAGTTGCTCTCAATATCCAGAATGGTACCTCGACTATCGAGACCTTTCTTGTGCAAGATGATAAAATAATGATTGTCGCGGGAGGTGATATCGATCTCAAAACGGAAAAGATTGACATCGAGTTCAACACCAAGCCCAGGGAGGGTATGGGTATCAGCGCGGATATGTTCGTGACCCCTTTCGTGGCGCTGGGCGGCACGCTGATAGATCCCGGTATCCGTGTAAAGAAGACAGGAACATTGTTCACCCTTGGCACCGCGCTTGCCACAGGTGGTCTTTCGCTGGCCGTGCAAGGCGGGATCGACAGGATTACCGGAGAAGTTGACCAATGCAGCGTAATCCTTCCAAAATACCCGCTGCCGTCTCTGGCGGATTAAACGCGGAATAAATCTCGAATAGTAGTTGCTTTTCGTAAAAGTGTTATTGAATCAGCCACTGAATGAAGTCATTCAACCCATGTGGGTTGATTCTGACTTTTCCCGGCGCTCTTCCTTCATAACGTATATCAATATTCAAATATTTAGTACTGCGCAACGTGACAATGTACAGGCCTGGCATTCGGCATATTGTATGTGTACCAGCAACCGCATTTTTGGTCTGTCGCCGGGTAATACAGAGGATGTCTACGGGATTCTGTCTCAAAGGACCAGTACCATGAACATTGAGATATTCTGTGACAGACCGACATAGTTCTGTACAATTGATGCCCGATCATCGGCAGTGGATACCAAAGGCGGGCAGCATATGACCGCCTTTGATGTAAATCGACAGCAATATCTACCCCGGGTACGGTCTTATCGTGAGCAAAAAATAAAACCGGATTGATTTGATTGTACGGCAGGTTGACTGAATGAGCTGGCAGGCATGGTATACCCTGGTGGTTGTGGCCGTGTGCTTCGGAGCACTCAGCCTGAGCCGTGCTGCGACCGACATGATCATGATCGGAGGCGTGATGCTGCTGCTGGTGGCCGGTGTGTTGACACCTGCGGAGGCACTCTCCGGGATGTCCAATGAGGGCATGGTGACCATTGGTATGCTCTATATCGTTACCAGCGGGGTACAGGAGACCGGGGCCATGACCGGTATCCTTGCACGGCTTCTGGGCAGGCCCCGGACAGTGGGCGCTGCGCAGATCAGCCTGATGGCACCGGTCGCGGCCGCTAGTGCCTTTTTCAACAATACGCCACTGGTGGCCATGTTCATCGGTGCCGTGAGTGACTGGGCAAAGAAGAACCGCATCGCACCATCAAAACTGATGATCCCCCTCAGCTATGCTGCGGTCATCGGCGGCACCACCACCCTGATCGGGACCAGCACCACGCTGATCATCAACGGCATGCTCATCAAGGAGACCGGACGCCCATCACTCGGCATGTTCGATATCGCCGTGGTAGGCCTGCCTCTGGTTTGTGTGGTGATCGCCTTCGTCTGGCTCACGAGTCGCTGGTTGCTCCCGGATCGTCAGTCCGCCGTGGCGCAGATGGAAAATTCACGTTCCTATATCGTCGAGATGCTGGTGGATGCAGACAGTCCGTTGGCGGGTCGCACCATCGAAGGGGCGGGGCTGCGCCATCTCCCCGGTCTGTTCCTAATGGAGATCGAGCGCGGGAATAACAGCCTTCCCGCCGTATCCCCGCAAGAGCGTCTCGAGCCACATGACCGCCTGATTTTTACCGGCTTGGCTGAATCCATTGTAGATTTGCAGAAGATCAAGGGCCTGACCCCGGCAACAGACCAGGTGTTCAAGCTCCAGGCGGGCGGCGAACGCTGTCTCGTCGAGGCGGTGGTCTCGGACAGTTGTCCTCTCGTCGGGCAGACAGTGCGTGAAGGCCGTTTTCGTACCCACTACAATTCTGCCGTGATTGCCGTCGCCCGAAACGGTGAACAGCTGCATCAAAAGATCGGTGATATCAAATTACAGGCAGGCGATACCCTGATGCTGCTTGCACATCCGGCATTCGTCGATAGACAACGTAATTCCCGTGATTTTTACCTGGTCAGTACCGTCGCAAACTCACGCCGCCCGCGTCACGAAAAGGCCGGTACGGCATTGGCCATTATTACCTTCATGGTCGCCGCCGTTACACTGGGGTGGACCAGTATCCTGATCGCATCGATGGTGGCCGCCGCTGCCATTATCATTTCCGGGTGCACCAACAGCAGCTCTGCGCGCCGCGCCGTCAACTGGCAGGTGTTGTTGACCATCGCCGCAGCGCTTGCCATCGGCAAGGCGCTGCAGAAGACCGGCGCAGCGCAGTACATCGCAGATCAGATTACTACCCTTGGTGTCGGTGATCCCATGCTGGCAATGGTAGCCGTGTATATCATCACGGTCCTGTTCACGGAGCTGATTACCAACAATGCGGCGGCGGTCATCATGTTTCCCATCGCAGTTGCAACGGCCCAGTCACTGGGCGTGGATTTCATGCCGTTTGTCATCGCCGTGCTGTTTGCCGCATCGGCGAGTTTCTCGACCCCCATCGGTTATCAGACCAACCTGATGGTGATGGGTCCGGGAGGCTATCGCTTTACCGATTACCTGCGTATCGGCGTCCCCGTATCGGTACTGGTCGGCCTGATCTCTCTTACCCTCATACCGGTCTTCTGGCATTTCTGATGCCAGATATTGAAGTGATAACCGGTCAGGATACAGTTTAGGGATCGCTGCAAGCAGCATGTGATTATCTGTTATATTCCCCCGGTGGATATCATCACTTTCAAACCTTTATCTGATAATCCTTATGTTTTTAGTCAAAACCAATACTGGTTGTCGAGGGCATCCATTGGATCAGATTTCTTATGTTATAGTATTCTATGTAGATGAATTGCTTTCGCCTTTAAGGATTGCTTAAGCGGGCGCTGCTAACTTGATATACGTTTCTTACAATTGCAAAGGAGAATACAAGATGAAGATGGGTAAATTTTTAGCGTTGTTGTTCGCCGGGATGTTGATGCCTATATCAGCTAACATGGCTCTTGCTGATACGCCGAGCACGCTTATGGGTCCCCATGGCCATGGTGTAACCGTAGAAGGAAAGATCATATTATACAGAAATCAGGTTCAAGGGCTGGAACTCGGACCCGAGGATGATAGGCTGGATGCCGAGACACTGGTCGTGCTGGACACGCATCCGGACAAGGTTTTCGGTATTCGCCACCACGATAATATCCCTGCAACCGAGGCCATAGTCGATACCCTGAGAGAGGCATACCTGCATGGTGTTCCCGTAACCATTCAGCATGTCATTAAACCCGGCAAGAAAAATCTCAAAATCAACTGGGTCCAGTTGGGTACCTTAAGTCAAAAGAAATAGATCGTTTTTATTCAACTAGCGGGCATCCATCACCTGATGCCCGCTTTTTGTTTTCCAGGAATGCAGATGTGTGACTGGATCACATCTATTGTCATTGTGGTGAATTTCTCTAATCGATGAAGATATTTTCCAGCCGCTCGAGGTCATTGATGTGTCTCCAGGTACCTCCACCCGCGGTCACCCGTTTTTCCCATTCATCAAGACGATCCATGTATTCGCGTGGATCGACGTTATCGCTGTGCAGCTTCGTGACGTTCAGGGCGACGACTTCCACACCGTTTAACTGCAACGGTATATCGCGGACGTAGCCTTTTTCCAGTTCTTCCTTGAGATCAGAAAAAATCAGAATAGTCTTTTTACCCGCACCGGTTTCATTCAGGAATTCGATTGCCTGGAGTATACCACCCGTGATATCGGTGTAAGGGCTGGGATTGATACCTTTGACAAAACGGGTGACGTTTTCCCTGAATTGGCGTTTTTGCTGGTTGGTGGTTGTCGGCCTGGGATCGAAGGTGGCCTTGGTTACCAGATCCTTTTCGCTGAAGCTGGCGGTATCGATACGTGCGATTGCAAATGAGTCACCGGGATTCAGCTGGGAAAGAGTATAGTTGATGATGTTCTGTGCCTTTACCAGTTCTTTGGTGTAAGTGCCGGAGGTATCCAGCAGCATATATACACCGCGTGTGTGTGAGACCTGCTCGGCACACCCGCTTGTATACAAGAGCGTAAATGAAACGATTAATAGATAGATGCCTCTCATAGTGAACCTCCTGCGGGAGTCAGGGGTGATACGAGATCAGGATCTTCATATCTGGTTTCGATGTGCTTGTTGTTCCGGGATACGGTTTTTGTCATCTCGTCTTTTTGATCGGCATCCGTTTTATCCATGACTTTCATACTCGTTGTACGTTCCCGATGTTTGAGGACGATCCTTTCAAGCCATAAGGGCCCGCATATCAGCAGGTCATAGAACTGCAACATGACGATATCGAGCTGTTTGAACACATTACCTGTCAAACGGGCCAAGAAAGCCATCGATCGCAGCAACAGGATACCGGTGACCCCGAGTACGGTTCGCATAGAATGGACAAAGGATTCAAGCGGGATCGCCACAAAGGTAAGTGCGAAAGGCAGGATAAAGCCCATGCCCATCTGTGCTGCGGTCGTTATCCAGCGTTGCGACAATATCGCATTCGCTCCCTGATCGGACAACAGGGCAGAGCGTAGCGCCGCCTCGTCCTGTGCCAGTACCTCGCGCATATAGGCAAGTCCCGATTCGACGCTCGCCAGGATCAGTAAAATACCGAATGTTACAAACACCATTCGCAGGCGCATCTTGTCAGACATGGACCCGATAACCGGAAACAGTTGCGTGATACGCAGGGATTCCATCAGAAACAATCCCATCGCAACCTCGACGAGGATGATCACCAGGGCAGCGATATTGGCCGTTTTGTACCCCATGATATAGCTGCTGCCTCCCACCATTTCCTGCATGGGGTGGGCGATGAGGTTGAAGTTGATCATGGCGCCGCCGATTGCGATCGCGAGTACAAATGCGGAGATAAAGAACTGGGTCAATGATGATGAGGACAGCATACGCATTGCGCAATCTTCCTGATTGCGAAGATTTTCGTAGTTTTCCATGTGCCTGTCGATCGTCTTTGAACGTAGCATCAGTTTGTTGATGTCTTTATCAACTCTTTGCAGCGCGGAGGTGGCATTACGCCAATGTGGCAGCATCCTTTTCAGCAGCGAATGTTGTTCGTGTGTGGCATGACGGTATTCTGATAAGACACGTTTGTTGGCGGTTTCCATGGATTCATGGATATTCTCCAGGATATTGGCCACCATAGGATCGCCGCGGGACGGTATCCTGGCTACAGCACCCACGGCCTTGTCCCATGCAGGGACATCAGGCGGGACCTGCGCGCTTTGCTTGTAGTCTTCGTCAATCCGTGTGACCAGTTCTAGTAGCCTGCGGTGCAATGCGGGATACTCGGCAAGATCGTGTTGTACGGTGGCATCGATACGTTCGAATTCCCGTGCAATCTGGTGATCCATCATTTCCTTGCCTGTTTCAAGCAATACTTCGCGATTACGTTGTGCCAGGCGGTGTTCAACCTGCATCAATGCTCTCGCAGCCAGACGCATGGCACGATGTATTGTGCGGCTTGTCGAGGATATAATGCCGTGAGCCGGCCGACGGGCGATATAGAGGACGACGATGAGCAATGCCAGCCAAACAATGACCGACATAGCTGTATTATCGGGCCAAATCATAAGCGTCTTTTCGATCATGGGGTATCTCCTGATCTTGACTGTTGTTATATTTCCAGGGTTTTTTTACAGACGCCTGTAGCTTAGATCGGAGGTCACTGGAAGAATGTCGAACAGCTCACAAAAAATGATATCTGGATTTGAACTGTGCCACATATCTGTAAAATGGCATGATTGGAGCATCGAGTATACCAATGAGTCAGATAATCCCGTGATACTGCCGATATCATATGAATAGAGAGCATTGTGTGATAAATAATATCCGCACTTTATATGAGACCCGCGTTGGCTGTATTATTCAATCCGATGGATGTCAGGCAACGGGAATTATATACATTATTCCCGTATTTCGATGTGCTCCAACTATTTGGGAAAGTGCCGCGGCTAATATGCTTCAAATCTATAACTATGGAATCACTATATGGATCACATCATCCTGTATGTGTCTGGTTATGACTGATACTGTTCTTGTCGTATTCGAAAGCACATGACGGATTTTGCAAGATCGGTAGTTTTATTGTTGATGCTGCTCAATCCGTTTCTGATCATTATTTATCTGATTGATGTGGTTCAGAAAGTTGATGCACCACGATTCGGACACTTGTTGATCCGCGCGTGTCTGATTGCATATGCCATTTTTATATGTTTTACAATCCTTGGCGATGCCATCTTTTCGGACATCGTGCAGGTTGAATTTGCGTCTTTTCAGATCTTTGGTGGGCTGGTTTTTCTTCTGATAGGGTTGCAGTTCGTTTTTCATGGGCCGCGCGCCATCGAGATTCTAAGAGGCGAGTCTGAGTATCTTTCAGGCGCCATTGCCATCCCGGTTCTCGTGGGGCCGGGCACCATCGGTGCCAGCGTAATAATAGGCAAAAGCCATGAACCCATGATTGCCTGCGCTGCCGTACTGGCGGCTGTTGTTAGTGCGTTTGTGATCATCATGTTGCTCAAGTTGGCCCATGACTATGTACTTCCCCGCCGTGAACGTTTGATCGAGCGCTACATCGAAATCGCCGGGCGTATCAGCGCATTATATGTCGGGACAGTGTCCGTTAATATGATTATGCAGGGTGTGAGAACCTGGGCGGAGAACTTCTGATATCAGGATGTAACGAATACACTATTCCCGTTCAGGTAATCCAGTGCAGGACTTACTCCAGTATCGTTTCGGGATGTTGCAGCAAGGTGGTCTTGATCACCAGTTTATCAACGAGATCAAGACGGCAGAATTTAACATTCTTGAATATATGCTTCAGTGTTATAACAACTGCATTATTGTTTTTCCTCAGGATGTTTCCCCTGATAACGAAGGGCGGCAACGAATTATCGAGTTGGAAGGTGACGACCGCTTCATCGTTAGCTGAAATTTCAGAGAGAAATGCATCACCTTCGTTAAATCTTATCTGGACACTTTCATCAGAGAAATCAGAAAGATGACAATCGGCGGGATTATCCGCGGAAACCGAGAGGGTGGCGGGTAACCAGATTCTCAAGCGGTAATGCTGACGTTGATCAATGTATGAAAGACTGTTCAGGTTGGGACCGAGGTAGACCACCTTGTTGTTTGCATAATAACCATCTTTCGGAATGGTTGTTTTGGTAACGGTTGTCTCCACCTGTGGGGTGCCCTTGTCGGTATTATCCGCAATCAGCGTGATATTGTTGCCGTTGCGGAATGCAGTCTTACAAATTTCAGACTTGCGTAAATAATCCAATTGGTGATTATCGTCTGTATTATCAGGAATAATAATGTTGAAACTCTTGATATACTTAAAGCGCTGTTCACCATCATTGTTCTTTACATAGAGCACATCCCCATTCTCGCGAGCATCGTGATATATATCGTTCGGTGAAAATACGAGTGCATTATTTATGGAGTATCCGATGACAATGGATTCGAATGTCAACTGTGACTGGAATTCGGGAAAACAGTGAATCTTTTTGCCGATGGGGAAACGGAGGATTGCCTCGTTGATCTTGCTTACATCAAGGCCGGTATCAACCTTCACAGTCCGATCCTGATTTTTCGCCGAGGTTTTATGCTTGCCAAATATGCGTAGCATCGTTGCTCTGTATCAACATGTTTTTTCAGTAAGGATAATCCCGATATCGGCAATTACCGCCGGAACTATACCGGCGAATCTATTTAGGATATCAGAGAAATACTTTGTCTATAAAGTTGTACACACTTAAATGAAAATCAGGCTCTAAACCGGTCGTATCAGAATATTGGCTACCGAATTTGATGTGCGTCCAGGTGAGCTCATGATCAAGATCCAGGAGGGGCGGAGCCAAAATCAATTAAAGAGGCATTCCAGCCCCAAGAATCGTTATCAGTGAATTTTCCAAATGGTCCAATTGAATCATCAGTGGTGGCCATAGAGGGCATTGCCCCCAGCTGAGTTGGCTACAGGTCACCATGTTTACTGAATATAGTGTATCACTGTAAACCGAATAGCCTGTCAACAAGCTCAAAAGCGCCGCCGGGAGAGATTCTGCTGACCCATGCTGTGCAGATCCCGTCACCCGTATCAAAAGACTGGCAGAAGTTGCAATCCCATGGATAATCAATCACATGGCTGGCTTACATTGGCATGTGTGCTCAATGACTTTGCAAAGCTCAATCTTAACGAGGTTTATCCCGTAATTATACAAAATATATAAAAATAACAATGTATTACGTTATTATATGGAATCCCGATGGGAAAATCAGACTAAGGCAGGCGGACTAGTAAAGCTTTCATCCAGAGAGCCGATACACTTCGTTAGCGTATCTGTCTGTTATTCCATACTTTTATACGTGTAAGTCATTTATCCATAACAATTTGCAGCATATAGTATGAAAAAGATTGATGTCTGGGATCTGAAGGTGGGTATGTATATCCGTGAGTTGGATAGGCCCTGGCTGGAGACCCCCTTTATGCTGCAGGGACTATGGATTACCTCACCCAAGGATATCGAAGAAATCAGGCGCTATTGTAAGCATATCTATATCGACCCCGATAAAGGCCGGGATGTTGATACTGATCTCTCCATTGTTGGCCAGCCCGCCAATAACCCCCAGGATGATTCGAGACACATCGTGGTCGAAAATCGACCCGCATATAAAGTCAACGTCCGTTTTGAAAATGAGATTAAAGTAGCAAAGATCATCCATAAGCAGGCAAAGAATGTTGTTCAGAACATGTATAGAGACATCCGTATGGGCAAGAGTATCAACACCCAGGCGGCAAAGGCGACCGTTTCAACCATCGTAGACAGCATCATTCGGAATCCTGATGCAACGATTTGGCTGACTCAGTTGAAAAACAAGGATGAATATACCGCTATCCATAGTTTGAATGTCTGCATCCTTTCACTTGCATTCGGCCGGCATGTCGGTTTTTCAAGAGAGATGTTGAATGAACTTGGATTGGGTGCGCTGTTGCATGATCTGGGAAAGATTCGTGTGCCCGAACTGGTATTGAATAAACCGGGTAAACTGACCAGTGAAGAATTCAAACTGATGAAATTGCATCCTATCTACGGTAAGGAAATTCTGACTACGACGGATGGTTTATCTCAAAACGTTGTGGATGTGGCATACTCACATCATGAACGCATGAACGGTTCAGGTTATCCCCATGGATTGAATGCAGACCAGATCAGTTTGTATGGCAGGATGGTAGCCATCGTGGATATGTATGATGCCATTACCAGTCAGCGTGTCTATCACCACGGTATTCATTCGATGGATGCCATGAAGCAACTATACGAACTGCGTAAGACGGATCTGGACCAGAAAATGGTCGAACAGTTTATTCAGTGCCTGGGTATATATCCGGTGGGGAGTATCGTCGAACTGGTGTGCGGCGCCGTCGGTATCGTGGTGTCGATCAACCGTGAACGCCGACTGAAACCAAAAATCCTGCTCGTGTTAAACGAGAGGAAAGAGCGCATTATGCCGCCAAGGATTATCGATCTCGCTAGATTAGATACAACGAAGCACGGTACACAATTCGACATCAAGTGTGTAGTACAGGGGGAAACCTACGGTATTAATGTCCTGGATTATATAAAACCGAATGCCAAGGCAGTCGTCTAGAATCAGAAACCCAGATTAAGCCTCAGACTGTAACTGTTTACGACCGAAAAATCCACCTGGGCCACCAGGTTAATCAGGGGCATGAATCCGATACGAACACCTGCATAGCTGCGCGTCTCCGAAGTATCATGATCAGCGAGACCAATTCCGGCGTTTTCACTGCCATTAATCCACACCTGGCCGATACCCGCATAGGGCGTAAAGATGGCAAATCCCTTGCTTATACCGACATCAAAACCATAAGCAGAGATATCAACATCATCGGTACCGCTCAGGTTACTGGTATGTCCGATAACGGTGATGGCGGGCGTAGTGGTTGAACCTTCGAAAATTGCCTTGCGGATTTCACCGCCGATGACCTTGATATTGCTACCGGGTACCTTGGTATAGGCAAGGCCGACATCTACGCCGAAGGGGAGTCCTTTGCGGGCCATGAGTCTGGGTACAGGCAGCATCGAGGGCGCATCGGTATCGCTGACGGCCTTGTTCCATACGTTGTCATTAATATCGAACATCGATACGGCGAGACCGATATCAAAACCGGTGACACCCAGTGGTTCGGCAGGGGCAACCGGGTTATAGGACACCGCCGTTCCAAGTTCTTCGACCAGGGTATTGAAATCCGATTGTATTAAACTTGGATCAAGTGAAATATCGTTATCCGCAGCGTAAACAGTTGATAGTGGTAAAACGGCAAGTAATGTCAAAACAAATACAGGGATTAAAAGTAATATGCGCATGTGATCACCTCATCCTGATTGAGGATATACGTTAGCGGTTTAACCTATGAATAACTGTGACTAAAATCTCGATTTCAAAACCTGAGTATACCATGTTATGTTGAGATAAATTATTTTAGCTACAATCAGATTAAACCGACACAGTCTTTAAGAGGGGTCATGGGAGCTATCATATTTCAGGGAGTGGTAATCATCATCCTTGTGCTGTTCCTGGCATATCTGGCCTATGATGATCGTCGTAATAAACGGGAACGTGAGGAAGAGGACAGGGCGCAGAAACTGGAGCAGGAACAAAAACAGAAAATTGAAAATAGTAAATAGGGCGCTGTTCACATGTAATCAACCGGTCAATCACTAACCGGGAGTTGGTTTCTATTGAAGCAGGTAAATAGGGTGGCATTTTGTAATTAAAGGTGCAGGCGGCGCAGTTCCGGGTCAGGAGCGCTTTTTTCCCATACCTCGTCAAAAAAGTACGCCAGATTGCGCGCTTTCAGTGGATTGCGGAAATCAGCTATACCTTCATAACGATCGGCAATTCTCCTGTGTATCAGTCCGGTTTCATCGGCTACCAGAAAGGCTTCATTATAATTCCTGTACTCATGATACGGGTTGCGGAGTTTGATCTTGCTGCTTAAGCGGTAGGCAAGTTCGATAAGACGATGACCGTTTTTAACCACATTGGTTGAATCCCGGATCAGGATATGAATAAAGGTATATTGGCTACGCGTCGCCAGACTCGTGACCGCATCGACGAATTCCCGTGAATTGTAGACAGGGATGTCCATGTCACGCGTATATATTCGTAATGAGCGTTGTGCCTGTAATGCGAGGTCCTGTGCAGCACGGCGATTATCCTCGCTGCCGTCGAGCGGTATCTCACCCTCTGTTTTGCCTGAATCATAATTTTCTATGTCATTCAACAGGTTTCAGCTCCATGCTAATGGCAGATCGAGTTTGGTGCCACCCTATAATTGTTATGTGGTTGATTAAGGCAGGATCATTGTAACGCGGCAGTTTTTATATGGCATACCGCAGTCCAAAAAAATACCCGTGCTGCAAGGGAGGAGCTGGCAGCACGGGCTTAGGGGTGCTCAGACGACGCTTATTTGGAGGAGTGTGGAAGGGATGCATCGCCTAAAATCCCTTCTGGGATCTATTATCCATAAGGGAGGTCATGAAACTGTGAGAAAGGTCACAATTCGGGAGGATTTTCGGGTCTAGATCTTTTTAGCCTGATCGTTGGCGTTGCCGGTGTACGTATTGGGAGTGAGTGCCAGCAGGCGCGATTTGGCCTCTTTTGGTATATTCAGGGTATTGATCAGATCCTGAAATAGTTCAGGGCCCACGGATTTACCGCGGGTGAGTTCTTTTAATTTTTCATATGGATTTTCAATGTTATAACGTCTCATGACTGTCTGGATGGGTTCTGCCAGCACCTCCCAGGCATGATCCAGGTCGGCCTGGATTCTGTCGGGGTTACATTCCAGCTTGCTGATCCCCTTGAGACAGGACTGATAGGCGATCAAGGAGTGGGCAATGGCAACGCCTATATTACGCAGGACGGTGGAGTCACTCAGGTCACGTTGCCAGCGCGAGACAGGCAGTTTGGTGCTGAGATGATGAAAGATTGCATTGGCGTAGCCGATGTTTCCCTCGGCGTTTTCGAAATCAATGGGATTGATCTTATGGGGCATTGTCGAGGATCCCACCTCACCGGCAATATTCTTTTGGGTAAAATAACCCAGCGAGATGTAACCCCAGATATCACGGCAGAAATCAAGTAGTACGGTGTTGAAACGGGCGCAGACATCGAAATATTCCGCCAGATAATCATGCGGTTCTATCTGGGTTGTATAGGCATTGGCTTCCATACCCAGCTGGAAGATAAAACTCTCTGAAAATGCCGGCCAGTCCACCTCCGGATAGGCTGCGAGGTGAGCGTTGAAATTTCCCGTTGCTCCGTTCATCTTGCCCATCAGCATAACCGCGGCAAATTGTTCGCGTTGCCGTCTGAGTCGATGGACGACATTCGCCATCTCTTTTCCCAGCGTGGTGGGTGACGCACTCTGACCGTGGGTTCGTGCAAGCATGGACTGTGAAGCATACGTATGTGCCAGGTGTGTGATGGTATTGATGAGGTCATCCATAAACGGCAACAATACCTGCGCGCGAGCCTCGCGCATCATCATGGCGTAGGCAAGATTATTGATATCCTCCGAAGTGCACGCAAAGTGAATAAATTCACTTACCGCACTGAGCTCATCATTACTGGCTATTTTTTCCTTAAGAAAATATTCAATTGCCTTTATGTCATGGTTGGTTGTGCGTTCGATATTTTTCACACGTTGCGCATCATCGATGTCGAAATTTTCTATGATGCCATCCAGTATATTATTGGCATGGCTGCTTAATGTCGGTACTTCCATAATATCGAGATTTGCTGACAAGGCCTGTAGCCAGCGGATTTCGACCAGAACCCGATGGCGTATCAAACCATATTCACTGAATATGGGACGCAGCGGGGCGACCTTGTCGTAGTATCGGCCGTCGATGGGTGAGATCGTCGTCAGTGATGATAAATCCATAGTCCACAGATCATGATATTCGTGTAGCTGCGTTAGTTTAACAGAACATTGACCAAATAAAATGGGTTATTAAGACGGGATAGCGAATCACTGTTATGCATAGCTGCAATTATTGTGTGCGTAATAAGCTCCCGGCCATCTGGATTATCTTCTTACGATTCAAGAGAAGTTGCAGTCTGTTGCCACCGCATTGACGCCATAATACTGCCGAGCGTATTGCTGCCAACAGCAGTGCACGTATCTTGTTGGCATTGTCGGGATCGGTCAGATAACCGTGTTCGCCATTTACAATAATACGCGGCTGCAGTGTGCTGATCGTATTGACATACAGGTCTGCCAGGTTAGCGATTACATTTTCATGTGTCATGGAAAAATGACCGGCCTGTTCACGTGCCTTATCAATACCCTGACCTATGGTTTTCAGCATGTCTGGCCGTTTTGACAGTTTTTTTTCAAGGTGCATGACCGAGATCACGTACTTTGTGATTTCCATATCCCTCTTATGTTGTTGCTCACCGAGTTGTTCCGTCAGCACGATCAGGCCGGGACGGACCCCTTCCACCCCGCCATATACCGAGGCCGTATCACGGGGATTGGTCTCGAACAGACTATGTATACAGACTTCGAAATTTGCTTGATCGACTGTGCCGTGACTGGCGATTTCCTGAACCAGCTTTGTCGCCTGAATGATGCCGGCTAGCGCAAGTATTGTTTCGCTGAATGTGTGGGTCATACGATGCTAGAGCCAAGTGTATGGTCTATCTCACCTGCTGTTACAAGTAACTGACCAGATGGTGTCTTTCCCTGCTGATGTGCGGTGATATCACCTACCCGATCAATTATGCCGCCGCCGAGACATATATCCTCATCATAAAAAACGATGGATTGACCGGGTGTCAATGCCCGTTGCGGGACATCGAAGAGAACCCGGCAGCTGTTGGCATCAATCACCGTCACTGTACATGACTGATCCTGTTGCCGATAGCGCGATTTTGCCTTGCAGCGAAAGGGCGATTTCGCCGGGTTACTCGTTATCCAGTTGAGCTTGCTTGCTGTGACACTGCGGTTGTAAAGCATGGGATGATGTTGGCCCTGGGCGACAACCAGCACATTGTCCGCAATGCGTTTATCAACTACGTACCAGGGTGCTCCATCATGATCCTGGCAACCACCGATCCCGATGCCCTTCCGCTGACCGATGGTGTAAAATATCAGGCCGTTATGGGAGCCGATTACCACGTCATCAACGGTTCGGATCTCGCCGGTACGGGCCGGTAGAAATTGATTCAGGAATTCATTGAACCTCCTTTCACCGATAAAACAGATGCCGGTGCTGTCTTTTTTCGCATGGTTTTGAAACCCGGCCTGTTGGGCAATTTCCCGCACCCGGGATTTGTACAATTCTCCCAGGGGGAAGACGGCTCTGGAGAGCTGATATTGATCGAGTGCATAGAGAAAATAACTCTGGTCCTTGTTCGGATCCCTTGCTTTTAACAGGTAATAATAGCCGTCTTTCTTCTCGATGCGTGCGTAGTGACCTGTCGCAATTACATCGGCGCCATGTTCGAGCGAATAATCCAGGAACGCCCTGAACTTGATCTCCTTATTGCACAATACATCCGGATTCGGTGTCCGGCCACTGCGGTATTCATCAAGGAAATACCGGAATACATGTTCCCAGTACTCATTGGAAAAATTGACAGCTTCGAATGGAATTCCGATCCTGTCACAGACATCCATGGCATCACGACTGTCCTGCAAGGCGGTACAGCGGGCATTCGGGTCAGTCTCTTCCCAGTTTTTCATAAACAGGCCGGTGACCGTATAACCCTTTTGTTGCAATAACAGGGCGCCGACCGAAGAATCAACCCCGCCGGACATGCCGATCATGATATGGGCGTTACGTGGCAGGGACATCATTCATTAATAACAGCCAAGAGTCGTTCAAGATTATTATTGTAGCAGATCATTGCGATACAAGGATGTCGGGCCTGTTACCCGCTAACTGCTGTCAGACAAATCGTTTACAAGGTGCAATGGATAGCGCTGCCCGGACAGATAATCGTCGATGCACTGCATTACCATCGGGCTGCGCAGACGATGTTCCTGTTTTTCCAGGTCATGCCGCGTTAGCCACAAGGCCTTGAGTATTCCCGTATCGAGCTCGCGTTCAGCTTCGTGCCCGATACATTCACCGGCGAAGCCAACCCGTATGAAGGTGTGGCGATCACTTTCATTTGTCCATTGATAGACACCAATGATACTTGTGGGATTAATGTGCCACGCAGTTTCTTCCAGGGTTTCGCGGATGACCGCATCTACAAGACTTTCATCCCTTTCCAGATGTCCGGCCGGTTGATTGATCACAATCTTGCCACAGCTTTCTTCTTCCACCATCAGAAAACGGTCATCGCATTCAACGACTGCAGCGACCGTAATATGTGGTTGCCATTTCATACAAGCTCCCGTTTTAACGACAGTGATTTCCACATACCTGGAGTGAGTTCACCCAGAGTCCAGGGGCCGACAGCGACACGTATCAACCGTAGGGTAGGAAATCCGACGGCCGCAGTCATGCGCCTGATCTGACGATTTTTCCCTTCCGTTATCTTTATCTCGAGCCATGAGGTCGGGATATGAGCACGGTGTCTGACAGGAGGCTGACGTGACCATACCGGTGGTTCAGCAATCCTGTGTATCCTGGCAGGGCGGGTGATACCATCACGTAGCCTGACACCATTTTGTAGCTGTTTCAATGCTGTCTCGTCCGGTATGCCCTCGACCTGGATCCAGTACGTCTTTTCCATCTTGTTGCGTGGATTCGAGATGTCGTGTTGCAGGCGACCGTCGCTGGTCAGGATGACAAGACCCTCACTGTCCTTATCAAGTCTTCCGGCAGGATAGATCTCATGAATATCGATATAATCCTTAAGCGTGCTTCTTCCGTTGACATCTGTGAACTGAGTCAATACACCGTATGGTTTGTTGAACAGTATCACGGTCGATGGTTTATGTTTGCTTGATGAGTCAATATTCATCACGGCTCTGGCGCTGCATATGTACATAACCTGTATAACTGATAGAATAAACCGTTTGTTTGCGCGGAAAAACAAGGGAGTATCCATGGCATTCCATCATATTAACATCCCCGGTGACGGGGAAAAGATCACCATCAATGATGATTTTTCCCTGAATGTTCCGCAACACCCGGTCATTCCCTGTATCGAAGGTGACGGTATAGGCGTGGATATTACCCCGGTCATGCAGAATGTGGTCAATGCCGCCGTTGCCAAGTCATACGGCGGCAAACGCTCCATCGCCTGGATGGAGGTCTACGCCGGTGAAAAGGCCACCCGTGTATACGGTAAGGATATCTGGTTGCCCGATGAAACACTCGATGCCCTGCGGGAATACAGTGTTTCCATCAAGGGTCCGCTGACCACCCCGGTCGGCGGCGGAATACGATCCCTGAATGTTGCCCTGCGACAGAATCTCGATCTTTACGTCTGCCTGCGTCCAATTCGTTATTTTAAAGGTACGCCGAGCCCGCTCAAGGAACCTGAAAAGACCCATATGATTATCTTCCGTGAAAATTCCGAGGATATCTATGCAGGCATCGAATGGGAGGCCGGTTCACCGGAGGCGAAAAAGCTGATCGATTTTCTACAACAGCAGATGGGAGTGAAAAAGATCCGCTTTCCTGAAAGCTCCGGTATCGGCATCAAGCCAGTGTCTCGCGACGGTACTCGCCGATTGGTGCGCAAGGCAATCCGTTATGCGATCGACAACGACCACAGTTCCATTACCCTGGTCCACAAGGGCAATATCATGAAATTTACGGAAGGAAGCTTCAAGAACTGGGGATATGAACTGGCCAAGGAGGAGTTTGGCGCGCGGGAGATTGATACGGGACCGTGGTGCCGGATGAAAAATCCGCGGACAAAAAAGGAGATCATTATCAAGGACGTGATCGCCGATGCCTTTTTGCAACAGATTCTGTTGCGACCGGGGGATTACAGCGTTATCGCCACTCTCAATCTGAACGGTGATTATATTTCCGACGCCCTCGCCGCACAGGTGGGCGGAATCGGGATCGCGCCGGGCGCCAATCTCTCGGATACCGTAGCCATGTTCGAAGCCACCCATGGTACCGCGCCAAAATATGCCGGCAAGGATCAGGTCAACCCCGGTTCATTGATCCTGTCGGCGGAGATGATGCTGCGCCATCTGGGATGGGCCGAAGCGGCTGATTTGGTTATAAAAGGACTCAGCAGAGCGATATTGAACAAGACAGTGACCTATGATCTCGAACGTCTCATGACGGGCGCAACCCTGGTGAGCTGTTCAGGGTTTGGAGATGCCATCGTAGCCAATATGTAGCCCTACGCGATAGCGCATCGATTTTTTTAGCCAACTGGCTATGCGAACTGTGCTGTTATTGTTGTTCTTGTGAAGGTCGAATATTTGCCGCGAACAGACCTTTAGGCCCTTCGGTAATTTCGAATTCGACTTTCTGACCACCTTTCAGACTCTTATAACCTTCCATGCTGATTTCTGAAAAATGGGCAAATACGTCTTCACCGCCTTCATCTGGTGAAATAAACCCGAAACCCTTGGCATTACTAAACCACTTTACTGCTCCTGTCGCCATAACTCCCCTTACCTCATGTTATTGCAGCAGAACTACCGCATTCGTTATTATCTGAAGTATGTTGTGATGATCTTTATTATTATTTTAGCAACACTATTTATGATCAAATTGAGTGCCTTAGTCAAGTTCTATTTTAGATCCTTACGAGCTTCCGGGGTACGGCATCTCTATCCCCAGCCTTGATTGGCCAATATCTTGCTTGTCCTTGAAGGCAAATACGATCATCCGGGCATGGTGTAGAATGGAGGTTCATATCGACCGGTTCTTTTCACGAAACTGGACAAAATAGGTCTATTATTCTTGTAGTTATCTGTAGATCTGGCGAGGAATTTTTTTTCTGGATCGGCTATAATATATGTCATGAAGGGTACCAAGCAGCAGCATTTCCATGACGATGGTTTGGCGCTTCAGGAGGCCAAACCCAAGCTTAAGCGACCACCCTTATACAAGGTGTTATTGATCAATGATGACTATACACCGATGGACTTTGTAGTTGATGTCCTGCAAAAGATCTTCGGTATGGACCGTGAAACGGCAACCCAGATCATGCTACATGTCCATACGCGCGGAGTCGGGGTTTGCGGTGTGTATTCCCGGGATATCGCTGAGACAAAGGTTGCTCTGGTCAATCAATTTTCCCGCGAAAACCAGCATCCCTTGAAGTGCACCATGGAAGAGGCTTAGTCATAAACAAAAAGGTGATTCTATGTTAAGCAAGGATCTTGAATTTACTTTAAATGCCGCCTTTCGAGAGGCACGCGATAAAAATCATGAATTTATGACCGTAGAGCATTTGTTACTGGCCTTGCTCGATAATTCATCCGCCTCATCGGTGCTGCGTGCCTGTGGCGCAGATATCGATAACCTGAAGCGGGATATTAGCGGTTTTCTCGATGAGACCACCCCCCTGTTGCATGATGAGGAAAGCGAGACCCAACCGACACTGGGATTCCAGAGGGTTCTGCAGAGGGCAGTGTTTCATGTGCAATCCACCGGCAAGCGCGAGGTAGGCGCCGCCAATGTCCTGGTTGCCATCTTCGGTGAACAGGATTCCCAGGCCGTCTACTTTCTGAATGAACAAAACATTACCCGTCTCGACGTCGTCAATTATATCTCCCATGGCCTGACCAAGATGTCGGGAGAGGACGAGCTGGACGGGATTTCGATCTCCTCGGATGAAGAGGTTGAGGCGGATACCACCACCAAAACGCCGCTTGAAAATTTTGCGACGAATCTGAATCAGCTTGCCTTGCTCGGCAAGATCGATCCGCTTATCGGCCGCGGCATCGAGCTGGAGCGTGTCATCCAGGTACTATGCCGCCGACGGAAGAACAACCCCCTGCTGGTCGGCGAAGCGGGTGTGGGTAAAACCGCCATTGCGGAAGGTCTGGCCAAGAAGATCGTCGACGGAGAGGTACCCGAGGTGCTGAAAAAGACCAATATCTATGCCCTCGACATGGGTGCTTTGCTGGCCGGAACGAAATACCGTGGCGATTTCGAAAAACGCCTCAAGGGTATCCTTGCACAACTCAAGAAAGAGCCAAGCGCCATCCTGTTTATAGACGAGATCCATACCATCATCGGTGCCGGTTCGGCATCCGGCGGTGTCATGGATGCATCCAACCTAATCAAGCCGGTGCTTTCAACGGGTGATCTGAGATGCATCGGATCGACCACATATAACGAATACCGCGGGATCTTTGAAAAGGATCGCGCATTGGCGCGCCGATTCCAGAAGATCGATATCACAGAACCGTCGATCGAGGAGGCGGTGCAGATCCTGCAGGGCTTGAAGGGTCGTTACGAAGATCATCACAAGGTGAAATATACGCGCGAATCCCTGCGCGTCGCGGTGGAATTGTCCGCACGTTATATCAATGACCGTCACCTCCCGGACAAGGCAATCGATGTCATCGACGAGGCTGGCGCGAATCAGCGCTTGCAGCCCACCTCAAAACGAAAAAAGACAATTGGCGTCAAACAGGTGGAGGATATCATCGCCAAGATCGCCCGCATCCCGGCAAAAAGCGTCTCCAGTTCCGACAAGGATAAACTGCGCACCCTGGAACGTGATCTCAAGATGGTGGTCTACGGCCAGGACGAGGCCATCGATGTGCTGGCATCCGCCATCAAGATGGCACGCTCGGGTATCGGTGACAGCAGTAAGCCCATCGGTTCGTTCCTGTTTGCCGGCCCAACCGGTGTCGGTAAGACAGAAGTGACGCGCCAGCTCGCACATATTCTCGGGATAGAATTGATACGCTTCGATATGTCCGAGTACATGGAGCGCCACACCGTCTCGCGCCTGATCGGTGCACCCCCGGGCTATGTCGGATTTGATCAGGGTGGACTGATGACCGAGGAGATTACCAAACATCCACACGCCGTGTTATTGCTCGACGAGATCGAGAAGGCCCATCCGGATGTGTATAACCTGTTATTGCAGATCATGGATCACGGCACCCTGACGGACAACAATGGCCGCAAGGCGGATTTTCGCAATGTGATCATCGTCATGACCACCAACGCGGGTGCCGAGCAGATGAGCCGTCCGTCGATAGGATTTACCCATCAGGATCATTCAACCGATGGGATGGAGGTTATCAAGCGCATGTTCACTCCCGAGTTCCGTAACCGTCTCGATGCGATCATACAATTCAAGGCGCTTGAACCGGCGACCATCTCGCACGTCGTTGACAAGTTTATTATCGAACTGGAGGCACAACTTCAGGAGAAGAATGTCGCGCTTGAGGTCGAGGAACCTGCACGTCGATGGCTTGCAGTCAACGGCTTCGATCCAAAGATGGGGGCGAGACCCATGGCCCGCACTATTCAGGAAAACATCAAGAAACCTCTCGCCGAGGAATTGCTGTTCGGAAAACTGGTAAAAGGCGGTTCAATACGGATCGACGTCAAGGACGAGAAACTGGTGTTCGATATAAAGGCAAATTCCAAGGAAACTGTCGAAGAAGAATAGCCGTCACAAGCTAGCGGGCACGAAAGACAATCCTGCCTTTTGACAGGTCATAAGGGGTCAGTTGCACGGTTACCTTGTCCCCGGTCAGGATACGGATGTAATGCTTACGCATTTTTCCCGAGATATGGGCGGTGACAACATGGCCGTTTTCCAACTCGACACGGAACATGGTATTGGGCAAGGTTTCGATGACCGTCCCTTCCATTTCGATGTGTTCTTCTTTTGCCATTGTTTGTTTCGTCTTATGTTGATTGGACCAAGATTCTATAGAATACGATCTGCAAAAACCAGATAGTATACCTGATTCTTGAATTGATTACTTACCCGGTACCATGATCGGTACTCATGTCGAATCTCCATGGCGCTTCCCGACCCGGTAGTTTACAGGCCTCCGCCAGTATCCGGCAAAATTCCACTCTGTTTATATCGCGTGCACCCAGGCTTGCCAGATGTTGTGACGAGAGTTGACAATCGACCAATTGATAGCCCCAGGCGCCCAGTTGGCGAACCAGCCGGGTAAAAGCGACCTTGGACGCATCACGTTTGCGGTAAAACATGGATTCCCCGAAAAACGCGCCGCCTATCGCAACGCCATAGAGTCCTCCCACCAGTTTTCCGTGACTCCAGGTCTCTGCGGAATGGGCATATCCCTGTTCAAACAGCAACTGGTAGGCCTGCTTCATTTCCTGCGTGATCCATGTGCCGCTGGCATATGGACGTGATTCGGAACATGCCTCAACGACCTGTGCAAAGGCTGTATCCAGGGTGACAGTATAGAGATCCTTATTAAGGGTCTTGCGCAGGCTGCGTGATACCCTGAATTCGGACGGAAAAAGCACCGCGCGTGGATCAGGACTCCACCACAGTATCGGTTGGCCATCGTTATACCAGGGAAATACCCCGTGTCGATAGGCGTTAAGCAGACATCGTGCAGAAAGATTTCCGCCGATGGCCAACAGGCCATTAGGTTCCACAAGCGCCAGAGAGACATCGGGGAACCGGCATTCGGTCGTCTGCGGGTCGATCCAGACAGGAATGTCGTGCGCCGTGATGGTCATCAGGAGCCGGTTTTGTAAGGCAAATGTTTTTCTGTCTGATTCATATAGAATTCGATTTCATGAGTTTCATGCACAAGATAATCCTCAATGGCCCTGCGAAAAGCCGGGTGGGCTATCCAGTGCAGTGAACGGGTCTGGGTCGGATAAAAACCGCGCATCAATTTGTGTTCACCCTGGGCGCCAGCCTCAAGATGTTTAATCCCGTGTGCAATACAATAATCAATCGCGCGGTAATAACACAATTCGAAGTGCAGGCTGTGAAATTCCTCCTTGCAGCCCCAGTAACGGCCGTAGAGTGTATCTGGCCCCCGCATGAAGAAGGCGCCGGCGACACATTGAGAATCGTGATATGCAAATATCAGGACGACGGACCGGGGAAGTCTTTTGCCCAGGGCTTTAAAGAAGCCGCGTGTCAAGGGGGCGATATGTCCTTTTTTATAAAAAGTCGATTGATAAAATTCGTAGAAGGTATCGAGATGGGAGGGAATAATCCCGTCCCCTTCGATTACCTCACAACGGATGCCTTGTTCTTCGACATATCGGCGTTCCCGTTTGAGCTTTTTTCGTTTATGAGATGACAGCCGTGAGATGAAATCGTCGAAACTTGAATAGCCGGCGTTTTTCCAGTGAAACTGGCAATCCGTGCGCAGCAGGAGACCATGGCGCTGCAAACGTTGTGAATCCGATTCATTGGGAAAAAGCCAGTGCATGGAGGAAACTTCCTGGTCACGGGCATATTGAAGTGCGAAATCGATCATGGCTTCTGCGATGTGATTACGTTCCGGAGAATCGGCCAGTAACAGCCGTGGACCGGTAACCGGCGTATAGGGGATTGCAATCACCAGTTTTGGGTAGTAGTCCAGTCCACTGCGACTATAGGCGCCGGCCCAGGCCCAGTCGAAGACGAATTCCCCCATGGAATGGTACTTGAGATACATCGGGATGGCACCCACCGGTTGATCCTCTTGCTCGGCAATGATGATGCGCGGCTCCCACCCTGTGTCGTCACCGACACACTGTTCCCGTTCGAGGGATGACAGGAATTCATATGTGACGAAAGGATTGCGGTTGTCATGAAGCTCGTTCCAGTGTGCCGCAGACACATCATCAATGGTATTAATGATACGAATATCCATGGTCATTGCGCCGGATGCTGTAAACTCAAGCAGGATTGCGTATAGAACTGCCCTTGATCGATCGCAGTAAATACGGGTTGTTGCAGACTGCGGGAAACCGGTTTGTGATTGATATTATTTCATTACCTTGATCAGTCCTGCAATTTCAATTTTATTATCGCTTTTGAGTGGATTTATCCTGACAATCTCGATTATGGCGCCATGAGTCGGGACAGACGTTTCCCCTGGTACGATCTTGATCTCCATCAACTGGCCGATCTCGTATTTTCCATTTGTCACGAACAGGACGCCCTTGCTGCTGATATTTCTGGCTATCCCGGTTTTGAATTCACTCTCATTGACAATCCTGTAATTTATCTCACATTCGACATCAATTCGGGGGAACCGCCTCTGATCTTTTTTAAACATGATGATGGTCCTTGCTATTGGCGAATATTCTCATACATCACGTATTCAATTGTCGTTCAAATTGTCGAGATAGCGTTCCGCGTCCAGTGCTGCCATGCAACCCGAGCCGGCCGAGGTAACGGCCTGGCGGTATATCGGGTCGCTGACGTCACCTGCAGCGAATACACCCGGGATACAGGTCGCCGTTGCATTGCCGTGTTCCGTTGGATACAGGTTGATATAACCGTTTTTCATCTCAAGCTGGCCTTCAAATATCGATGTATTGGGTTGGTGGCCGATGGCGATGAATACTCCCTGCACATCGAGGCCTTTCGTTTGATTGTTCTTGACGTTCTTGATACGAATTCCCGTGACCCCGGCATCGGAGCCCAGGACCTCTTCCAGTACACTGTCCCATTCCATAGTCACATTACCCGAATGAGATTTCTCGATGAGTTTATTGGAGAGGATTTTTTCAGCCCTGAACGTGTCACGGCGGTGAACGACGGTGACCTGTGAGGCGATATTGGATAAATATAGCGCCTCTTCGACGGCGGTATTACCGCCGCCGATTACCGCGACAGGTTGCTGTTTATAAAAGAAGCCATCACAGGTTGCACAGGCGGAAACACCTCGTCCCTTGTAGGCCTCTTCCGAAGGCAGGCCGAGATATTTGGCGGATGCACCGGTGGCGATGATCAGGGCGTCGCAGGTGTAAGTACCGCTGTCGCCGATGAGTTGAAAGGGTTTGCGATTCAGGTCAGCCTTGTTGATATGATCGAAGATAATCTCGGTGTCAAAGCGTTGCGCGTGCTGCAGCATCCGCTCCATCAGTGCGGGGCCTTGTAGATCGTAGGGGTCACCGGGCCAGTTATCAACGTCTGTGGTGGTTGTTAGCTGCCCACCCTGTTCGATACCTGTGATGAGGACCGGATTGAGATTGGCGCGTGCGGCATAGATAGCCGCGGTATATCCGGCGGGACCGGACCCCAGGATCAATAGACGGCAATGTTTTGCTTCAGCCACTTATGTAAACTCCAGGATTGTGAATGTATGATATTGTGAAAACAGAGGCAGGAAACACGGCCCCGGCGGTATTCACCAAAATTTTTAAGGTCTTGTGTTTGATCCGTATTCGGTGACAACCGGGATAAATAGTACGTTATGTAAGGAGTACGGTAAAGATGCGTATCGGAATTCCACGAGAGATCAAAATCCATGAAGGGCGTGTTGGACTGATTCCTGAGGCGGTTGCGGCATTGGTTCGTCTGGGTCACGAGGTCTTCATTCAGAGCGGCACGGGTGAATTGAGTGGTTATCCGGATCAGATATACAGGATGGCAGGTGCCAGCATATCGGCAGACATCAATGCCTTGTATGAAGCCGCCCGGTTGATCGTCAAGGTGAAGGAACCAGTGGAACCTGAATTATCACTACTACGCAGTGACCATTTGCTGTTCAGTTATCTCCATCTCGCTGCCAATCCGGAACTCACCAAACGTCTATTGGACATCGGTCTGACCGCTATCGGATTCGAGACAGTACAATCCGAGGATGGACAATTACCGTTACTGGCGCCGATGAGTGATATCGCAGGCAGGATTGCAGTACAAACCGCTGCGACGTTGCTGTACCATCATCACGGCGGCAAGGGTATTCTACTGGGTGGTCTGCCGGCTGCGGAACGCGGCAGGGTTGTGATACTCGGCGGCGGCGTGGCTGGTGGCAACGCCGCAGTTGTGGCAGCCTCACTGGGCGCAGAGGTGGTTGTATTTGATCGTAATCGACAAAAACTTGAACGCATGCGCGCGCTGGGCGGTAATGTCACGGCCCTGTATCCCTACAATGATCTGATCGAACGGGAAGCCTGCAAGGCGGATGTACTTGTTGGTGCGGTTTTGATTACCGGTGAAAAGGCGCCTCACCTGGTTTCGGCGGATATGGTACGCCAGATGAGTCCCGGCAGCGTCATTATAGATATAGCAGTGGATCAGGGCGGCTGTATTGAAACTACTCGTCCAACAACCTATGCAGATCCCACATTCATATGGGAGAATATTATTCATTACGCAGTTACCAACATGCCCGGAGCGGTACCCAGAAGCGCATCTCAGGCGCTCTCGGCTTCATTGATGCCTTATTTGATGATCCTGGCCGAAAAAGACTGGCAGAAAAATAAGGCGTTAAACGGAGGCATTAATGTCAGTGGGGGGCAATTAATCCATCCCGCCTTGAAAAAATATGTGGCATAATTCATCCTCAAATCAGTAGTTATACTGCAAGTGTATCTATAGGCAGGTTATTGGCACAGGCAACTCGCAACAAGTCCAGAGCGGTTCCGCTCACCAGACATATCGGTCGAGGCATGCGGGAGGGCGCGTTATTCGTCTTCGGTGCCATTGCAATCTACCTGTTGATATCACTGGCAACCTATCACTCTACCGATCCCGGTTGGTCGCACAGTGCCACGGTTGACAAGGTTAAGAACGCCGGTGGTATTGCCGGCGCCTGGTTCGCGGATGTCTGCCTCTATCTGTTCGGTTATCTAGCCTATGTCCTGCCCGCCATGGTGGGATATACGGGATGGCTACTATACAAGGGCAATGCCTCGGATGAAGAGACCGGCCTGCGCCACATATTGCTGAGTGCCTCGGGCTTTGTATTGACAATTGTTGCAGGCAGCGGTCTCGCCACTTTGCATATCGTGGGATCGCCGGATGTGTTGCCAATGAGTTCAGGCGGTATACTCGGTGATGTGACCGGCCGTCTGCTCGTAGAGCCGTTCAGTTTCATTGGTGCCACGCTGTTTCTGCTGGCCCTGTTGTTGACGGGCATATCCCTGTTTACCGGCTTGTCCTGGTTTGTATTGATGGATGCAACGGGACGCATGACCCTGGAATTGTTCGCTGTTCTAAAAGGGTATACCGGGCGTTTGCGGGATTATATAGCCGGGCGTCGTGCACGTATGAAACGGCAGGATGCAGTCAACGTCGAGATCAGGAAGGAGAAACGCCGACCGAAACCGCGTATCGAACCGGTTATCAAGAAGCTGGAACCGGGTGTGCGTGTCGAAAAGGAAAAACAGGTCCCGCTGTTCAAAAATGTTACCGAAGGGAGTCTGCCGCCCCTCTCCTTGCTGGATTTACCTGAACCATCCAGAAACAATATCTCCACCGCCGCACTCGAAGCAATGTCACGCCAGGTAGAATTGAAGCTGCAGGACTTCGGCATCGAGGCACAGGTGGTCGAAGTCCATCCGGGTCCGATCATCACCCGCTTTGAACTGCAACCGGCAGCAGGGGTGAAGGTGAGCCAGATCAGCAATCTTTCCAAGGACCTGGCTCGTGCATTGTCGGCCGTCAGTGTCAGGATCGTCGAGATTATCCCCGGCAAGTCAGTTGTGGGTCTTGAGATCCCCAATGAACACCGTGAAATTGTAAGGCTTAGCGAGATCCTGCAATCCAAGGATTATGATGCGCAGACCTCGCCAATGACACTGGCATTGGGCAAGGATATCAGCGGTCAACCGGTCGTGGTTGATCTTGCGAAGATGCCACATCTACTGGTCGCGGGCACTACGGGTTCCGGCAAGTCCGTAGCTATCAACGCCATGATCCTGAGCATGCTTTACAATTCGACACCTAAAGACATGCGTCTGATTATGATCGATCCGAAAATGCTGGAGCTTTCTATCTATGAAGGCATCCCGCATCTGCTTGCCCCGGTGGTTACGGACATGAAAGAGGCGGCCAATGCCCTGCGTTGGTGTGTGGCTGAAATGGAAAGACGTTACCGCCTGATGGCCGCCCTCGGTGTACGCAATATCAATAATTACAACCGCAAGGTCAAGGAAGCGATCGACAACGGCAATCCGATTCCTGACCCGTTGGTAAAGGTGACGGAAGGTGAAGAGGTTCCGACCCTGGAGCAGATTCCCTATATAGTCGTCATCATCGACGAGCTTGCTGACATGATGATGATGGTTGGTAAAAAGGTCGAGGAACTGATTGCCCGACTTGCCCAGAAGGCCCGAGCTTCCGGTATCCATCTGATACTGGCTACACAACGTCCATCTGTCGATGTCATAACGGGTTTAATCAAGGCCAATATCCCGACCCGGATCGCCTTTCAGGTTTCATCCAAGGTTGATTCACGCACCATCCTCGATCAAATGGGCGCGGAACAGTTATTGGGGCACGGGGACATGTTGTACCTGCCGCCGGGTACAGCGGTACCAACACGTGTGCACGGAGCGTTTGTTGACGATCACGAAGTACATAAGGTCGTTGCTTTTCTCAAACAGGCTGGTGAACCGGAGTACATCGACGAGATACTAATCGAACCTGATGCATCAACGTCGAGTAACCTGGGTGGAATATTCGATGCACTGGAGGCCGAGATCGATCCACTATACGACCAGGCGGTGCGTATTGTGACCGAGACACGCAAGGCCTCGATATCCGGTGTACAGCGTCGGCTCAAGATCGGATATAACCGTGCCGCGCGTATGGTGGAAGAAATGGAACAGGCCGGCATCGTCGGTCCGCTGGAATCCAACGGTTCCCGCGAGGTACTGGCTCCGCCTCCCCCCGAGCATTAGTGGCGCGTTGCGAATCCTGATGGGTATTTCCTGAATCGACCGATTCACTGGCGGGGTTCCCTTATTAACATAATAATTATATTTTTCTGACAGACCAGGAATGCCGCCAGGCGACAGAGCTATGAAATATAGGGTATTGATATATCGTCCATGTTGTGTGAAATATTCGTTACTTGTCGCCCTGCTGGTTTGCAGCGTTATATGCAGCTCAGTAACACTGGCGGGGACGGGGATGGACCGACTACAGGACTTCTTTAATGACCTGCAGGGTTTGAAGGCGGATTTTACCCAGACGGTTATCGATGCCCAATCGACCGTCCTGCAGGATGCGACAGGAAAGTTCGCGTTACTCAGGCCCGGCAGGTTTCGTTGGGATTATCAAACCCCATATGAGCAACTCATCGTGTCGGATGGTGTAAAGGTCCAGATCTACGATCCGGATCTGGAACAGGTGACGGTGAAGGTGCTGGATCAGACGATCGGCAATATGCCCGCCCTGTTGTTGAGTAATGAACAACCCCTTGCGGACAGTTTCACCATCACTGAACTGGGCATGCAGGATGGGCTGCAGTGGCTGGAGTTGATACCAAAGATGAGTGATACCACTTTTGAAAAGATACGACTGGCATTCGATGAACATACCTTGCATGCGATGGAATTATTCGACAGCTTCGGACAGACAACCCGACTGGTTTTTAGCAATGTACAACGTAATCCTGCAATCGATCCGCAGATATTTCAATTCACACCACCTCAGGGTGTCGATGTAGTCGGGGACATTGATGCATGATGCCAGGTATAAAGTTCTGACATGTTGACGGCTGCTGCTATGTATACCAACGCTGAAAAACATACCGCTTCCGGTCAACCGCTGGCAGACAGATTAAGACCGCAACGCCTGGAGGATTTTGTCGGTCAGACCCACCTTCTTGAGCCGGGTAAACCGTTACGTTCGGCCATCGAGGGTGACAAGTTGCATTCCATGGTGTTCTGGGGCGCACCGGGTACCGGCAAGACCACCCTTGCTCGCCTGATCGCACGCTATGCCGATGCGCAGTTTATCAGCCTGTCTGCGGTGCTGGCGGGGGTAAAAGAGGTTCGGGCCGCAGTTGCCAGTGCCAGGGATCTGAATTCGGTAAAGGGAAAGAAGACCGTGTTATTTATCGATGAAGTACATCGCTTCAACAAGGCTCAACAGGATGCCTTCCTGCCCTTTATAGAAGACGGGACCTTTATATTTATCGGTGCGACGACGGAAAATCCGTCGTTTGAACTGAATAATGCCTTATTGTCGCGCGCCCGTGTCTATGTATTAAAGTCCCTGCAGCCGCGTGAGATCAGGGCTATCATTGATCGTGCATTACAGGACAGTGAACATGGTCTGGGGGTACTCGACATTGATGTAGCGGAAGGGTTGCGCAACCGGTTGGCAGAGGCCGCTGACGGCGACGGGCGACGTGCACTCAATTTTCTCGAGATCCTCGGTGACCTTGCACCGAATCGTGATGGCCGCCAGGTCGTGACAGAAGATCTGGTCAACGAGGTCATCTCCGGAGGTATACGGCGTTTTGACAAGGGTGGCGAGGCATTCTATGACCAGATATCCGCACTGCATAAATCCGTACGCGGATCATCACCTGATGCCGCCTTGTACTGGTTGTCACGGATGCTCGATGGTGGTTGTGATCCGTTATACATTACCCGCCGGGTGGTACGGATGGCCAGCGAAGATATCGGCAATGCCGATCCTCGTGCACTGGAGATTGCGCTCAATGCCTGGGATGTGCAGGAACGACTCGGCAGCCCGGAAGGTGAATTGGCGATCGCGCAGGCGATCACATACATGGCATGTGCTGCCAAGAGCAATGCGGTGTACACCGCGTTCAATAACGCGATGACGGATGCCAGGGAATACGGCTCTCTCGAAGTGCCGTTGCATCTGCGTAATGCCCCGACGCGTCTGATGAAGGAACTCGACTATGGCAAGGCCTATCGCTATGCCCACGATGAAGCCGAGGGCTATGCTGCGGGAGAACGATATTTCCCGGAAGAAATGCCCGAGAAACGTTATTATCACCCTGTATCACGTGGTCTGGAGATCAAGATAGCAGAGAAACTGGCGCATCTTCATGAGCTTGATCAGAAACACAAGAAATAAACAACGGAAAACGTTTTGACTCAGTTCATGGCAATCGCAGCCGGAGGTGCTGCAGGGGCCCTGTTGCGTTACTGGACGTCGGTGGGCGTCCATTCGCTGTTGGGACGGGGGTTTCCTTATGGCACACTTACGGTTAACGTGTTGGGATCCCTGTTGATGGGATTTCTTTACATTTTTCTGGTCGAGAGGATGAGCCTGGGTGCTGAGTGGCGGGCAGCCTTGTTGATCGGCCTGCTGGGCGCCTTTACCACCTTTTCGACCTTTTCACTGGAAACGCTGAATCTGTTCGAACAGGGGCAACAGTTCAAGGCGGTAATAAACATACTCTTAAGTGTCACATTATGCCTGGCATCCACCTGGCTCGGCATACTGGCGGGGAGGCAGTTATGAGACAGATTAAGGTAACCATGGTGCGCATCTATCTTACGGAAGCGCAAGGCAAGCTGGATCCCCTCATGAAGCGCCTGCATGACTGGGAAAAGGTGAGGGGGGTCACTGTCTTCCGTGGTATCAGCGGCTTTGGCAAGTCGGGTATGATGCATTCGTCAACCTTGCTCGATATGTCACTCGATTTGCCGGTAATCGTCGAGTTTTTCGACGAACCGGACAAGGTGGCCACGATCCTTGAGCATCTGAGCGGGATGATTGCGCCGGGCCATATCATCAGCTGGCAGGCCGATCTGATGACCGATGATCAACAACAAGAGCAGATATGATCGATCCCCACCTCATACGTAATGATCCGCAAGGGGTTGCAAAACATCTTGCGCGGCGCGGGTTTCAGCTCGATGCCCGGCGTCTGTCCGAACTTGAAGGGGAGCGCAAGAAGATCCAGGTACAGGTGCAGGAATTTCAACAGGAACGCAATACGCGTTCAAAGGCCATCGGTCAGGCCAAGGCTGTCGGTGAAGACATCGGTCCATTGCGAGCGGCAGTGGCGGACCTGGGTGAGAAACTCAAGCAGGCCGAGTCACAACTTGATCATATACAGACCCAGCTCAATGACATCCTGCAAGGTATGCCCAACATACCCCATCGCAGCGTCCCGGACGGCAAGGATGAGAATGACAACAAACTGATCAGGAAATGGGGTGATCCGCCGCAGTTCAAGTTCGAGACCAGGGATCATGTCGATCTCGGCAGTGGTCTTGGCGAGCTGGATTTCGAGGTCGCGGCCAAGATCAGTGGCGCGCGTTTCGCATTCATGCGTGGCGACCTGGCACGGCTGCATCGGGCGCTCATCCAGTTCATGCTCGAACTGCACACCCGGGAACATGGTTACGAGGAGGTGTATGTCCCCTATATTGTCAATGCCGACAGCCTGCGGAGTACCGGGCAATTACCCAAGTTCGAAGACGAACTTTTCGCATTAAAGGACAATGGTAAGGGCCAGGATTACTACCTGATTCCTACTGCCGAGGTACCGGTCACGAACATCGTACGGGACGAGATACTCGATGCGGAGATGTTGCCGCTCAAATTTGTCGCACATACACCCTGTTTCCGCAGCGAGGCCGGTTCCTACGGCAAGGATACCCGCGGCATGATTCGACAACACCAGTTCGAGAAGGTCGAAATCGTCCAGATCGTAAGGCCGCAGGAATCTTATGACATACTGGAAGAATTGACCCATCATGCCGAGGCGGTGTTAAAGGAATTGGGATTACCCTATCGGGTCGTTGCCTTATGTACGGGGGACCTCGGGTTTGCGGCCGCCAAGACCTATGATCTGGAGGTTTGGCTGCCCGGACAGCAGTGCTATCGGGAGATATCCTCGTGCAGCAATTTCGAGGATTTCCAGGCACGACGCATGCAGGCACGCTGGCGTAATCCGGGCACAGGGAAACCTGAACTGGTGCATACACTCAATGGATCAGGACTCGCTGTCGGCCGCACGCTGGTGGCCATCATGGAAAACTACCAGAACCGCAAGGGGCGGATTGAAATCCCAGAAGTGTTGCGGCCCTACATGGATGGCATGGAGGTTATCGGTTAAACCTCTTCCGCGAAAATAATCCTGGACGGAGTCACCGTGGACTTTCTTCCTGTTTTCATCAATATCAAAGGACGCAACTGCCTGGTCATAGGGGGAGGGGAGGTTGCCGCCCGCAAGGTCAGTCTGCTGCAACGTGCCGAGGGACATGTGAATGTCGTGGCCCCGGAATTGTGCGCCACACTCCAGGCCATGCATGACGCAAGCGAGATCGAATACCGGCCTGGTCAGTTCGATCCCTCAGACATGGAGAGGTGTGAACTGGTCATCGCGGCAACGGATGACATCGCCGTTAATCAGGCAGTACATGATGAAGCGTCCAGGCGCAAGATACCTGTCAATGTCGTCGACCATCCCGAACTGTGCAGTTTTGTATTTCCCTCGATCGTGGACCGATCGCCGGTGATCGTGGCGGTATCTACAGGCGGTGCATCACCGGTACTGGCGCGCCTGCTGCGTGCACGGCTGGAGACGTTCATACCCGCCGGATATGGCCGATTGGCGAAACTGGTGGCCGGGTTTCGGGGCGAGGTCAAGAAGAGATTGCCGAAGACCGGCATGCGGCGGCACTTCTGGGAAAGGATTCTACAAGGGCCTGTTGCAGAGATGATATTAAGCGGTCGTGAAACACAGGCAAGGGAGGCTATTAAACAGGCGCTTGAAGCAGATGATCGGCAGATTATCTCCATCGGCGAGGTTTATCTGGTGGGTGCAGGTCCCGGTGACCCTGATTTACTGACCTTTCGTGCCCTGCGCCTGATGCAACAGGCGGACGTCGTTCTCTATGATCGTCTGGTGACCCCCGGGATACTGGATCTTGTCAGGCGTGAGGCGGAGAGGATCTACGTCGGCAAGAAACGCGCCTACCATACCGTGCGCCAGGAAGAGATCAACCGGACGCTGGTACGATTGGCCAAAGACGGCAAGCGTGTATTACGTCTCAAGGGGGGTGATCCGTTTATCTTCGGTCGTGGTGGTGAGGAGATTGCCACACTTGCGGAGCAAAAGATCCCGTTCCAGATTGTCCCGGGTATAACGGCCGCTTCCGGTTGTGCAAGTTATGCAGGCATTCCATTGACTCATCGTGACTACGCGCAATCGGTACTGTTTGTTACCGGACATTCCAGAGAAGGGATTCCGGATCTCGATTGGGTCAAGCTGGTGCAGCCGCAACAGACCATAGTGGTCTATATGGGTACCCTGGGTCTGGAGCATATCTGCCGCGAGCTGATCTCGCACGGGATGCCATCTACCATGCCGGCCGCGCTCGTCGAGCAGGGGACGATGCCGGCTCAGCGGGTGATTGTCGGTACTGTCGAGACCTTACCCGGAATGGTCCATGTAATGGAAGTCCATGCGCCTACCCTGGTGATCGTAGGTGAGGTTGTCAGGTTGCAGGAAAGCCTCAGCTGGTTTACTCCACTCGCTGGCACGCAAGTGTTCTAAAACAAAAGGCCCCGCGCTGCGGGGCCTGTGAATTTCAATCGGAGTTTTTGAGTAACTTCTCTACACAATCAGTTTCTGCCGCTGAACGCTGAGAGTAACTGCAACAGGCTCAGGAACAGGTTGTATATGCTGACATATAATCCGATGGTTGCCATGATGTAGTTGGTTTCACCACCATGCACCAGCTGGCTGGTTTGATACAGGATGAAACCCGACATCAGCAGGACAAACATCGCAGACATCGCCAGCGATACCATCGGCATGGAGAAGATAACGGCGGCCAGCATGACCAGAAAGGCCACCATAATGCCGACCATCAGAAAACCGCCGAGGAAACTGAAGTCCTTACGGGTCGTCAATGCGTAGGCTGACAGGCCGAGGAATATTGCGCCGGTGCCACCCATGGCGGTCATTACCAGCTGTCCACCGTTAGGAAGGCCCAGATACAGACTGATGATCGGACCCAGCGTCAACCCCATAAAGCCGGTTAGTGCAAAAACGGATACCAGGCCCCACATACTGTTACGCAGTTTGGTAGTCAAAAACAACAGGCCGAAATAACCGACGAGGGTGATAATCGGTCCGAACGGGGGAAGATTCAATGCAACGGCTAACCCTGCAGTTGCTGCACTGAACAGCAGTGTCAGTGACAACAGGGTATAGGTATTGCGAATCAGTTTATTAGCGGCTAGTACTGAACTGGATGTTCTGGTAATAGTCTGTTGATATTGATTCATTGTTTTATCTGGACCTCCAATATGAGTGTTGTTATCTAATATATGAATTCACTACCTATAAGACAAGTTAATTGACCTAAAATTCCATATTACAGAAAACCCTTAACCATATATGGTCTTTTGCTTTCAACTCATGATTTTTCATGTAAAATCACGTCCTTAAAATCATTGCCTAGTGAGATCCGGAGAGGTGGCTGAGTGGTCGAAAGCGGCGGTCTTGAAAACCGTTGACGGGCAACCGTCCGGGGGTTCGAATCCCTCCCTCTCCGCCAATATATAAAGGGCCGATTCACACGTCACGAGAGCTGGCGCCAGCAGGTCAGGCACAGGGATGTGTCGATTGAGGACCTCCCTCTTAATCAACAGAAGGTTGCATTGAATTTCAATTATGGTGGTGTTCGAACCCATGGACATTTTGAGTGAGGGTAGAACAAAATAAGATGAACCGACCCGGAGTATCCGGGTACTTACTGCTTGAGGGGATAGATCTGCGGCTTAAGGTGAGACAATACCTCTTAGTATATCGATACTGACATCTCTATCTGGCCCGGGGGTGATGAAGTAGTCAGGGATCGGAATCAAGCCGGATTCCTTCTTTGCCGGGTGTCTTGCGATCGCCTCCAGGGTGTTCATATAGCCTTTCGCGGTTGCCTCCCACGTATAATCCTGCAATACGCGCCGCCGGCCGGCGTCATGAAATCGCTCCCATTCATTGTCTGTACCCACAAGCCGTAACAATCCTGTGGCGATAGCGCCTGGATCAGCGGGATCGACGAGCACGCCGTATTCGGTATTGGTACTTTCATTGTACAAGGACTCGCTCGGTCCACCGCATCGGGTGACGCACGCGGGTAGTCCGGCTGCAATCGCCTCCAGCGGGGCCAAACCGAACGGTTCGTAGAGTGCGGGCAAAACGAAGACGGACCGGCGTTTCGCGAGGTGACGATAGGCGGCCGCCAACTCGCTCTGGCTATCCAATGAGCAACCTGTCACCTTGCCCCAGAGGTTGGCGGCCTCGCAAGTGGCTACGATCTTGTCCATGATCTGCTGCTCATCCTGCGACAGACTCATACCGTGGTGGATGTCCTCCAGACCGTGCACCACGAACAGTAGATTTGCCGCTGCCTGCAGTTCTGCGCTGTGGGCGAATGCCATCGCCAGGCCAACATGGTTCTTCTTGGCTTCGAGCCGGCTTGAGCAGATGACGAACGGCAGCCCACAACGCTCTTCCAGAATATCACGTGACACGACCTGTTCTAGGCGGGTAGCAATTCGCTCATCGTCCGGGCCATGGATCTTTGCATCGAAGATATGCAGGTTCACACCAGGCGGGATAACGGCGAAATGGTCGGTGTCAGTAGTATCGACTGCATTCTGGTAGGCAAGATGACCGTATTGTTCGTGCCGCTCCTGCCGGGTGGAGGTGATAACGCGTGACGCGTGATTCATCGCGACCCGCTCGGCGGCAATGCGGCGCGCGAAATACAATTCCCTGTCCAGAGTTTCGATATCGACGTGGTTATAGACCAGCAGGCGTTCCAGCTTCTGGGCGCCGAGCGAGTGCGCAGTGAAGGTATATGGTGGTCCTCCCTGTTGTTGCCAAATGGCCGCCGCCAACCCTGCATCTCCGTAATGGGATGTCGCCGTTGACGGCTGCCGACCCTCACGGAGATAGAACTTGATTAGATTCGGTACCCATTCAGGCCCGATATACGGCCATAGATCCTGCTTTCGCAAGAAACGATCACCACCGCAAGGCAGGCGAACAATGCGCACATTGGGTTCGCCCGGATACTCCTCGATGTCGGCATCGAATCCCGGCCATTCCCGATCCTTGATGCGACGTGTGACGATGTCGACATGATGGCCCATGCGGCCCAGGGCGAGTGAGACTTCCTTGACATAGACGAGCTGGCCACCGAAATCCGGATGAGCTGTCCAGTAGCGATCCTCTGGATCAAAGTTCCCTTGGATGTTTAAGAAAGCAATGTGCATCGTACGTTTGTATTACTTTTGGGACTACTATGCCACAGTCTGTGTTTTGAACGCTATATCATAGCGTTGCGACCTCGTATTCAGGTAGTGGCGAAGATGCAACGGATGGCTTGCATCAAATCCATGGCACGTTGTGGATTTGAGATTCTGTAAAGTCACACGCATCCATTCAGGTGCGTAACGTATCGTCGCTCCTCAATATTCCTCCTCTTCAATATAACTACATAGTTCTTATATATTTTTATAATCAACCGCTCAATTAAAGTTGACTCTTGTGAGGCCGACATCAAGACAGTCACTATTGATCAACAGATATTGGTATCCCCAAATGAACAAAATTCGAGCTGATCTTGTAAAATATAGTTGCTGCATGCTATTGATGGTGCTTTCCGGTTGTGCAATGACACCGCAACCACCAGCATTCAATCTCTATGGATATGATTCCATGGTGGTCCTGCCTTTCCGTAATCTTTCTCAGGATGCGGGTCTCGCTCAGGAGATGGAAGACGGCGTCCTCGAGAGGGTACTTGCGCTCAACGCGGTAACCGTTATACCAAGTATGGAGGTTAATGATTTTGTCACCCGGTATCACTACGCAGATTTTGATGGATCGGATGAACAGAAGAGAGACATGTTGGCGAAACAGTTTCATAATGATCTTATTCTGAGTGGTTCTGTCACCTCGTACTCCGAAACGATTTCCGAAGACCAGCCCAGGAGAAAAAAAATCGACAGGAAGAGTGAAGAATATGAGTGGGGATACTATATAAAGAGAGATGTAACGATCACAGCCTCAATCAAGGTGATAGATGCAACATCGGGCCAACTGTTATGGATTGACAAGGCCCACGGCAACAGCAGAAATTATATATGGCAACCACTCGCGTATTCCGGGTCAAATGAGTATCCTCCCAGACACGGGTGGGAAGATGAAAAGCAAAGGGCCGCAGTCAGTCATAACCCAACACAAATGGACAATCACCACCGACATGTCAACAAGGATAATGGCCAGACTGTCATTAATGTCGTTGTTAACAACAGTAATTCGCAATCGCAGCAGGCCGTTGCGAACGCTTCTGCCAAAAACAATAACTCCGCTGGATATCATGGTGATCTGTATTACCAGACCGATACAATATTTGCGTCGATGAGATACGATGCGATTAACAGGGCCTCTTATCGACTTGCTTCTGCTTTTATGGGGCGTGGCGGTTGGCAGCCCGGCATGGTGTATTAATCGAATATTCTTTTATCTCTGGCAACTCGGATTGAGTTGTACCTAGTGTTTGATCCAACAGCTAGATTGCCAAGGCTGTTCAAAAAAGAAAGGGCAGTAGAGTAACGCATGGGGACCATAGCTGTCATGATTCAATCTCACTCACTACACTTTGGAATCTTGTATAACTGGGAAGTTGCAAGTGTTAGATTAATGCGGCGGCTTATCTCGAACCATATATCATTCCAGAATGACCAATCACAAACCATTTCGCCTCTTTGTCCGGCGGATGACGTCTCCACTGATGAATGATTGAATAAGTACGGCTGGAGTCACTTGCCAGATGTTGTTGAAAGGCAATTTATATCTCCCTCCTATATAATAAATAATATTGTCACCTCGTTGTAAAAAAGACGATATATATTTATTCAGACTCATGAAGACGTTTCCCCCTGTAATCTTTCTCATGGGGCCCACCGCATCGGGAAAGACAGACATTGCGCTAAGGCTCACGGAGCATCTTCCCAGTGAGATCATCAGTGTAGATTCGGCGATGATCTATCGAGGCATGGATATTGGCACCGCCAAGCCTGATGCGGAGACGCTAGGGAAGATACCGCACCGCCTGATCGATATTCGGGATCCTTCCGAAAGTTACTCCGTTGCGCAGTTCCGGGAAGATGCTTTGCGTGAGATCGATGAGATACGCAAACGTAGGCGCATGCCTCTGCTTGTCGGTGGGACGATGCTCTATTTCAGTGCCTTGGAAAAGGGTCTGTCAAATCTGCCCCATGCCAATCAAGCGATCAGAGATAAGCTAGAATACGAGGCGCAGTGTAATGGTTGGGCGGCATTACATGATCGCCTCAAGGTTATCGATCCAGTTGCCGCGAACCGCATACATCCCAATGATCCTCAACGTATCCAGCGCGCCCTTGAAGTCTATGAATTGACAGGCGAGACACTGACAAACCTGATCAATCGAGGTCAATGTGAATCCTTGCCGTTTCAGATAATCAAGTTAACCATCATCCCGGATGAACGGGAGTCTCTCCATCGTAATATCGAGCGACGGTTTTATGACATGATGGAATCCGGTTTCCTAGAGGAGGTTGAGGCGTTACGTGATAGGGGGGATCTGAATTTGGACCTGCCATCGATACGTTGTGTTGGTTATCGCCAGTTGTGGCACTATCTGGAAGGCAAAATTGAGTACGATGAAGCAGTTAGGAAGGGAATCTATGCCACTCGTCAGCTTGCCAAAAGGCAATTGACATGGCTGAGATCAGGAAAAGACGGTGTCCGTCATGATGCTTCGGATAAAAATATAATTAATAAGCTATTGAAAACTGTTACGAATGCTACAATTGATCAAATATGACCGTTATGGATTATCTATTATAGTGTTACAATTCGGCTCTCAGGGATAGGGAAAGAGTCTGGCTGGCGGTAACCGACTGACGTTAATAATAAATACAGGATGGTGTCAAATCGGCCCATACTGGAAGGAGAATAAAAAATGGCAAAAGGGCAAAGTTTACAAGATCCTTTTTTGAATGCATTACGCAAGGAGCGCATACCCGTTTCGATCTATCTGGTGAACGGTATCAAATTGCAAGGTCAGGTCGAATCATTTGATCAATTCGTCGTACTGCTCAAAAACTCGGTAAATCAAATGGTGTATAAACACGCCATATCAACGATTGTGCCGGCACGTAACATAAAGACTTCCATGACGGAAGAAATACAATCGAGCGCAAGTGAAGCATAGGTGTCCCATTTCCATAGGATGTAAATTTGTTTGAAAGGCCGCAGAGTGGAACAAGGGCGGTACTTGTTCATATAGATTTTCGCATTAAAGGCACCGAGGAGAGTCTTGAGGAGTTTCGTGACCTGTCACTTTCGGCCGATGTTAAAACGGTCTCCATTATCAAGGGCGTGCGCAAGGCCCCTGATCCAAAATATTTCGTCGGATCCGGCAAGCTCGAGGAAATTCTGGCGGCAATTCATGAAAAACAGGCCCAGGTCGTTTTATTCAATCATACATTATCACCAGGACAGGAACGCAATCTCGAGCAATTTCTCAAATGCCGGGTCATAGACCGGACACGATTGATCCTGGATATTTTCGCCCAGCGTGCAAGATCCTATGAAGGAAAACTGCAGGTCGAACTTGCGCAACTCAAGTATCTTTCCACCCGACTGGTGCGGGGATGGACACACCTCGAGAGGCAGAAAGGTGGCATCGGACTACGCGGACCGGGTGAAACACAGCTGGAAACCGACCGCCGTTTGATCGGCGCGCGCATCAAAAACCTCAACAAGCGACTGGACAAGGTGCGCAGGCAACGTGACCTGCACCGTAAGTCCCGTCGCAAGGCCGAAGTCAAGACTATATCCCTGGTCGGATATACCAATACCGGCAAGTCGACCTTGTTCAATCGTCTGACAAAGGCGAATGTCTATGCCGCTGATCAACTTTTTGCAACCCTTGATCCGACATTGAGACGACTGGAGTTGCCGGGCGTCGGAACGGTCGTCCTGGCGGATACCGTGGGTTTTATACGTCATTTGCCGCATAACCTCGTTGCGGCCTTTCGCGCCACACTGGAGGAAACAGAAGCGGCGCATCTGTTACTTCACGTTATCGAGGCGCAGGACGAAAACCATCATGCATGTAGTGAGCAGGTGAATCAGGTATTGAAGGAGATCGGTGCCGATTCAATACCTCAGTTAGAGATCTATAACAAGATAGATATGGTGCCTGATACGAAGCCCCGCATAGATCGTGACGAATACGGCAGGCCCAAACGGGTATGGCTATCGGCACACAGTGGTGCCGGAATAGATTTATTGCGGCAATCATTGACAGAGTATTTCCAAGCAACATTTCCCGACCGGGAAATCGAGAGTGATGCCCGATGCCATCAGGATGATTACCGGTTTGATTTAAAGCGCCCAGTTGCAACCAGGATTCATATACTGCCACATGCGGCAGAATTACGGACGGAAATATCCAGATGTGGCACCATTCACCGCGAATCTATAGACTCAAACGGTGAAATGGTGCTCGATGTCGTGATTCAACCTGAATTGCTGGAATATCTTTCACATCAGGACGGATGTTATATAGAATCAGATAGCTGGGCTGCTGTCAGTAACGCATAAGACCTTGCAGCACCATCACGTAACCCCTAAAATCACCCACTTTCCACCGAATTGTAAAAGCTGGACAAAACATTGATGAAGAAACCTGTAAAGATGGCCTGGAATGAGCCCGGTGGCTCCAAGGATGACGATCCGTGGGGCGGCAGTAAAGGCGGCCAGCAGGGTCCCCCGGATCTGGATGAGGTTGTGCGCAAGATCCAGGCAAAGTTTGGCGGGATCTTTGGCGGCGGCAAAGGTAAAGGTACGGGTGGTGGCGGTACCTCCGGGCCGGGCAAGTATGGAATCGGTCTCATCGTGCTCATCATCGTGGCAGTTTGGGGCCTGTCGGGTTTTTATATCATCGATGAAGGTACGCGCGGCGTCGTGCTGCAGTTCGGGAAATACAACACGACGACACAACCGGGATTTCACTGGCATATCCCGTATCCGGTCCAGAATGTGGAGGTTGTCAATATAGAACAGGTACGTACCGTAGAAATCGGTTACCGCTCCGGTGGCACCGATCAGCAGACGACAAGATCGATCCCACGCGAGGCACTGATGCTGACGCAGGATGAAAATATCGTCGATGTGAATTTTGCCATCCAGTATCAGGTCAAGGACGCCAAGGATTACCTGTTCAATGTGCGGGATCCTGACCTGACCCTGGGACAGGTTACAGAGAGCGCGATCCGCGAAATCATCGGCAAGAGCAAGATGGACTTCGTGCTGACGGAAGGACGCAGTGAAGTGGTGCAACGCGGGGAAAAACTGATCCAGGATATCCTCGATCTCTATAATTCCGGTCTTCAGGTTATCAGCCTCAACATGCAGGATGCACAACCACCCGAACAGGTACAGGCCGCTTTCAGTGATGCCGTAAAGGCACGCGAGGACAGACAGCGCTCGATCAACGAGGCCGAAGCCTATTCCAATTCGGTAATCCCAAGGGCGCGGGGTGCAAGGTCGCGCATGCTCGAGGAAGCCAAGGGTTACAAGCAGCAAGTCATCGAGAAGGCGGAAGGTGAAACAAGCCGTTTTCAGCAAGTACTGGATGAATATGAAAAGGCGCCCGAGGTGACACGTGAACGTCTGTATCTGGATACCATAGAAGAGGTCATGAACAAGACCAGCAAGGTGATGCTGGATGTCAAGCAGGGCGGGAATATCCTGTTTTTACCGCTTGACCGCCTGCTGCAAGGTACAAATATGTCATTACCGCTCGGAACCGGCCAGCAATCCGATGATCGGCAATCATCGGGCTCGGGACAATCCCAGCAGCAATCGAATCAAGGCTCCCGCAACTCCGGCAGCAGCGATCAGAGCCTGAGTGACCGGGCGAGGGCTTTATTACGCAGCAGGGAGATTCGCTGATGTCGCAAAAACAGGTTTTTTTGCTGGTGGTCTTGATCGTCGTTCTGCTTGCAGGGCTGAATTCGGTGTTCACAGTCAGCGAATGGCAACGTGCCGCCAAGTTTCGATTGGGAGAGATTATCCGCACGGATTATGATCCGGGATTACATTTCAAGATGCCATTGATCAACAACGTCATGAAGTTTGACGGGCGCATCCTGACTCTCGACGCAGAACCGGAACGCTATCTGACAAAAGAGAAAAAGAACCTTATCGTCGATGCCTTCGTGAAGTGGAAAATTGAGGATGTACGTCAGTATTACACCACGATGAGCGGCGATATATCGCGTGCCAATTTACGTCTTTCGCAAATCATCAAGGATGGACTGCGCAGCGAGTTCGGTAAACGCACAATCCAGGAAGTGGTCTCCGGGGAACGCAAGCAGATCATGAACATCCTGTCGGTTAATGCTGACAAACAGGCCAGGGCATTTGGTATCAGTGTGATTGATGTCCGCCTCAAGCGCATCGACCTTGCCGAGGATGTCAGCACTTCAGTCTACAGAAGAATGGAGGCGGAACGTAAGCGTGTCGCCAATGAGCTTCGTGCCGAGGGCGAGGAGATCGCTGCAGGTATCAAGGCGGAGGCCGACAGGGAGGTTACCGTGATCAAGGCTGAAGCTTTCCGCGAGGCGGAACAGATTCGTGGTGAAGGCGACGCAGTCGCGGCCAACACCTACGCGAAGACATTTGACAAGGACCGTGAATTCTATTCATTTTATCGCAGCCTGAATGCCTATAAATCGACCTTCAAGGATGAGAGCGACGTGATCGTTTTCGAACCCGACACGGATTTTTTCAAGTATTTCAATCAGCCGGAGGCCAAGTAGAGACGGGGTGATCAATATATCTGTTGCAGGATTTTCAGGTAATTCGGGTGAGTGAATGTGGCATGATTTCCTTGCCGCCATCGCCCTAGTGCTTGTCATCGAGGGCATCATTCCATTTGTCAATCCCGGCGCAATGCGCCGGACACTCCTTAAGATGATTGAAATGAATGATCAGTCATTGCGGTTTGCAGGTTTGACGAGTATGTTAATCGGCGTGATTCTCTTATATATAATACGTTAGTTCGCGCGTTTTCAAAAATATGTGAACACGTCTGTCCCGATGATTGCCCCCTGCATATCAAACAATAATAAGATTCTTTTCTGTTAATCAAAACACCATGAGCAACAGTTCATTCAATGATAATAATCGCTGGTTGCTTCCTGAGGGTGTTGATGAATTTCTTCCGCCACAGGCGGAACGTCTGGAGAGATTGAGACGTGACCTGCTGGATCTTTTTCACACATGGGGCTACGAACTCGTCATACCACCGCTGATTGAGTATCTGGAATCCCTGCTCGTGGGCATGGGACATGATCTCGATCTGGAAACATTCAAACTGATTGACCAGATGACTGGTCGCTTGATGGGTGTGCGGGCGGACATGACGCCACAGGTATCCCGAATCGAGGCACACCGGTTAAATCGCGAGGCCCCGGTTCGATTGTGTTATCTGGATGCCGTATTGCGTACCCGCCAATCAGGCTCTACCCGCAGCCGCAGCCCTTTACAGGTGGGTGCCGAACTCTTCGGGCATGCAGGTATCGAGAGTGATGTAGAAATTCTGCGACTGATGGTGGAGACGCTGCGTGTAACGGGCCTGGATGATATACATATCGATCTGGGCCATGTGGGTATATTTCGCGGACTGGCACAGGATGCAGGTCTTGATCAGACACAGGAATCAACCTTGTTCAGTGCCTTGCAACGCAAGGCTACGCCCGAAATAGAAAGCTTTTTATCCGGATTGTCGATAGATGAAAAATACCGACAGATGCTGGTCAGCCTTGTAGATCTCAACGGGGGCAATGAAGTATTGCAGGATGCACGTCGGTGTCTGAAGAAAGCGGGCAAGAATGTCCAGCATGCGCTTGAAAACCTCGGCCAAGTGGCGCAAGCCGTGCAACAGCAACTGCCAGACATCCCGTTGTATTTCGACCTTGCTGAATTGCGTGGCTACCGTTATCAGACCGGTATCGTGTATGCGGCCTTTATTCCGGGGCATGGTCAGGAACTGGCGCGAGGCGGGCGTTATGATGAGATCGGCCGTGTATTCGGTCGTGCGCGTCCTGCCACCGGATTCAGTTCGGATCTGAAAACCCTGATGGCTCTCAGTCCCGCACAGCCTTATGAACCGCATGCCATCATTGCGCCGTGTTCCAGCGATCCGTTGTTGCAGGAATTCATCGTTGAACTGCGCAAACAGGGCGAACGTGTGATCTGTCTTTTGCATGGACAAAAAGGCATATTACCCGAGATGGGTTGTGATCGTGTCATAGAGAAGCAAGCAGAAAAATGGGTCGTGGTCGGTTATGAACAGTCAAGTTACAAGGCCAAGGATGATGCGCGTGCAACTTGAAAAAATCCTGATTGATCATCATTATTAAAATACATGCGCGGTTATAAGATAACTCATGGGTAAGAAAGTCGTCGTCGTCGGTTCTCAATGGGGGGATGAGGGAAAGGGAAAGGTCGTAGATCTGCTGACTGAACGGGTGCAGGCCGTGGTGCGGTTCCAGGGCGGCCATAATGCGGGCCATACCCTGGTAATCGATGGTGAGAAAACCATATTACATCTAATCCCGTCGGGAATCCTGCGCAAGGATGTTGTATGTCTTATAGGGAACGGAGTGGTGGTATACCCGGCGGCCCTGATCCAGGAAATGGATATGCTCAAACAGCGCGGTGTGCCTGTTGAGGAGCGTTTGAGAATAAGCCCGTCCTGTCCGTTGATCCTGTCCTGTCATATCGAACTGGACAAGGCACGTGAACTTGCCCGCGGCAGTGCCGCAATTGGTACCACGGGGCGTGGTATCGGTCCCGCCTATGAGGATAAGGTGGCAAGGCGAGGGTTGAGGCTTGGTGATCTACTGTATCGTGAGCGCTTCGCGGCGAAACTCGGTGAGGTGCTGGATTATCACAATTTCATGCTGCAAAACTTTTATAAAACCGAGCCGCTCGATTTTCAGGCAGTGCTGGAGGAAAACCTTTCCTACAGGGAAAAACTGGAATCCCTAATAACCGACGTTCCTGAACAGGTGTATGCATTTCACAAGCGCGGTGACAATGTATTGTTCGAAGGTGCGCAGGGTACCTTACTCGATATCGATCACGGTACCTATCCCTATGTGACCTCATCCAATACCATAGCGGGTGGCGCGTCCACCGGCAGCGGAATGGGTTTGTTGTATTTTGATTACGTTCTGGGTATTACCAAGGCCTACACCACGCGCGTTGGATCAGGTCCGTTTCCTACAGAACAGGTGAATGAAATGGGCGGCTTTCTGGCGCGACGCGGACATGAATTCGGCTCTACGACGGGACGGCCACGCCGTTGCGGCTGGTTTGACGCTGTTGCCCTGCGGCGCGCCGTCCAACTGAACAGTCTGACCGGCTTATGCATCACCAAGCTCGACGTGCTCGACGGGCTGGACACGATTCGCATCGCCGTCGGTTATCGCTATGGCGGAGAGGAACGATTATTACCGCCCAATGGCGCCGAAGCCTATGCGGATTGCGAGCCGATCTATATAGACATGCCCGGCTGGACAGAATCCACGGTGGGTCTGAAGCGCTACAAGGATCTGCCCCGGGCTGCGTGCGACTATCTGAATAAGATCGAGGAAATTGTCGAGACACCGATCGATATCATATCGACAGGCCCCGAGAGGGATGAGACTATAATCCTCAGACACCCATTTGATTAGGACCAACTTAAAATTGCTGTGCTTGACGATACGGCGTTTAAAAAACAAACGCGAAATGCGGGGCCACGAATGCAGCAGATTATCGTGTAAACTCCGCTTACCCGTTCATTTTTGCCTTGTCTCGCCTGCTGCTCGCTAATTTTAAGATAGGATCTTAAAAATCATTTTTTGAAGAGAGAAGTAAGAATAACCCGTGGAATATATAAAATGTTTGTTTGGTGCCGAGGAGAGGACTTGAACCTCCACGGAGTTACCCCCACTAGCACCTGAAGCTAGCGCGTCTACCAATTCCGCCACCTCGGCTGTTATAACGTATGTTACGTTAAACATATTGAAACCGTAAGCCGCGCACTTTACCGATACGGTATACCAAAGTCAATTATGATTCACTCTATAACAGTTACCTAACAGTATATTTTAAATAAGGAATGGCAAAGAAATCAGACAAAAAAGACCCTTACGCAGAGCGTGAGGCCGCCCGTTATGAACGGCCGATCATCAGCCGCGAATTCATCATGGAACATCTCCAGCACAGTAAGGTCCCCCTGACCATCAAATCACTCGCCGCCGATTTCGGTATTACACAGGAGTCCGATCTGGAGGCCTTGCGCAGGCGTCTCAGTGCAATGGAACGTGACGGCCAGCTGATCCGCAATCGTCGCGGTGGATACGGCATTGCCAGCAAGATGGATCTGGTGCGCGGCAGGATTATCGGTCATGCCGACGGTTATGGTTTTCTGGTACCGGATGACGGCGGCGATGATGTCTTCCTTTCCGCGCGCCAGATGCGCTCTGTATTGCACGGGGACCGGGTGATTGTTCAGATCGTCGGTGTCGACAGAAGAAACAGGCGCGAAGGAAAGCTGGTCGAAGTACTGGAACGCAATACCCATGAACTTGTCGGCCGTTTCCATCTCGAGAGTGGTGTCGGTTTCGTAGTGCCGGATAATAAACGCATCTGCCAGGAGATCATCGTGCCGTCCGAGAAGCAGGGCGGTGCCAGGCACGGCCAGATCGTGGTGGTCGCCATAGTGGAACAGCCCGGGCAGCATTCCCAGGCTGTCGGTACCGTGATCGAGATCCTGGGTGACCATATGGCCCCGGGAATGGAGATGGAGATCGCGGTGCGGAATTATGAGTTACCGTATCAATGGCCTGCGGCGGTGATGGAGGAGGCGGGACGTTTTCCGAGCCACATACCGCGGGATGTCATTGATGACCGCGAAGATATCCGCTCTTTGCCGCTGGTGACGATCGACGGCGAGGATTCGCGGGATTTCGATGATGCCGTGTACTGCGAACCCAAAGGTAAGGGGTGGCGACTGCTGGTTGCGATTGCCGATGTGTCTGCTTATGTCTATCCGGACAGCGCCCTGGACAACGAGGCGCGCAACAGGGGTAACTCGGTGTATTTCCCGGAAAACGTGATCCCGATGCTGCCGGAAATCCTTTCCAATCATCTCTGTTCCCTTAATCCTGATGTTGATCGTCTGTGCATGGTGTGTGACCTCCATATTACCGAGGAAGGAAAGATCAAATCATCGCGTTTCTTCAGTGCTGTAATGAGATCCCATGCACGTCTGACCTATAACAAGGTCGCAGCGATATTGATCGACCGCGATGCGGCGCTGCGCAAGGAGTATTCGCAGTTAACCCCGCATCTAGAGCACCTGTACGATCTCTACCAGACACTTAGAACGGCGCGGGAGCAGCGTGGGGCGATTGACTTTGAGACACGTGAGACACGTATCGTCTTCGGCACACAACGCAAGATCAGGACCATCGTCCCTGTCGTGCGCAACGATGCCCACAAGATGATCGAGGAATTCATGATTGCGGCGAATATCGCCGCGGCGGAATTATTTATCGAACACATGCTACCCATGGTTTACCGGGTACATCAGGAGCCGTCGCCGGACAAGCTGGTTGATCTGAAGACGTTTCTGTCGGAGCTGGGATTGAAGCTGGGAGGTGGTGAACAACCCGGTGCAAAGGACTTTGCCAGGCTGATCTCTTCTGTTCGCGGGCGCCCGGACCGTCACTTGATCGAGACGGTGCTGTTGCGCAGCCTGAAACAGGCCATCTATCATCCGGATAATATGGGCCACTTCGGCCTCGCGCTTACTGCATATACACATTTTACCTCGCCTATCCGCCGTTATCCGGATTTACTCGTACATCGCGGTATCCGCCACATCCTGTCACGCAAACCCGTCTCCGAGTTTAACTATACAACGACCAATATGCAGGCGCTGGGGGATCATTGTTCCATGACGGAACGGCGAGCCGACGAAGCGACACGCGATGCCGTCGACTGGCTGAAATGCGAGTACATGATGAGCCGGGTCGGACAGGAATTTCCGGGTATCATTACCACCGTCACCAGTTTTGGCCTGTTCGTTGAGCTCAACGATATCTATGTGGAGGGGCTGGTTCATGTCACTGCGCTCGAAAACGATTATTATCATTTTGATCCGGTCAAGCACCGGATGGTGGGCGAGCGTACAGGCAAGGTGTATCGTCTGGCAGACAAGATCCACGTCAAGGTGGTCCGCGTTGACCTGGATGAGCGCAAGATAGATTTTGTATTGGCAGAACAAAAAGGTTCCTCGCGCAAGACCAAGATACGTCACAATAAGGCGGCCAAGACGGGGAAATCCGTCACAAAGAAAAAGACGGCGATGCGCAGGCGCAAGCGCAGCGCACGATGAATCGGTTAATTGCGATAATGATGCCTTGAGGCTCCCGACTCTCAACACGGATGACTATGTCTTCGGTATCCATGCGGTCTCGGCGCTGCTCACGGCCAATCCCGGCAATATCATCGAAATCTGTTTGCAGGACGATGGCAGGAAAAACAAACGCCTGGGTGTCATCGCCGAACGCGCACGCCAGGCACACATACCCATACGCCACGTATCCGGCGGGGAGCTTGACCGATACACCGCTGGCATGCGACACCAGGGAGTCCTGGCAAGGCTGGAAAAATCGTTATCTGTGACAGAGACGGATCTTGACGATTTCCTGGGAAGACTTGAAGAGCCGCCTTTTTTACTGGTGCTGGACGGGATTCAGGATCCACATAACCTGGGCGCATGCATCCGTACGGCGAACGCGGCGGGAGTCCATGCGGTCATCGCGCCCAAAAAGCGTGCGTCGGGGATCACACCGGTGGTTCGCAAGGTGGCCAGCGGCGCCGTTGAGACCATCCCGTTTATACAGGTGACCAATCTTGCCCGTGTCCTGCGTCGGTTGAAGACGAGCGGTGTCTGGATTATCGGTGCGGACGAGAAGGGGGATTGCAGTTTGTTTGCTGCGAACCTGTCCGGTGCGATCGCACTGGTTGTGGGGGCGGAAGGCAAGGGTCTGCGTCGTCTGACGCGTGAACTATGTGACAATATCGTGCATATACCCATGGCGGGATCGGTTGAAAGCCTGAATGTATCGGTCGCGGCCGGTATCTGCATATACGAGGCCCTGCGACAGCGCATGACGTCGCGTGAACAACATCTTCACAGGGAATAAATAAGGAAGCACAGTATGTCTATGCTAAAAAGTTTACAGTTTGGATTGTATGCGCTCGTTATGCTGTTTACAGCCGGGCAGACGTATGCGCTCGATCAAACATCCCGGTCAGGAGAGGATAAATGCTTCCTATGGGTAGTCAGGTCCGTTACAGCGACAGTCTATCTG
>CAZSAK010000014.1:0-71905 GCA_964605155.1 uncultured Chromatiaceae bacterium | reverse complement strand
AATCGAGCATCTCGCGCAGACGGGCAATGTGTTGCGGCGTCGTACCGCAACAACCCCCGATCAGATGTACGCCGTCCTCCTCGATAAACCGCTCCTGCCACTCCGCCAGTTCATCCGGCGTCAATGGGTACTCCGTTCTACCCTCAACGAGCATGGGAAGTCCGGCGTTGGGCATTATCGAGATGAAGCCGGGCCAGTTCTCACCGATATATTGCACATGCTCCGCCATCTCGGCCGGTCCGGTTGCGCAATTAAGACCTATACCGTCAACATCAAGCGCCGCAAGCGCGGTGATAGCGCAGCCGATATCCGAGCCCACCAGCATGGTGCCTGTGGTTTCGATGGTAACCTGGGTAAATATGGGCACATCTTCCCGGCCGGTCTCGCGACGCGCGATCTTGCAGCCGTTCACGCCGGCCTTGAGCGTCAAGAGATCCTGGTGGGTCTCGAGCAACAATATGTCACAACCTCCGTCGAGGAGACCACGCGCCTGCTCGGCATAGGAATCTTCCAGGGTATCATAATCAACATGTCCGAGACTGGCGAGCTTGGTGCCAGGGCCCATTGAGCCTATGACGTAGCGTGGCTGCTCGGCGGTGGAAAATTCCTCTGTCACCTTGCATGCCAGTTCCACCGCCAGTTTGTTCAGCTCGTATGTCTGGTCAACAAGGTCAAACTCGGCCAGCACCACCTTGTTGGCACCAAAGGTGTTTGTTTCAACACAATCGGCACCCGCTTCCAGGTAGGTACGATGCATCTGTTGTACAAAATCGGGACGTGTCTTGCACAATATCTCGGAGCAGTTTTCCAGGCCGAGGAAATCCTTGTCCAGGTCCCATTCTTTAGCCTGGATCAGTGTGCCAGTTCCACCATCACATAACAGCACGGTTTGCTTTAATCGATCAGTAATCTTTTGTTTCATTATGTTTCTAATAGGCCGTTGCAATTGATAGGTTGATTAGCTATTCACTCATTGAGGTGTTATATCTATTATATATACCGGCTATCCTAAACAAACAGCCTGCTATCATAACATTTAAAGGACAAGGTTGTAGCGTATGAATGCCAGTTTGATTACATTATCCGCCATCTCGAGCGCCAACAGTGCAGTTATATTCGACCAAAAATGCGCGCCTATTTGATCAAGGCCGTATTGTTGGTGTTTTCCTTCATACCGCTGCCACTGTCGCATCTCTTCGGAAATATCATCGGCTGGTTGCTTTATCTTGTACCCAACGATCTGAAACGAATATCCATGATCAATCTACGTCTATGCCTCGTTTCCAGAAATCCATCTTCACGCAGGCAATTGCTGCGCGCCAGCCTGATAGAAACAGCAAAGACCGCGGCCGAACTCGGCCCACTGTGGCGCTGGCGTAAACAACGCATCATGGATCTGGTGCAGGAGGTCAGTGGTGAAAAGCAGGTGAATCAGGCGCTGGCACAAGGACGGGGTGTTGTCATCGCCGCCCCACACCTTGGAGCTTGGGAGATGGTGGGACTTTATTGCTCGCTGCGATTTTCCATGACCAGTCTTTATCGGCCACCCAGAATGCAGGAACTGGACTTATGGGCGCGAACGGCACGCGAGCGTTTCGGCGCGCGGCTGGTACCGACTGACATGAGCGGTATACGCGCGTTGTATCGTGCCCTGTCGCAGGGTGAAGCAGTGGGTGTATTGCCTGACCAGGAACCCGCCATGGGAAACGGCCTGTTTGCGCCGTTTTACGGCATACCTGCCTATACGATGACCCTGTTGCATCGCCTCGTATCACGAACCGGTGCAACGATCTTCTATACCTATGCTGAAAGATTGCCGATGGGGAAAGGATACCACGTACACTTTGTAAGGGGGCAACCGGATATGAATCAGCTCGAACAGCGCAAGGCGCTGGAAGCGATGAATTACAATATCGAAATGTGTATAAATGCCGCGCCAACACAATACCAGTGGAGTTATAAAAGATTTCGCAAACGTCCCCCGGGCGAGGCGGGTTTTTATTGAATCATCTGCGATGATAGGGAACGTGTGAAAGTTATACGGGGTTTTTGATCGTCTATAAGCAGCGAATATTAACCGGATTTTTGCGCGATCAGGCAGGCTTCGTCACGCAGGCCGCACTGCAGGTCTCCAATGCGGCCTTCCTCCCTGTATACGACAATCCGCATATCAGAACACAACACTAGCAGTTCATTATCAGCGAGACGGAAATCCTCGTTTTTTGGTCCGGCATCACTGACGTGTGTGCGTGTAAAAGTCTGATAAAACAACAACCCTCCTGGCCGCAGTGCACTCTTGATATGCGGTATCAAGCCGCGGTCGAGAAAATAACTGATCACGATCACATCAAAACTGTTTGGCTCGGGCGGATGTTGCAAAACGTCACGTGCCCCGCCATATATGCACAATCCTTGGTGATCAGCGAGAGTCTTGAGACGATCGATCGCCACTGGTGACAGATCCCATGCGTGGGTTTCCAGGCCGTTTGCACTCAGCACCAGTGCATTGGCTCCCAGGCCGCATGCCAGTTCAAGTGCCTTGCCGTGTGGGGGCAACAAATGGAGATTTTCCAGCAACACCTCTACTGCGGTACCATGTTGCCCCTCCGCCTCCAGATATTTCTGGTCCCACTTTTGCCTGATATCCTCGTCCATATTCAGTAACCCGTACTATATCATGCATTCTGTGCTGGCCTTATAACCAACCTGCGACCTTGATCGTCCTATTTTCGCCAGAAGATAGGCGTCAACAATACTAGCAGGGTAAATATTTCAAGACGTCCCAGCAACATCGCAACACACAGTATGCTTTTCGCCACTCCGCTGATGGAGGCATAGTTTGCACCGACCTGGCCCAATCCGGGGCCAAGATTGTTCATACAGGCCGCGACGGCCGAGAACGAAGACACAAGGTCAAGTCCCGTCGCTGCCAACATTAATGACATTAAACTAAAACATACCACATAGAGCGAAAAGAAACCCCATACGGCATCGATAACACGCCCCCCGAGAGATTTATCACCGATCTTAACAGAAAACTGTGCACTTGGATGAATGAGCCGCTTTATCTCGCGCATTCCCTGTTTCAATAATAGCAACACCCGTATTACCTTGAGACCGCCCCCAGTTGAACCGGCACAACCTCCAATAAAACTCATCAGCAGCAACATCACGGGCAGAAATGACGGCCAGGTATGATACTCGGCAGTAGTAAATCCCGACGTTGTCCCGATGGAAACCGCCTGAAAAATCCCGTGATGTAACGCACTGCCGAAACTCTTGAAGGTACCGCTTGCATACAGATATAACGTTGTGATTACAGCCGAAAAAGACAGGGCGGAAATATAGGCACGAAACTCCGGATCGGTCCAATAGGGCTTCAAGCTGAGTTGTCTCCATGCCAGAAAATGCAATGCGAAATTGATCCCTGACAGCATCATGAATATGATCGCAACGCCCTCGATAAATGCGTTGTTGAAATAACCTATGCTTTCATCATGGGTGGAAAATCCGCCGATGGCCACCGTTGAAAAGCTATGCGCAAGGGCGTCGAAGGCGGACATCCCTGCAAGCCAGTAGGCCAAGGCGCATGTAACCGTCAATCCAAGATAGATATACCATAAGGTCTTGGCCGTTTCGGTGATGCGGGGCGTTAATTTGTTGTCTTTCATCGGGCCCGGAGTTTCTGCACGGTAAAGCTGCATACCGCCGACACCCAACATGGGCAGGATGGCGACTGCCAGCACGATGATCCCCATACCTCCCAGCCACTGGAGTTGTTGCCGGTAATAAAGCACAGATGTGGGCAATCCATCGATCTTCGTGATGACAGTCGCGCCCGTTGTAGTCAATCCCGATATTGACTCGAAGATTGAGTCAATATAGGTCAGGTGTGAACCGATCGCAAAAGGGAACGCACCGAACAGGCCCAGCACCAGCCAGAACATGACAACTACGACAAACCCGTCTCGCAAACGGAGTTCCTTGTGATAGGACCTCACCGGCAACCAAAGGACGACGCCGGAACACAGGGTAATCAAGAATGCAATCAAGAAAATCCAGATTGTAGCTTCAGATGCGATCCATGCAACTAAGACAGGTGGCAACATTGTGATACTGAAAAGCATCAGCAATAATCCAACAATACGTTGAATGGCACGTAGTTGCATCCGGATTGATTAGCTATTGATCAGCATTATTAAAGACGCGGCTTTTAACCGGAAGTATCATGTGTTGCGGATATACAACTCCTGCAACCTAGAAAAATGTAACCCCAACCTGAAACAGTTTTTCAACTTCCATGATCTGTTTTTTATTTACCAGAAACAGGATGACGTGATCTTCAGGCTCTATGACGGTTTCATGATGTGCCGTAATGACCTCATCTCCTCTTACAATAGCGCCGATGGTTGTTCCCGGAGGTAACTTAATTTTTTCAACACTGCGACCCACCACCTTTGACGAACGAACATCGCCATGTGCAACAGCCTCCATCGCTTCCGCTGCACCGCGGCGTAGTGAATGCACCACTACTACATCACCACGCCGGATATGCGTCAGCAAACTCCCTATGGTGGCCTGATTGGGTGATATGGCGATATCGATCTCACCACTTTCAACGAGGCCGGCATAGGCTGCGCGGTTGATCAATGTCATTACTTTCTTGGCGCCAAGCCGTTTGGCAAGCATCGCGGAGAGGATGTTAGCCTCATCATCATTGGTTACTGAACAGAATACGTCGGTATTTTCGATGTTTTCCTCGATCAGCAGGTCACCATCAGCCGCGTCTCCAAACAGTACCAGCGTATTATTCAGTTCTTCGGAGATAGTTCGTGTACGGGCAGCATTATGCTCGATCAACTTGACCTGATATTTATTTTCCAGCACTTTTGCCAGCCCCGTACCAATATTACCGCCGCCCACCAGCATAACCCTTTTGACAGGCTTGTCGAGTTTGCGCAGTTCACTCATTACAGTTCGTATGTCCTCGGTAGCTGCAATAAAAAATACCTCGTCATCCACTTCGATTACAGTGTTACCTTCCGGAATAATAGGGGTACCACGGCGAAACACTGCGGCAACGCGTGTCCTGATGCCGGGGACATGTTCCTTTAACTCACGCAATTCATGGCCCACCAATGGACCACCGTAATAGGCCTTCACAGCAACCAGCCGTACCTTGCCGCCAGCGAAATCTAGCACCTGTAAAGCACCAGGGTATTCGATAAGTCGCTGGACATAGTCGATAACGACCTGCTCAGGGCTGATCAATACATCAATAGGAAGCGCGTCCTGTGCAAACAGCTGGGAGTACTCGAGATAAGCTCGCGACCGGACACGCGCAATTTTGGTTGGCGTGTGAAACAGGGTATAGGCGACCTGACACGCTACCATGTTCGTCTCATCACTGTTTGTAACAGCAATAATCATATCGGCATCTTCGGCACCGGCGCGGCGTAATATATCAGGATGCGAGGCGCTGCCATGGACCGTCCGCAGGTCGAAATGATCCTGCAGGTCCTGCAAACGGGACGCCCTGGTATCCACCACTGTGATATCATTCGCCTCACCTGCTAGGTGTTCCGCAACCGATGAACCGACCTGTCCGGCGCCAAGTATAATTATCTTCATAGTCCAAACCCAGATATGGTGATCATTAAGATTCAACCCTCAATAGATACCTGCGTACGGTTTCATATGCCGAAATAAACAATACACGAAAAACCACCCGCTTCTACACGTCTTGCTTCGTCTTGATGCTCAGTTCCTTGAGCTTGCGATACAGATGAGTCCGCTCGATCCCCGCTGTATTCGCCACCTTGCCAATATTGCCCTTACCCTGATGTAACTGGTATTCAAAATAGGCCTTCTCAAACCGTTTTCTGGCATCCCTCAGGGGAAGGTCAAAAACCTCCGTCAGGCCTGGTACGATAACAGGCGACCTGGCTCCTAATGCCATCTCGACCTCCTCGAGGGCAACCTCATCACCCTTCCCGAGGATCAACAGGCGTTGTACGAGATTTTTAAGTTCACGGACATTACCAGCCCAGTTATGGTTTCGCAATCGGTTCTTGACTGCATCCGAGAAGCGTTTCAGCGGTAGATTTTCCCGGGAGACGAATACATGGACATAATGTTCGACCAACTCGGGTATATCATCACTGTGCTCCCTCAGCGGCGGTATATGTAAAGGCACGACATTCAGCTGATAGTAGAGGTCTTCCCTGAACCTGCCAGCCTTGATATCTTGTTCCAGATCACGATGTGTTGACGCCACCACACGTACATCAAATCGTACCGCCTCGGCGCCGCCTATTCGCAGAAAGGACTTTGTCTCAAGGGTACTGAGGAGCTTGGCCTGTACGGCCGGATCCATGTCACCGACCTCATCCAGAAACAGAGTGCCTCCATTGGCCTGCTCGAGACGTCCGTAATGTATACTGTTACCGTCCTCACTGCCAAACAACTCGACAGCGGAATTTTCACCGGCAATGGATGCGACTCCCACATTAATGAAAGGACCTTGTGAACGCGTACTGCAAGCATGCAAATAACGTGCGAATAATTCCTTGCCGCTACCAGGCTCCCCGCTGATCAATACCCAGGCATTGTGCTGGGCAATACGTTGTACTTGTTCACACAAGGCCTGTATCACTTCACTATGACCGACCGGTTTGGATAACGGTTCAATCTGTTGGCGCAGGCCAATATTTTCACGCTGGAGTTTATCCGCCTCGAGAGCACGTTTGACAACCAGTAATAATTTTGCCAGTGATAACGGCTTTTCGATAAAGTCATATGCTCCAAGTCGGGTTGCCTCTACTGCGGTTTCCACCGTCCCATGCCCGGAGATCATGACAACAGGCGAATCCAGACTGCCTTCCTCGGACCATTCCTTGAGTAAAGTAATACCGTCGACGTCCGGCATCCAGATATCCAGCAGTATTAAATCCGGTCGACGGATACGTCTTGCACGTCGGGCCTCCAGGCCATTGTTGGCAGTGTTAACCTCATAACCCTCATCCTCGAGTATTTCCTTGACCAACCCACGGATATCACGCTCGTCATCCACCACCAGTATATAAGGAGCCGTCATGCCTTTCTCCGTCTATCAGGTGAATCCTTGCCAGCTATCGCCTGTTGAGGAGACAAGAATTCTTCATGATCCCGCATGTCACCGCTGTCAGCCGATTGTCTGACGGTCTGTGCAACAGGCAGGCGTACGGTTATCGCTGCGCCACCGTCCGGAAGGTTTTCTGCCCATACGGTGCCGCCATGTTCCTCGACTATCTTTTTGACTATAGCCAGTCCAAGGCCCGTCCCTTTTGGTTTGGTGGTTACATAGGGCTCGAATATATGCGCCAGGATATCCCCAGAAAACCCTGGCCCGTTATCTTCCACCTTCAGTTCAACCATCTCCAGCCCGGCATCATGAACATGATGTGTAATCACCTTGATGCGGCATTCATTTTTATGGGATGTAATTTCAATGGCATTCTTGATGAGATTATGCAGTAATTGTCTGAGACGACCTGAATCCGCGTCTACATATGGCAGACCGGTCGCCAGCATCAATTCAAACTGAATATTCGCTTCATCACCGCGATAAAGGTCCAGCACCTCAGCGATCACTGTATTGAGATCCAGCGGGACAAGCTTGAGGCGGGGGGTACGGGCATATTCGGAAAAGGCCTTCACCATCTCTTTCAACACCTCGACCTGTTCAACAATGGTATGGGTTGAGCGGTCCAGTAGATCTGCCTCCTTGTTGTCCATCGTTCCCAGATACTTTCGTCGCATGCGTTCCGCAGAGAGTTGAATCGGTGTCAAAGGATTCTTGATCTCATGGGCAAGTCGCCGCGCGACCTCTCCCCAGGCAGCATCACGTTGGGCCTGTACCAGCGCTGTCACATCATCGAACACGATTACATGACCAGCCTGTCGACCGTCGGTCCCTGTCAGGGTGGCCCCACCGCATATCAGGACTTGTCGTCCGGCGACTCCGAAAATGATGGTTTCTTCACGCCATTCGTGTCGCCCCCCTCCAAGATGTGTCTTGATGGACCCAACAAAGTATGACAGATATGGATAGTGTTGACTGATATGATCCAGCGGATTCCCGATGCACACTTTCAGATCAATCCCTAATATCTGACGCGCGGCAAGATTTGCAGTACGAACGATGCCGCGTTTATCCAGGGTCAACACGCCTGAAGAAAGCCGGCCCAGGACGGCACGAAGATAGGCCCGCTCACCTTCCGCCTGTTGCTGGCTGCGATAGGCATCATCCCTGGCCTGTGCAATCTTTTGTGTCATATCATTGAACGACTGTACCAGAAAACCAAGCTCGTCATTTGAATGCAGGGGCAGGCGCTTGCCGTAATCGCCCGCTGAAACCGCCCGGGTACCTATCGCCAGCACACGGATAGGCGCGACGAATCGGCGCGCGGAAAAGAATGCCGCCAGCACCGCCATAAACAGGCTCAACAGCAGCACCAGTGACAGGGTGAGGGTAAAACTGAACTTGAGTGGATCACGCAGGATTGTCAATTCATTGTAACGATCATACACCGATTGCACGCTGTCCGCGAGCGTATTGACACGGTCGGAAACCGGATACAATGACTGTAATATACGGACATCGGCAAGCGGATCAGAAACGGCAATCTTGACGACCGCCCTGATATATAATTCATTGCCGCGCACCGGGTCAATGCCGACATAATTCAAACCCTGCTTAAGCTGACTCAGGATGGCCTCACCGGGAAGTTCAGGGACGATGACCGACGGATCAGCGCTGCTGGAAGCGATGATATGACCGTTATTGCTGAGTAAGGTGAGCTCATACGAATTACTCCGGTTGCGTAGATCGTTGAGCACCACGGCCACTTGTTCATTGGGAACCACGGCGATCTCTCTGGCAAGCTGCTCAGTCTGTTTCAGCAGGTCAAGCTTACGTGCATCCAGAGATGTCCTGCTCAGCTCCAGGGCGTCGTTCAAGGCCTGTTCTACTCGCACATCAAACCAGCTGTCTATCCCCCGCTGGATAAACTCAAGCGAGAAGTAATAAACCACCGATACTGGAGCGACCGCCAGTGCTACGAACATCACAACCAGACGCACTGTCAAACGTGATCCGGTGACCCGATTATAATACTGGCGGACAAGCCGCACCAGGTTGATGCCTATCAAGCTAACCAGTGCTATAAGTCCCAGTATGTTAATCAACAACAAAATGAAATAGAGGCGTCCAAACTGTACGGAATTCTGGGTTGCGGCACTCATTAGATAGAGCGAGATCAGCAGCAATACAAACAGGGCCGCAATTGGAAAAACTCCCGTAGCTAATCGTCTTAATCCTGGAAGGACCATGTATACCACTCACTACTCAAATCCCAGCCCGACGTCAGGTAGGCAAGCAGACGTAACGGGACGGGTAAGGTATTGATATCAAGAACAGCGCGCATCCTGGCAGTATACTGCTGACCGGGCTCGAGCAGGTTCTTGTCCAGTAGGGGAAGGTCAACTATGGTTCCCAGTACTGATAACGCAACATTCAGGCTGGGGAAACTGTGGCGCGATCCACTGTTGAGATTGTGCACGATATACTGCTTGCTCAAGGCGTGATATTCTAATTGATAACGCTGCTCCAGCTCCGTGACTGATTCATCCCAGAGATATTCGCGATTACGGTCTATCTCAATATCCAGCATAATGGTGATCGGCACTCCCTTATGGAGAGCCTCGAGCGCCTTGTCGCTCAATGCATATTCAATTCTGGCATCCAGATAGTAGACCTTGTCACGCAGCGTTGTATTCACATCTGAAATCATGAACTCGGCAGATATCGCTACGGCACTCAGTAGGCACAATAGACACCCGAATGCGAAAGTTGTCAGAGTGGCCCTCAGCGAGGATTTACCCGGATGTTTACCACGCAGGCGGAAGCAGCGTTTATCGCTTGCTGATCGTTGCAAAATAAAATCCGTCCATATTATATTCACCAGGAAGTATCTGCCTGCCCACCCTTAATTCATGTCCCCACGGCGCTGCAATCCTTATTTCAACAGCATCCTCATGATGATCGAGAAAATGAACAATCTGTTCGGTGTTTTCCGCCCTTAGAACCGAGCACGTCACATACAACAGCATACCCCCTGGTTTGAGCAAGGGCCACAATCCTTCCAGAATTCGACCCTGCAAGTCTGCCAGTGTATTCACATCCTGCGGTCTCCTCAGATACTTGATATCCGGATGTCGACGTATAACACCGGTTGCTGAACATGGTGCATCCACCAGGATGCGATCGAAAGGCACACCATCCCACCACTGCCGCGGCTCGGCAGCATCACCACATACAAGCCGGGCATGAAGATTCAATCGTGACAGGTTTTCGGCAATACGCTGCAGACGTTGCGGGTCGACATCGAGGGCAATCAGTTCACCGAGTTCTGTTTGAAGCTCCAGGATGTGCGCGGTTTTGCCACCCGGTGCGGCGCAGGCATCCAGTATATGCTGACCTGGTTGCACATCCAGCAGGGGCGCGGCCAGTTGTGCCGCAGCATCCTGAACGGATACCCAGCCGCGTTTAAACCCCGGCAGACGAATCACGTCAACAGGAGTGGTGACTTCGATACCGTCTCTTGTATGGACTGTACCTTCACCATCGATTCCCTCATCCAGCATTGCCTGCAGGTAGGCACTGCGGTCCATTTGTCCCCTGTTGACACGTAACGTCATCGGCGGCCGTTGATTATTGGCCTCAATAACCCCTTGCCAGGCATCGGGCCAATTCAACTTTATTATTTTCAATATCCAGGAGGGATGGGCTGTCACGGCTTCTTCATTCTGTTCCATAGCCGCTGAGAGCCGCTCGTGATCGCGTTGCATCGTACGCAATACGGCATTGATCATGCGGCGTGCCCAGGGTTTTCCCAACACCGTCGCGGCTGCAACGGTCTCGTTGACCACCGCATGCGCCGGGATACGCATATACAGAAACTGATAGACACCCACCAACAGGAGACTGTGGATATCACGGTCGCGCGCCTTCAGCGGCCTATTCAGCAGTTGACCGACGAACCACTCAAGGCGCGGGTACCAGCGCATAACGCCATAGCACACCTCCTGTATGAGACTCCTGTCCGCCTTGTTTACCTTGTCGAGCTTGTCTGGCAATACCGCGCTTAGGGATCGCCTTTCGTCGAATACCCTGGTCAATACGACAGCCGCAGTGGCACGTGTATTCATGGAAAACCGATCAAGACACAGTATCCCTGTGGAGATCCGCCTGACCAAGTCGATCCCCTTTACTGAGGTGATAGGCATTCAAAAAATCATGCGCGGACATCGGACGTCCGTTCTCGGGCTGCACACGCTGTAAACGCAAGACTCCATCTCCCGTCATCACATCCATCCCTTGTTTACCTGTGTCCAGCAATATCCCCGCTGCGGTATGACTATCAAAACCGTACGACGTGGTAACCACCTCACTCTGCCAGATACGCAGTCGTATGCCATCCTTGAAGGTAGTATAGGCAACCGGCCAGGGATTGAACGCCCGTATCAAACGTTCGAGTGATATGGCGGGTTGTGACCAGTCAATAACGGCTTCTGTCTTGTCGATCTTCGCCGCATAACATGTCTGACTGTTATTCTGAGGTGTACGGGTAGCGGATCCATCCTCGATCTGTGTCAGGGTCGATATCAAGGTCACTGCACCCAATGGTGCCAGCCGATCATGCAGACTGGCCGCCGTATCGTCTGCCCTGATCTCGCAAGTGGCCTGGTTGAGGATATCCCCGCTATCGAGACCTACATCCATCTCCATGATTGTGATACCCGTTTGCGTATCGCCCGCCTGGATGGCCCGCTGGATGGGAGCCGCGCCCCGCCAGCGCGGCAACAAGGAGGCGTGGACATTGACGCAACCCAATCGCGGTATTCCTAGGACATCCCGCGTTAACAACAATCCATAGGCTACAACGACCATGATGTCCGCATCCAGATGCCGCAAATGTTCCTGTATGTAATCTTGTTTCAGGCTGGCAGGCTGGTATAGCGGTAAATGGCTCTCAAGTGCCAACCGCTTGACTGGACCGGGGATTATCTTACGACCGCGTCCGGCAGGCCGGTCAGGCTGGGTATAGACCGCACAGACAGTGTGTCTTGAATCCAGTAACGCCCGCAACGACACCTCAGCAAACTCCGGCGTTCCGGCGAACACGATCTTTAACCCACCTGACATATGATCCTGAATCTGGTAAAGCTTATTCTGATGACGGCGTTCCGGTCAGGTTTTATAGGGAGCCAGGCTACAAAATATCGATTTCACAACTCTTGATCCCGGAGATTACGGGTCACATAACGTGACGTTGCTGTTTTTCAATCTTTTTACGGATCCTTTTACGCTTCAACTCCGACAGATAATCGACAAATAATTTGCCTTCGAGGTGGTCAATCTCATGTTGTATGCATACGGCAAGCAGACCATCGGTTTCCATGTCGATGGCATCCCCGTTGCGATCGAGAGCGCTAAGACGGATCCGCGCAGCCCTCTGGACCATCTCGTATATCCCGGGTACAGACAGACAACCCTCTTCCATCTGTTCGGTGTCTTGCGCACTGATGATCTCGGGGTTAACCAGGCAGACGGGATCATTTTTCTGCTCCGAGATATCGATCACAATAATCCGTTTGGATACCTCAACCTGGGGAGCGGCTAGGCCGATACCAGGGGCGTTATACATGGTCTCCAGCATGTCGTCTATCAGTTGTCTGGTTTCATCATCCACGTTTTGCACGCGTTTTGCCTTAATACGCAGGCGGGGATCCGGATAATGCAAAATGTGAAGAATTGCCATGAGATTTCCGATAACTTGTGCTATATGTAAATGGAACAGTACTAAGCTTATGATCATACTGGATTCTACCCCGTTCATGCCAGATGCGGGCCACTCGGGTGGATCCAATACAATAGGACCGTTCAATATAAGGGATTCTAAATGTCTATAAAAACCATCTTCTTAGGCATCTTTCTGGCAATTTCCACTGCACAGATCAGCGCCTATGCGGATACCGTGAAACTTAAATCCGATCACCCTGATCGCTATACGGTTGTCAAGGGGGACACCTTGTGGGATATCTCAGCAAGATTCCTCGAGGATCCCTGGTTATGGCCGGAGATCTGGCATATCAATCCCGAGATCTCCAACCCTCATCTGATCTATCCCGGGGATGTGATCCAGCTGACCTATGTGGAAGGAAAACCGGTACTTACCGTGCAACGGGGTCGGCCCACCGTGAAACTGTCACCTCACGCCCGAGCTTCAAAGCTGGAGACCGCTATCCCCACGATACCCCTGGATTCCATCAAACAATTCATGCAGCACCCACGCGTCATCAGTAAGCATGAACTCGATGATGCGCCCTATATCGTCGCCAGTGAAGAAGGGCGTCTGATTAGTGGCACTGAAAACAAGATCTACGTCCGGGGTATCAGCGACAGGGATTACCTCGAATTCAGCATACTGCGTCCCGGTGAGGCCTATATAGATCCCGAAGGAGGGAAAAACGAAATCTTGGGCTATGAAGCTATTAACGTCGGCACTGCAAAGGTTCTCAAGTACGGGGATCCTGCGACACTCTATATAACCAAGGCATCACGCGAAATCCTTACCGGTGATCGATTGTTGCCCATCACCGAAGATGATGAGGTGAGCCAGCACTTTATCCCACATGCCCCGGGCAAAGAGATGCACGGCCTGATCATTTCGGTATTTGGAGGTGTGTCACGTATCTCACAATTCCAGGTGGTGGTGCTCAATCTTGGCATACAGGATAACATCGAACCAGGTCATGTATTTGCAATCTATCAAAGCGGTGAAACCGTGCGTGATACCATCAATCCTCATATGGGAAGGACCGTGAAACTGCCTGATGAACGGGCAGGGACCCTGATGGTCATTCGACCCTTTGAACGTATCAGCTACGCGCTTGTGATGGAGGCAAAACGGGACATCAGGGTCTTTGATGCCGTTAAAAATCCGTGACATTTAAAGGTCTGATCGACTGTACTATGTCCGCTCCGTCCAGGTTCTGATGTGGAGATCCATTCGCAACGGCAACCTGACGATCTCCCCCATTGGCTAGCATTGGTCCACGCCCCCGGAATCGGGCCGGTAACCTTCAAACGGCTTTTGGAACAATTCGGTAATCCAGAGGCCATATTTGATACCCGCCATGACGGCCCGGAGGCCATCCTGTGCGAACCGGTATTGAAATATCTGCGACAACCTGACTGGCATGCGGTCGAAAAAGACCTCGCCTGGCTGCATCAGGATGGAAATCATATTCTAACCCTGCAAGATCCCTTGTATCCCCCCCTGCTCAGGGAAATTCCTGATCCTCCCCCGATCCTGTTCGTCACGGGGAATGTCGAACTGCTGACAAGCCTGCAATTCGCGATGGTCGGCAGCCGTAACCCGTCGCCGAACGGTATCGAGACCGCACATGAATTTGCTGCGGATCTATGCCGACATGGTCTCATCATCACCAGTGGTCTGGCGCTGGGCATCGATGCGGCGGCACACACCGGGGCACTCGACAATGATGGTGCGACGCTGGCGGTGATGGGAACAGGTCCTGATCAGGTCTATCCGGCAAGGCATCGCCAACTTGCACAAAGGATAGCTGAAAATGGCGCAATGCTGACGGAATTTCCGATCGGCACACCGCCATTGGCCGAGAATTTCCCGCGCCGCAACCGCATCATCAGCGGCTTGAGTGTTGGCACACTGGTCGTAGAGGCGGCGCAGCGCAGCGGTTCCTTGATTACTGCCCGCATGGCTCTGGAACAGGGCCGTGAAGTATTTGCCGTTCCCGGTTCGATACATAATCCTCTGGCGCGCGGTTGTCACATGTTAATCCGCCAGGGCGCCAAGCTGGTCGAAGATACACAGGATATCCTCGAAGAACTTGTACCTTTGAGTGCTGCGGCATTATCCCGGCGCCAGCCGGCAACAGATTCGACCGGCGAAATGGTCGTGATGGATGAACAACACGCCCAAGTCCTTGATCAGATGGGATCTGATCCCATATACATCGATATACTGGTTGAAAGAACTGGATTGACGGCCGAGGTACTTTCCTCCATGCTGTTGGTACTGGAATTGCATAATCTGGTAGCGTCAGTTCCCGGCGGATCATATATTCGTCTCGTCAAGAGGAATTAAAATGAAGGAAAACATGATGGATGTCCTGATGTATCTGTTTGAGCATTATATGGATGAAAGGCAGGAAATCGCACCCGACCAGGATTCATTGAAGACCAAGCTGATAGGTGACGGATTCCCCAAGCTGGAGGTCGACAAGGCGTTTTCCTGGCTGGAAGGATTGGCCCTGCAACGCCATACAGATATGAAGGCTCAGCTTCATGGTCAACGCGCGATGCGCATCTATACCGGTCATGAACTAGAGCTGATCGACACTGAAAGCCGTGGTTTTCTTCAATTCCTTGAACAAATGGAGGTGTTAACACCTGTTACACGTGAGCTCGTCGTTGAACGCGCCATGGCCCTGGAGCTTGGCAGGATCGACCTGGAAAAGTTGAAGTGGGTCATACTGATGGTCCTTTTTAATCAACCAGGCCAGGAGGCTGCTTATGCCTGGGTTGAGGATTTTGTCTTTGACGAAATGGAGACATATTTACATTAACCTCATCTTGCTAAGTTACCTGGACGTCCGGGACGACGCAAAATACCTTATGGAAATCGACCACTCTAGAAGACCGCATGAGTAAAAATCTTGTAATTGTAGAATCTCCCGCAAAAGCCAAGACCCTGAAAAAATACCTCGGCAAGGATTACGAGGTACTCGCCTCGTATGGTCATGTACGCGACTTGCTGCCAAAAGAAGGTGCCGTAGACCCTGATCATGACTTTGCCATGAAATATCAGGTGATAGAGAAAAATATCAAGCATACCGATGCCATCGCAAAGGCTCTGAAAAAATCCTCATCCCTCTACCTGGCGACTGACCCTGATCGTGAAGGCGAGGCCATATCTTGGCATTTATATGAAATACTCAAGGACAAGAAGCTTCTCGATGACAAGCCGGTCCACCGTGTGGCGTTCTATGAGATCACCAAGCGTGCGGTTAATGACGCAATCGAACATCCCCGTGATCTGTCCATGGATCTGGTCAATGCCCAGCAGGCACGCCGTGCCCTCGATTACCTGGTCGGCTTCAATCTCTCTCCCTTATTGTGGAAAAAGATTCGCCGCGGGCTATCTGCTGGCCGGGTGCAAAGTCCGGCATTACGCATGATTGTTGAACGAGAAATCGAGATTGAAAATTTCGAACCGCGTGAATACTGGACCATTGAGGCTGATGTCTCCGCAAAGAAAGACACCTTCACCGCAAAACTGACTCACTATCGCGGTAAAAAACTGGGGCAATTCGGTCTCTCGAATGAAACCACCGCCAGGGAAGCTGAAAAGACTCTTAAACGGGCGACCGCTGGCAAGCTTGTCGTTGCCAAGGTCGACAAGAAACAACGTAAACGCAATCCCGCCGCCCCGTTTACCACCTCGACCATGCAACAGGAAGCGGCGCGCAAACTGGGCTTTGGCGCCCAGCGTACAATGCGGATCGCACAACAACTATATGAAGGTATCGATACCGGTGAAGGTGCTGTCGGCCTGATTACCTACATGCGTACCGATTCGGTAAACCTGGCCAACGAGGCGATCGATGAAATACGCGATCTGATTACCGAGCGCTTCGGCAAGGAGAAGCTCCCTGTCAAACCCAACGTCTACAAGACCAAATCCAAAAATGCACAGGAAGCCCACGAGGCCATACGCCCCACGATGGCCAAGGTGGATCCTGACTCTATCAAGCAACACCTGAGTCCCGACCAGTATAAGCTCTATAATCTGATCTGGATGCGCGCGGTCGCCAGTCAGATGATCCACGCCACCATCAATACCGTTGGGGTCGATCTGGCAGCAGGTGAAGGTAATACCTTCCGCGCAACCGGCTCGACGATAGTTGATCCCGGCTTTATGCTGATCTATCAGGAGGGCATGGATGACAGCAAGGAAAATGAAGAAAGCCGCTTACTGCCTCCGATGGAAGAAGGTCAACAGGTCTCGCTGGACAAGTTAAAGACCGAACAGCATTTTACGGAACCACCACCGCGTTATTCTGAGGCTAGTCTGGTCAAGACACTCGAGGAATATGGCATCGGCCGCCCCTCGACCTACGCCTCGATTATCGCCACCCTGCAGCAGAGGGAATACGTGGAGCTCGATAACAAGCGCTTTAAGCCGACGGATGTCGGCCGCATTGTGAACAAATTTCTGACCGAACACTTCTCACGCTACGTGGACTATGCCTTCACAGCCAACCTCGAAGATGAGCTTGATGCCATCTCGCGTGGCGAAGAAGACTGGATACCATTACTGAAAACATTCTGGAAACCGTTCAAAAAACTGGTCGATAACAAGGATAAGTCGGTCCAGCGTAAGGATGTTACTCAGGAAGCGATGGACGAGAACTGCCCCAAATGTGGTGCACCCCTGTCGATCCGACTGGGACGCAGGGGGAGATTCATCGGTTGCACCGCCTTTCCGGATTGTGACTATACGCGCAGCCTCAATGAGGAGGAGGATAATGCAGCGGCAGAACAGGTAGAGGGACGAACCTGTCCGTCATGCGGCGGTGATCTGGTGATTCGGCACGGACGTTACGGCAAATTTATAGGCTGCAGTAACTACCCATCCTGCAAACATATAGAGCCACTTGAAAAACCTGCCGACACTGGTGTCGAATGCCCCGTCTGCCACAAGGGAACGATGCTGAAACGCAAGTCACGTTATGGCAAGGTCTTCTATTCCTGTTCAACCTATCCCGATTGCCAATATGCGGTCTGGAACGAGCCTATCGACCGGCCATGCCCGGAATGTCAATGGCCGATGTTGACTATCAAGACCACCAAGCGTCACGGGACGCAACTCACCTGCCCGCAAAAGGAATGCCGGCATACCGAGCCCTACGAACAGGAAGAAACCGCTTGAGGATAGCCCCCGTGTCTCGCCAAGCAAGGCACATCCACGCAATATCCAACCGAACTCAGACGGACATCGCGGCATCAACCGCGCGACGATCGAGATGTGGGGCAAATAGCTCTACAAATGCGTACATGTAGCCACGTAAGTGGGTACCACGACGAATACCGATTCGGGTCGTGCTCGGTTCGAACAGGTGTCCCGCATCCACCATGCCGAGCTTGACATCGCGCTGTGGTTTGTAGGCCATCTTGGCCATCAGCCCAATCCCCAAACCGAGTTCTACGTAAGTCTTGATCACATCAGAATCGAGAGCAGTCAGTACCATGTTGGGCCTCAGGCCCGCATCGGCAAAGGCCTTGTTGATAATAGACCGCCCGGCAAATGCAAAGTCATAGGTGACAATGGGAAATCTGGCAATACTCTCCAGCGTCAGCGGTTTGATCGACAGGATTGGATGGCCCTTGGGAGCAATGACGCACCTGTTCCACCGGTAACACGGCATCATGGCCAAATCTTCGTAAAGGTCAATTCCTTCCGTCGCTATGGCGATATCAGCGACGCCCGAGGCGGCCAGTTGCGCAATTTGTGTAGGATTGCCCTGATGAATATGCAGACGTACCTTCGGGTATCGTTTGGTAAATGTTGTGATCACATCCGGCAGGGCATAGCAGGCCTGGGTATGGGTCGTGGCGATCGACAGGCTACCGCTCGCCTCGTGAGTAAACTCAAAGCCAACCTGTTTGATATTATCGAGTTCCCGCAGTATCCGTTCGGCCATGGCCAATACCGAGCGCCCGGGTTGGGTGATTCCAATCAAGCGCTTGCCATTACGCTCAAAAATCTGGAGCTTCAACTCTTCCTCCAGCAGTCGAATCTGGTTACTGATGCCAGGTTGGGCAGTGTGTAACACCTCGGCAGCGGCCGAAATGTTCAATCCGCACCGCACGACCTCCCGAATGTACCGTAATTGCTGGAAATTCATCTTGATTCTCAACCTTATATCATTAAATTATATAATTATCACTTATCATTATTATTCATAATATTAAATTATTGTTATAGTGTCGACCATGCAAGCGTCTCGTATCTGCGCCCTATCGAGCGATAATTGAGTGGCGCAAAACGGGCTGGATGGTGGAAACTTCCATAGACCGAAGCCCCGTAGAGATACAGTATTTGAGCTATCAACGGCACAATAAAAAAACTAAAGGCGGAGATATATGGATTGGGCGATTACCCTGACGGGTTTCGGTGTAGGCACCCTCGTTGGGCTGACCGGTGTCGGCGGGGGGTCGCTCATGACCCCGATACTGATCTTCCTGTTTCAGGTATCACCTATTGTTGCGGTAGGCACGGACCTGCTGTTTGCCGCCATCACCAAGTGTGGCGGTATCTGGGCACATTCCCGCCGCAACAACATCCACTGGAAGATTGTCGGTTTACTGGCAACCGGAAGTCTGCCTACCGCCATCATCACCGTCTATGTGCTGGGACGTTTTAACGCAGCTGAAATCCATGTGGAAACCCTGGTTACCGGTGGACTGGGCGTAGCACTGATCCTGACATCGCTGTCATTGTTGTTCAAGCGGTCGATGAAACGCTTTGGTAACCAGATCAAAAAAGCGACCCCCAACTGGAGGTCATTACGCGGTCCGGTTACGGTTATATCTGGGATTTTGCTGGGAATTCTGGTCCCAATCTCCTCGATCGGGGCAGGCGCCCTGGGAGCGGCCATGTTATTATTTCTTTATCCGTCGATACCAACGAGAAAGATAATCGGTACCGATCTGGCCCACGCAGTCCCCCTGACCGCGATCGCCGGTTTTGGTCACTTACAGATTGGGACGGTTGACCTTGCGTTGCTCGGCGGCCTGTTGCTCGGCTCATTGCCGGGCATCTACCTTGGCAGCCACATGAGCACCAGGATTCCTGAAAAGATCATGCAACCTGTCCTTGCAAGTATGCTGATGTTAATCGGTGCCAAATTTATTTTCGTGAATGGATGAACTTCAAGCTGGTCGAAAAACCCTAACCTAACAAAATGGCAGAACAAGCCGAGATGATTACTATCTGATGGCAGGAGACGTAAGTATGAATAACACGCAAACATTGGTGAATTTCGAAGAAATCGATCGTTATGAGGATGCGGTCAATTCGTTTCTGACCAAGCAGACCGATGCCGAACGATTCCAGTCGATTCGCCTACAGCAAGGCGTATACGGCCAGAGACAGGAAGGCGTAAATATGATCCGGGTAAAGATACCCGGCGGCATATTCAATCCTGCTCAACTGGATGCTGTTGCTGATGTTCTTGAGCGCTATTCACAACATGATGTCGCTCACATTACCACCCGACAGGATATCCAGCTGCATCATGTGCCGTTGGAAAAGACTGCCGCAGCGTTGAAGGATCTTGCCAAGGCCGGTCTGACCACACGCGAAGCCTGCAACAATACCGTGCGCAACGTCAGCTGCTGTCCACTCGCCAGCGTCTGCCCCCATGAACATGTTGATATTACGAACCATGTTGATGGCGCGGTGGCACATTTCATGCGGCATCCACTGACCCAGCATCTACCGCGTAAATTCAAGATCAGTTTTTCTGCATGCGAGGCCGATTGCGCCCAGGGACTGATGCATGATCTGGCGGTCGTGGCAGTCAGAAAAGGCGGTGAATTCGGCTTCAAGATCATGGCCGGAGGCGGCCTGGGCCACAAACCCCGCCACGCAATCGTAGTGGAGGAGTTCATCGAAGAGAAAAACCTGCTGGCGAGTATGGAGGCGATCATTACGCTACATAACCGCTATTCGGACCGGAAGAAGCGCGCCAAATCCCGTATCAAGTTTCTAGTAGACCGTTTTGGGGCAGATGGATTTATTGAGAAATATCGAGAGGAATATGCCCGTACCCAGCCTGCGCTGGCGGAAATCGATTATCCAAAGGGTGAATGGAGCGAGGGGGCACCGGGAGGCAATCTTTGTGGTCCGGGCGCACCACGGAGTATATTTCCGCAGAAACAGGAAGGGCTCAATATTTTCCCGATCAGTATCCCGATCGGTGATATCAATGCAGCGCAACTCAGGGGTATTGCCACCATTATGCGTGACGAGTCCCTCGATGACGTCCGCACGACTCAGGATCAGAATCTGATGCTGGCGAATGTCCCCTCGGAGCGTGTCCCTCTCATACGTGATGCATTGAATAAACTACACCTGGGTGAACCACAGCCGGGCGATGATGTTGTTGCATGCCCCGGAACGTCGACCTGCCGTCTGGGTATTACCTCGTCCAAGATCATAGGCGCGAAATTAAATGGTAGTGCCAGCGACCTGCGTATCCGTGCCAGCGGTTGCCATAACGGCTGTGCGCAACCTGAAACAGGTGACATAGGAATCTATGGTGAAGGCAGGCGCCTGCACGGCAAGCTGGTACCCCATTATCAATTGTATATCGGTGGCGATGGCCGTGGCGGCGGAGGCATAGGCATGAAGAGTGCCACTATTCCCGCAGCGCGCATCGAAATCGCCGTGGCACGCATCCAGCAGGCGTACGCCGACAACCGAAATGGTGAATCATTCTTTCAATGGAGCAGAAACAAGGGTAAGGAATATTTCGACGAGTTGGTCACCGACTTGACCGAGGTGAGCGCCGAAGAAATCAATGAAGTACTGCATGACCATGGTGATGAATCCGCCTTCAAGGTCTTGCAATTGGGTGGTGGTGAATGTGCGGGCGCAGCGCAGGAGACAGTTGCAGCAAATTTCGCAGAGGCGGCCAATGAGCGCAATTACCGCAATGCTTTTGCGTTACAACGCAAACACCCTGAGGCCATCGAGTGCGCCGAAGAGGTTGGACGCCGGGTTGGCCAATCATTATCCTTCCTCGGTGGTCTAAAACCCGAAAATAATCTGCACGTGATCGCCGATCAAATTACACAATCACTCCCCGATCATGCGGATCTCGGCCGGAGGCTGGATGATTTTGCCACAACCCTGTCGCAATTGAAGGAAATATTTACCAACGATGCCTTTAACCGGCTTGCCAATGATATGGATATGTGGACAGTCGAAGCAGCCGAGGTCTGTCAGGGTATCGATAAACAGCTCGATTTAAGCGCCTCTATCCCGGCAGTATCGACTGCCTCGGGTAGCAGTGAGCATAACGCGGACGTCATCGATCTGACTTCCTATGGCTGTCCGCTGCACTATATCAAGGCCCGCAGTGAGCTGCGAAGATTCAACGAAGGCGAGATCATCACCTTCCTGTTCATGGCGGGCGATCCTGCAAAACAGGTATCAACCAGCCTGGAAAGCGATGGACATTATATCCTGGCAAGGGAAGATAACGGTTCCAAAACACTTATCAGGGTGCGCAAGGCTGGCTGAGTCGTCACGAAGATATCTTTGTGGTACAGATCTGAATCTCAGGCAATGTAACCATTGTGGAGAGATTTAAAGGTGATACTGAATATACAACTTGAACGGCGCATTGAATCAAGCCGGGAAATATTAAAAGAGATAACGGCAACACATTCGCCGGCCGCCTTTGCAAACAGTTTTGGCGCTGAAGACATGGTGCTGACCGACCTGATCTGCAAGGCTGTGCCCGAAATCGAGATATTCAGCCTCGATACAGGCCGGCTCCCGGCTGAAACCTACCAGCTCATGCAACAGGCAATGGAGCACTATGACATTCAATTCAAAGTTTACTTTCCCGATCATGAGGCGGTGGAAGAGTATATCCGCACCCACGGACCTAATGGCTTTTATGAAAGCGTTGATCTACGCAAGCGCTGTTGTTTTATACGCAAGGTACAACCCTTGCAGCGGGCGCTTAAGGGCAAAAAGGCATGGATTACAGGTTTGCGCAGGGAGCAATCACCGACACGTGAATCACTGCCGGTCTCGGAGTGGGATGAAGGCAACCAGTTACAGAAATTCAATCCCCTTACGGAGTGGACCCACCAAGACGTATGGAATTATATTCGCCACTTCAAAGTTCCATACAACGCCCTGCATGATCAAAACTATCCCAGTATCGGCTGTGCACCGTGTACACGCGCTATCGCCATAGGCGAAGACATTCGCGCAGGCCGCTGGTGGTGGGAAAATCCCGAATCCAAGGAATGCGGTCTGCATATCAAAAAAACGGGATGATCCATCATTGTGCCGATGTGCGGTAAAAGCATCGATCGACATTCATCGATTGTGCAAGACCCGCAAACCGTAAATGCACCCAGTATCCTGAAAAAGAAGGTACACTGAAGACATCTATCGAGCGATAGGGAAAACTCCTAGTCCCGCTTCTTCTCTTCGTGCTGATGCTCACGCCTGATTAGTTTTGCCAGATCCAAGAGTTCCTCAGCCAGCAGTTCCAGCATATCGTCGATGGCGAGGATACCGACCAGGGTACCGGCGACATCACTTACGACCGGGACGCGCCTTATACCCTGTGCACGCATGCGTTGCATGGTATCCCAGATCCCGTCGGATTCCCTAGCAGTCACCAGCTCATTGCTCATCACATCGCGGATCGTCACGGCGTCGAACGCCACCTCTTCCGCAATCACCTCGATCACAATATCCCTGTCGGTGAGAATCCCGGCCGGGATCATCTTGTCTGCTGGTGCAATCTTTTCGACAGCCACCAGGGTACCTACATGGTGCTCGCGCATCAGCTTGGCCGCCTCCATGATGGTACTGTACTGTTCGATAACGATTACTTCACGATTACAGATCTCACCAATTGACATTTGATATACTCATATTCAATTTATCTACCATAAACCATGGCGTATTTGCACTCCAAAAAGCTAGCATACACCATGCCTGATAAACAACGTACAAAATGTACGTCGTATGCGCCATGAAGTATTAGCACTGCAGCGTGCTGCATGATACAGATGACGTCATACTATCCAGAGTTCTGGCAACTCAATCATTTGGGCGACGTCCCCCAACGAGGCACCAGATCATGTGAGATATCCAGGTGATCAAGGATGCGCGCGACCACAAAATCCACCAGATCATTGATTGCAGCTGGCCGATGATAAAAACCGGGACTTGCAGGCATGATCACCACCCCCAGTCGGGATAACTTCAACATATGTTCGAGATGAATGGCCGATAACGGCATTTCACGTGGTACCAGAATCAGGCGGCGCTGCTCTTTTATCACCACATCGGCGGCACGTTCCAGCAGATTATCGCTGGTACCACATGCAATCGCCGCCAACGTTCCACTGGTACAGGGACAGACCACCATTGCCCGAGACACGGCTGAGCCACTCGCCACGGGGGCGGTCCACTGCTCCTTGCCGTATACCTGTAATTGGCCGATGTAGGAGTCAAAATGTTTATCAAAAAAATTCTGCATCTCCCTGGGAGCAGCGGGGATTTTCAGATCCGTTTCCATCGCGATGACAATGTGAGCCGGCGCCGACACCAGCAGCCTTACCTGCTGACCGGCATTGAGCAGACACTCCAGCAGCCTCAGGCCGTAGATCGCACCGGACGCACCGGTCATCGCCAGGGTAATCGATTCATTGCTCATTGTTTTGCAGAACATCGATCAATTTTTTATGCAACCCTCCGAATGCGCCATTACTCATGATGAGTATCTGGTCTCCCGATCTGATACGCGTCTTGATATGCATGATGATCTCATCAATGCTGTCATACACATATCCCTTTGGCCCCAGATCCGTGATCTCATCCCTGATCTGCCAATTCAAATCCGCCGGCTGGTAAAATACAACCTCGTCCGCCTCCAGCAGGGACGGTGCCAGCGCCTCTTTATGTACACCCATGCGCATGGTATTGGACCGCGGCTCGAGTATAGCGATGATACGTGCCGCCCCGACCTTGTTACGCAGTCCCTGCAGGGTCGTCGCGATGGCTGTGGGATGATGGGCGAAATCATCGTAGAGACTGATATCGTCAATGTTAGCGTATTTTTCCAGACGCCGCCTTACACCATGAAATTCACGTAACGCCAGGACTGCCTGACGCGCTGGCACTCCGGCATGTCTGGCAGCGGCAATGGCGGCGAGTGCATTATGTATATTATGCTGACCCAGGAACGGCCACCGCACACGGCCGGCGTTCTCTTTACCGAAATAAACGTCAAATTCCTCTCCCGTTGTCGAGACATTACGGCAACTCAAGGTTGCTTCTCCCATTTCCCCTGCTTCAGTGTTGAAATATGTCAGTGGTGTCCAGCAACCCTGATCGATAACATCCTGCAGTACCTGATCACCTGACGGCAGGATGATAAGCCCGTTGCCCGGGACGGTGCGCACCAGGTGATGAAACTGTCGCTTAATGGCATCAAGACCGGAGAATATATCCGCGTGATCGAATTCCAGGTTATTCAGGATAAGGGTACGCGGTCGGTAGTGGATGAATTTGGAACGTTTGTCAAAAAACGCCGAATCATATTCATCCGCCTCCACAATAAAGAAAGGTGCATCGCCCAAACGGGCGGAGGTGGTAAAATCCTGAGCCACTCCACCGATCAAGAATCCTGGAGCAAGCCCGGCATGGTCGAGTATCCAGGCCAGCATCGCGGTAGTGGTTGTCTTGCCATGGGTACCTGCCACGGCTATCACCCATCGGCCCTGTAATACATGCTCAGCCAGAAATGCCGGACCCGATGTATAGGGCAGTCCCCTGTTCAAGACCTCTTCAACCATCGGGTTACCACGTGACAAGGCATTGCCGACGACAACCAGGTCAGGCACAGATTCGAGATGCGCGGTATCATATCCCTCGAATAGTTCGATGCCCTGTGCGGCAAGTTGATCGCTCATCGGTGGATAGATATTGGCATCCGACCCGCTTATCTCAAATCCCAATTGACGGGCTAATATCGCGATGCCGCCCATAAAGGTGCCGCAGATTCCCAGGATATGAACACGCATGAGCTGCTCAGCTTGCTGATGAATAGAACAGGATTCTGATAACACTGACGGATACGAACATATACAACACCGACAGCAATGCGCCATTGAAAAAATTGGTGGACAGGGTATGGCGCAGGATATGGGCCACCACTGCGATGTTCCAAAATAACCACAGCCATAGCAACAACGAGGCGAACCATAAGCCCGGACCGTTTGTAATCGTGGAAAGCTGCTGCCAGTACAGCACCGGCCAGGCAACAAATTCGAGTATAGCGCCGGAACCTGCCAGAGCGGTCAGTGTCTGCAGATAGCGGTTCGTCAGCAGCCGTATCCATAACAGCATATACATAAGACCAGCCAATATCAGCACGTCCACGGCAACCAGTATCAATGCCTTATAAAAATCGGTATTGATCAGCGACAACGACAATCCTGCAACACAGTAAGCAACCAGCGCCAGCAACAGCAGCACTCCGGACGCAGGTATATCCTGTGGTGCAGCGCGCAACAGGCAGATATCCAAAAAACGCTGCAACAGAAATCTCATCTGCAGTGCAAGAATACCCTACGGGACATGATCAGGCACTGAAATACTTGGCGGCAGGATGGTGTACTACGATGGCGCTGGTGCTCTCTTCTGGCCACAGTTGATCTTCTTCTCCCATCACCACGTTTATTCTTTCGGAATTGAGCAGGTCAAGTATCTTGGTCTGGTCATGCAGATTGGGACAGGCAGGATAGCCAAAGGAATAGCGGGATCCACGGTAACGTTGTTTGATCATGTCGCTGATGGTACGCGAGTCTTCACGCCCGAATCCCAACTCGGAACGAATGCGCTTATGGATATATTCAGCCAGGCCCTCCGTGGCCTCGACGTTCAATCCGTGCCAGTACAGATACTCCTGATAACGGTCCTGCTGAAACAGTTCCCGCGCATGGTCGGCGGCATGTTGCCCCACGGTGACCAGTTGGAATGCAACCACGTCCACCTCACCGGAGTCGACGGATCGGAAAAAATCGGCGATAGACTGATGATGCCCCTTACTTTGACGCGGAAATTCAAACCTGCAGCGTTCCTTGTTTGCCTCAGTGTCATGATAGATGATCAGATCATTGCCTTCCGATTGGCATGGAAAATATCCATATACAGCCTGTGCGCGCAGAATATCCTTGTTTTCACTCTCGGTAACCAGGCGATTAAATACAGGATCTATCTCCGTTCGGGCCCATTGCCGATATTCGTCCTGACCCTTGCCATCTGCCTTGTAGCCCCATTGGAATTTATACAACGTTGTGCGGTTGATATAGGGGACGATTGCTCGTAAGGGAATATGGTCAACGCATCTGTTTCCCCAGAATGGGGGTGTCGGCACGGGATTTTCGTGGGTTATATTGGCCGACATATCTGCACTATTCATTTTACTGGGTTTACTCTGGTTCATAATCCTAAATGGATATATAGCATCATAACGTGTTAGGCCGCCATTCCCAAAAATTTAGTGGGTTATCTGCAATCGACGACTAACCAGACGGTTAAATGCTGCAGGATAAGATTTGTGGCAATCACAACCGGTTGTCAGGATCATAGTTCCATGATTGGGCCGGCTTCTGAGAAGTCAAGACTTTCAATTCATGCAGGCGCGCAATACGAACCGGGATGGATTTGCAGGTTGCTTACGAGCTTGGTACGTGGGCTCAATACATTTATTTTTCAGGAACAACTCTACCAGCAATCTTTAATCCCTACGTATATTCTGGAAAACTCAAAACGGCTGACATCATCCATCTCAAAATCCATTGTTAAATAGCGGGGTAACCCGATTTTAAGGTCCGATAACATCGAATCTGCGGATTTGCTGGACGAATCATGAAATTTACCCCAGCATGGACCTCCCTGCAGGGCAATAAACAGATTGGACACTGGGCCATTCTGGCTAGACAGATGATACGGCTGCCACAGCTTGTTGGCGACGGAGGGATTTGTGATATTCTGCGCAATCTCATAGCCTGTCAGGCACAAGTCATCGCTGCCAGGGATGCCCCTGCAAGTCGCGGTCAGTCCCGCGGGATAGTCTACTCGACCGGCGCTGTTATCCTGCGCATATATGCTCGTAGTGGTCAATACACCGATAGCCACCAGCAGGATCAGCGCCGTCAAGATGTCAGGTTTATAGCGATGCATACACACACCTCAGCTCAAAATCCATTGTAGAGGTGGATGTGAATGAAAACTGTGACATAATTCGCAGCCGGTTCATACCGCTGCTGTTAACTGCACCACACGTTCAGCTGAATTACCACTTTAATATATTTATATTCAATTAGTTACGAATAAAGCCTATATAAGCCGCCTCACCCGCCGGGACGTGGCTCATGGTAGCTCGGATCGACCCAGCAGCGCGGTAAATCTTCACCCGACGGAAACGTCAGATCGGCCTTATCAAAGTTCCTCGGTTCCTGCAGCTCTTCACCTGCGTGGTAACGGCCTTTAAACGACGACTTGAACGGGTCTATGAGGGCGCTCATATCAAGTATCTCGACAAAATCATTTGATCCCTTGTGTTTCAGGTACATCGCAATCCTCTTGATTTGTGCATAAGCGAACATATGGACAGTTGTATCACCTGTTACTATACAACAAATCAGCCTCCGCGGGCCCATGCGATTTGTGATAGAGCCTGCAATATTAATAATTGCATCTGCAAAGTGTCAAAAGACCTGATCAGATTAAAAAGTGAGTGACTCGAGTTCAATATGGAGCGCCCTCTCCCGCGACATTGCAGCGGCTACCGGTAACCTGTTCACCTGTCGCAAGCATACAGCCGTCGGCGGTGGATGTATCAATTCGGCCTATGTCATTCAGGATCATGGCATTGAATACTTTGTCAAACTGAATAAGGCCAACAGGGAAAGTATGTTTGCCGCCGAATATGCCGGACTGAATGAAATAGTCAATTCACATACCATATCTGCACCCAAGCCGGTATGTTTCGGAATCACCGGCGCTCACTCCTATATCGTAATGGAATGTATTAAACGGGGGGCGGCTGACAAGGACACCTATGTTGCATTCGGTCGGCAACTCGCCGATATGCACCGTATTAATCACACTCAGTATGGCTGGCATTGCGACAATACTATTGGCTCTACTCCCCAGATCAATTCTCTCACGGACAGCTGGATCGAATTCTGGGGTGAATCCCGGCTGGGTTACCAGTTGCAGCTCGCCGCGCGCAATGGCTACAGGCGATATCTTGAGGCATCGGGTGAACGTTTGTTGGAACGACTCCCGGTATTTTTTATCCACTATACACCGCCTCCATCCCTGCTTCACGGAGATCTATGGTCAGGAAACTACACTTCCGACATGGACGGTAATCCCTATATCTTTGACCCGGCGGTTTATTACGGTGATCGTGAAACTGATATTGCCATGACGGAGTTATTCGGCGGCTTCCCCGCCCAGTTCTACCGTGCCTATGAAGACGCCTATCCACTGGAACAGGATTACCGTGTCAGAAAAAAACTGTACAACCTTTATCATATACTTAACCATTTAAATCTGTTCGGCGAAGCCTATCTGACTCAAGCCAGAGAGATGATCAACAGCCTTGTGAGTGAGGCCGGTTAGTAATGACGGAGCAACTATCACTCAGACGACAATAACTGCTGTCATTCATGATGGCGTCAGCCGTGCAATTGGGATATTGGTTCGTCACCTGCCTTGCCCACAGCCTTGAGGTGATTCGAAAGTTCCCTGGCGGTAATAATGTCCACTGGTCTTGGCAAGAAATATACACCTCTAAACTCGCCGTCCACCGGCCTGATGACAATAAAATAGGTGCCCCCTTCATCAAAGGTAAATGCCTGGCTTCTGGACATCTCCTTGATCCTGCTGTAAGGCCCCCAACTTGTCATTGAACTGACAGTCATTGTCACCTGACCGGGCTTTAGATCAACCAGCACGTATTGGCCTTTAGCGAGTTTCATCAAATGCTGTTGATCCAGTGCGATATCGACAACATTATCCGCCACGCCCATGGTACGCTCGGTGCCGGGGCGCATTATGTAGACCCGGGCATGGGGCGCCTTGTCATCGGGCTGCAGCAGAGGATGCTGCGACACAACCCGTGTAGCTGCACAGCCAGCGAGGGCTGTCATACAATGGAGCAAAAATATCCAGGCAAAAGTTTTACCAGTAGTCATCCACACACCCTTAGGTCTGTTTGCATTGTTGTTATGTCCATCATTATATTGAAAAACATGCCTTTGTTGTAGCCGATTGACTGATTCGATGACACACCGGTTTGATATACGTATAATTGTATGTAAAACAACGGGGCACGGCTTGCCACATGCCTTAGAGTCTGCTCCAATAAACAACGCAATCCGATATCTGGCTACCCGTTTAACTGCATTATTAATGGTACGGATCGACCATGGGGCCGGCATTTACGGGAAATCGGACCGACAAGAGTTCGTCCGCGTTCCGGAGATATCATCAAACATTATATTAACAATGACATATAATTGTACATGCTGGTAACAGCGGTATTACAACAACAATAAACGTTATCGCAAACTAAGGAGATCATCCATGTCTATCAAATACCCTGTAATCGCGGTTACCGGATCTTCCGGTGCGGGAACTACAACCATAAAAGTCGCCTTTGAACACATGTTCAGACGAGAAGGCATTAAAGCCGCCATTATAGAGGGAGACGCCTTTCACCGTTATGATCGTATGGAAATGAAACAGGCTGTTGCCGATGCGAGTAAGACCGGGAAAAACCTGAGTCATTTCGGTCCTGAGGCGAACCTGTTTGACAAGATTGAGGAATTGTTCCGCACATACAGTGAAACCGGTACAGGCATGCTTCGCAAATACCTGCACGATGAAGAGGAAGCAGAACCGTATAACCAAAACCCCGGCACCTTCACACCTTGGGAACCTTTGGAATCAGGAACCGAGATACTGTTCTATGAAGGTCTGCATGGCGGTGTCGTTACAGCCGATGTAAACGTGGCAAAGTGGGTCGATCTCCTGATCGGAGTGGTGCCTATTGTCAATCTCGAATGGATACAAAAAATTCATAGGGATACCGCTCTGCGAGGCTATTCGGCCGAAGCCGTCACGGATACCATCTTGCGGCGCATGCCGGATTATGTGAAATCCATCGCCCCCCAGTTTTCCAGGACCGACATCAACTTCCAGCGCGTACCTGTCGTTGACACATCTAATCCCTTTATAGCCAGAGATATTCCAACCCCGGATGAAAGTTTCGTCGTGATCCGGTTTCGTTTCCCTGAAAAACACGATTTCCCCTATTACCTGCAAATGATTAAGGATTCCTGGATGTCGCGTCCAAATACCATTGTTGTACCCGGCGGGAAAATGGGTCTTGCCATGGAAATCATCCTTAACCCCATCGTTCATGCGATGGTAGAGAAAAAGAAACAGGCTACCATGGCCTAATGGCTGACCTCTGTCCTGCCAGCATCTGATAGGAATTCACAACCTCAGCCCATGACAAAATCAATAATTTAAGCCTAAATACATCACCCTGCCAAACCCGCCGACGGTATAAAGAAATTCCTTAAAATACCGCTAAATATCCATATTGGGATGGCCATCACGTTTGCCCCCAGCATGCAGACATAAACTGCTCATGGTCAAAACAACCGGATATTCATTACCGTATTTAACACCACAAAATACAGGAGTTGGCGATGGATGCTTTCAATACAATCGTGAGATTTTTACAGGATGGCGGGATATTCATGTATCCCATCATGGTAATCCTTGCCCTTGGAGTTGCCATAGCTGTCGAACGTTATCTGTTTCTAAGATCTTCAGAATCCGCAAGCCGCAAGGCCTGGAAGGAATTGCTGCCCTATCTGAATTCAGGAAACTATAAAAAGGCAGTCCAGGCTACAGCAAAATCCAACACACATATCGGCAAGATCCTTAACTACGGCCTTGTCCGCCTGGGAACAACGCGCCGCCGTAACGATATTGAAACTGCCATGGATGAAGGTCTGATGGAAATTACCCCGCGACTGGAAAAGCGTACCCATTATCTCGCCACCTTTGCCAATATTGCCACACTGCTGGGATTGCTAGGTACCATCATTGGACTGATTCAGGCCTTTACAGCCGTTTCGCATGCTGATCCGGCTGAGAAAGCAGATCTATTGTCGTCCAGTATTTCGGTGGCGATGAATACGACCGCCTTTGGTCTGATGACCGCCATCCCCCTGTTGCTTATTCATACCCTGCTCATGACAAAAACGACAGGGATCGTCGATAGCCTTGAAATGGCCACGGTCAAATTCCTCAACATTATCGTCGGACAAATTTCAGCGAGCGAAGATAGATAAATGAGGCGTTACTCCCATCGCCGTCATCTTCTGGCACCTGAACCGCTCAATATCACCTCATTCATGAATCTGATGGTGATACTGGTGCCGTTTTTACTGATTACTGCCGTATTCTCGCGTATGGCAATCCTGGAACTGAACATCCCGCTTGCCGAATCGGAACAAAATAATCAGCAAAAGCCGGTTGGCCTGCAACTCGAGGTAACCATCCGGAGCAGCGGACTGGAGGTCGCAGACCGTAACGCAGGTCTCATCAAGCGGATTGCAAACAATGATCAGGGCTATGACTTCAAGGCCCTTTCAAACACGATCAAGGGTATCAAGGTTCAATCACCCGATACGCTAGATGCCGTGATCCTCTCGGAACCTGATATTTCCTATGATGCCATCATTCAGCTAATGGATACTATGCGCGTTGCTCAGATTGTAAGGGGCGGCTCTGTCATCCAGGCTGAATTGTTTCCCAATGTATCAATCGGTGACGCACCTGCAGTTGCCTCGAAAGGGAAAACGCGATGAATGAAACCAGGCGATTACGACGCATGGATGCGCATCACCGGCGGCATGGTAAAAACACAGGCCTGAACCTGGTCTCATTGATGGATATCTTTACGATCCTGGTCTTTTTCCTGCTGGTGAATTCAACCGACGCGGAATCACTGCCAAGTACCAAATCAATCAAACTGCCTGAATCCGTGGCCCAGCAAAAGCCCAAGGAGACCCTCGTCATCATGGTAACCGACAAGGATATCGTCGTACAGGGGCGCAAGGTGGAATCTATTGCTGCTATCTTAAATTCCGATGAAGACATCATTCCGGGATTGAAAGAGGAACTTGACCATCAGGCCAGCCGTTCACAGGTCGGCGATGACAATAAAGGTCAACAAGACAAGGAAATTACGGTCATGGGTGATAAAAAGATTCCCTACAAACTGGTCAAGAAGATCATGATGACCTGTGTGAATTCCAGCTATAGCAATATCTCCCTTGCCGTAATGCAAAAGGCCAAAAACAAGGGATAACACGTGTCCGCAGTATACGCGCTCCCCATCGAATCCCCCTGGAGGCTCTCCGATCTGGATGAGCGCCGTTTCGACAGGCTCGTCCTCGCGATGATCATCATCTTCACGCTGTGCGGCATCATCGTGCCGTTTTTACCTGTACCCGAGATAGAAAGATCCAAGGTGGAAGCGTTACCGCCGCGTTTTGCCAAACTGCTTATAGAGAAGAAAAAGACCCCCCCACCACCCCCGCCAAAGATCGAGCAGGAACTTCCCAAGGACAAGCCAAAGGAAAAGAAACCGGAGCCAAAAAACGATATCGCCGAGGCGCGTAAAAAGGCCTCCAGATCGGGGATACTGGCCTTGCAAAATGAACTGGCGGATCTGCGGGAACATACAGCCCTGAAGAAAGTCAAGACGACCAACAAGCTGGTTACGGATGGCACCAAGGCCACCGTCAAACGTTCCATTATCGCTTCACATGCAAATAAAGGCAGCGGGGGTATCGATACATCGCGGCTGTCTCGTAATGTCGCCAGTACCAACCTGGCAGGCAGGGAAACTACGCAGGTGGAAGCACCCGTTTCCTTGGGTAAGGTAACAACCGGAATGAGTGGTGATGATCGGCTCGCGGCAAGAACCATCGAGGAAATACAATTGATCTTCGACAAGAACAAGGGGGCTATTTATTCCATCTATAATCGTGCCCTGCGCAAGAACCCGACTCTCAGGGGCAAGGTTGTGCTGAGTATTAAAATTGACCCGTCGGGTAAGGTGCTGGATTGCAAGATCATATCCAGTGAAGTCGATTCAGCCGAATTCGCCGAGAAACTCGTGACACGTGTGAAATTGTTTAACTTCGGAGCCAAGGATGTGGACACGATGGTAATCACCTATCCCATCGATTTTCTGCCATCCTGAAGCTGCTTAGCAGGCTGCTACAGAGACTACTCAGGCCCTGATCATCAGCTTACAGTCAGTTTATTCTCCAGAGTCAGAATCTGTTCTTTCATTTCGTTGGATATCTTCACCAGTTCCTGCTTGATGAAGATATTTTCGATGTTCATCTGCAGATGGAACGCAAGCTTTTCAAGGATCCTTCTATCTTCATCGGTAAATCCATGACTGCCGATCTTGTTCAATACCTGAATGGCACCGGTCACACGGTCTTTGGTGACACCATGGACAGGTACACACAGGACATTCCGGGTTACAAAGCCGGTTTTAATGGCTACCGTATCGTGGGCGCCCAGCTGCTTGTCCATATCCGTCTCCAGCTGGAAATGGCCAGTAGAAATAGCCTTTCCAACCAGAGAGTTGGAACGGGGCACGCTCACCTGGCGTTCGGTCAAACCGGTGCCGCATTGTACCCAGACGTTTTCATCGATGGGATCGAGGATAAATATGCTGCAGCGCTCGGCATTCAGGGTCTTGGGCAGGATTTCGACGAGAAACTGCAAGAATTCCTTGTTCCCGGTCTTTTTCCAGGCACTGTCGATCAGCTTCTGCTTTGACCGTAAATCCTCAAGTTTTTCCACCAGTTTCGGCCTACTCATAGGCAGCTCCGTTAGTAAAATGTTTAATGATAATGGCCCTATATCGGTTAGTATGGATATCGTCCCATTGGGATGAAAACCTTAGCGACTATTTCAATATTCCAGTAATCCACGATATTAGCCGCCTTATCTGCGCCGATTTCGCTGACAGCGAGCATCCCTGTCGAATTACCTTAATCTCTTTTTGTTGTGACACAGTTCATAATTTCAGATCACAGAATATGTGGCCAGCATTATAGCGATGGATTGCGACTGTAGAGATCATGCCAGGCTGGTGAGTATTTACGCCGTCAAAACTTCTCATTGCCGATCCAGGGCACTGATTTCGTTACCTTGCGCACGGATACGGATTAGATTACCTTCTTAGAGGAATTTATAGTGCGTAAGCGATATATGGCGTTATTCCATGATTGATTTTCGTACAGCCAGACGATCTGGACCCTGAATATGGCTTTGTTTGAAAACTCGTCACCTCTTGCATTGATCCATCCGCGGTCGATGAAATACCTCAGCAGCCATCTGCAGGCGCTCATCAAAGGCAGATTATGGCTGAAGGTATTGATCGGCATGTTTCTCGGCCTGGTCGTCGGCATTTTGCTGGGACCCTCTGTCGGACTTATCGACCCAGAGAATGCGACAACGCTGGGCAATTGGCTGGCATTTCCAGGCCAGTTGTTCCTAGCCTTGATACAGATGATTGTCATCCCGTTGGTCTTCGCCTCGGTGATACGCGGTATCGCGGCGGGTGAGGATGTCAATCAATTGCGCAAGATGGGATTGCGAGTAGTCTTGTTTTTTATCGCCACGACGGCTGTCGCAACGGCCATCGGACTCGGTGTCGGATTGTTGATCAAGCCAGGCACATCCATCAACAGCGATGTGATCCAGGCAACCCTTGGCACGAATGTATCTGCTACCGACAGTGATACAATAGCACCACCCGGTCTGGAGGAACTACCGGAAAAGCTGGTTACCCTGCTGCCCGGCAATCCTTTGAGCTCAATGGTTGAAGGCCAGATGTTGCAGGTGGTGATATTTGCACTGATATTTGGTGTCGCCCTGATCAGCATGGCGCCGAAGCAATCACGGCCTTTACTGGATCTGCTAGGATCACTTCAGGAAGTCTGTATGACCATCGTCAGATGGGCGATGATCCTGGCACCCTTTGCCGTATTCGGGTTACTGGCACAACTCACCATGAGGATCGGCCTAGAAGCCTTGCTGGGCATGGCAGTTTATGTCTTCACAGTGCTGCTAGGCCTGGCACTGCTATTTATAGTGTATCTGGTGCTTGTCTATATATTCACGCAACAGGCACCGGGGCAGTTCATCCGTCTGACACGGGAAGTCCTGTTATTGGCCTTTTCGACTTCCAGTTCTGCAGCGGTCATGCCCCTGTCCATCAAGACTGCTGAGGAAAAACTGGGAGTCAGACCGTCGGTAGCGCAATTTGTCATACCGCTGGGTGCAACCATCAACATGAATGGGACCGCCCTCTATCAAGGCGTTGCTACCATCTTTCTTGCCCAGGCTTATGGTGTTGATATCGGCATTGCGGGCATGTTGCTGGTGGTGGTGATGGCAGTTGGCGCATCTATAGGTTCGCCGGCAACGCCCGGTGTGGGTATCATCATCCTGGCTATGGTACTGACATCCGTGGGCATCCCGGCCACAGGGATTGCATTGATAATGGGTGTCGACAGAATACTCGATATGTGCCGCACGGCCATCAATGTCGCCGGGGATCTCGTGACCTGTAAACTCATGAATCAATGGATAGACAGCGATACTCAAACGGTCCGACAATCTGGAGGAAAAACCGGAGAAACGGCTTCGACAACCGAGAATATTGCAGATACCACTCGCTGATCACAACATGGCGGCATAAGCCGGACCGTATCCATGTCACCTGCGATGACTGCTAAAAAAAGGTTTCCTTGGCCTAGTAATTACAGTACTCCCATCATCATTGTGGCAATACCGAGAAAGGTAAAGAAGCCGGTCACATCCGTAATGGTGGTCAGAATAATCGAGGATGACTGCGCGGGATCCTGTCCCAGGGATGAGAGGATAACCGGGATGATCACCCCCGAAAATCCCGCCGCCATCATCGATATGACCATGGCAATGGCGATCACAATGGCAAGGCCATATGATGAACTCCACAACAACACCCCGATTGCTGTAACCAGCGCAACTGCGATGCCGTTGATCAGGCCGGCCGTAATCTCCTTTACTGCAACACGTCGCCAGTGACTTGTACCGATCTCGTGCAATGCAAGTCCGCGCATTGTCACGGCAAGCGCCTGTGCGCCCGTGTTGCCGGACTGACCGGCCACAACCGGCAGCAACACGGCAAGCGCCGTAAACTGGGCAATGGTATTCTCGAACAGACCGACCACGGAAGCCGCAACAAATGCGGTCACCAGATTGATCTGCAGCCATGGCAGTCGCTTGCGCACAACGAACATCGGTTTTGAAAATGCCCGTTCATCCTTGTTTGCACCGACCATCGTGAGGATATCCGCACTGCTCTCCGCGACAGCGGTCGACACCAGGATGTCATGACGTATAACGCCCACCAGGTTACCCGAAACATCAACTACAGGCAGGTCAGTCACCTTGAATTCATCAAATTTTGCCACAACTTCTTCACGATTTGCGGTTATCAGGACAGCAGTTCGTACCGGCCTCGCGATCGACGACAACAGGGTGCCCGGTTCACTCAAGGCCATATCCTGCAATCCCACAACCTGGTCGAGATGTCCTTCTGTATCGACCAGGAACAGCTCTCTTGTGAAACCGGGTTTGTGTTTCCTTATGCGAAGCAATGCCTCCCTGATCGTCATTTCACCGTGCAGATATATGAAATGCGGATCCATGATCGCACCGGCGCTGTCTTGCGGATATTCCAGCAACACCTGCAGCTCCTTGGACCTGACCGGCTCCAGCAGTGTGAGATACCGTTCACGCTTGCTTTTCGACATATAGGCCAGCATGCGTGATGTGCGAACGGGATCAGAACGTGTCAATAATTGTGTTGCCAAATCGTCATCAATCACGGTGAGGACATCGGCAGCGATTTCGGGAGACAATGTATCCCAGATCCTTACCGCCATCTGAATCGGTTGTTCGCGCAGCAGGATAACCAGTTCATCTTCCTTGAGCTCTGCAACGACACGCATTGCCTCGTCCGGATATCGTTGCAAATATTTCCTGTTCAGGGCCTGCATCGTATTCAGTATGCCATCCATCATAGTCGATCCTCATTCACGTTTTCGCACACCTGTCCTAAATGATAATGCTGTATCCAACATGTCAGTCAGTGCATTCCAATAGAGTCCCGCGACTGCGATCACATCTTCAGATGTATCAGCGCTCACTGGATTCATATCCCCGGCCGAGAGTGCCTCCATCATGTCCTTGTATCTCAATACACCGACCACAGTGTTATCACTTTCAACAACCGGCAGGGTCTTGAATGACTTCCATGCCTTGTAGGTTGGCAGGGTTGTTATGCCAGACCGTACGGGAATGACCTGGCTGTGTCTCTTCATTATATCCCTGATAAGCGTTTTGGGTTTCTTAGTCATTAATGTATTAAGCTCGACTACTCCCGCAAGCCTGAAATCATCATCGATAACATAAATCTCGCATCCGACCAGACCCGCGCTCTGCTCTACGCGTCTTTTTGCATCGGATACATGCACAGAGTGCGGCAAAAGAAAACTGACAGGATCCATAAACCGTCCTGCGCTATCCGTTGGATAGACCATCAATCGCTGGATCCGTAAATAATGATCTCTGGATAAATGCGTCAGCAAACGTTGTGCAAACGATTGATCCATGGCCTTGAGTAGCCTCACTGCGCCTGCCGTTTTCATGTGATCGATGATCAATGCCGCATCCACCTCATTCATGGTCTGTATGCAGCTGACGGCGTAAGGCATCATCAGCCTTATAACCACCGAGGCCGCGCGCTCAGGTGATATATCAGCCAGAAATTCACTAACAGCTTTATCCGGCATAAGCTCAAGCATTCTGGCTGCGTCTCCGGCATGGGAGTCCAGATATGCGGATGTAAGTCTGTTACTTGCTTTCATCTCTATCACTACTGTGTACCGCCAGCGTCGATACCTCTTCATCGAACAACCTCGCGGGTATCATGACCTTAGCGGCACCGCTATCAACAATAATCTTGGTAACTGTTATATCTATTATCTTGCCTGTTATCTCGCGCAAATGTATGGTGTCGCCGGGACGATAATGATGGCGCAATTCACGTGCTGCGATGATATTGGCAACGTGATTTCGCGCCCCCAGCGCAAATGCCAGTGCAAGCCCGCCTAGTGTCATGGCCAGTATGGTCGTTAATATGATGAGCAATAATGATGTGTCGATCCCGACCTGGTTGATGCCGATCATGATCGCCAGTGTCAGGATGGTTACATATACCGTCTTACCGAGCAGTTGTGACTGTGATATACGCGCCGTTGTCGCCGCAGCCTCGACCAGGTCACGGGTTAATGAACCTATAATAAGACCCGCCAGGATGATCAGGGCACCCGCCACAAGTGAGGGAAAATATTCGACAAGCTCGGATAGCCATTTGACGAATATATTCAGCTCGAGTATGTCAGCCGCCGCAACAATGAAAAACAGGATGGTAAGCCAGAACAGGATCTCGCCGATGACCTTCGCCGGTGGGTGTCTGACATTCAGCTGGACAAGGCCACTCCGTAGAGTCAAACGATGCCACACTTGATCAAGTCCGCCCGTTAAACGCACGCTCAGCATACGCACCAGCTTGGCGATCAGCCAACCGATAATTATGACGACAATGGCAGCAATCAGTTGGGGCAGGTAACCTGTGATCTGCTCAAATATATACCTGAAATTCCGCGTCAGGGTATCCAGCCAAACAGATTGATCCATGATGCCTTCCTCTACGAGAAATTCCATGTCCGTTATCCTTACAGCACACCGCGGCTGGTGAAAATATGCACTACAGGATCAATATTCCCTGTATGCATATTACAGATATGGCGTGAAGGCTATTATAACCATTTTCGCCATTTAAATATCCCGATCATGGCGCCGGTAGCCAGAAACAGGCCGATGCAAACCATCAGAAACCCGTCGGAATTTTCCGAGCCGGGTATACCACCGACATTGATGCCCAACAAACCGGTTAAAAACCCCAATGGCAGGAATATTGTGGCAACCATCGAAATGACATACATACGTTTTTCCATACGCTCGGACAGGCGGCTTACGATCTCTTCGTGAGTAAAGGCTGCACGTTCACGCGCCGCATCCAGATCCTCGATGTAGCGTGTTGTCCTGTCAGCGATTTCACGCAAAAACAGCCGGTCCTTGTCGTACAACCAGGAAACCCTTTCAGTCGTCAACCGTGACATGGCGTCACGTTGCGGGGCGAGATAGCGTCTCAGGATGACGATCTCACGTCGCACTGCCAGCAGCCGGATGCGTAACTGGTGACTTTCGGCAATCAGGACCTCGCCCTCTAGCGAATCAACCTGATCATTGATGTCATCGATGACCTTCGCCATACGTTCAACCAAGTATTCAGCCAATGTCACGATAAATTCACTTGTGGTCCTGGGACCATAACCCTTCGCAAGATCCTCACGCACCTGGTCAACGGAAAGCAGGCGGCGTTTACGGGTGGATACAATCCTGTCCTCAGTGAGCCACAGTCTGATGGATACCATATCTTCTGGATCGGCACCCGGATTCAGATTGACACCCCGCAGGATGACCAGCAACCCGCCCGCAATCTCCATAATGCGCGGCCGGGTCTCCTCGGCGAGAAGGGCTTCACAAACGATCTCGTCGAGACCGCTTTGCCGGTATAGCCATTGTTGGGACGAGTCTCCGGCATAATCGAGATGCACCCACAACAGGCCGTTTTCCGGGATCCATTGTTGGATTTCATTCCAGCCGACTGCCTTGCCGCCACCCTTGCCGTCAAGGATGTACGCGGCAACCAGTGCATTGTCGGCAGTCATATTGTTATCACTTTGGATATCGATCGCATGTGTGCAGAATTACGAGACTTATAGTATGTCGGCATGATTACAGATGTTCCTGGTAGCTGCTATGAAATTCCTCGACCCGGGCGGCTACCGTATCCGCCTTCTCAAAGCGGGCGATATGAAACAAGGCGTCACCTTCATTTACGAGCGGTAAGTTGAGTCTACCGATAATAATCCCTCCTGCTGATGCCGTTACCTCTGTCTCCCTTTCCCCGAAAGGATCGGCAATAATACCCAGGATGTCGTTCTTGTGAACACGCGCGCCGAGAACCGCCGTAACACGGAAGATACCGCTTACCGGAGCCCGTACCCAGCTACTGGATCGTGCCACAACCGGCTCAATTCTTTTTCGTGGATGCTTGCTCCTGCTTGGTGGCAACATTTCAAGATGGCGCATCACGCTGATAATGCCCCTTAAACCGGCGCGGATACATACCTCGTTGAATCGCAGCGCCTCACCCGCCTCATAGACCAGGAACGGTATCTCCTGATCTGCCGCTATCTGCCGCAGCGAGCCATCCCGCAGGTCCGCATTCAACAACACCGGGACCCCGAAGGCGTGCGCCATTTTACCGGTCTCGGCATGATCAAGATTACCGCGAATATGTGGCAGATTGTCTCGATGTATAGCACCGGTATGCAGATCGATACCATGGGTGCAATTTGCCACGATCTCTGTCATGAAAAGATTCGCAAGCCTCGCGGTCAATGAACCCTTTTCTGAACCGGGAAAAGAACGATTGAGATCGCGCCGGTCGGGAAGATAGCGTGAATGTTGTACGAGACCGTACACGTTGACTATAGGTACTGCGATCAGACATCCGCGCAGTTTTTTCAATACCGGTGACTTCAGTAGTCGTCGTATAATTTCAACGCCATTGATCTCATCACCATGGATGGCAGCACTGACAAACATGCGCGGCCCCGGTTTCATGCCGTTGACCACATGAACCGGCATGGTCATGGGAGTATGGGTATAGAGCCGTGCCACAGGTACATCAATGGTCAGCTTCTGACCAGCAGGAATTGCCGTACCATTAATCTCTATTGTGCTGGTCTCAGTTTTCTTGTACGACATAAAAGATTAACCCTGGCCGCGTGTACGCGTACTATACGGTTTGGCCTTTTTTACGATGAAATCGATGATCATCCCCGCAACATCCTTTCCGGTAGCGTTCTCGATACCCTCGAGCCCGGGGGACGAATTGACCTCGATGACAATCGGTCCGTGATTGGAACGCAGGATATCCACACCCGCGACATTAAGCCCCATGATATTTGCGGCACGTACTGCCGTTGAGCGTTCCTCCGGTGTCAGTTTTACGATAGTAGCAGTGCCGCCGCGATGCAGATTTGAACGGAATTCACCCTCCCTGGCCTGACGTTTCATCGCCGCCACCACCTTGTCACCCACAACCAGGCAACGGATATCGGCACCGCCTGACTCCTTGATATATTCCTGTACCAGGATATTGGCATTCAAGCCCATAAAGGCCTCGATAACACTTTGTGCAGCGGTCCTGTTTTCCGCCAGTACCACGCCAATACCCTGAGTGCCTTCCAGCAGTTTGATAACCAGTGGCGGCTTGCCGACTATATCAATCAGGCCTGGAATATCATCGGGGGAATGGGCAAAACCCGTTACTGGCAGGCCGATGCCCTTACGGGACAATAATTGTAATGACCGCAGCTTGTCACGCGCACGGGTAATGGCAACCGATTCATTAAGTGGAAACACGCCCATCATTTCAAACTGGCGGACCACCGCCGTGCCGTAAAAGGTGATAGATGCCCCTATCCTGGGAATAACGGCATCAAACCCTGATAGCGCCTCGGATTTGTAATACACCATCGGACGATGTGAGGCGATATTCATGAAGCAATGCAATGGATCGACAACGCGCATCTCATGGCCATGCGATTTACCCGCCTCAACCAGGCGATTGGTAGAATACAGACTCCGCTTGCGCGACAATATGATGATCTTCATTTATCTGTTCCCTTACATGTGGTCGATAACAGATGCCGTTTCCTGACAGCCACAATCCGGCACAAAATATTAACTGCCGATGAAGTTATCGATGTCTTCTCGACTTGGGCGGCTTGCCAAGCAGATAGGATGTGCCGGGATTAACCACTATCCGCCCTCTCATTGCGGTTCGCCCCAGTAACATCCTGAAGTTCATGATATCACGATCGGTCAGGGTAATTTCTATCGGCCACCGTATATCACCAATCATAACCGGTGTTATGATGACGTAACGCATCTCCCGGTGACCACCTGAATCCATCACATTCCGGATATCAACAAGATCGGCAGTACACGACTGTTCAATATCGGTACGTCGCTGCAACGGATGTATGCAAAAGCGTATCCTGTCTCTGCCGTTATCACGCAATGTTTCGATCTTGAAGGCATGCAGTGCCGAAGTTCGTGCTCCCGTATCCACCTTGGCCTTGATCCTGTCAATACCCAGCTCCGGCAATGATATCCATTCACGCCAGCCAATCCAGATCAAATCATCAGGATAATTTTCAGCCACGGATATCGACTACCCTGAAGCAATGCGTGACTGGTTCATCAATACGAATCGCAACATTACTGTAATCTCCCATAGGGGATAAAACCCAATACGGTGGCGTCATTCAATCGCTCCATGGCTATTTCATAAAAATTAATGACACCTGTAGCGCTGTCGCAAAGGGCAGGCCTGGAGAAACAGTCATGGTCACGCCGCAACGACAGTACATGAATATCTGCGTTTGTTAGTATCTGTTGCATCTGATCACCTGACATACCCGATTCCGGTTCACACTGTATGAAACATTCCACCTAGTAAATTCAGAATACTCCGTTGTATAACCTCCAGCCGATGCGGTGCGGTGCAGGCTGCCCAAATGGCATATCACAGTAGCCGTTAACAAACATATTATTGTCATTTCCATTATATTGCAGTTGATACCGGCGGGGTCAGGATTTGGAGTCACGAGATCTGTTACGCCTGACCCCTATAATATCAAAGAATACACCGGATAACGGATGAAACCTTGCTATCCGGAATATCAATCCACCTACGGTCATCAACCTGACGGGGCGGATTTCCTTGATATGCGGCAGGAACATCACAGCTACAACGAGGCGCATCAATGCAGATACAACGAATACCCCATACAATGTACTCATCCAGATATACCGTTGTCCGAACAGTTCCACTTCGGTCGGTATAACTCCACCCAGAAAACCACCGATGAGGGCGCCTGCAAAGACTGCAATACCGCTGAGCACATTGTGAAAAGCCATATACATCACCCGCTTCGCGGCGGGCACCAGATCGTAGACATAGTTGCCGGCACTGAGTGAAAATCCTCCCCACGCCATGCCCGCGACAGCCTGTACAATCAACAAATAGAAGAAGTTGGTGGATAGTATCCATAACATGGGCAACAGGGGAATCATAAACCCCGTAACCACCAGAATCAGGCGATTACCGAAGGCATCGCTGATTCGACCCCATCGGTTCAGTGCCAGAAACTGTATCAGTATCGACATGGCTGTATTGATGGTGAATTCAAGGTAGGTAAAATGCAGATCACGCAGCATATAGACCACAAAAAACGGGGCTGCAATTGCAACGGAAAGTTGCATGGCGGCAAAAAAGACAGAAAACCGCACGAACGAAGAACCTCGAAGCCGGTGCCATAATCCCTTTTGAAAGGGTGACTCAAGCGCCGCAACATGTCCCGGGGGATCATACATTTGTGACAGGTGGTACACCGATATGAACCGTGCTATGGCAGCGATCATAAAGATAATCACATAGCCGACGAGCGTGTAGTTACTGCGATCAAACTGGTCCAGAAGGGTGCCCGCCATAATGAGCGCCGTAAACGATGTAATACTGCATAAACGGGTCCGGTGCCCGAAATATCTGCCACGTCTGCGTGCTGCGACCAGATCCCCCATCAGGCTGCCCCACTGCGGGGTTGCGATGTTTGCCCCGCTGAAATAGATGATTGCAAAGCAGATCAGAATCGATAATGCATGCTCTGGAAACATGATGGGTAACATGGTCAACGGTATCAAGGACACCCCCTGTAACAATGCACCTGTAATGATGATAGGTTTTCGCTTACCCAGTCGTCTGCCAAACCAGGCAGATATCAGCTGAACGAGAGATCCCAACAGTGAAGGCAGAGTTGCCAGCACGCCGATCTGTGCCGTGGTCGCCATGAAATACAAGGCAAAGGTTGCAAAGTAGCTTTCACCACTGCCGATCATTACTGAGTAGGTGACACCGTCCTTGACGGAATGGCGCAAGGAGTTATCGATCTGTAAATCTTTAGAGTAACGACGGGGCAAGCAGGTCAACTATCAAGCATTGGAAGGTTCATAGCACCGGAATACTTGATTCAATGTCACAGATTTTCGGTGGGGATCACGCTGGGATGTACTGCATACATCATACCGGGACTCGTTAAAGAACTGCTTCGAATCCCTCGAACTGCGGCGGGCCCAGATAGATCCCTCTGGCATCTCCTGCCGATGCGTGCGCCTTGCGAAACGCTTCTGATCTGGTCCAATCTTCGAAGGCCTTGCGTGATTTCCACACTGTGTGTGACGCAAAAAGGGTATGATCATCAATGGTCGGTCCGCGTAACAGATGAAACTCGCTGAAACCCGGCACATTGTCAAGGTGGGTTTCACGGTTCTTCCATACATCGATGAAATCGTTCTCACGGCCTTTTGCTATTCTGAACCTGTTCATCGCGATAAACATATACACCTCGATCAACGACTCGATATTGCATGACAATATATCATCAATCCCGGTAGCCGATACACCCATGACTCAAGTTTACATGGTCAATTTAAACTTACTTTACGGCCTGATACTGAAACAGCTCCGTCTTTAAGGGTCATCTCCGCATGACCTGTTATCTCAGCAGCGCTACAATGCAGCGATTTGGAATTCGTATACACATGTTTTCCCTGTGGATATCATACATGGATACATCGGCCAAGACATAAACAGCGTGATCATTTATAGTTTAGTATTAGCATCGCTATCTGCCATCTATCATGTCCGCTAATCTTACAACCAATCATCTGATCGATGAAACCAGCCCCTATCTGCGTCAGCATGCGCACAACCCCGTGGCATGGTATCCCTGGAATGATGAGGCGCTCGCCAGGGCGCAGTCGGAAGATAAACCGATATTGCTGTCGATCGGCTATTCGGCGTGTCACTGGTGTCACGTCATGGCACACGAATCATTTGAAGACCGGGAGACTGCTGAACTGATGAACAGGTTGTTCATCAATATCAAGGTGGATCGCGAAGAACGACCGGACATTGACAAGATCTATCAGATGGCCCAGCAATTGATTACCCAGCGCGGCGGCGGCTGGCCGTTGACCATGTTTCTGATGCCTGACAGTCTGATCCCGTTCTTCGGTGGCACCTATTTTCCTCCGGTTCCCCGCTATGGCATGCCGGCGTTTAAGGACTTGATCCTGCGTGTGGAAGAATACTTCCGTCACCATCGTGACGAGATCGATGAGCAGAACAACCACCTGGTCAATGCCTTTAAACAAATAAACGTCACCCAGGACGGACATGGTGCACAGCTGAATGCGGCACCACTCGACAGCGCGCGTCACCAGCTGGAATACAGTTTTGACCCACGCCACGGCGGTTTCAGCACTGCCCCGAAGTTCCCGCACCCGACCCATCTGGATCGCCTGTTACGCCACTGGTATGCCTCCCGAGACACACAGGAGGATCACAAGGCCCTGGATATGGTGCGCATCACACTCGGGAGCATGGCGTCGGGCGGCATATATGACCAGCTGGGTGGTGGCTTCTGCCGCTATTCCGTGGATGAGAAATGGACGATCCCGCATTTCGAAAAGATGCTCTATGACAATGCCCAGCTCCTGCCCCTCTATGCCCAGCTGTGGGCGGTGACACGGGAATCTCTGTTCCGGCGCATCGCGAACGAAACCGCTGACTGGACAATGCGCGAGATGCAGGCACCTGCAGGAGGATATTACTCCACCCTCGATGCCGATTCCGAAGGTAAGGAAGGAAAATTCTACGTATGGGACCGTGAACAGATCAAGGACGCTCTCACTGGTGACGAGTTCGCGGTATTCACCCGTCGCTTCGGACTCGACGGTCCTGCCAATTTCGAAGGGCACTGGCATCTGCGCGTAATGGCCGACACTGCCGAAATCGCGGCTGCATTGTCCCTGCCCGAACCGAGTATTTACGAGCTGATCGAAACGGCGCGGGCAAAGCTGTTGCGACTGCGTGACCTACGCGTCCGGCCCGATCGCGATGAAAAGATCCTGACATCCTGGAATGGTCTGATGATCAGGGGCATGGCCGTGACCGCGCGTCATCTCGAGCGTGAGGATCTAATCGATTCAGCCTATAGGTCATATGATTTTATCCGCAGCAACCTGTGGCGGCAGGGACGCCTGCTCGCGACATACAAGGACGGCAGGGCGCATCTGAATGCCTATCTTGATGACTATGCCTATTTGCTCGACGGCATTCTCGAATTGCTGCAGGTCCGCTGGCGGGAGGGCCTGTTGAATGATGCCGTCGAACTTGCCGCTGCGATGCTGACACATTTCGAGGACCCGCAACAGGGTGGTTTTTATTTCACCTCGGATGACCATGAAGCATTGATACATCGACCCAAGACCCTGGGCGATGACGCCCTGCCCGCAGGTAACGGAATCACTGCAAGCGCCCTGGCTCGTCTGGGTCACCTGTGCAGCGAGCCACGGTATCTCGACGCTGCAGAACGAACCTTGCAGGCTGCATGGCCAAGCATCATGGAACTTCCCTATGCTCACGGGACACTGTTGAATGCCCTGGAAGAATCGCTCCACCCACCGCAGCTGATCATCCTGCGCGGCCGCGATGAGAATCAACTGAAACAATGGCACAGACACTGCAGTTCTGCCTATGTACCGCAACGCCTGGTCCTTGCAATACCATCGGAAGCAGGTGACCTTCCCGATCTGCTGGCGCAGTGCAGTATAAAACATGACGTCGCTGCCTATGTCTGTACGGGTACAACATGTTCTGTACCGATCACCACGTTCGATGAACTTGACAGGCAAATCGGTATGACGTCATGAAGACGATTGCAAATGTCATGCTGATCTGCCTGCTCGGTATAATCCATACTGCCGCGCCTGCCTCGCTGGAATGGTATCCCGGCTGGCGGACGACCACCTCGATGAACCAGCAACGTGCGGGAGCAGCGGTACTGGAGGTCAACGGCAGAATATACGCCATCGGCGGCGTGGACGGGATACGCTTTCTGGATTCTGTCGAATACACCACAATCAAGGCAGACGGCACACTGGCACCCTGGCGGATGACCGCCGCGCTTAATGAGAAACGCGGGTTCTTTTCTGCAGTTGCCCACAAAGGTTATATCTATATAGCGGGTGGCGGCAACGGTCCCAACGGCAGTCATTATCTGCAGTCGGTCGAGTGGACAAAGATCCTCGCCGACGGCAGTCTGGGACCGTGGGTCAACGAATCGTCGACACTGACCTATCCGCGGCGTTGTGCCAAACTGGTTGTGATCGGAGACACCTTGTATGCCTTGGGCGGTTTCGGCGGTACGCTGCTCGATTCAGTGGAGAGTGCTCCGATACACACCGACGGCCGCCTCGGTACATGGTCACTGGAGACCAACAGGATGACCATGCCACGTTATATCAATGCGCTCAAAAAGCATCACAGCGCCGTCTATGTCATCGGTGGTCATGACCAACTCGAGGGCAGCGGCCTGGTGGACGTGGAATATGCTGCCATCAATGCTGACAATACACTGACCCCGTGGCGGACAACCGCGGCGATGAACAAGCCTCGATACGCCCTCTCTGCAGCCGCTCATGGTGATTATATCTATGCGCTGGGTGGTCTGCATGGCGCCATATATACCGATGTCATCGAAAAGGGGATTATCGACAAGCAAGGCGCGATACGAACCTGGCAATTCTCCACGTCCCTCAGTTCATTGCGCGCCAACTTCGGTACGGTTGTCTACAAGGACCGTATATATATCATCGGCGGCACCAATCGCGACGGCTACTACAATAGCGTGCAAACGGCCGGTTTTAATGCAACGGGCGATATAGGGATAATGGCCACTCAACAAGAGATAGCAGCCTTCAAGCAGGCTGCAACTTCCAGCTCTGAAAAGCCGGCCATGCTCCCTAATTACGGGATAGTCAAGCAAATCATACACACAAAACTGTACAGCTATATCGAAGTGGAACAGGAAGGCGACAACCAATGGCTGGCCGCGCCGAGGACAGAACTGCAAGTCAATGACCGGATCCGTTTCAGTCGTGGATTGACCATGACCAATTTTCATAGCAGGATCCTGCAGCGGGATTTTCCGTCCATAATATTCGTCGAACGGCTGGAGAAGGTATCAGACCGGGTACCATGAGTACCGCAAACTAGATGCTGCGCTTGAAAGCTTCCTTGAAGCGGTTGGCAAATTCATCTGAATCGAAAACATGGTTCTGCGTACCGTGGGTCTCGATCTTGATAGCGCCCATCAGCGATGCAATACGACCTGTGGTATCCCAGTCCATGGCATTCATCAGGCCATACAACAGACCAGCCCGATAGGCATCGCCGCAACCGGTTGGATCAGCAAGCCGGCGCGGGTTGGCAACCGGAATCTCATAGCGCTTGTTCCGGGTATAGATATGTGACCCATTGCCCCCCAGCGTCACGACGAGCGCCTGGACGTATTCGGCGAGTTCATGCGGTGACTTGCCGGTTCTGTCCTGCATCAATCCTGCCTCATAGTCATTCAATGTAGCCCAGGTCGCCTTTTCCATAAATCTGAGCAACTCATCACCATCGAACATGGGCAGGCCCTGTCCGGGATCAAAGATAAAGGGAATCCCGGCCTCTGCAAACTGTTGCGCGTGTTCGATCATACCCTCCCTGCCATCGGGTGATACGATGCCGATGGCAACATCACCATCATCCGGTATTTGGTTATGATGCGAAAATTCCATGGCCCCCGGATGGAAGGCGGTAATCTGGTTATCCTCCATATCGGTGGTGATGTAGGCCTGCGCCGTGTAGACCTTGTCGATGACCTTGATATATTCACGATCTATGCACCACTGATCCATCCAGTCAGAATAGGATTCAAAATCATGGCCAACTGTCGCCATGGGTTTGCCTTCTCCACCCAGCAGCTTCAGATTATAGGCAATGTTGCCGGCGCAACCGCCGAATTCACGACGTAGCTCCGGCACCATGAACGATACGTTCAGGATGTGAATCTTGTCCGTCAGAATATGATTTTTAAAATGATCGTGAAACACCATGATGGTGTCATAGGCAATTGAACCGCATATTAGAGCTGACATATCAAATCCCGGAATTATTTTCTGTCGAGTACATGGTTGAACGCATCATACGCTATTACGTTGTTAAAAGCAGCCGCCAGATTTTATCTCATACGGGTTATTTCCTCGGCGTGATTCTATCACCTGACGTGACATTACCATTGTGCTGAATAACCTCATGCCATATTAATGTTCACCATCTTCCATCTGCCACACCAGATCGAGTTCGCGTGCGGCGCGCACGTCATCCAGGCGCCTTACCGGCAGGGTATGGGGAGCGGATTTGACAAACTCCGGCTGGGTTTGCGCCTCGAGCTGGATCTTTTGCATCGCCTCGATGAAACTGTCCAGCGTGTTCATGTCTTCCGTTTCCGTTGGTTCAATCAGAAAACACTCTGGAACCAGCAGCGGGAAATATGTGGTGGGTGCATGAAATCCATAATCCAGCAACCGTTTGGCGAAATCCATAGCGGTCACGTCCAGTTCCCTGGCCTGACGTTTCAGTGTCAAAATAAATTCATGAGTTGCCCGACGTGATGGAAACGCCATCTCGAACCCTTCCTTTTTCAGTCTTGCCATCATGTAATTGGCATTGAGTGTCGATAGTTCGGCAACACGTTTCATTCCCTGACTGCCAAGCAATCGTGCATAGATATAGGCACGCAGCAACACCCCGGCATTACCGGCAAACGCGGATAATCGACCGATGGATTGCGGACGGTCCTGTTCTGTTATCCAGTGATACTGTCCATCACTATGGGCTACGACAGGAATGGGCAGAAAAGGTAACAGACGCTCGCCGACTCCGACAGGACCGGCACCCGGACCGCCGCCGCCGTGTGGTGTTGAAAAGGTTTTATGCAGATTCAGGTGAATCACATCAAATCCCATATCACCGGGGCGCACCTTGCCAAGAATGGCATTCAGATTTGCGCCGTCATAATAAAGCAATCCCCCCGCTGCATGGACCACATCCGCGATCTCCCTGATCCGTCTCTCAAACACTCCCAAGGTGGAAGGATTCGTCAGCATCAGACCGGCGGTACGGGGGCCAACTACAGACTTCAATTCATCCAGATCGACATCCCCTTCGTCATTGGTCGGTATTTCACGCACTTTATATCCACACATAACGGCCGTGGCAGGATTTGTACCATGTGCCGCATCCGGTACCAGTATTTCACTGCGTTCTTGATCACCCCTGGATTCGTGGTAGGCACGAATCATCGCCACGCCGGCAAATTCGCCCTGGGCACCGGCCATTGGCGTCAGTGAAACACCCTGCATACCGGTTACCGCCTTCAGTATCTCCTGCAATTCGTGCAGACAGGCCATATATCCCTGCATGTCCTTTGCAGGTATCAGTGGATGCAGATGCAGGAAGCCGGGCAACATGGCAAGGCTGTTACAGGCCCGTGGATTGTATTTCATGGTACACGAACCCAGGGGATAGAAATGTGTATCAATGGAGAAATTCTGTTGTGAAAGACGCGTATAATGGCGCACCACCTGAAGCTCGGACAGCTCTGGCAAATCTGCAGCTTGTCTGCGCAACAGATGATCGGGGATGTCGAAGACCGGTGGTGAAACAGCGGGCGACTGTGCGCCGGCCCGCCTGCCCGGACTGGACTGTTCAAATATCAGGGCACTATTCACGTCGCACTCACTATCGATTTATTTTTGACTTCATACGGCAGCAAGCGCCTTGTCGTAATCCGGCTCCTGGGCGATCTCCGGCACCTGCTGGGTATACACAACCTTGTCATTGGCATCCAGCACGACAACAGCGCGTGCTGCGATTCCGGCCAACGGACCGTCCTTGATCAGGACTCCGTAATCTCTGGCAAAATCGCGTGTTCGCATCATGGACAACGTTACCACATTGTGAGTTTTTTCACTGGCACAGAATCTCTGCATGGCAAACGGCAGATCGGCCGAGATGATCAGAACCACTACATCATCACGACTATCCACGAGCTCATCGAACTTGCGGGTGGACGCGGCGCACACGCCGGTATCCAGGCTTGGTACAATATTCAACAACTTCTTTTTACCCTTGTAATCCGCCAAAGAGCGATCGTTGAGATCACCGTCGACGAGTTTAAAATCAGGTGCCTGACTGCCGACCGCCGGCAGTTCACCACTGGTGTGAACAGTATTACCTTTCAGTGTAATCGTTGCCATCATATCCTCCTGTTCAGGTTGGCATCACCAATAGGATTCGACGTCAACCCGTCAAATGCCGCAATTGTTCAGCATAGTGATCCAGGTCACTGTCGGTTTTAGTCTCGGTGGCACATATGAGAATGGACTCTCCAAGTTCCGGAAATTCACTGCTCAGTTCATACCCTCCGGATATATTGCATTCTTCCAGCTTGTCCAATACATCACGCGCGTGATGTCTATCAATGTTGATCACCGCTTCATGAAAGTGCGGACCCTTAAAGACCCGGCTGACGCCATCGATAGAGTCCAGCCTGTCGAGCAGGCCCATGGTGTTCACATGGGAAACCGCGGCTACCCGTCTCAATCCATCGGCGCCCAGCAGGGCCATGTAAAGCGTGGCCGCAGTAACCATCAAACCCTGGTTGGTGCAGATATTGGATGTCGCCTTGGAACGGCGAATGTGTTGCTCGCGGGCCTGCAGCGTCAGACTGAACCCCTGCTTGCCGTTCATATCCACCGTTCGGCCAACGATACGGCCCGGCATTTGCCGCACCAAAGATTTCCTGCAGCACATAAAACCAAAATACGGTCCACCGGCTGCCAGCGGTATACCCAGGGGCTGACCCTCTCCACAGGCGATATCTGCACCATCACTGCCCCACTGCCCTGGCGGTTTTAGCAAAGCTGTTGCGATGGGATTCACCACAGCGATTACCAGCATATTATGTTCGTGTGCCCAATCGGTAAGTTCATCAACATCCTCCAGCACACCGAAAAAATTCGGTTGTGGCACGATCAGTGCTGCACTGTCACCGGGATCCGGCAGCTTGCCAGGAGACACATGCCCGTTTGACATCTCATACTCCAGTTCATCAATGACAATACCCTGGTTGTGCACGATGCTCCGGACGACCTTGCGATAATGGGGATGAACGCTGCGCGGCACCAGTATGCGTCTGGACTTTGAACCACGGTTGGAGCGTATTGCCATCAATACGGCCTCCGCCAATGCCGAGGCGCCGTCATAGAGGGAGGCATTGGAAACATCCATCGCCATCAGCTTGGCCATCATGGTCTGATATTCATAGAGCAATTGTAATGTGCCCTGGCTGGCCTCCGCCTGATAGGGGGTATAGGCCGAATAGAACTCGCCTCGAGTGGTGATCTCCCAGATGGCGGCTGGTATGTGATGTTCATAGGCGCCCGCGCCGATAAAACACTGTGATTGTGTATTGCCATGGGAGCGATCTGTCATCAGATGTGCTATCTGCATCTCGATCAAGGCATCGGGAACCCCTTCAAGATCGCTAATGCGTAACGCAGGCGGCACTTCATCGAACAGTTGTTCGATACTGTCGACACCGATGGCATCGAGCATGACCCTGATTTCGCTCTCAGTATGTGGTGAAAAAGGCATGCTTTATTATATTAATTTGACAAGGAATATTTAATGCAGAGTATATTCCCCGGATCGTCGACCGGGCAATGACTGTTCTCGGTTATATATCAATCCTCTTCGGCTGCGACACCCGCATAGGCTTCTGCGTCCAGCAAGTTGTTCCATTCATCAGCATCCGAAGGACGTAGTTGAAATATCCAGCCCTCGCCATAGGGATCCTTATTGACGGTTTCAGGATGACTATCGAGCGCTGTATTGACATCGATAATCTCGCCGGACAGCGGACAATAAACATCTGATGCGGCTTTGACAGATTCGACCACGGCGCATTCCTCGCCGGCCTTGACCTGTCTGCCGATCTCGGGGACTTCAATGTAAACCATATCACCCAGCAGATCTTGCGCGTGGTCGGTTATTCCAATTTTGTGGGTCCCGTCATCGAGTCTTTCGACCCATTCATGTGATTTTGTATATCTCAAATTGGCAGGTATGTTACTCATTATCAATCCCCGTATTGTATTAACGTATCAAAGTGGCTCTCTTGATCAATAGCAGGCGATCAATAGCAAGCCTTGCCGTGTTTGACAAAAGGCGGTTTGACGATCCGCGCGGGCAACTGCCGTCCTCGCATCTCTACCAGGCAGTCATTTTCGACATCGGCCGCGATACGTGCAAAGGCGATCGCCTTGCCCAAAACAGGTGAAAACGTGCCACTGGTGACTTCACCCACCTCCCTGTTATCTTTAATGATCCGCTGGTGACTGCGCAGGACACCACGGTCGTTCAGGATCAGGCCGACGAATCTCTTAGTGGCAGAGTCCATGCTTTTCGCCTCGAGGGAAGCTCTACCCATAAATTCGCGCTCCACAGGCTCCCAGGCGATGGTCCATCCCAGGCCGGATTCCAACGGTGTGGTCGTCTCGTCCATATCGGTACCATACAGGTTCAACCCCGCCTCGAGACGCAAGGTATCGCGCGCGCCCAGTCCAGCAGGTTTGACGCCCTCCTGCAATAATGCCCGCCAAAATTCGACTGTCTTAGCCGCAGGAAGAATGATTTCATAACCGTCTTCACCTGTATATCCAGTGCGTGAGATAAACATATCCCCGGGATTCAGTGAATGAAAGGGCACCAGTTTTTCCAGTGCATGCCGCTGGGACTCATCCATCAGCCTATGGACCTTGTCACGGGCGTGCGGACCTTGTACTGCTATCATCGCCACATCGTCCCGCTCATCTATGCGGATATCATAATTACTTCCAAGACGGGTCATCCAGTCGATGTCCTTGTCCCGGGTGGCGGCGTTGACCACCAGACGGTAGTGATCATCTTCAATATAAAACGCGATCAGGTCGTCGATAATACCTGCCTGTTCATTCAACATACAGCTATACAGGGCCTTGCCTTTTTGTTTTAACCGTTGAATATCGTTCGCCAGCAGGTGACTGAGAAACCGTCGCGCCTGACCACCAACCACATCGACCACCGTCATATGCGAAACATCAAACATGCCGGCATCGTTGCGGACAATATTATGTTCCTCTATCTGTGATCCATAGTGCAAAGGCATATCCCAACCGCCGAAATCAACGATCTTTGCACCGAGCCGGCCATGTTCATCAAACAGCGGTGTTTTCTTTCCCATCCTAGAATCCTGTTGAACTGACTTATATGGATTTCGCGACAATCAAACTTGACGCTACAGCGGGTCGATGCCCGCATTCTGAACATGGTATTTGCCTTAAGACAGCCTTTGATACGGACACGCCATCGGTATTGCGCGTTATCGGCACACTTACTCGATAGCCTGGTCAAGTGTCTGATCGATGGAACTTATTTGTGAAACCATCGTTGATCCATGATCATCCGGAAAACACCTCAAATGGCTTTTCAGTTTCCGGTGGTACCCTCGAAAAAACCTGTTTTGCGCAAAACTATAACTGGAGTCACAGCTAAAACCAAGCGATTTTCCCGATGCCGATCCAGTTGCCCAACAATGCAGGATAATGTACCAATCAACAAAACAGGGATGCCGCGTATGTACACTTGTCCCTGTGCTGAGAAATGTCTAGATGGATAAAGGAACACTGCAATTGGGGAATATCACGAAAGACATTCATGCACCACAAGGATGCGGTGTCTCTCAACCGCGCTCACGATTCGGACCGACGGCATTGATCGGCCGGTCGCACGAACTGCAACACCGCTGCTACATGATTAATTGTTGGATGCATCTATTTAAAACGCATGAAGTTTTGCATCAGATAAACCCCGGCACCGGCACTCCGGGATATACCTGAATACTATCAGGACTAGATCGTTATCAGTTTTTCCCCGAAAGTGGTTGGTTATTCAGTCGGCAACTGTCGCACCATGCGACTGATGGTAAGCCCTTGTACAAGGATGGAAAACACCACCACCATATAGGTCACTGTCAGTATGGTGTCGCGCTCCGGTCCAGCCGACAGCGACAAGGCAAGCGCAATGGAAATCCCGCCCCTTAACCCCCCCCATGTCATGATACGCACGGTATTCGCGGTAAATTTACGCTTCAGGCGCAGGACCCCGACTGGCAGACCGACACTGATAAAACGTGCAATCAGTACCAGTGGGATGATAAAAATACCCGCCACTACATAATTCATCGACAGGGTTAACACCAGCACTTCCAGGCCGATCAAAACGAACAGCACTCCATTGAGGATCTCGTCCACCAGTTCCCAGAACATATCAAGATGTTCGCGGGTCGTATCCGACATCGCAAGAAAGCGGCCGTGATTGCCTATCAATAGACCCGCGATCACAATAGTGATCGGGCCTGAGACTTGCAACACCTGGGCGAGCGCATAACCGCCTGTGACCAGCGCCAGGGTGATAAGTATCTCGACCTGATAATTATCGATATTTTTCAGCATTACGAATGACAAGCCACCGATTGCAAGGCCGAACAAGATCCCACCCGCGACCTCCCGCACCAGCAACTCTATAACACTGCCAAAGGTTGCCTGATGTTCCCCGCTCGCGATCCCCAATAAGACAATGAATACAACCACCCCGACCCCGTCATTAAACAGGGATTCACCGGCAATCTTGGTTTCGAGACTGTTGGGTACTCCCGCCGTCTTGAGAATACCCAATACAGCAATCGGATCGGTTGGCGATATAAGGGCACCGAATAGCATGCAGTAAATCAAGGGTAGTTCGATACCGAAACGGCCGAGCACCCATGACGATGTATAGCCGACAAGAACCGTTGAAAGCAGCACGCCAATTGTGGCGAGCAGGGTAATCGCCCATTTTTCCCTCACAAGGTCATTGATATTGACGTGCAGGGCACCGGCAAACAGCAGAAAACTCAACATCCCGTGCATCAGGGTGTCACTGAAGTCAATGCTTTCGAGTAACCTGGTTACCCGCGGCACCAGATCCAGGCCGAGATGATTCATGGCGATCAGCGATAATGACATCAGCAGGGCAATCAGCATCAACCCGATACTAGCAGGCATGCGTATATAACGATGGTTGATGTAACTGAAGACCGCCGAAATGGTGATAAGGATTGCAATAATATCGAATAGATTCATCCCACAAACCGCGCCGTTAGTGGTTTCATGGACGCGCCAATCGAGGAAGATCACCCTTGAGACCCATGGCATGCTCGATGATCCGGGTCTTTACAGGTAACAAGCCGTTAGTGATGTTTAGGCCCGCATTCCTGAATATACGTAACGGCACGAATGAACTTCCGAACAGACGTTTGAAACCATCCATCACCGCCATGACGACCAGATTGTCACCTTTACGCCAACGCTCGTAACGCCTCAGCACATAATAAGCGCCGATATCACGCCCCTTCATTACAGCATCACTGAGCACATCCAACAACGCTGCTGCATCCAGCAGCCCCAGGTTGACCCCCTGTCCCGCCAGTGGATGGATTGTATGTGCCGCATCGCCGATCAATGCCAGACGCTCCCTGACATAATTGATCGAATGTTGCAAACGTAGCGGAAATGCGGCACGAGGCCCGCACTCCACCACCTCACCCAATCTGGTGTCGAATGCATGTGTCAACTCAACCATGAATGCCTGGTCGTCCATATGCAGCAGTTCACCAGCATGCTCAGGTGATGTCGTCCACACAATAGAACATCTGCCGTTATTCAACGGCAAAAAGGCCAACGGTCCGTCTGGCAGGAACCTCTGCCAGGCGGTCTCACGATGTGACAAGGTGGTCCTGACAGATGCAACAACGGCCTTCTGATCATATGGCCAGCCCTGGGTGCCGATGCCAGCCAGTTGCCGCACATGGGAGTTCGCGCCGTCGGCGCCAACGACCAATCTGGCTGTCAGGCAGCGGCCTCCTTCAAGCTGCAGTTCGCCTGATTCGGCCGTGATTTTCATGGACTCAAGACGGACCGGACTGATCAATTCGATATTCGCGAGGTTTTCCATTTTATCCAGTAGCGCCCTCTGGATTACGCGGTTTTCGATTATATACCCCAGACGTTCTTCACCGATGTCAGCACTGTCGAAATGAATCTCGCCGTGACCGCCCTCATCCCATACATGCATTTCCCGGAACGGGCTGACACGCTGTGCAACCATGTCCTGCCATACCCCCAGCCGGATGAATATCTGCTGAGATGCCGCAGTGATCGCGGACACCCGCATGTCGATGCTGTCGTCGTCCCACTGCATTTGCGGTTGATGCGCCTCCAATACAGCCACACGCAGTGAGGTCGCGCCCAATGAACAGGCCAGGGTGCTGCCGACCATGCCGGCTCCCACAATCACAACATCAAAACGGTCAGACATCGAATGATTGAAACGGTTTCATCGATCATCCTGCAAGGTATGCAATGTCATCCCACGTCCCAGGAGGGGCAGTCTACCTGACAAACCCATGGTACGACGCAACAGTCCTTGTTTCAGAGGCGCTAACACATCCAGGGCAACAAGACCGATGTTGCGCGCCATTACCAGCGGCGGGAACGCGTTTGAAAATACACGTACAATGCCGTCGGTAAACGCCATGACAGCAGCCTGATCCCGCCTGCGCCAGCGCCGGTAACGATCAAGCACGGCGATATCCCCCGGGTCATCCCCGCTGTTTATGGCCTCGAGCAGGATTTCCGCCAGTACGGCGACATCCCTTAACCCCAAGTTAAAACCCTGCCCGGCGACCGGATGCAGGGTATGCGCTGCATTACCGATGAGCGTCAGACGGGGAACGATATGTTGCTGTGCGCGTAACAGGGACAAAGGGTACGCATGGCGTTTACCGGCTATTTCGAGTCTTCCCAGTCTGTAACCGAAACACCGTTGCAGATTGTCGATAAATGCCTTGTGGCTCAACTCTAGCGCCCTGGCACTGTCGTTACCAGCCATGGTCCACACCAATGAACAGCGATTTTGTGACATCGGTAGCATCGCCAACGGGCCATACTCGGTAAATCTTTCATAGGCAGTATTGCGATGTTGAATACCAGGCGTGATATTGGCAATGATTGCCGTCTGGCCGTAATCATGCATGGTCGCGTCTATACCCATATATTTGCGCACCTGCGAATGTCCCCCGTCGGCACCGATGATCAGTCGTGCCGACAATGTCCTCCTCGACCCACCCTGTCTGATACCGGCCCGTACAACGGTGTCATCGATCTTTATCGCCAGCAGATGTGCCGGACACACTAATTCCAGATTGGGATGCGCGGGAATGGTCTTGGCAAAGGTCTTACCCAGGACGCGATTCTCGATGACATAACCCAATGCCTCAAAATTCGTATCGGATGCGGCAAGTCGTGTAACTCCGAAATGCCCCCGGTCAGAAACATGAATCCTTTCTATCGGTGTAGCATCGACAGCCAAAGATTCCCACAGCCCCATCCCCTCGAAGATGCGGCGCGCGCCATAGGCAATCGCAACACTCCTGTCATCGTAACTCGGTTGTGTATCGGCATCGAAGGGATGGGCCTCAATGATACCCACCCTGAGAGGGTGGCCGCCAAGAGCGCACGCAAGGCTGGCGCCAACGAGGCCGCCACCGACGATCAATACATCATAATCATATTCCCCTGTCATTGTTATACCGTCTCCCCTGCCATGATGGATTCGATATCAGCGATCGACTTTGGTGCGTCTCTGCTCAGCACTTCATTACCGTCACGCGTGACCAGCACATCATCCTCGATACGGATACCGATGTTCCACCACTTCTTCGCCACCCCCTTACTACGTTCCGGGATATATATCCCCGGTTCGATGGTCAGGACCATCCCCGTCTCCAGCAAACGCCAGGCATTCCCGATCTTGTAATCACCCACATCATGTACATCCATACCCAGCCAGTGGCCGGTACGATGCATATAAAACCGTCGATAGGCCTCTGCCTTGATCAATTCACGCAGACCGCCCTTTAACAAACCGAGCTCCAGCAGCCCCTTGGTCAAGACCCGTACGGCAGCGTTATGTGGGTCGTTCCAGTGATTGCCCGGTTTGACCTTCTTGATCGCTGCCTCTTGGGCGGCCAGCACGACCTCGTATATCATCGCCTGCGCCTTGGTAAAACGTCCGTTCACAGGAAAGGTACGGGTGATATCCGCGGCATAGCCGTCATATTCGGCGCCGGCATCGATCAATAACAAATCACCGTGATTCAGTTCCGCGCTGTTGTCCGTATAGTGCAATATGCAGGCATTCGAACCGCCGCCTACGATGGGTGGATAGGCGGGTGAACGGCAACCGTTGCGCATGAATTCATGGATCAATTCAGCTTCTATCTGATATTCCATCATTCCCGGCGTACATGCCTGCATCGCCCGGCGATGCGCCGCTGCTGAAATCCTGGCTGCCCGGCGCATGGCCTTTATCTCACCGGTACTTTTGAACAGACGCATCTCATGCAGCAGATGATCGAGGGCAACGAATTCCGCCGGCGTATGAACGCCGGCGCGTGATTTCTGTCGTATCTGATTAAGCCATTCCATCAGCCTGTGATCAAATTCCTGATAACTGCCCATGGTGTAATACACCTTTTCACGGTCTTCCAGCAGGCCGGGCAGGATCTCATCAATATCATTGATTGGAAAGGCATCGTTGGCACCATATATAGAACAGGCACGTTCTTGACCGATATACGGCCCGGTCCAGATTTCCATTTTTGGATCCCGTTCGCGACAGAACAGTATGAATTCCCCTTGCTTGCGCTTCGGAATCAATATCGCCACCGCCTCTGGTTCGGGGAAACCCGTCAGATAGTAAAAGTCACTGTCGGGACGATAAGGGTGTTCAACATCCCTGTTTCTGTAACTGACTGGCGTTGACGGCAAGATGACAATACTGTCCTCCCCTATCATATCCATCAACTGGATTCGGCGCTTTGCGAATTCTTTCAGGTTCATTGGCTTGATAGAGAATCCTGATCCTAAATGACGAAATCAGGGACAATTGTATATGGAGGCGGGTGATTCAGGTAGGGTCAGCGATAAAATAGTGATGAAGAAGTGAGGTTCCGGATTCCCCTATGGCTAATGTTGACTGTTTTTACTAATGCAACACCTTGGTTCCAGCCCTTGCCTCCCGGGTGACCTGCAACGCTTCATAGATAACCAGGACACCCACGCGTACATATTCAACCAACTCGGTATAGGCGACCTCATCGGCCTCGGTGGTTTCATCTTCATGGTAGGCCCGTGAAATTTCCGCCAGGTCATGGCTGATCTCGTTTACATCGTCCGGCAATTGGGCAAAATCCTTGATTTCACCTGCGCCCAGCCCGAATAAAAAACCGTCGCACCATTCCACCAATGCCTCCGTTCGCCTGCGAAGCGGTTGTTCATCGTCGGGCAGTAGCAATGAAAATCCGTAATCATCATCATTGAGCTGAGTTAAGGTTTCATCATATAAATCCTGCAACAGACCCCACTCACTGGTTGCTGTTTCCTCCGCGTCAGGCTGCAAGCCCGCAGGATTATCGTCGCTTATTCCTTCTTTAAACCATCTTGGCTGGATCTTTTGTTCTTCATGCAATAATGCGATCCAGTCATCGTAGGAAACATAACCTTTAACACATAACAGTCCGCACAGGACACCGTGAATCTCGGATGCCGCGTAGATCACGCCGAGACGCTCCAAAACCGTGTCTATTTCACTAAAATCCACGGCCTTCCTGTGATTTGTCATCAATTTCACTTGGCTCATCCAACCTCTCCGATATTGAAAAACAGTTACCCGGTCACGCGCCTTGAATAACATGACCCTCACAATATATTGGCCTGTATTAAAAAATCATGAGTGTTGATGTCTTAAATAATTCAACTAGCCGTTGCTAGTGGATTCAGTCTAAGGACGTCGTGCAGCCTCGTAATTACCACCGCAAACATCCCACAATATATCCTTTGACATATCTCTGTATAGATACGTTGATGACATTGCCGGACAGATCGCAATGGATCCGGTTCGCATTGCATAATAACCGCGAGGCAACCTATTGAAAAATATAAAAACCCATCCTATAACCTTGATGATTCCAGGACCGGGATGCAGGGCAGCAGTAAGAAATTTGACGGTACACGATATTACACAATGCAGATTCCGTACGCAGTATCCAGACCGCTGGACTGGTCATTAAATCGGTCATCTTACTAACCGTTGACCTTATGGATGCAGCGCTCTATATTTATAGGATGGAACAGGAAACCTCATCCAATGAGCAACGACCAGAACTGGATATGCTGGAGTCCAGCATCGAAGAACTCGTTCAGTTGTGTGAACGACTGCATACCGAAAATAGCCTGTTGCGCAGTCAGCAACAACCGCTGACATCGGATCGCATCAAGCTGATTGAGACAAACAGCCTAGTTCGTAACAAGATGGAAGCAGTAATCAAGCGACTCAAGACCATGGAGATGGAACTATGAAAGGTAATACGACGCCTGTTACCGTCCAGATCCTGGACAAGGAATACAGGATCGCATGTCCGGAAGATGAACGGGATGCCCTGCTGTCGTCGGCAAGTTATCTGAACCTGAAGATGAAGGAAGTCCGTGAGACGGGCAGAGTGGTTGGTGTCGACAGGATCGCGGTCATGACTGCACTCAATATTGCCCATGAATCCCTCCATAACAAATCACTCAAAGAAACATTTTCTCAGACGATAAATGAAAGATTGCGAGTGTTGCAGAACAAGTTGGAAACCACTGTCAACAATTGCAGACAGGTTGAATTGTAAGGTTCTCTTGACAATATCCTGAACAATTCAGGTTCCTTAACACCACCTGTTGAGTTTGATTTGGGCATCCCCTGCGGCGCCCGTTAGTGAACCGGGTATTACTCTTGAGCCTAAATGAATACCCGGGAATATAGAGCTGATGTTAGTGTGCAAGCCCGCAATTTGGCGGGAAGCCTGAGATATCACCGTTGTTCCCACCTGAACCGCTGGTTCAAGGGCGAGTGTTCACGACGACGTATGCGGGGGCTGCTCTCATTAGATAATAACTATAATCTGTACCCACTTTAATAATCGTTTCTTGATCATAGCATGCCCACCCGGTCCAAAATCCGTAAGATAATCCGTGCCCAGCGCCGCAATCTATCAGACAAGGAACGACGCATCGCAGCCGGTCACGTCAGCAAAAGGATTCGCCGTCTTCGGGTATACCGTAACTGTAAAAACATCGCCGTGTACCTGCCAAATGATGGTGAACTGGATCTCACCCCGCTGATACAGCATGCATGGATAATGAAGAAGAAATGTTACCTCCCCGTTCTGGACACCCTCATCACGGATCAACTGAGATTTGCGCCCTATAATCAAAATACCTACCTGCGGGCTAACTGTTATGGCATTCCGGAACCCGATGTTTCAACACGTCATCTGGTCCGCGCATATTCGCTAGACCTAGTACTGGTACCGCTGGTGGCATTTGACATCGATGGCAACAGGTTGGGAATGGGCGGAGGGTTTTATGACCGCACATTGTCATATTTAAGAAATCGTCGCTATTGGCACAAACCCCATATCTACGGTATTGCCTATGATTTTCAAAAAGTTGGCACTTTGTTGCGCCAGCCATGGGACATGCCTATGAACGGGATCGTTACAGATAAACAGGTATATCTGACGCGCAAGATTTCATCGACCACCTAGATTGGAATATGACTAATTACTGGTTGATGAGATCGGAGCCTGATGCATTCAGTATCGATGATCTGAAAAATGCACCACTTCAGACCGAACACTGGGACGGGGTTCGCAATTATCAGGCAAGGAATTACATGCGTGATCAGATGAAACCGGGTGACCAGGCCTTTTTTTACCATTCAAATTGTAAAACTCCCGGCATTGCCGGAATCATGACAATAGTCACGGAGGGATATCCGGACTTTACCTCGCAAGATCCCCAAAGCCCGTATTTTGACCCTAAAAGTACACTGGAGAATCCTCGTTGGTTCATGGTCGACGTCCGTTATGCGAGATCGCTTGAACGTATCATCAGCTTGAATGAGCTAAAACGTTACCCGGAGCTGAAAGACATGCCGTTGTTGCAACGCGGATACCGTCTCTCAATTATGCCCGTTACCCCGGCACAGTGGCGTTTTATTATCGATTTGGAGAAAAAATTGACCGAAATCGGGAAAATCTGATAGAAATCCGGAAAAATTTCTCACATCCCTCGTTGCTGATTTTCACCCCTCCGCTTGGCCCCTTCACAGTAAAAATATTTACACATCCATCGCTCCAACATGAAAAACGGAGCAAAAAACAATAATGGATCCACCATGAAACAATCTCAACAGTCCATGCAATATCGCAGAAAATATTGTTGCAGAGCACTTCTCCATTGATCATGCATTTTTTTAATAACGCTTTTTCTATGATGATTATGACAGTTGCTGAAGATTTTTTACTACTCACTGGACCGCATCGACACCAAATAATTTTAAAAAATTATGTTCAAGAAAAATTTATCCATGCCGATAGTCCCTGCTGAACGTAAAAAATTTGCACAATAGACTAGCATTATGTGCAAAGATGTTTATACTTAACCGCGGATAACAATTGGAGGATATTTACAATGGCTACAAAGAAGAAATCTGCAACCAAGAAGAAAACTGCAACAAGGAAGAAGGCTGCAACCAAGAAAAAGGCTGCAACCAGAAAGAAAGCTGCCAGGAAAAAGCCTGCAACTAAAAAGAAGGCAACAAGAAAAAAAGCTACAAGAAAAAAAGCTGCCGCCAAGAAGTAAAGGGGAAGATTCAATGGGCTTCCGAGCGGAAGTCCATTACCCCCTTTGACATTCAGCAAAAGGCCCGCTCGAGCGGGCCTTTTGCTTTTGCATATTTCCCAGCCCAATCAATTAGTTATTGTTTCTACCAAGAAACAATCGATATGCGGGATTAGCGGTTTCTTCTGCGTAGGCATATCCCAGATTATCAAGAAAAGTCTTGAACTGTTTTGTATCAGCAGGGGGTATCTGTATTCCAACCAGCACACGTCCATATGCCGCTCCATGATTTCTGTAGTGGAATAAACTGATATTCCACTTCCGTCCCATGTGCATTAAAAATCGTAATAAGGCACCGGGTCGTTCAGGAAATTCGAAACGGTACAGCAATTCATGTTCCACGTCCTCTGCACGACCGCCCACCATATAACGTACATGCAGTTTCGCCATCTCGTTATCCGTCATATCGATGACCGGATATTTTTTGGCGCGCAGCTGCCTTATTATGGCATTTTTCTCACCTTCCCCATGGTTCAATTCGATTCCGGCGAAAATATGGGCGTTATCTGGATCCGCATAACGATAATTGAACTCCGTCAGACTGCGTTTGCCTATGATCTGACAAAATTTGCGGAAACTGCCCGGACGTTCAGGTATGGTGGCAGCGATCAGTGCCTCGCGCCTTTCGCCGACATCGGCCCGCTCTGCCACGTGCCTCAGACGATCAAAATTCATATTGGCGCCACTGTCGATTGCCACCAGTCGTTGGCCTTTCAGCTTGTTTCGCTCGACATATTTTTTCAGCCCGGCGATCGCAAGCGCACCGGCGGGTTCCGCGATGGAACGGGTATCATCATAGATATCCTTTACGGCGGCACATATTTCATCGGTGGATACCAGTATCACCTCATCGACACATTTCTTTGCGATTCGAAACGGCTCCACACCAACTTGGCGCACAGCGACACCATCGGCGAATATTCCGACTTGGTCCAGGACCACGCGTTTTTTGTGTTTGATAGCCAAAAACATGCAGGGTGCATCATCCGGTTCGACCCCGATAATCCTGATATGTGGATAGAGTGACTTCACATACGCTGCAACCCCTGCTATCAGCCCGCCACCCCCGACGGGCACGAAGATAGCCTGGATGGTATCGGACGTGGCATGTAGTATCTCCATGGCAATGGTACCCTGCCCGGCAATCACATCCGGGTCGTCGTATGGATGGATAAATGCCATTCCACGCTTATCGGCCAGTGCCTGGGCATGCTGATAGGCATCGTCATAGGTATCACCATGTAAAAGGATCCTCGCACCCATGTCCCGAACCGCCGCAACTTTAATGGGAGGTGTGGTCTTGGGCATAACTATCAGTGCTTTGATACCCATCTTTTGAGCGGCGAGTGCTACACCCTGTGCATGGTTCCCCGCAGAAGCGGTGATCACGCCATTTTTATACCGCACGGGATCCAGCCGGGCGATGCAATTGTAGGCACCTCGCAATTTGAAGGAAAAAACCTGTTGCAGATCCTCACGTTTGAGAAGTACCTGATTTGATATCCTGCGGGAGAGAGTTGGCATTTCATCAAGGGGCGTTTCCTGCGCAACATCGTAGACGCGCGCCTTGAGGATTCTGGTGATATAGCTATCCGGCATGACTATAAATTAGCAGCAATATCCGTTCCTGCCTAGCCTGGGATTTGTCTGCATGAAAAAACCAGGGGACCCTTGTTTTCGGTCGGAATTTCCTTCACTGCCATGATATGATTTCTTTCAACATGGCATCCTTGTCTTGACCCGTGGTTCGCGGGTGAACCAAGTACTGGAGAATATCAAAATGACTCAGGACGAACTTAAAAAAAAGGTCGCGGAAGCAGCGCTGGAGTATGTGGAGGCGGGCACCATCGTTGGCGTAGGCACGGGATCCACTGCCAATCACTTTATCGATGCACTGGCCAGAATCAAACACAAGATAGACGGCACGGTCGCCAGTTCCGAGATCACAGCGTCGCGTCTGAGATCGCATGGAATTGAGGTCCTTGATCTCAATACGGTTGATGAAATACGTCTCTACGTCGATGGCGCCGATGAAACCAATCAATATCTTCAACTCATCAAGGGAGGTGGCGGCGCACTCACGAGGGAAAAAATTGTGGCTGCCGTCAGTGACAAATTCATCTGTATCTGTGACGATTCAAAACTCGTGGATATACTGGGTACCTTCCCCCTGCCTCTTGAGGTTATCCCGATGGCACGTAGTTATATTGCACGTGAGATCGTAAAACGTGGCGCCAAGCCCGTATTGCGGGAAGGATTTGTCACTGATAACGGCAACGTGATCCTGGATATTCACAACCTGCAGATACTCGAACCCGCGAAACTGGAAGAGGAGTTTAATAACATCGTGGGTATCGTTACTAATGGACTTTTTGCCAGGCGTCCGGCTGATGTGCTACTGCTTGGAACGGCACAAGGGGTGCGCACGCTGACCTGATCGACATTAAGTGACATCATGTCCAGAACACTTATTACCATTGGCATTATCATTGTCATACTCGGTCTGATCTGGCCCTGGGTTCAAAAATCCGGAATCGGGCGGCTACCAGGTGATATCTTTATTGAACGTGATAATTTCCGCTTTTATTTTCCCATCACGACATCCATTATCGTCAGTCTGATCGTGACATTGCTGTTCTGGCTGTTCCGTAAATAAGCTGAATCCCGGCAACACTGTTCATGTGCGGAAGATCACCCATCAACCGCTTTATACCGACGTGCCTTGTGAAGCAGCGGATATGCGATGTCGAGCAACAAAATCATCGCCTTAAAATTCTAAAATATGCACATTTGAACCTGATTTTTGAAGATTTTTTCTAGTTTGCCGATGATATCCACGGATATGGTATGCGTACATAAATACTTTGAGATCAACCGAAACCGTGTGTCAGCATAAAACCGTCACCTGCAGGGAATATGGCGTGATAATTGCAATATATACCGTATTGAAATACAAAGAGAAAATTTGAGCCCCCCATGACAGCCACAACCGAATCGGCAGATAATCTGAACATCGATATACTGCAACACCTCGAGCCCATCTCATCGCTGACCCCTGAATACATTCAGGAACTGGCCAGCCAGTCAACCAAGGAACATCTTGATTCAGGTGTATCACTATTTATTAACGGTGATGACTCAAGCCAGCAGGCTGTGTATCTGTTAAGCGGCGATCTCGAGCTGACACTCAATAACGATGAAAAACGTCTAATCAGGGGCGGGACCGATGAAACACGCCATCCGATCACCAGGGAACAGCAGAGCGTGAAATCTGCGATTACTACTTCCCCATCGACCATAGTCCGCGTAAACAAGGAATTGCTTGATACCCTGATGACCTGGGGACAGATCTCCGCCCCTGAAACAGAGGTGGTGATGAGTACAGACGGCATCCTAACCATCGATAAGGGCAATTGGCTGAAATTGATGCTCAAATCTGCAACGTTCAGGAAATTACCCCCGGCCAATATCGAGGAACTGCTTAACAGGCTCGAGCCGATCAAGGTACACGCCGGTGATATCATCATCCGTCAGGGTGATCCGGGCGACTTTTTTTACATGACGAATGAAGGTATCGTCCTCGTTACACGCAATCCTGACAATAATGAGGATTCAATCGAGATCACCGAACTTAATGAAGGCAGCAGTTTCGGTGAGGCAGCACTTATCTCGGACAAACCGCGTAATGCCACGGTTTCGATGATGACGGACGGGGTGTTATTGCGCCTGTCAAAAGAAGATTTTAACAAACTCCTCACACAACCGACTCTGCAATGGATAGATTATGATATGGCAAACAGCATGATTCACAATGGAGCGATGTGGATCGACGTCAGGCTGGCAACAGAATATCAACATTCACATCTGCCGGATGCCATTAATATTCCTATGCAGGATCTGCATAAATGCGCCAGGGACCTGGACCATTCGCAATCCTATATTTGTTACTGCCAGACAGGGCGCAGGAGTTCCGCCGCAGCATTCGTCCTCACCCAATACGGACTGAAAGCAAGTGTATTACAGGACGGGCTTGAATATGTGTCCAGTGACCAAATGGTGACTGATATTGCGTCATCTCAGTCATAATCCCTAATATCCCGGTCTGTCAGCAGACATTCAACTGTAGACGAGGCAGACGATCCTGAATACCGCTGTCTGCATCATATGAAATTAATCCATTGCACATTGATCCAATGATGATCACATACTGTTAAAATCGTAACCTCATTGGTTCAAGGATGACAGGTTGAGGCCCTATCCGGCAAAGTTATTGGAAACACTGCAGCTCCGTCTTGCGATGACGGTTCGACTGCCACACCTGGCACTACTGGGCATTATCTGTGGCATTACCGCCGGATTGCTAATCGTTGGATTTCGTCTGCTGCTGGAATATACGCAGGCCTCATTCCTGCCTAGCGGTCTGGCAGATAACTATGAAGCATTGAAGCCGGTCACCCGGCTATTACTTTCTACAGGCGGGGGCCTGTTAGTCGGATTGTTGTTCCAGTATGTCGCAAGAGACGCCCGGCATGTGGGTGTCACTCATGTGATGGAGCGATTGGCATATCATCAAGGCCGTATGCCACTTCGAAACGCGCTGTGGCAGTTGATAGGCGCGGCCATATCGATCATCAGCGGTCATTCCGTCGGACGCGAAGGTCCGAGTGTTCACCTTGGAGCGGCCAGCGGCAGCTTGATGGGGCAGCTGCTGAAATTACCTAACAACAGTATCCAGGTCATGGTGGCCTGCGGCGTCGCAGCAGCTATCGCTGCATCATTCAACACCCCGTTGGCAGGTGTCGTTTTCTCCATGGAAGTCATCATGATGGAATACACTATCGCCGGATTTACACCGGTCATATTGTCAGCCGTATGTGCAACAGCGGTTATGCGTATGATCCTGGGTTCGGACCCCGTATTTACTGTTCCACCGCTCGGATTGGAATCACTGGGTGAGCTGCCGTATGTACTGATGATGGGGCTTGTGATCGGGATACTGGCGGCGACGTTTATTCACTTCCTGCAGTATTTCTCCAAACTGGGCGGTTTGAGGCCATTGTGGCAACGCACTACGGTCGCAGGCCTGCTTGTCGGCCTGTGTGCCTGGGTGCTCCCTGAAATCATGAGTATTGGTTATGATACCGTGAATGCTGCTTTGGCAGGGAAACTCGGTATTGCGGTATTGTCATCGATTGTGATCCTGAAACTGGTAGCCACCTCTGCAGGTGTCGGTCTCGGCCTGCCCGGCGGGTTGATCGGGCCGACGATCGTTATAGGAGCCGCCGCCGGCGGTGCGATGGGGCTTATCGCCCAACTTGCCTTTCCAGGCGAGGTATCGTCACATGCATTTTATGCGATCATCGGCATGGGTGCCATGATGGGGGGTACACTCCAGGCACCATTGGCCGCCTTGACTGCAATGGTAGAAATGACGGCCAATCCCAATATCATACTGCCCGGTATGCTTGCGGTCATAGCCTCGGGGCTGATGAGTAGCGAACTGTTCGGTAAAGAGTCTGTGTTCCTCATGCTGATGCGTGCGCGTGGCCTGGATTATCGCAACGATCCGGTTGCCCAATCATTGCGCAGGGTTGGAGTGGCAACGATCATGAACACTGACATCAATGTTACAGATAGGTATGTGACGGCGGACAAGGCACAGGCCATACTGGTTAAACAACCGCAATGGATTGTCATCACGGAAGAACAGAAACCCAATTCATTAATGCCCGCTTCAGATCTTGCCTTGTATCAGCAGGAGCAGAACTCTACAGCAACGGGTGAATTATCCCCTGAGATCGACCTTCTCGACATCCCCGCCCAACGCATGGAGCTGGCTGTCATCCCGCTTCAGGCAACCTTGCAGGAAGCCATCGACATGGTATTTAAAACCCAAGCCGAGGCTGTCTGTATCACCCACACCTTGTACGGCAAGCTGAAAATCGACGGAATACTCACCCGGCAGGATATCGAGGCACACTATCAATATAAAATCGGACGCACCCCCGCTTCCAGATAGCCCATCAGATCCCCGAGTTTGATATAATACATTGCATTAATGCAATCCGTTGTTATCGATCAAATCCTCAGGTCAGGATAACCCTTAATACAGTGTATTGGCTCAAGGCATTTCATATCATCTTTATGGTGACCTGGTTTGCGGGTCTGTTCTACCTGCCCCGCCTGTTCGTCTATCATGCAATGTGTGAAGATGCACCCGGAATCGAACGGTTCAAGGTTATGGAACGCAAACTGTTTTTTGGCATCATGACACCCGGGGCGGTCCTCACCGTGATTATTGGCATATGGATGTTGATAGATTATGCCTGGGAGCTATATGCCGGCATGGGTTGGCTGCACATTAAACTTACACTGGTTGTATTGCTGATCGTCTACCATGCCTATTGCGGAAAATTGTTGTTAGATTTCAAACATGATCGCAATCGGCATTCCCATAGATTCTATCGTTGGCTGAATGAAATCCCGGTCCTGTTTCTGATAGCCATCGTCATCCTGGCGACTGTAAAGCCTTTCTGAATTCGCCTATCCTGCTATCACATCTCATAATTTTTACGCTCCGAGCAGTATGTTATACACAACCACTCGATAACCGCACGGCCGGCCGACAGATCTTGCACACACACCAGTGAAATTATCGTTTTTTTTGC
>CAZSAK010000013.1:0-79784 GCA_964605155.1 uncultured Chromatiaceae bacterium | reverse complement strand
GATAAGAAATCCTTTCCGCAAGTATCATTTTATTACCAGGGGGAACTAGATATCCATCTTTGCCATCATCAATAATTTCTGGTGTACCACCAACCGCAGTTGCAATAACTGCAACCCCAGCTTGTTTTGCTTCAAGTACTATATGCGGTAAACCTTCGTATGATGAATTAAGAATAAATATTTTTGATTTCGCCAACTGTAAAGGTATTTCCTCCTTTGGCAAATAACCAATAAAATTAATAGAACAATTATTATAGGTTCTAGCGTGTGAAATAAGTTTTGATTTCGATGGGCCATCGCCAATAATGTTTAATGTCCACCCATTATCACAAACCACATCTATTAATTCATCTATCCCCTTCCATGGAACTAATCTAGCTACTGTCACACAATCCACTGCATAACAATTATCAATGCTACTATTTGAAATGGTTATTGACTTTACAGCATTATGAATGACATTAATTTTACTTACATTTATTCCCCATCTACTAACTATATTACATAAGTATTGGCTTGGAACAATGATAGCGTCGCATGCCTTAACAAAATATTTATAAAATAATTTGAGAATACCCCACTTTACTCCATAATAACCGTCGTGGAATTCTTCAATACTGACTCGACCAATACTAGCATTGCTTGCTTTTTCCCAGACCAAATCTCCAACTATTTTGGTTATTACTAGTTTTCTTAGGAAAATTTTACATGCAATAATACTTTCAAATATTAAACCATTAACAAAAATAATATCTGCCTCTTTTGCTAATCTATGGATTGTGTATATAGTTTTAATTCGACGAATTAATTTATTATTTTTTCTTAAAATCCTTACAACAGGATACTTAAAATCTTGCCCTCTCGGATCGCCCTCATCACTTAAAGTAACAACTGAAATTATAGAATGATTTAATGACAATGATTGGGCTATATCCGGGACATAACTAGCGGGACCACCATGATCTGGTGGAAATATACCTGTAACAATAAGGATTTTCATGACATTTTATTTAATGCCAAAGACTAAATGTCTTGTGGTTGCCTTTCCTAACTTAGGTTTATCTACGACATCAATAATTTTACGAATGAGTTGATTTTTTAGACAGGAAGTAAGATATAATTGCTTCAATCTAAACTCTATTGGACCGTCTAATGGAATAATCCTGAGATTTGAATAATCATAAAATAATTTTTGTAACCCTTCATGAGTGAATCGCCAATAATCCGGATAATTCTGATGATCATGTGACAAAGAACTTTTACCATGATATTGACTAAGAAACGGGACAGTTAGTAATAATTTCCCGCCAGTTCTTAATACCCGGTTTATTTCAAACACAGCTTGAAATGGATTAGCAACATGCTCTAGTACTTCAATGCAAATTATTGCGTCAAATGAATTATCATTAAATGTCATTTGCTCTATATCTTGATGATAATCACAATTATATATTCCTTTGTCCATTACTGGATTGTAACCAGCAGCTATATAGTTTTTTTTCAGGAATAAATGTTCATAGCCTCTTAACTCTTTAGCAAACTTCTCCGGTGTCCCAATGTCTAGAATTTTATCTGCATCCTTTACTAATTCATGCAAGCAATTTAAAAACATTGCCTCTGGTTTCCCGCCCATTAACATATCTAACTTTCTTTATGAGGTGTATTTGTATTAATAATATTTCTGTGATAATTTAATGGTATAGTTAAGTATTTACTAAGCCACTACCAGATAGGATTCTATATTAATATTTATAAGTCACGCTCCTATCTCCACATCATCACATGTGCCCAAGTTGCTCTTAGCTACTTCACGTTTTAACTGGACGATTTCTCTTTCTAATTGCTCATATTCACTGATCTTGTACATCATGTAACGGACTGTTACTTTTGCCTTGTCTTCCAGTCCTTGAGCAGTAAGTAAGTATAGATAACCTAGTTTATTTTGATTATTACGAAAATTTTTAACTTTGATCAGGCCTTTTTCAACGAGCGCCTTAATACAGTAGTTAGTCTTTCCTAAACTCACACCTAAAGCGTCTGATAATTGACGTTGACTGATATTAGGATCACTTTCTAGAAATTTCAAAAGCTTATAGCGTATTTCATCTGTAAGGTGGGGCATTATCCACTCCGTTCAACTATTGAACGGAGTGAATTAGAACAGAGCATTAATTGTATGTCAATTGAGATGAAGGTTAATCAGATGGTTATACAACGATATCTCGCTAACACTCGAAATAATTGAATAATGACTTTACTTTTCTAATCTGCCATAGACGTCATCGAAACGTACGATATCATCCTCCCCTAAATAACTTCCTGATTGTACCTCGATGATCTCAAGAGGTAATGAACCCGGGTTTTCCAGCCGGTGTTTTACGCTAATAGGAATATAGGTGGATTCATTTTCACTCAGCAAAAACACTTCTTCTCCTCTGGTTACCTTTGCTGTTCCTTTGACAACTACCCAGTGTTCTGCTCGGTGATGATGCATTTGTAATGATAGTGACGCGCCTGGTTTCACAGTAATGCGCTTGACCTGATATCGTGCACCGATATCGATACCTTCATAATCCCCCCATGGCCTGTGTACCCGCCGGTGAGCTTTATGCTCGTTCCTACCATTTAGTTTGAGTCGGCTAACAATTTGTTTTACATCCTGAGCATGATCTTTATGTACGATCATTACAGCATCGGCTGTTTCAATCGCGATAATATCATCAAGCCCGATCCCTGCCATAAGTCTATTTTCTGAATACATTAAGGAATTATGCGTTTCATGCGTGATGACATCTCCTTTGATGATATTGCCTTGGGAATCTTTTGGTATAATATCCCACAAACTCGACCAGGCGCCCACATCCGACCAGCCTGCATCCAGAGGGATAACGGCCGATTGTATTCTATCACTATTATCTTGAGTGATCCTTTCCATCACGGCGTAATCTATTGAATCACTGGGACATCGCTCAAAGCTTGATCTGTCAATCCGATAAAATTCACCGTCTGTCTGTCCTTGTGAATAGGCATTTGTGCAGGCAACCAACATTTCCTCGTTAAACTTGCCGACTTTATCGAGCCACACCTTCGATTGAACCATAAAGATACCACTATTCCATAAGTACTGTTTCGATTCTAAATATTCTGCTGCTGTACCTGCATCGGGCTTCTCTACAAATTCACTAATGTTGTAGCCTTTTGCCGGTAACTGTTTTCCTTCACTTGTTATCTCCTTACCAACTTTTATATAACCATATCCTGTCTCTGGTCTGGCTGGCACAATACCGAAGGTTACAATAACACCTTGATTTGCTAATCGAGCACCACTTAAGACTGCGTCATGAAATTTGGTTTTATCCTGAATCAGGTGATCTGCTGGCATTACTAGCAACACATGATTCTCTCCACTATTTATTGATTGCAAGGCTGCGAGCGTTAAGGCTGGAGCAGTATTCCGTCCGACGGGCTCTAATATCAAAGAACTCGGTACAATATTCAGCTGTCTTATCTGTTCTGCAACCAGAAACCGGTGTTCTTCATTACAGATGATTATCGGATCGGACACATCAATCGTGTCCTTAAAAATATTGCCACCCCTTGACTGTAATCCCTCAAGCCGCTTGAGAGTTGCCTGAAGAAGAGTAAATTCACCAAAGGGTGCCAGTAGCTGTTTTGGATAGTGCTCGCGGGATAAGGGCCACAGGCGTGTACCGGAACCACCGGATAAGATGACTGGCTGGATAATCATTATTGAGATTTAATGCTTATAAAATAAATATATTCCGATAATATCAACAACCATATTTCCTTAAATCTAAGCTTATTTCATTACCTGGAGTTGTTCTCTGGCCTTTTTAATAAACTCAACAAAAAAAGTTGCTATCAATCCTATGAATAAGCCTAGCAACCCTGCTGTGAGTATGATTTCTTTACGTCCAGTACTTATTGGTTCTAAAGATCTCATAGTAGGCGTCATGGCCCGTGTCTGCCTGATCTCAGAGATCTTGGCAACGGTATCCTGGATCTTTTCACGTTGTTCATCCTGGGCACGCAGGTTATCCGCCAGGTTGATACGCAATTCATCACGGTCATTTTCCAGGCCTATTGCAAGCTGTTCTTCCAGGTCTGACAGTCGTCTCTGGTACTGCTGGATCTCGTTATCGATAAGTAATAACGTCATGGCCTTGGCCTCACCAGTTACTTCATTCACGGACTGCTTCCTGTTCTTTCTGGACTCGTCAATCAGTTTACGCACATCTATAATCTGGGATTTGAGTAGTTTTGCATTTTCACCTATCCTGTCTTCCTGTACCTTGAGGAGTGCGGCCTGGTCCTCCAGTTCACTCAATTTATTTTTTGCATGGCGCTGTTCTGCATCCAGCGCCCGTTTCATGACTGCAATCATCCGGCCATGATCCTCACTCAGTTTGTCAACGACCTCTTGATGTAACTGATGGTGGATATCCGCCATTTCTTCCGTACCAATACTTTCCAGCACAACGATGTCACTCTGCCTGGGTACCTTTGCGGTTATTTTTATCTTTTCAGGATCCTGTGGATTATCTTTGTTATATTGCTGCAATACATAATCGATATAGCTTTCCTGTAGTTTGGCCAGGACCGTCTCGGGTTCTTCAATCAGGCCACTGGTGCCCCTGGCGATCTCGATGGAAGTGGAATAGGTATATAATATTGGCTTGGTTAACGCGTAAAAGACACCACCGGCAGTACACAGCAGAAATATAATCGCGATTAATGTCTTATGTTTATATAGTACGATAAACAGATCAACAAGGCTGATCTCATCTTCATGATAGTAGGCCTGTATATGGCCCGGTTGTCGCATCATTAGTTCGTGGGGTTCTTGTCTTTCTATTGCCATCCCGTCTCCCCTGGGGTGCATCGGCGTACGCTGAGGTTATCAGCTTGATACAGTATGTGACGCTCTTAGATAAATTAAAAAAACTGCCTTGTTCTCACAAGGCAGTTTTGATTTGGAATTAAACTACACGTTTTATATTTATATTAGGTTTTGAACAATCCTGAATTACATCGATGAGTCGGAATCACCCTTTTCACCAACGGTCAGACGATCCTTGTTGTTTTCAAGGATAGACTCACCGATACCTTTCACGTTCAACAGATCCTTGACAGACTTGAAGGGTCCGTTTTGATCGCGATAGCTGATGATCTCCTTGGCCTTCATTTCACCTACACCGTCGATAGACGCCAGAGTTGCTTCATCGGCGGTATTGATATTGATATGATCAGAATCGGCAAAGGCAACAAATGGCGCAATGGCCAGTGCCAAAACCAGAAATAATTTACGTAAAAATGACATAGTTTTATTCTCCCATAATTATTGATATTGAATGTATGATCCAAGAAGATGGATATCCTCCTAAAAACCACACCGCAAGCGTATCACAGCCCATTTACACGTCAAGCTGTGAAAGCGTTTTCGACTTCTGTTTGCAACGCCTGAAGGGCGTCCCCGGGATCCGCTGCAGCCGTGATCGGGCGGCCGATCACCAGGTAATCCGCGCCCGCCCTTATGGCTTCGGCCGGTGTCATGATCCGTTTCTGGTCATCCTGTTGTGAATTTTGTGGTCTAATGCCCGGAGTTACAAGCACAAAATCCGTACCGATAGACCGGCGCAATACTCCAACTTCCTGCGGTGAACACACTACCCCGTCAAGGCCCGATCGATATACAAGATCCGCCAACCGCACGGCATTGTCAGCAGCCTTACCGGACAAACCGATTTCCTGAACATCCTGATCGTCCATACTGGTCAGGATGGTCACACCGATCAGCAATGGACGATGGCTTACCGTTTCCAGCGCCTCTCTGGCGCCCTGCATCATTGCACGGCCTCCCAGCGCATGTACGTTAATCATCCATACGCCCAGTTCCGCCGCGGCAATACAGGCCCGGGCGACGGTATGGGGGATATCATGAAATTTAAGGTCAAGAAACACATCGAAACCGGCATGTGCAATCTTCTCGACCAGCACCGGACCACAGCGGGTAAACAATTCCTTGCCGATCTTGACCCGGCATGTGTCTGGGTCGAGATGCTTGATCATCGATAACGCATCTTCTTCCCGCGCAAAATCCAGCGCGACTATGATCCGTTTGTGGTTGTCCGTTTTCGCAACCATCAGGTCTTCAAGAACATGCTGCCCTGCACAGGCTTGATACAATTCCAGCAGCGGCAACTCGGACACTGCCAGTGCAAAACCCTGCCTGAAAATCCGCAATGATTACAGCAATATAATGGGCTGTTTTCGAGTAACTTATCGATAATGTTTTTGATATCATCCAGGCTGTGTTCTCCTTCGACCTGACTGTGTCCATGCTGTAAATCGATCAGGTGCGCAAGCCCCCGCAGCGACGGATGCTGCATCAGATAATCCGTTAAAAATTCCCGGGCGCGGGAATCCCCTTCCTGCCGGCGTAGATAGTCGACGAATAATAACACCGGCTGGATAGCCTGCTGTTTGTTCAGGGCAACTTTCAAGTAATCGAGCAGTTCCGCCAACCTGCCCAGTTTTGAATAACTCTCATACAACGGTTCGACGATCTCCGACAGGTATTCAGCATTCTGCTGCTCGACACGTTTCAATGACTTGATGGCTGCCTTGTGATCACCGGTCATCTGATGCACATAACCCTGCAGGATGCTCGCCCTGACGCAGTTAAAATCGGTTGCAAGGGCTTGTTTGATCAGGCTCTTCGCGCGTGGCTGGTCGTTGGCCTGGATTGCCTGTTCGGCCAGCTCACAGTAATAATTGGCGATGATCTCCCGGTAGCTGTTCTGGGTACCGTTTTCAAGTTTCTGTACGACGACGATGGCCCTGTCCCATTCCTTTTCCTGCTCGTAGATATCCTTCAGCAGACCCAGCGCCGGTATGACATGATCGCCCAGTTCGACCAGTTCGTTTAACAGGTTTTCGGCGCGGTCAAGCAGTCCCGCCTGCATGTAATCCTGCCCGAGTTCAAGCAGGGCCTGACTTCTTTGTTCCCTGCGCAGCGACGGCCTGGCGATCAGATTCTGATGGATGCGGATAGCCCTGTCGACCTCACCCCGGCGGCGAAAAAGATTGCCCAGGGCCAGATGGGTCTCGACGGTGTCACTGTCGACCTCCAGCATCCTGATGAAGACCTCGATTGCTTTATCGGGTTGTTCATTCAGAAAATAGTTGATGCCCTTGAAATAGGCCGGGGGAATATCCGATGTATGGCGTTGTTCACGCCGCATGCTGCGTCGCGCCATGATCCAGCCGGATGCGGCCGCAACTGGCAGTAACAGCCACAACAACAATTCCTGAACCATGATTAATGCTTGTCTTTTATAGGCAAGGCCCGCAGATTTCTTACTTCTTTTTCAGTAACCCTGACTTCTTTGCGAAGTTTGAAGATTTGACGTTTCAATTTCAGAATCATGCCTACGTTAACCACGGCACCGAACAGTGCCCCGACGACAAAAGCGATGACAAGGATTAGGGATAAGGGCATTTGGCCAATGCCGAAATAGTAGTCGATTTGAACGGATTCGGCGTTCATGATCCCGAAGGTCAATCCGAACACCAGTACAACAAGAATAAAAATCAGGCCGATGACACGTGTCATGTTGATCTCGTCTTAAACTGCAGCTTTACATCATTATCGATGATTGCCGCTGCAGCAGCAAGTATGAGATCGCCTAATCAGGCGTCACTCAATGATTTCTTGAATACTTGTGTTAACGCGCTCGCGCAATTCCTTGCCCGGCTTGAAATGAGGAACGGATTTGCCGGACAGAGGAACGGGTTCTCCGGTCTTGGGATTTCTTCCCAGCCGCGGCGGACGGTAATGTAATGAAAAACTCCCGAACCCCCTGATTTCAATCCGCTCCCCGCTTGCCAATGACTGCGCCATTTGCTCAATCATGGTTTTTACCGCAAACTCAATATCCTTATACGACAAGTGCTTCTGCTTTTGTGTAATTATTTCGATTAGTTCAGATTTAGTCATTATTCACGCCCCGAATACACAAAATTTCCGACAACATCCCTCTGCCCAATCTGCTATATGTTCATCTTGAAGTAAAACAAGATTACATGAGCAAATTGTATTACTCCATGAATTCACACCAGGTTGAATTCACAAGAATCCGTTAAAACAAGCTCCCCGATACACTGAATGTCGGCGTGTGTCGCCTCGTCACCCCGACTTGCAAGATGGAATCATTCGTATCAGGAATTATTCATTTGTTCTTTTATGAGATCTCCCAATGAAGTCGAGCCGGAATCGGACGCATTGCTGCTGTATTCCTTAACGGCTTCCGCCTCATCATACTCTTCTTTAGCCTTTACAGACAGCATTATCGCGCGATTCTTGCGATCCACGCCAACGAATCTCGCCTCAACTTCATCACCCTGACTCAATACAGTGCGCGCATCTTCAACGCGTTCCCGGCTCAGCTCGGAGGCCTTCAGTTGCCCCTCGACTCCCTCGCCCAATGTTACGACGGCGCCCTTGGCATCCACTTCGCTCACCAGGCCTTTGACAATACTGCCCTTGGGATTTTCAGCAACAAAATTCGCAAATGGATCACGTTCAATCTGTTTTACGCCGAGTGAAATACGTTCGCGTTCCGGATCTATCGCCAGTATGACCGCCTCGATCTCATCACCCTTCTTGTAATTGTGTACCGCCTCTTCACCGGAAACGTTCCAGGATAAATCGGACAAATGCAACAGACCGTCGATACCACCATCAAGACCGACAAAGATACCGAAATCCGTAATGGACTTGATGCTACCCTGAACCTTGTCGTTTTTATTATGGTTCGCAGCGAATTCTTCCCATGGATTGGGATGACACTGCTTCATGCCGAGCGAGATACGGCGCCGTTCTTCATCGATATCCAGCACCTTGACCTCGACCTCATCGCCCAGGTGCACTACCTTGGATGGATGAATGTTTTTATTCGTCCAGTCCATTTCGGAGACGTGTACCAGACCTTCGACCCCGTCCTCGATCTCGACAAAACAACCATAGTCCGCGATATTCGTCACCTTGCCGAACACCGTTGCGCCGATGGGGTATCTGCGTGTCAGGTTCTCCCACGGATCCTCGCCCATTTGCTTCAGACCCAGCGAAACACGATTACGCTCCTTGTCGAACTTCAGCACCTTGACCTCGATCTCATCTCCAATGCCGACGATCTCGGACGGTTGCTTGACGCGTTTCCAGGCCATGTCGGTAATATGCAGCAGACCGTCGATCCCGCCCAGATCGATGAATGCGCCGTAATCGGTGAGGTTCTTGACGATACCCTTGACCACCTGTCCTTCCTGAAGGTTGGCAAGCAGCGATTCGCGTTCTGCGCTGGTTTCGTGCTCGACGACCGCGCGGCGTGAAACAACCACGTTGTTACGTTTGCGGTCAAGCTTGACCACCTTGAATTCCAGTTCCTTGCCCTCGAGGTAGGACAGGTCTCGCACCGGACGGATATCGACCAGTGAACCCGGGAGAAATGCACGCAGGCCATCGACCTCAACCGTAAAACCGCCCTTAACCTTGCCGGAAATAACGCCCTTGATGTTTTCCTTTTTCTGCAGGGCGTCTTCCAGGAAATCCCATAACATGGCGCGTTTTGCCTTTTCACGCGAGAGCCTTGTCTCACCATAGCCGTCTTCAATCACGTCCAGTGCGACATCGACCATGTCGCCAACCGCGACCTCGGGTACACCCTGATCGTTGTAGAACTGTTCAATCGGAATGACGCCTTCGGATTTCAATCCGGCATTGACGATGACCGTGTCCGAACCCACCTGTACAACCTCGCCGGTCACGATAGATCCCGGACGCATCAGCTTCTCAGCCTGACTCTCTTCAAATAATTGTGCAAAACTTTCGCTCATTCAATCTGTATCCCGCCCAACAAGGGCTTTTTCAATCTACCGCTGCCTGAGATAAATGGTAGCGGTGTCTTCGTTTATCAACATCCCGGTACATCGCCGGGACACCCGTTTCAATACATACACATTCTGTTGCAAGACAAGCCCGAACCGTTTCGAGTCGCCTTGTCTTCTGAAGTACTTTGTACTTATCTGGAGATTTCAGCCCGGTCTTGCCACATCCGCAGGATGCGGTTGACCACCTCGTTAATACCCAGATGCGTCGTATCCAGAACCACGGCATCTGATGCAGGCTTCAACGGTGATGCGACACGCTTGCTGTCACGCTCGTCCCGCGCTGCGATCTCTTGCAAAAGGTGGTCTAGATTAACATCCATTCCCTTTTCTTTCAACTGTTTATAGCGCCTGTTGGCCCTTTCCAGGGGGCTTGCTGTAAGGTAAACCTTGAGTGCTGCGTGAGGGAAAACAACCGTCCCCATATCCCGGCCGTCGGCTATCAGTCCCGGTGAGCGACAAAACGCGTGTTGTTTTTCCAGCAGTGCACGGCGTACCCCTTGAAACGCCGACACCTGCGAAGAGGCCGCACTGCATGCCTCGCTGCGGATCGCCTGTGTGACTTCGTCACCTTCGAGGAATACGCTGGTCCTCGTGCCCTCGTCATCCTCTTCGAAACCGACATCAAGTTCAAGCGCCAGCCTTTCCAGCGCCTGTTCATCATCGAGCGGCACAGAGTGTCGCATGGCGGCCAGTGCAACGAGACGGTAGAGGGCGCCGCTGTCCAGAAAATGCCACCCCAGTCGACGTGCCAGCAGGCGGCTGACCGTGCCCTTGCCTGAACCGCTGGGACCGTCGATCGTGATCACCGGAATCGTATGGTTGGCTTGTTCCTCCTCCATTTAAAATTCAACTCACCGTTTGAACATCGACCCTTAATCCGGCACTCGCCGCTGTTTCAACAAATCCAGGGAATGATGTGCTGATATTGACGCAATCGTCGATCACCACGGGATCATCGGCGCACAGTGCCGCGATCGCGAAGGCCATCGCGATCCGATGATCCCCGCCGCTGTTTACACAGCCTCCCCGGAGCCTGCCGCCTTGGATAATCATACCGTCTGCCGTGGGTTGCGCCGAGATACCCAGGTTTGCCAGACCATCGGCCATCATCTGGATTCGATCGCTTTCCTTGACGCGCAGTTCGGATGCACCGGTCAACACGGTTTCGCCTTGCGCACAGGCGGCCGCGACGAACAGAACGGGAAATTCATCGATAGCGAGCGGCACCTGCTCCTCGGGGATATGGATACCATGCAGACGCCCGGCATGAACCTTGATATCGGCAACCGGTTCCCCGCCAGATTCACGCTGGTTAAGGATCTCGATTCGCGCCCCCATTTGACGCAGGATTGTGATAACACCTGTGCGGGTCGGGTTGACGCCGACATTCATCAATGTGATATCAGAGCCCGCGGCAATCGATGCACCTACCATGAAGAATGCCGCCGATGAGATATCCGCGGGGATATCGACAGGACCTGCGATCAAACGCCCGCCCCCCTCGATACAGATCCTCTGACGACGGCGATCGATCCGGTAACCGAATCCCTCGAGCATGCGTTCGGTATGGTCACGAGTCGGCGAAGGTTCGGTTATGCAGGTCTTCCCGCGCGCATACAGGCCTGCCAGTAATAATGCGGATTTGACCTGGGCGCTGGCGACCGGCATATGATAATCGATGGCCGTCAGCGTCCCGCCCCCCTTGATGTATAAGGGAGGTGTTCCACGCTCGCTGGCCTCGATGTGCGCCCCCATGGCCGAGAGGGGATCTGTCACACGTTTCATGGGTCGCTTTGACAGCGAGGTATCGCCTGTCAGGGTGACATCAAACGCCTGCGCCGATAGCAGTCCCGCCAGCAGACGCATTGATGTGCCTGAATTGCCGAGATCCAGTGGGCCGGGAGGGACATGGAGTCCGCCCAGACCCACACCGTGGATGATCACCTTCCCTTCATGCGGACCCTCGATCCTGACACCCATGGCGCGAAAGGCATTGAGCGTGGCAATGCTGTCTTCGCCCTGGAGAAATCCGCTGATCTCGCTGACACCCTCTGCCAGCGAACCAAGGATGACGGCGCGGTGCGAGATCGACTTGTCGCCTGGTATCTCAATACTGCCATGCAGAATTCCACCGGCTATCGCCTTGAGTTGCACTGAGTTGCGAGTCATGGGTAAAGCGTACAGGGGCGCATGGACTTGATGCCACCTAGTCCTTGTTCAGGAATTGATCACGGCGCTGTTTCGCCTGCGCAAAGATCTTCAGGATATACTCACCATCGTGCCTTTCGATCGCCCGGGACAACCCCTCGAGGTCGTTGGTGTATTTTTTCAGGACTTCAAGTATCGCTTGACCGTTGGCCAGACAGATATCCCGCCACATCACCGGGTCGCTCGAGGCGATGCGGGTGAAATCACGAAAGCCCCCGGCGGCATAACGGAAGACCTCCCTGCTCTCATCCAGTCGTGCCAGGGTACCGACCAGTGTATAGGCAAGCATATGCGGTAGATGGCTGGTGGCGGCCAGCACCTCATCGTGGTGAAGCGGATCCATCTCAACCACTTCAGCGCCGGCATATGTCCATAAGGCGCGGACGTTTTGCAGGGCCGTCTGGTCTGTTTCCTTAACCGGCGTCAGGATTACGCAATGGTCCTTGTATAACTCCGCGAACGATGCCTCGACACCGTTCTTTTCCGTCCCCGCGATCGGGTGGCCGGGGACGAACGCTGAGAAACAGGAACCGAGGTGTTTGCGTGCGTCGCTTATCACGCATGCCTTGGCACTGCCGACATCGGTGATGGTTGCATCCGCCGATATATGCGATGCCAATCGATTGAACATGTCAGCCATCGCTCCCAGCGGAACCGCCACAACAATCATGTCGGCACCCCTGACCGCCTCCGCAGGATCTGTCTCGAACCTGTCGATGACCCCCAGGGACACCGCCTTTTCAAGATGGGCAACATTCCGTCCGCAGCCGATCACCTCATCACATGCCTGCGCCTGGCGTATCGCTCGCGCCAGCGAGCCGCCGATCAGTCCGACGCCAATGATCGCCATGCGCTTGAACCGGGTATCAGTGTGCATGCGTCGATAACATCGGCAGGACCTTACAACGATCTGCCAATCACCTCGGCGATACCCTTGAGATCGTTCATAAGATACTTTAACTCATCTGGGTTAAGTGCTTGATCTGCATCGGACCATGCATCTGGCGGATTGATATGGGATTCGACCAGCAGACCATCGGCACCGGCCGCAACTGCGGCACGCGACAGGGCGGGCACCATCCAGGCCTTGCCCCCCGCGTGACTCGGATCGATGATCACCGGCAGGTGGGTTTCACGTTTCAGTACCGGCACCGCCGTGACATCGAGCATGTTGCGATAGGCATCCTCAAAGCTGCGTACGCCGCGCTCGCAAAAGATGATATTGTGGTTGCCGCCCGCGGCAATGTATTCAGCCGCCATCAACCACTCCGAGATGGTCGCGGACAGGCCCCGCTTAAGGATCACCGGCGTATGGATGCGGCCGACCTCCTTGAGCAGATCGAAATTCTGCATATTGCGGGTACCGATCTGGATCACATCCACACCGTGTTCGAGAAAGGTGTCCAGCATGCGTACATCCATCAATTCGGTCACCACCGGCAGGTTGAATTCATCCGCTGCCTGTTTGAATATCTCAAGGCCCTCTGTCCCGACACCCTGAAACGCATAGGGACTGGTGCGGGGTTTGAATGCCCCGCCGCGCATCAGGCGACAGCCGGCAGCGGCGACCGCCCTGGCAGTCGCCCGCATCTGTTCCGGGGTCTCGACGGAACAGGGACCGGAGATCACCTGCACGGTCTTACCGCCGATCGGAATGCCCCTGACATCGATGACGCTGTCCTCAGGATGGGATTCACGCGAAACGATCTTGTACGGCTTCATCACGCGAACGACCTTTTCCACCCCTGAAAGGGCCTCGATCAACTCTATATTGATCAGACGTTCGTCGCCAATCGCGCCGATGACGGTGCGCTCGACCCCGCGCGAGACGTTGGAACGCATGTCCATGGAAGATAATTTGTTCTCCACGGCGGCGATCTGATCGCCGTTGGCGTTGGTCTTCATTATGATGATCATCAGGATTAACTCTTATATATAACGTGTTATGATTATTAAAGAATTGCCTTTGGATAAGACCCCAGCACCTTGACCATATAGGCGTCGGCCTGCAATTCCTCGATGGCGCTCGCCACCTTGTCATCCTGCACATGGCCTTCGATATCGACAAAGAACACGTATTCCCACATCGCCCGACGTGACGGCCGTGATTCGATCCTGGTCAGGGAGATATCGTGTGCGGAAAATGGCTTTAACAGACGATACAGGGCACCCGGCCGGTTGGGTGCCGACAGCAGCAGCGAGGTCTTGTCATTGCCGCTCGGTGCCGGCAGGCGCCGCCCGATAACCAGGAAACGCGTGGTGTTGTTTGGCTCATCCTCGATATTGGATTTCAGGATCTTCAGACTGTAGAGCTCGGCCGCGGCCGCCGCACCGCACGCTGCGGCATCCAGCTCATCACCGGCCCGGCGCGCGGCTTCGGCATTGCTGTTCACAGCGATGTGTTCGACGTCCGGGACATTGCCGTCCAGCCACTCCCGGCACTGGGCGAAGGTCTGCTGGTGGGCATAGATGCGTTTTATCCCGGCAAGGCCGTCCGCCTTGCTCATGAGGTGATGGTGAACGCGCAATTCAATCTCCCCACAAACCTTCAACTGCGAATTCATGAAGGTATCGAGGGTATGGTTGATGACACCCTCGGTCGAATTCTCGATCGGGACGACACCATAACTTACCATGCCGGATTCCACCTCGCGAAACACATCTTCGATGACTGCCAGTGGCGTCGCGTTGATCATATGACCGAACTGTTTGAATACCGCTGCCTGGGTGAAGGTACCCTCGGGGCCCAGGTAGGCGACGGTCATCGGCTGTTGCAAGGCACGGCAGACCGACATGATCTCGCGGAACAGGCGGACCATGTCTTCATTGCTCAGCGGGCCCTGATTGTGTTGCTGCACACTCTGTAACACCGCCGCTTCACGTTCCGGCCGGTAATGGTCGGTTGCAGGATCTTCGTTACGCTTCAGACGGGCGATTTCCAGGGCACACTGCGCCCTTTCACTGATCATCTGCAGCAGTTGTTCATCGATCTCGTCTATACGCGCGCGTATCTTTTGTAATGGTTGTTCGTCATTCATATGCGTGATCAATCGCGCTGCCATCGACCATCAAATTACCCTGACATTCAACACGCCATCGATTGATTTGATCTGCTGGATGACAGCATCGGGGATATCACTATTTACGTCCGCAAGGGTATAGGCGATATCACCACGGGATTTGTTGATCAGATCGATGATATTCAAATCCGCCTTGGCCATGGCGGTCGATATCTGGCCCACCATATTCGGCACGTTGGCATTGGCGATGCCGATCCGGAATCCTTCCGTTTTGGGTAATACCACCTCGGGAAAATTGACTGAATTGACGATATTGCCGTTCTCGAGATAGTCACGCACCTGTTCCACCACCATGACGGCGCAGTTTTCTTCCGCCTCCCTGGTCGAGGCACCGATATGCGGCAAGGTGATGACCCGCTCATGCTGCATCAACAGGTTGGAGGAATAGTCACACACATAGGCGTACAGCTTGCCATTGTCGAGCGCCTTGCAGACGGCATCGTCATCCACGATTCCCTCGCGGGAGAAATTCAGTATCACGGCCCCCGGCTTCAGCAGTTTGATACTGTCCGGATTGATGGTGTGGTGGGTCGACTCCTCCAGAGGAACATGAAAGGTAATGAAATCCGCTTTTGACAGCAGATCATTGAGGCTTGCGGCCTGACGGGCATCCGAGGATAACTTCCACGCACTCTGCACGGTGATCTTCGGATCATACGCAATCACCTGCATCCCCAGCTTGAGCGCCACGTTGGCGACCTGGACGCCGATTGCACCCAAACCGATGACGCCCAAAACCCGCCCCGGAAGTTCAAAACCGACAAAACGCTTCTTACCGTCCTCGACCTGTCTGTGAATACTGGCATCATCGCCCGACAGGTGCCTGGTATATTCCCACGCCTGGCAGATATGACGACAGGCAAGCAGCATCCCCGCGACCACCAGTTCCTTGACTGCATTGGCATTGGCACCGGGCGCGTTAAAGACCGGGATACCGCGTTTGCTGAATTCATCCACCGGGATATTGTTGACACCCGCGCCGGCACGGCCGATGACCTTGACCGATGGAGCAATGTCCATGCCGTGCATGTTGAAAGATCGCAGCAGGATGGCATCGGGGCTCGCCTGCTCAGAAGCAACGCCGTAGTTTTCCTTGGGAAACCTTCTTAAACCTGATTCGGAGATACTATTTAATGTAAGAACGTTAAACATAAGTCTGTAACCGTTATCCTTTATATTTTTTAAATAAATTGATTTATATCAGATAATTATGATGCTTTTCTGATGCTTTACGTGCAAATACACGCTAGGCATGGCGCCTCTCGAAATCATCCATGAAGTCCACCAATGCCTCAATACCCTCTTCAGGCATCGCGTTATAGATACTGGCACGCATACCGCCAACGGAACGATGGCCCTTCAACGCGACCAGGCCCGCCTTGGCGGCCTGTTCCAGGAACTGGGCGTCCAGCTCGGCATCGGCCAGGGTAAACGGGACGTTCATCCATGAACGGCATACAGGGTCGACCGGATTGCGATAAAAATCGGATGCATCGATCGCTGCATACAGGCGCTCCGCCTTGCGTTTATTGATCTCGGCGATCGCGGATAAGCCACCCTGCTGTTTCAACCTTTCAAACACCAGACCTGCCATATACCAGCTGTATGTCGGCGGTGTATTGTACATGGAATCATTCTCGGCATGGATCTTGTAATCAAACATCGCCGGCATACCGGGCATGGCCGCTCCGATCAGGTCTTCGCGTACGATCACCACGGTCAATCCGGCCGGACCGATGTTCTTTTGCGCACCCGCATAGATCACGCCGAAGCGGGACACATCGACCGGACGCGACATGATGGTAGAGGACATGTCTGCGACCAGCGGCACAGCGCCGCACTCCGGTATCCAGTGAAACTCAACCCCGCCGATGGTCTCGTTCGGTGTGTAATGGACGTAGGCGGCGCTGTCATCCAGTTGCCATTGCGACTGCGGTGGAATGGTCGTAAAACCCTGATCTTCTGAGCTGGCGGCGACATTGACCTGGCAAAACCGCTTGGCCTCTGCAATCGCCTTCTTTGACCACGAACCGGTATTGATATAGTCCGCCTTGTCCCTGCCGCGCAACAGGTTCACAGGCACCATGGCAAACTGTGAACTTGCCCCGCCCTGCAGGAAAAGCACCTTGTAGTGCCCGGGTATATTCATCAGTTCACGCAGATCGCGTTCGGCCCGCGTGGCAATGTCCATAAAGTCCTTGCCGCGATGACTCATCTCCATTACCGACATACCGCTGCCGTGCCAGTCGAGCATCTCCTCTCCGGCCTGTTGTAACACCGCCTCCGGCAAGGTTGCCGGTCCTGCGCCAAAATTGTATACACGCGACATCAAGTCACCCTTTTCACTCAAACCCAGGAAATTAATTCAGAAACTGTAAAACAAAGAATACATTATGGCCGATGGTCTGGAAACCGCTTATTCTTCTTTGAGACTTTCAACCCTGTCGAGACCGACCAGACGCTCATTGCCATCCAGACGGATCAGCCTGACGCCTTGCGTATTGCGTCCAACCACGGAGATTTCATCGACCCGGATGCGTACCAGTATTCCCCTGCTGGTAATAAGCATTACTTCATCATCCTGCTGTACAAGGGCTGCACCAACCACCTTGCCGTTGCGTTCCGAGGTTTGTATTGAGATCACACCCTGACCCCCACGGCCACGCAGCGGGTATTCCTCAATGGGTGTACGTTTGCCAAAACCTTTTTCCGTGACAGTCAAAACATCCCCCTCTTCGACGATGATCAACGCAATGACATCGTGTCCTTCGCCCAGGCGAATACCCCGCACACCACGCGCGCCACGCCCCATGGGACGCACGGCTTTTTCGTTGAAACGTACAGCCTTGCCGGCGCTCGATATCAACATCACATCACGTTCACCGTCCGTGATGTCAACACCGATGAGTCTGTCATCCTCTAGCAGATCGACGGCAATGATCCCATTGGCCCGCGGCCGTGAAAAATTCTGTAAGGAGGTCTTTTTAACCGTACCATTACTGGTCACCATCAGGACATATTTATCGGGATCATAGTCACGTACCGGGAGGATGGCATTGATACGTTCACCCTCGACCAGCGGCAACAGGTTGACGATCGGCTTGCCGCGCGCGGTCCGGCTTGCCTGTGGTAATTCATAGACCTTTTTCCAGTACACCTTGCCGAAGCTCGAAAAACACAGGATGGTAGCGTGGGTATTGGCGATGATGAGCTTGTCAATAAAGTCTTCCTCTTTCACGCTGGCCGCGGCTTTGCCTTTACCGCCTCTTCTCTGTGCCCGATAGACATCCAGGGACTGGGCCTTGACGTAACCGCCGTGCGACAACGTCACCACGACGTCTTCTTCCTGAATCAAATCCGCCAGCTTCAAATCCTGGTGGGTATCGCTGATCTCGGTACGACGTTTATCACCGAACTGATCCCTTACCTCGATGAGCTCGTCACGGATCACCCGCATGAGACGATCGGGGTTCGACAAAATATCAAGTAAATCCTCAATTTTCTCCAATATTTCATTGTATTCTTTTAATATTTTTTCTCTTTCCAGCCCTGTCAGGCGATGCAGGCGCAGATCCAGGATCGCCTGAGCCTGTACCTCCGAGAGTCGATATCCTTCTTCGACAAGGCCCATCCCCTCAGCCAGACCCTCCGGCCGTGAATCCAGTAACCTGGCTCGCTCCAGCATTTCGACCACTGCACCGGGCTTCCATGTCCTGCCCATCAACCCGTCCCGGGCCTCCGTCGGATTCGGCGCGGCCTTGATCAAGGCAATGATCTCGTCGATGTTGGCAAGTGCGACAGCCAGGCCTTCCAGCACATGCCCACGATCACGCGCCTTGCGCAGATCAAAGACCGTACGCCGCGTAACGATCTCGCGCCGATGGCGAATGAAGGCCTCGAGTATCTGTTTCAGATTCAGCAGGCGTGGCTGACCGTCGACCAGTGCGACCATATTGATGCCGAATACGTTTTGCATCTGGGTGTGTTGGTAGAGGTTATTGAGAATGATATCCGCCACCTCGCCCCGCTTCAGCTCGATCACCATGCGCATCCCATCCTTGTCGGATTCATCGCGCAACTCACTGATGCCCTCGATCTTTTTGTCCTTGACCAGTTGTGCAATCTTTTCCAGCAGGTAGGCCTTGTTCACCTGATATGGCAATTCGGTGACGATGATGCTTTCCCGGTCCTGTTTGGCGTTGGTCTCGATATGGGTGCGAGCCCGTACATAGATGCGGCCCCGGCCTGTAACATAGGCTTCCTGGATACCGCGTACGCCGTTGATGATGGCAGCGGTGGGAAAATCGGGTCCGGGTATGTGCTCGATCAGATCGCTGATGCTGAGTTCCGGATCGTCCATCAGCGCCAGGCAGGCATTGATCACCTCGGTGAGATTATGCGGAGGTATGTTCGTGGCCAGGCCAACGGCGATACCCGCCGAACCATTGACCAGCAGATTGGGAATGCGTGCGGGAAAGACCGCCGGTTCCTGTTCCGTCTCATCATAGTTGGGGACAAAGTCGACGGTTTCCTTGTCGAGATCGGCGAGCATTTCATGCGCGATGCGCGACATACGGATCTCCGTATAACGCATCGCAGCGGGTGAATCTCCATCGACTGAACCGAAATTCCCCTGTCCGTCGACCAGCATGTATCGCAGCGAAAAAGGTTGCGCCATGCGGACGATCGTGTCGTATACGGCGGTATCACCGTGCGGATGGTATTTACCGATGACATCACCGACGATGCGGGCGGACTTCTTGTAGGGCCTGTTCCAGTCATTGGATAACCCCCGCATGGCGTACAGCACCCGGCGATGCACGGGTTTCAGACCGTCTCTGACATCAGGAAGCGCACGCCCGACGATCACGCTCATGGCGTACTCCATGTACGACTGTTTCATTTCCTCTTCGATGTTGGTGAAGAGGATCTCTTTAGCGATTTCGGTCATATGAAAACAATACTGCCGGGATATTTTTCTGGCTTGTTAAGCGCGTAAAAGTTATTGATTGTTATGTATTTTTTCAATCGCGTCCCTGTGCATAGATAACCGCAAGATCATAACATAAAGTGGCTTGTTCCCGCATCTTTTATGCGCGCTCAGCGATGCGAACGGCGGGCCGGAAATCAGGATGATTGGTCGGTATTCGAGACGTACAACAACCTGTCAGGAACAAGCCATTCCTGAGCAATCATTGTTCCAGCAGCGCGCGCATCTTCACCATGGTCGGGGCGGTGACAATACCCTTCTCAGTAACGATGACATCGATCAATTCGGCAGGGGTAACGTCAAACACGGGATTCCAGGCATGTGCACCGGGGGCCGCGATACGCTGATCGGAGAATTTCAACAGTTCGTCTTCCGCGCGCATTTCGATACGGATCGCGGTACCATCAGGGGTATTCATATCGATCGTCGATGTGGGCGCCACCACCATGAACTTCACACCATGATAACGCGCCAGTACCGCGGCATTGTATGTGCCGATCTTGTTTGCCACATCACCGTTGGCGGCAATCCGGTCAGCACCGACGATCACCCATTTGACCTCTCCCTGTTTCATCAGATAGGCGTCCGCGCCTTCTGCTATGAGGGTTACCGGGATATGGTCCTGCACAAGCTCCCAGGCGGTGAGCCGTGACCCCTGCAGCCAGGGACGGGTCTCATCCGCATAGACCTGGCTGACGAGATCCGCAGCATAGGCACTGCGGATCACACCCAGCGCAGTGCCATAACCCGCCGTCGCAAGGGAACCGGTATTGCAATGGGTCAGTACCGCGCAACGTTCTGTAAACAGCGATTTGCCCAGTTCACCCATCGCCTTGTTGGCGGCGATGTCTTCTTCATGTATCTTGCGTGCCTCTGCGAGCAGGAGGGGATTCGGATCTGCATCGACAGCTTCGAAAAACCGCTGCATACGTTCGATGGCCCAGCACAGGTTGACAGCCGTGGGCCTAGCCGCGGCCAGCAGCTCCAGATCGATCACGATATCCTGTCGCCAGGTATCCGGGGCGTTGCGATAACGTCCCTGTGCCGCCAGTACCACGCCATAAGCCGCCGTAACACCGATGGCGGGGGCACCGCGCACCACCATGTCACGAATTGCTGCTGCGACATCTTCAACGTCTTTACAAGCAATATACTCGGTCACCTGTGGCAAACGGCGCTGATCCAAAAGCTTCAGTACACCGTCCTCCCAGGCGATTGCCCTGACCGTGTCGAATCGTTCCGTGTGCATTGCGCTATGACATCCCCGTCGTTTGTTTGCGGATGATTTCCATGATTTCGTTTAAGAGCCCGTCTTGACCTGCCGCTATTCTCGACATGATAACGGATAAATCCATAAAAGCAGTAATCATGGCCTTGTTGTGCGGATTCCTCTCCACACCTGCATGGTCCGGTCCTGCCACACAAAACAGTGATTCATCCGCCGCGATGACAAATTCCATGCAATCAGCGCGGCCGGTCCCGGTTGCAATGAATCCTGTGGATGAACATCCACAAACCGGTAGTCCGGTAATGGCCGGACTACCGGCCGTCAGTTCCCTGGATAGAATGGCTGGGACAATGGCGTTCATCCCGTTAAATCATGTGTTTTTTCCCCATGACAAGTCTGTACTGGATCAAGGTGCCAAACGGATACTCAATGATGCGGCCCGCTATATCATGCAATCCGGACGCACTGAACGTGTCATAATCTACGCTCATGCCAACAGTATTGCCGGCAAGGACTATAATGACCGCCTGTCGGATAAACGCGCCAATGCAGTAAGGGATTACCTGCTCGAACAGAACATACCTGCTGACCTGATATGGTCGCATGGTTGGGGGGAAAATGATCCGATCGATGAAAACTGGACACGTGAGGGTAGCCGGCGGAACCGGCGTGTCGAGATATACATCGTCGAATATAGCCGCTAGGACAAGCCTCCATACAACGTTTTCTCCTCCTGCCGTTATCATTTCACTGTTCCGATAAGCTATACTTGCAGGCATGACGCCTGCCGATACCATTATCAACGCACGCTGGATCATCCCGGTCGAACCCGACGGGATCGTCCATAACAACCACAGCCTGGTGATCAAGGACGGTGACATCCTCGACCTGCTGCCCATCGAGCAGTCAAGCTCAAAATATCACTCCGATGTAAACCTGAACCTTGATCAGCATGTGCTGATTCCGGGGCTGGTCAATGCCCACACCCATGCGGCCATGTCACTGTTCCGCGGACTGGCGGATGATCTGCCGTTGATGAACTGGTTGAATGACCACATATGGCCAGCCGAGGGCGCGTGGGTCGGATATGATTTTGTCAACGATGGCACCCAATTGGCAGTGGCGGAGATGCTGCGTGGCGGCACTACCTGTTTCAACGATATGTATTTCTTTCCGGATGCCACTGCGTGCGTCGCCAGCGATGCAGGCATCCGTGCCGCCGTCGGTCTTATCATCATCGATTTTCCGACCGTTTGGGCGGCGAATGCGCAGCAATACCTCGACAAGGGCCTGCAGGTACACGATCAATACCGTAATGATCCATTGATCAGCACCGTCTTCGCGCCACATGCGCCTTACACGGTCTCTGATGAACCGCTCACACATATCCAGACACTCGCTGAAGAACTCGATATCCCGATCCATATCCATGTCCATGAAACCGAGGACGAGATCATCAAGAGCCATGAACACTACAATGACCGTCCCCTGCAGCGCCTGGATCGTCTTGGACTGTTGACACCGCGATTGCTGGCCGTACACATGACCCAGTTGACAGACGACGAGATCGAACGTGTCGCCACAGCGGGCGCCCATGTCCTGCACTGTCCGGAATCGAATCTCAAGCTGGCAAGCGGCTTTTGCCCGGTACATAAACTGCAACAGGCAGGTATCAATGTCGCCCTCGGCACAGACGGTGCGGCGAGCAATAATGATCTTGATGTCTTTGGCGAGATGCGCACCGCCGCCCTGCTTGCCAAGGCAGTGGCCAATGATGCCAGCGCGGTGCCCGCCGCCGCCGCGCTGCGCATGGCGACATTGAACGGCGCGCGCGCCCTTGGTCTGGATGATAATATCGGTTCCCTGGAACCGGGCAAGGCAGCCGACGTGACGGCCGTCTATATGGGCGACATCGAATCGACCCCGATCTATCACCCTGTTTCGCAACTCGTGTATGCAACGGGACGCGACAAGGTCACGGACGTCTGGGTGGCCGGGAGACATGTGCTCAAGGACCGGATACTCAATACCCTTGATGAAAACGCAATCAAGGAAAAAGCCCAACAATGGTGTGTCAGAATAGCCGAACGTGATCAACACTAGAAATCAGGCTACAATCCCCGTAATGAACATCACGTATTTCATGAACAGTATATGAACCAGGCATTTGAAAATGTTGATCAACGGGAGCTGTCAAAATTCGACGCCCTCGCGTCGCGCTGGTGGGACCCCAACAGCGAATTCAAGCCGTTGCATGACATCAACCCGTTGCGGCTGACATATATAACGTCAAAGATCGACCTCACCGGCAAGCGCGTTGTCGATGTCGGTTGTGGTGGAGGTATCCTGGCTGAGAGTATGGCGCTGCGCGGTGCCTCAGTCACCGGTATCGATATGGCGGAATCATCATTGTCGGTTGCGAGGCTCCATCTGGCTGAATCCGGAGCCGAGGTCGACTACCACTGTATGACGGCGGAACAACTCTCCGGGCAGGAAAGCGGTCACTATGACGTGGTGACCTGCATGGAATTGCTGGAACATGTGCCCAATCCTGCATCACTGGTGCGTGCGTGTGCGGCACTGGTAAAACCGGACGGACATGTGTTCTTTTCCACGATCAATCGCAACCCCAAGGCCTACCTGTTCGCCATTATCGGAGCCGAGTATCTGTTAAGATTGCTACCCAAGGGTACCCATGACTATGCCAGGTTTATTCGCCCATCCGAACTGGCCGGCTGGATTCGCGACGGGAATCTATCGCTGCATCATATCACCGGAATGACGTACAACCCGGTCACAAAACAATACGCATTGGGCAGAGACATAGACGTCAACTACATGGTTCATGCAACCAGTGACTGCCAGTAAAACTGCACTTGCGACAGGGTATCAAGCGCATTAACCGAATTCCCTGATACGGGGTAACCATCAGTCATTCCGCCATGGCAACGCGATCAGATATCGAGAGATTCTACCAGGAGGCCGGGTACACCGCCGACATTCAGGCAGTACTGTTCGATCTTGACGGCACGCTTGCGGATACTGCTCCGGATCTTGCCTGGACGCTCAACACCTTGCTCGCTGACCATCATCGCAATCCCCTGCCATTCGATCGGATACGACCGGTTGTATCTCACGGTGCCTCCGCTCTGATCCAACTCGGTTTCGAGAGCGGGACTGGCGATCCGCAATTCGCGATACTGCGGCAGCGATTCCTCGAGATTTACTCCGACAATCTGGCAAACGAAACGCGGTTATTCCCCGGAATGGCGGCCCTGCTCGATGCTATCGAACAGCGTGGTATGAAATGGGGCGTCGTCACCAACAAACCCGCATGGCTGACAGAACCATTGATGCTCAAGCTGAAACTGCAATCACGCGCCGCCTGTATCATTAGCGGAGACAGTACCCGCAACCGCAAGCCGCATCCTGAACCCATGCTGCATGCCTGCCGGCATATCGATATACCTGCAAAACACTGTCTCTATGTGGGCGATGCACAACGTGATATCGAGGCCGGCCACAACGCCGGGATGAAGACCCTGATCGCCATGTTCGGATATATCGGTGACAGCGACCAACCGTGGTCGTGGCAGGCCGACGGCATGGTCAACCAGCCACAGGAGATCCTCGACTGGATCATCGATTACAATGAAACCGCCGCTCGTCTAGAATAACGATCCATGGAATTCAATCTTGTCACTGTTATTTTCAGTTGTATCATTGCTGCCCTTCTGGGCGGAACGATCACCTATCTCCTGGCTCAGAAAAAGATCATTCAACTCAGGGAAAGGAATGCCATGCTGGAAACATCCCTGGAGATGGAACGCAACGCCGCACAAGACAAACTGGACACCTTTGACAAGGCCCGCGAACAGTTCAGTGCAGTCTTCGCCGCACTCTCGGGTGAGGCACTTAAAAACAATAACGAGGCGTTTCTCAAACTGGCCCAGGAAAATCTCAAACAGTTCAACATCCAGGCCCGGAGCGAGCTGTCAAAAAAGGAACAGGCCATCGAACATCTGATCAAGCCGATCAGGGACGTACTGGAAAAGACCGAGAAACAGATCCGCGAGATCGAGCATGACCGCAAGGAGGCCTACGGCTCCATCACCAAACACCTTGAGACCATGGCACAGACCCAACAGCAACTGCACGGTGAGACGCGTAATCTGGCGCAGGCCTTGCGTCGCCCCGAGGTGCGCGGCCAATGGGGTGAAATGACGCTCAAACGGCTGGTGGAACTGGCGGGGATGGTTCAGCATTGTGACTTTTACGAACAACAGCACACCGCCACCGACACAGGCAATATCCGACCCGACATGATCGTACGCATGCCCGGTGGAAGAGAGATCGTCGTGGATGTTAAAACGCCTCTGGATGCCTATCTCAATGCCATCGAGGCATCTGATGACAAGACGCGTGACCAGCAACTTGTGTTTCATGCACGCAAGGTACGCGAACGTATCCGTGAACTCGCCAGCAAGGCCTATTGGGACCAGTTCAAAAGCAGCCCGGATTTCGTTGTGCTGTTTATACCTGGGGATCATTTTCTCAGTGCAGCACTCGACAAGGACCCACATCTGCTCGAGGACGCATTACGCCAGAAAGTGATCCTTGCCACCCCGACCAGTCTGGTGGCGTTGCTGCGCGCGGTGGCCTATGGCTGGAACCAGCAGATCGTTACTGAAAACGCCGAAAAGATCCGTGAACTTGGAGAGGATCTTTACAAGCGCCTGGGCACCTTTACCGGTCATCTGGCACGTCTTGGCAAGAACATCAACAGCAGCGTCGAGAATTACAACAGTGCCGTCGGTTCCTTCCAGCGCCAGGTATTACCGGGTGCGAAAAAATTCTCCGAACTCGGCATCAGTGAGCCAAAATCGAATCAGCCCCTCGATCCTGTCGAAAATATTGCACGATCACTTGAACAAGAGGAATCGAAGGGGTGACATCAAGTTATACAGGGTTTTTACGGTATGAAGGATCCGGCAATCGAAACTGCCTATAAACATTGCATGCGTATTGCACGCTCGCATTATGAAAACTTTCCGCTTGCCTCATGGTTTATTCCGGCACGTCTGCGCCGACCTGTCAGTGTGATCTATGCCTTTGCGAGGATGGCTGATGATATTGCAGACGAAGGTAATGAAGGTGTCGACGCGCGTCTTGCCGGTCTCGATGAATGCGTGATTGCACTGGATAGCATTAACAAGGGTGAACAACAGCGGCAACCTGTTTTCATTGCTCTTGAAGATACGATTCAACGTTCCCGGCTCCCCTTGGCACCGTTTTACGACCTGTTGACAGCCTTTCGTATGGATGTCACCAAAAACCGTTATCGGGATTTCAGTGATGTCCTGCGCTACTGCAGTTTCTCTGCAAACCCGGTCGGCAGGCTGATCCTGCATCTGCATGACAGGGCGACGCCGGATAACCTTACCCGTTCGGATGCGATCTGCACGTCCTTGCAGCTCATCAATTTTCTCCAGGACATCGAACAGGATTATGTCGAACGGGGACGTGTCTATCTGCCACAGGATGAAATGCAACAATATGGCGTCAACGAAGATCATATCAGGCAGCGGTGTACGGACTCCGCGATGCTCGCACTGGTCGACAGACAGGTGACACGCATCCTGGATCTCATGAATCAGGGTCTCCCGCTCGGTTGGGAGCTGTCAGGAAGGAGCGGTTTTGAACTGCGTATGATGATCTATGGCGGTCTGCGAATCCTGGAACATATACATCTGCGGCGCGATGACGTCTTCTCCAGGCCGAGACTGACGAAGGGCGACTGGTGCTGGATTACATGGATGGGCCTGCAAAAACACCCGCAACCTTTTTCACTCACCAGGCTGATACATCCGTCATGACCCCGGAGCAATATTGCGAGGACAAGGCGGCAAGGAGCGGTTCAAGTTTTTACTACAGTTTCCTGTTCCTCCCACCAGAGAAACGCCAGGCCATCACCGCGCTATACGCCTTTTGCAGGGAGGTGGACGATATCGTCGATGAAGCCAGCGAAACCGAGGTCGCACGGGTGAAACTCAAATGGTGGCATGAGGAAATCGCGCGTGTATTCAGCGGCACACCGCAACATCCGGTCGGCAAGGCGCTGTCCACACCGGTACAGACCTACAACCTTCCCCGCGAACATTTTATCGAGATCATCGACGGCATGGAAATGGACCTGGATTATCAATCCTACCCGAGTTTCAAGGAGCTCACCCTGTACTGCCATCGTGTCGCCAGCATGGTGGGGATCATGTCGGCCGAGATATTCGGCTATCAGGATCGTCGCACCCTCAAGTACGCACACCACCTGGGAACAGCCTTTCAGCTTACCAATATCCTCAGGGATGTGCGTGAGGATAGCCAGCGTGGTCGTGTTTACATTCCACTGGATGAACTGGAGCAATACGGCGTGGCGGTCAACGATCTGAATGCAAATCACACAACCGATACAATGCGCCGCCTGTTCGAGCATCAGGCCAGACGCATCGCCTATTATTATCAGCAGGCCTTTGATCTGTTACCGGATGTCGACCGATATATGCAACGCAGCGGGCTCGTGATGGCAGCTATCTACCGGGCAACTCTCAATCACATCATCGTCGATGATTACAAGGTACTTGAAAAACGTTATGCGCTGACGCCTCTACGCAAGTTGTGGCTTGCCTGGAAGACCGTACGTCAGGAAAAGGCCCGTTATAAACGTTATCAACTGGCACACAGGTAGTGATCGCGTGTCGACCATTATCGTAGGTGGTGGCTGGGCCGGCCTGGCAGCCGCGATCGAACTGTCCCACCATCACATTCCCGTTACGTTGCTGGATGCAGCCGGACAACTCGGCGGTCGTGCCCGCACGATCCATTACAGGGACACCGATATCGATAACGGGCAGCATTTGATGCTGGGTGCATATCACGAAACCCTGCGCCTGTTGCAGGTGATGGGTGTACGCGAAGACAGCGTATTCGAACGCCGGCCACTGACGCTCGAGATGCATCAAGCCGGACATCCTGTCACCCGACTGGCATTACCCCGTCTACCCGCCCCGCTGCATCTGCTGGCCGGACTGGCGACGGTGCAGGGTATCAATAAGCGTGACAGATGGCATGCACTGAGTATGTGTCGATCGCTGCTTGCTTCCGATCATCTATTCGATCCTGATCCGACGGTCCTCGACATGCTGCAGCGATCAGGGCAAGGTAAACACATCATCGAGACCCTCTGGCAACCCTTGTGCCTGGCGGTGCTCAACACCCCAGTCAACCTGGCCTCAGCCGAGGTTTTCATCAGCACCCTGCACGATGCCTTCTGCGGCAAACGCAGCCACTCGGATCTGCTCTTTGCACGTACGAATCTCGGCAATATCCTTCCTGCTCCGGCACAACGCTATGTCACCGGTCATGGGGGAACAGTATTACTCCGGCACCGTGTCAGGCATCTGCAGATAGAAAACGCGGGCATTACAGGTGTCGAACTGACAAACGGTGCGCAACTGCATGCTGCGCATGTCATCCTGGCTGTCCCCCCCTCAGCTTGCGAGGAACTGCTGCAACCGCATCCTCTGATGGGAGATATCGTTGCAAAACTTGCACGATTCGACCATGCGCCCATCTGTACGGTCTACCTACGCTATCCAGCCACGATACGGCTGACGCTACCGATGATCGGTTTGATCAGCACAACGGGACAATGGATGTTCGATCGCGGCTATTGCGGTCAGGCCGGTCTCATGGCAGTGGTTATCAGCAGTATCGGTCCTCATATGCAGATGGATAACGCTGCACTCTGCGCATTGATCGTCGCTGAAATATCCACGCTGTTTCCCGACTGGCCCGCACCGACAGAGACGTATGTCGTCAGGGAGAGAAGGGCCACCTTTTTATGCCGCACAGGTATCAATTTGATCCGTCCGTCCACAGTTACACCCGTCAGAGGATGTCTGCTTGCGGGAGATTTTACCGCAACGGACTACCCCGCGACCCTGGAGGGCGCGGTACGCAGCGGGATCCGTGCTGCCCGACATATCATCGATGCAAGTGATGCATTGCACCTCCGAGCTTGATGTCATTACAACCTGACCGACATCACCTCATTCAGCGAGGTCCTGCCCTGCCTTGCATGATGCAGCGCGTTGTCGATCAGGCGCGTCATTCCCTGTTGCAGTGCCATGTGGGCAATCTTGCGCGCCGATGAGCCGGCATTGATGAGTTCACGTATTTCAGGGCTTATTGCCAAAACCTCGCTGATCATGGTACGTCCGCGATAACCGGTCTTGTTACAGGACGGGCAACCCCTGCCGCGGTAAAGGACATCCGATTCCGCAAGCTGGAAACGCCTGCGAATCCGGTCCTCGATATGATCCTGTTGCAGGCAATGCGGGCAATTCAGGCGAATCAAACGTTGCGCAATCACACCCAGAAGTGTCGCACCCAGCAGATAGGGCTCTATTCCCATGTCCAGTAACCGGGTAATGGTTGACGATGCATCGTTGGTATGCAGAGTACTCAACACGAGGTGTCCAGTCATTGCCGCCTTGTTGGCAATCGCCGCCGTCTCGTGATCACGGATCTCACCCACCATGATGACATCGGGGTCATGCCGTAAAAAATGTCTCAAGGTGCCGGCAAAGGTAAATCCCTTCGAAGGTAACAACTGCACCTGCTCGACACCCGCCATGTCGTATTCAACCGGATCCTCGACGGTGAGTATATGAGGATTATCCTTCTTGATCTCATCGAGTAAGGCATACAGGGTGGTGGTCTTACCTGAACCAGTCGGCCCTGTTACGAGCAACAGCCCGTGAGATCTGGATAACATATGCCTGACCCGATGCTGTTCTCTTTGTCTCAGGCCCAGTTCAGTGAACGATTTCAAACCGACATCCTTGTCCAGGATGCGAATGGCGACACTTTCACCATTGACCGTCGGGATCACTGACATGCGCAGATCGATTGTCTTGCTACCACGCTCCAGCCGGGCATGTCCATCCTGCGGCAAACGGCGTTCCGAAATATCCATCTGACCGATGATCTTGATACGACTCACCAGCGATGCCAGCAGGGACCTGTGCAGGTTACGGGAAAACTGCAGTTTGCCGTCTACACGGTAATAGACACTGATCCGGTCCGCCTCGGGGCGAATATTGATATCCGATGCGCCGCGCATAATACCTTGCAGGATGATGGAATTTACCAGACGTACGATCGGTTTTTTCTTTGCCTCAACCTCCATCATGCCGGCCGCATCCTGGTGATCGACGCGATTGTTCACAGCTTCGAAACCGGAATCCTCCAGTGCCCGGTCCTCATCAAACTTGCTGTAATGCTTGCTCAGAATCAGGGTGATATCGCGTGCAGATGCCATCACCGGTTCAATCTTCAGATTGGTGTTGAAACGCAACGCGCTGATAATACTCATATCCAGTGGATTTTCCATGGCGACGATCAGGATATCGTCGATCTCCCCCAACGGCATGATGTTGTACTGCAGTTCGAGTTCGACAGGTATCCTGTCAAGGATATGCGGACTGATCCGGTAATCCTCCAGCTTGACATAAGGGATCCCGAACTTTCTGGCGAGTGCAAAATTGACCTGCTCCATGGTCACGATCCCCAGATCGATCAGGATACGGCCGAGATGTTTGCCTTGCCGTCGCCGTTGTCTCTGCAAGGCATCATCAAGCTGCTGCCGATTGATGACATTGGCCCTTAGCAGGATCTCACCCAGGTACACATCGGGCAAATCCTTTTTTTTGTAAAGAGTCTTGATCAGGTCGACATCATTCTTGATGACGTATTGTTTTATCTCACGCATCTGTTGGCGCGAATGGTCATGCACTTCTCCGCTAGAAGATAAGGTCATAAAAAGTCACCTGTCATGGATCGCCAGGCAATCCGGTTAATAGATTTGCGACGAATGAGAAACTTGCTAAGGGAGGAAATACAGCGGGGGAGGAAACACCGGAAGTGTATATTGATCTATTCTTAAATGAAATACCCCATCGCCACGCCAATCAATTGACGATGTAGATAACTATCCAACCGGTTGAAGCTAGATACCCTATTGCCCGGCAATCGTCTGCATTTCACCGCCACTGGAACCGGGAACAGACTTCTGAAATCCATCCACACATCCTGAATGCGGTCGTGGTTGACTGCCATCTCCACACTTCCCTTATTATATATTTATAATCAATAGCATATAGACTTTCACGAATAGCCATCGGGGTTTCGTAGCGCAATGATCGGCTGTCATATCAGACAGTTAAATGGCAAAGCGGTATCTTTTGGCATAAATGATGCAATTATTTGCCCAGATACATTGCAAAACAGGACTGTTATGTTACAGACACATGGACAACATCTTGGCAGTGACCAGATTTTAAGACAAGGCGACCTTGCCTCGATGTCCGATTTCATCGCGGCGGAAGCAGGCAAGGACGGCCTTAACAAGGCTCTGCAACTTGTCAGTACCCTGCAGATGACGCTTGATCTCAATCATCTGATCAATACATTTTCGACCGAGATCAACTCCCTGGTACCACACAAAAGCATCGCCTTCAGAAATGAGGCGCAAAACATCAATATCAGGTTTGGCGGCGCAGCACGACATTCCTGTACCTATCAACTGGTTACCGCCGAACAAACGCTCGGACAACTGACGATTACGCGCAACAAGAAATTCACTTCTAATGAGACGGTCATGCTCGAATACCTGTTATGCAGTCTCGTCTATCCGTTGCGTAATGCCATCATGTATAAAAATGCACTGATCGCCGCACTCAAGGATCCCCTGACCGGCGTCAATAACCGTAATGCAATGAATACTTCCATGATCCGCGAAATCGAGCTGTCACGCCGGCATGGATCTTCGTTATCACTCATTGCACTGGATATCGATTTTCTGAAAAAGATCAACGACGGCTTTGGCCATGCCGCGGGGGATTGTGCTATCAAGGCGGTAGCCTCAGCTGTCAGCGATTGTATCAGAAGCTCGGATATGCTGTTTCGCTTTGGCGGAGAGGAATTCCTGGTCTTGCTGAGCAACACCGGTAAAAAAGGCGCACTGATGCTGGCCGAACGTATCCGTCATACCATAGAATCACTCGAATGCAATTACGGTGAATTCACCCTCCCCTTAACGGCCAGTCTCGGCGTCGCCTGTTACGCCATGCGTGATAACAGTGAAACCCTTTTCCAGAAGGCGGATATGGCTCTCTATCGCGCCAAATCCGATGGTCGTAATTGCGTCAGATTTTCGGAACAAGGTTCTTGATCCCGTTCCGGATTTATAAGCCCGGAAAAGACTTTTTTTAACCGCAGTTAATCGCTACGATAGCAAGGTAATATTTGTTGCTGCTGACGAGACGGGAGTAATCGATGTACAGACCACTCAAGACCCTTGTCATCATTGCATGTTTGATTGCGGGCGTGACCGGCCATGCGGAGATCTTGAACATGCCCCGGACAGGCGATATTTCCGACAAATCCTTCTCCATCCCTGTGAAAGGCATGACCATGCAGCAGGTCGAAGAACAGTTCGGTCATCCAAATCAAAAACTGCCCGCTATCGGCGACCCTCCCATCAGCCGCTGGATCTATGACCGCTATACGGTCTATTTCGAACGTCAGTATGTCATCCACACCGTGGCCCATGAGTAATTACACGGTGCTTGAGCATCTGTGAGCCAAAAGCATCCGGCACGCCATACCCCTGCTGAGTGGTCACCGCAATACGGGATATTAATGACATGGCCGCATCGTCATAGTGACTGGGCGTCGATACTCCCGGAGGCTGAACGGGTATATATAGAGTTGTGCCGTCACATCACTCACTATGAGGATGTGGTGATCTGCGCCCGGGATCAGGACCATTGTGATCACATCAGACAATTGCTTGAACACAGCGCCGTGAAGATGCGACGCATCCATATTTACTCCATACCCACCAACGATACCTGGACACGTGATTATGGCCCGTTGACGGTCCTGAAGAACGGTAAATGCACATTGCTGAATTTCACGTTCAACGGCTGGGGCGGCAAGTTCGCTAATGATCTTGATAACCAGGTAACGGATCGCCTGCATGCCTTGGGCGGGTTTGGATCAGTCCCTCTGCAAACCATCGATCTGGTACTTGAAGGCGGCAGTATTGACTTTGACGGGGACGCCTCCATGCTGACCACCTCCAGATGCCTGTTGACACCTACACGTAATCCTCACCTCGGCCGTGAGCGGATCGAATCATCTCTGATGGAAATTTTCGGGATTGAGCGTCTCCTGTGGCTTGATCATGGCATGCTGCTGGGCGATGATACCGACAGCCATGTGGATGTCCTCGCCAGATTCTGTGACCGGGAAACCATTGCCTATACCAGCTGTGATGACAGGAAACAGGGGCATTATGACGAACTCAGACAGATGGAGGCCGAACTGGATTCGTTCAGGACAGCGGAGGGCAAACCCTATCATCTCGTCCCGCTTCCCGTACCGGCGCCGAAATATGATGCCGACGGTACGCAGCTCCCCGCAAGCTATGCCAATTTTCTGATCATCAATGGGGCGGTGCTGGTACCCGTCTATGAAGATGACAATGACGCCATTGCGCTGGAAAGACTGGGGGCGTGCTTCCCCGGCAGGGATATCATCGGCATCAATTGTTTGCCATTGATCACCCAGCACGGCAGCCTGCATTGCATAACCATGCAACTATTCACTGGAATCTCTGCAACCCGGCAAGACACACGATAGTTACATGCTTGCGGTATTTTCATTTACAATCCTGTCATGAACTGTCGTCAACCATATAATCCCTGCTAGCAGATGCCGACATCGCAGCGACTCAAACTCGGAGTGATCCAGCATGCCTGCACGGATGACCGCGACACCAACCTCCGGCGGACCATGGAGGGCATCAACCGGGCATGCGCACAGGGTGCAAGGCTTGTGCTGTTACAGGAACTGCACAATAGTCTCTATTTCTGTCAGAATGAAGACGTCACTTGTTTCGACCTGGCCGAATCGATCCCGGGACCTACGACTGAAAAGCTCGGTGAGCTTGCATCGCACTTGAACGTAGTCATCGTCGCATCCCTGTTCGAACGGCGACGGGCGGGTGTCTACCACAATACTGCCGTGGTGATCGAAGCCGACGGGACAATTGCCGGCATATACCGCAAGATGCACATCCCCGACGATCCTGGATATTATGAAAAATTCTATTTCACCCCGGGCGATACCGGATTCACGCCGATCGATACCTCGGCGGGAAGGCTTGGTGTACTGGTCTGCTGGGATCAGTGGTATCCCGAAGCCGCCAGGCTCATGACCCTGGCGGGTGCGGATATTCTGCTTTATCCTTCGGCTATCGGCTGGGATTCAACGGATGCAGACGAAGTGAAACAGCGCCAGCGGGATGCCTGGATCACTATTCAACGTTCACATGCAATCGCCAACGGTTTGCCCGTAGCGGCATGTAACCGCACGGGTCATGAAGACGATACCCTGCATCACACCACGGGTATCGATTTCTGGGGTTCAAGTTTCGTCTGCGGTCCGCAGGGTGAGATACTGGCGATGGCAGATACGGACCAGCCTGCAAACCTGGTCGTCGAGATCGACCTTGGACTGAATGAAGATGTCCGTCGATTATGGCCCTATTTGCGTGACCGGCGCATTGACAGCTACCAGGACCTTACCCTGAGGATGAAAGATTGATGGCAGGGATGGAAAATGACATTACAATACGTCTCCCTTGATTAAATTTATGCACATTTCAGCAAACGGAAATAACACATGATCTTGATCCTTGAACCCGATATCGACAAGCGCGGTGCCGAATACCGCCGGCTGATGGAACATCTCACCAACCTGCCTGCCATCCAGGCACGCGTCCACCAGGAGGTCGGCACACAACAGACGCTGACCGAGATCTATCTGGTCGGGGATACCAAGTCACTGGATATCGAGGACATGCAGAACCTCCCCTGTGTCGAACGGGTTGTGCGGGTTTCCGAGGAATACCGCGTCCTGGGAAGGCACAAGGATGACAACAGGTCTACATCATTTGAATACAACGGCATACATTTCGGCCAGGATAACCTGAATGTCTTTGCCGGATTGTGCGCGGTGGACACCCCGGAACACGTCGAAAAAATGATGCAGGCCTTACAGAACAACGGCCAGGTCTGTACGCGCATGGGTGCCTATAAACCTCGCACCAATCCCTACTCGTTCCAGGGCCATGGCAAGCAGTGTCTGCCCTATGTATTCGAGCTGGCCGGAAAATACGGCATCAAGGTCATAGCCATGGAAATCACGCATGAAGACAATATCGTGGAAATCAGGCAGGCGCTGGAACAAACCGGGAATCCGACCGGCATCATGCTGCAGATCGGCACCCGCAATACCCAGAATTTCGAGCTGCTCAAACATGTCGGGCGGCAACAGGAATTTCCCATCCTGCTCAAACGCGGCTTTGGTATCACGCTGGAGGAATCACTCAATGCAGCCGAATATCTGGCGAGTGAGGGCAACCGCAAGGTTATATTCGGACTTCGCGGGATGAAAACCAATATGGGGGATCCGCATCGTAACTTTGTCGATTTTGCCCATGTACCCGCCATCAAGAGGCTGACCCGCATGCCGGTATGCATTGACCCCTCACATTCCGTTGGCAACCGCGACAGCGATCCCGATGGTATTCTGGATATCATGCATGTCACCGCCCAGGGAATCATTGCCGGTGCGAACATGGTGCTGGTGGACTTTCATCCCGCACCGGGCAAGGCACTGGTGGATGGTCCTCAGGCCTTGACGCTGGATGAACTACCGATGTTTCTCGAGGATATCCGAATCGTGCGTGAGGCCTACGAAAGGCGTGTCGCACTGGTTAAACGCAATATATAATCCCACGCTTTCACACCGTCAATAACGTGGCTGTGATCACGTCTGTTCGAGTAATGCCACCGCGTAACAGGCGATGCCTTCCCCACGGCCGGTAAACCCCATCCCCTCGGTAGTCGTCGCCTTGATGTTCAATTGTGCCGCGTCAACTCCGATATCGGATGCTAGCAAGGTCTTCATGTCGGCGATGTAAGGGGCAATCCTGGGGGCCTGGGCGATCACGCAGATATCTGCATTTGCAACCGCCATATTCCCCTCCGAGATCTTGTCCATGACATTGCGCAGCAGTATGCGGCTATCGATTCCGGTGTAGTCACCACTAGAATCGGGAAAATGCCCGCCGATATCACCTAGTCCGACCGCTCCCAACAGGGCGTCACACAGTGCATGGATCACCACATCACCGTCGGAATGCGCCAACAAACCCTTTTCAAACGGTATCGTGACACCGCCCAGCACCAGTTTTCTACCAGTTTCAAAGCGGTGGGCATCAAAGCCGAATCCGATCCTCATAGATCCGCCCGGCTTGTTTGATGTTGCAGATATAGTGCGGCATGCATGAAATCATCCGGTTCCGTTATCTTGATGTTGTCCCTGTGCCCTTCTACCATCAACGGCGTGAGGCCCTGGAGTTCCATCGCACCAGCCTCGTCCGTGATCGGTGCATGGGTCTGCATTGCATGTTCGATCGCCGCCGTCAGGGCTGCCAGCCTGAACATCTGGGGTGTCTGGGCGTGCCACAAACCTGTGCGCGACACCGTCTCCACGATTTGATGGGTTTCATTCACCCGCTTCATGGTATCTGATACGGGTACGCCGAGAATACCGCCGACCGGGTGATCGATAACGGAATTGATCAGATTATCGATATCATCCTGACGGATGCAGGGACGCGCCGCATCATGTACCAACACCCAGTCATCCGCGGCAATCATCTGTGACAGTCTGTGCAGGGCGTTCAGTACCGAGTGATGCCTTTCGGCACCACCTTCCACTGCGACCACTGCAGTGCTATCCGGCAGGGTGACGGTTTTCCAGTGGCTATCGCCGGAAGAAATCGCGACAACTATACCGGCAATGCGCGGATGCATGGCAAGCCTTTCCAGTATATGTTCGATGACCTTTTTGCCGTTGACTTCACGGTATTGTTTCGGTGTTTCCCCACCTGTGCGCGTACCGATACCGGCGGCGGGGACGACGGCCCATAGTTTCTTACCGTTCAATGGCATGGATGTTTTTGATTTCCTGTTCTCCCTATGAATGGAGAAAGATCATTATGATGTATGGCTTATTTTTCTTCGACCGTCTGGAAAAATGTCTCGTCCTTTTTCACCATCCCGAGCTCGCTGCGCGCCCGTTCCTCAATTGCATCCATTCCCTGCTTGAGATCCTTGACCTCGGCCTCGAGCGCCTTGTTACGCTCCGTCAAAACTGCATTTTCGTGTTTCTGTTCCTCAACAGCGTGGTGCAGATTCCATACATCGACGATACCGCCATCACCGAACCATAACCTGTACTGCAGTAACACGGCCAGAACAACCATGATATATATGAGTGTCTTCATGATGAACGACTGATCATGTGATAACCGTCCTGTAAACCTGCCATCTGCCGGACACCCGGGAGTTTATCACCTGAGCTGGCGCCTGTTCCATGGCAAATCTGATTGTATCTGATCGCGGTACTATGAGGTCCTGTGCGGCAATGTATCAATTAATATCCGAAAACATCTTGAAGGCACTGCGACCGGCAAAACGCGAAGCATCACCAAGCAATTCCTCAATCCGTAACAGCTGGTTATATTTTGCAACCCTGTCCGAACGGGACATGGAACCGGTCTTGATCTGTCCGACATTTGTCGCTACGGCAAGATCGGCGATATAGGGATCTTCCGTCTCTCCCGAACGATGTGAAACGATTGCTGTATAACCCGCCTTCTTGGCCATATCGATCGCCGCCAGTGACTCCGTCAGGGTGCCGATCTGATTGACCTTGATCAGGATGGAATTGGCCACGCCCCGTTCTATCCCCTTGTTCAACAGCTCGGTATTGGTCACGAACAGGTCATCACCCACCAGCTGAACCCGCTTGGATAGTCGTTCCGTCAATCTTGCCCAGCCGTCCCAGTCATTTTCCGCCATACCGTCCTCGATCGACAGAATGGGAAAACGATCCGCCCAGTCTTCCAGAAAATCCACATATTCATCCGAGGTTAAACGCAATTTATCCGACCTCAGATGATAATGTCCGTCCTTGTAGAATTCCGAACTGGCCGGGTCAAGCGCGATATAGACATCCTCTCCGGGTGTATAGCCGGCCTTTTCTATGCCTTCCAGGATCACCTCGATGGCCTCTTCATTGGAAGACAGGCGCGGCGCAAATCCGCCTTCATCGCCAACCGCCGTATTGAAACCTCTTTTCAACAGCACCTTGCGTAACGAATAAAAAACCTCGGCCCCGATGCGGACCGCTTCCGCCATGCTGCCGGCGCCGACCGGCATCACCATGAATTCCTGCATATCGATACTGTTTTCAGCGTGGACGCCGCCATTGATGACATTCATCATCGGCACCGGCATCTTGAACGGCCCGTCACCCCCCAGATAACGGAACACCTGTACACCCTGTTCTTTCGCCATCGCGCGTGAGGTGGCCAGCGAGACGGACAGGATCGCATTGGCGCCCAGGCGCGCCTTGTTATACGTGCCATCGAGGTCGATCATGATCTGGTCGATGGCCTTCTGGTCACCCGCCTCCTGACCCAGCAGGGCTGCACGGATCTCACCGTTGACGTTACCCACTGCATGACGCACGCCCTTGCCGTTATAGCGCTTGGGATCCCCGTCCCTTAACTCGATCGCCTCGTATGAACCGGTTGAAGCCCCTGAAGGTACCGCCGCACGGCCGGTTGCACCAGCCTCGAGGATGACATCCGCTTCAATCGTCGGGTTGCCGCGCGAGTCGATAATTTCACGGGCCAGTATATTTACAATCTTCGACATTTCTCCTCACTTTTAACATGAACGTATAACAATACAATGACAAAACTTTCAGCATTCGGCTGCATCCACATCTTCCATACAGGACAGAATATTCAATTTATATTGCTCAAGCATTATGAGGAAAGAACTTGCTTGAGCGAAGGATGATCAGTGGCTCATGAAATCTCTGTCTCGATCAATCCCAGTCCCTTGACATCCTCGTCAATCACCTTGAGCGTTTTCAGCAATCTTTGCATGTGATCCAGCGGCCAGGCATTGGGTCCATCACTCAATGCCTTTGCAGGATCAGGATGCGTTTCCATAAACAGTCCCGCAATCCCGCAGGCCACCGCAGCACGCGCCAGCAACGGCACGAATTCCCTTTGTCCACCGGACACGCTGCCCTTGCCTCCCGGTTGTTGAACGGAATGGGTCGCATCAAATACCACCGGGCAACCGGTATCGCGCATCACCATCAATGCCCGCATATCCGAAACGAGATAATTATAGCCAAAAGATACACCACGTTCGCAGACCATGATGTGATGATTACCTGTCTCGCGGGCCTTTTCTACGACGTTCTTCATGTCCCACGGCGCCAGAAACTGGCCCTTCTTTATATTCACCGGTTTACCCTGGCGAGCGACGCTTTGTATGAAGTTAGTCTGGCGGCACAGGAAGGCTGGTGTTTGTAGTACATCCACCACAGCAGCCACTTCTTCCAGGGGGGTATCCTCGTGCACGTCGGTCAGCACCGGTATGGATATCTGTTGCTTGACCTTCTGCAGTATCGCCAGGCCCTGCTCAATACCCGGTCCGCGATAACTGGCACTGGACGTCCTGTTGGCCTTGTCGAAGGAGGATTTGTAGATAAACGGAATCTGCAACCGGTCGGTCATTTCTTTCAGCTTCCCCGCTGTATCCAGGGCAAGCTGTTCGCTCTCAATGACACAGGGACCGGCGATCAGGAACAGCGGCTGATCCAGCCCGGCTTCAAATCCACATAATCTCATACGCTAACCGGACATGATACCTGGGAAGCCGGACGATACACTGTTAACCGGGATCCCGGATGTATTTCCGGAACCGGAAAGACGGCTATCAGCGGATGCAGCGATACAATATTGTCAACGGAATTATCGATCATGGCACACTGGTCGTATGTCGCCTTGGTGATGTTTCCGGCCTGTTCATCCGATTCCTGCCGGTTTCCTGGAAGGTACACGCGGCCTGTACGAATCCTGTAAACAAGGGATGACCGTCGCGCGGATTGGAGGTGAATTCCGGATGAAACTGCGCGGCGACAAACCATGGATGATCCTTCAGCTCGATGACCTCAACCAGTTGGTCGTCCATCGATTTACCGGAGATCACCAGGCCCGCCTTTTGCAGCAATTCGACGAAGCGATTATTGACTTCATAACGATGGCGATGGCGTTCTGTAATCACATCCTTGCCGTAAATCCCATGGGCGCGGGTGTGTTGAGCCAGCCGGCATTGTTGGGCACCAAGGCGCATGGTTCCACCCTTGTCGGAGTCATGCGATCTTTTTTCAACTACCCCTTCCGCGGTGGTCCACTCTTCGACCAGAGCGATGACCGGATAAGGGGTATTCGGATCAAACTCGGTGCTGTGGGCCTCCGCCATATTCGCTACGTTGCGTGCAAACTCGACGACGGCAACCTGCATACCCAGGCAGATCCCCAGATAGGGCACCTTGTGCTCACGCGCATACCGCACGGCCTCGATCTTCCCCTCTATACCGCGTTCACCAAAACCGCCGGGCACCAGTATGGCATCCATACCCTCGAGATAATTGGTGCCTTTATGCGTGATGTCTTCCGCATCGATGTAGTTGATGTTGACCCGTGTCTGTGTCCTGATACCGGCGTGTATCAGCGCCTCGGACAAGGATTTGTATGAATCCGTCAGACCGATATATTTTCCCACGATGGCGATCTCCACCGTGTCCCTGGGATGTTCGAGCCGTTGATTGATCTCCTCCCATTCATGAAGGTCGGCTTCAGGCACATCCAGACGCAGCTTTTCGACGACGATGGCATCCAGTTCCTGTTTGTGCAGCAGCAGCGGGATCTTGTAGATATTGTTGACGTCGATGGCGGAGATAACCGCCCTTTCCTGGACGCTGGTAAACAAGGCTATTTTTCGCCGCTCATCATCGGGGATAGGACGATCCGCCCGGCACATCAATACATCGGGCTGGATTCCGATCGATCGCAGTTCCTTGACGGAATGCTGGGTCGGTTTCGTCTTGATCTCACCGGCAGTGGATATAAAGGGGACCAGGGTTAGATGGATGTAGAGGGCGTTTTCATGGCCCAATTCGATGCCCATTTGACGAATCGCCTCGAGAAACGGCAGGGATTCGATATCGCCCACGGTACCACCGATCTCCACCAGGGCAACATCGGCATCGTTTGCCCCCACCATGATACAACGCTTGATCTCGTCGGTAATATGGGGGATAACCTGTACTGTTGCGCCCAGATAATCACCACGGCGTTCCTTTGCGATGACGTTCTCATAGATCCGGCCGGTGGTGAAATTGTTGTGTTTACCCATCGTGGTGCGAACAAACCGTTCATAATGACCCAGGTCAAGATCCGTTTCCGCACCGTCTCCAGTCACGTAGACCTCGCCGTGTTGAAACGGGCTCATCGTCCCGGGATCCACGTTTATGTAGGGATCAAGCTTGATCAGGGTAACTTTCAGACCCCGCGCCTCGAGAATCGCGGCCAATGAGGCGGAAGCGATGCCCTTTCCCAATGAAGAAACGACACCGCCTGTTACAAATATATATTTGGTCATGAAACCTAAATGAAAAATTCCGGAAAAAATGACTATCAGGACGGGATTCTAAGGTACCAGATCCGGAGTGTTTCCTCAATGTAACTTTGTAATATTAGAGAAATCTATTGGTATCATCTTTTTCAGCTCGTCCCATCTCCCGTTATGTCTTCGGCAACCATTGAATCTCGAGACCGGACTCACCGGGCCCGGCCTGACACGACTGACAGAGCCAGAGATCTGCCACTGCGGCCAGCTGGTCACCGATGTAGATAAACGGGATCCTGTCGCGCCACCATGGTGGTATTCCGTGCTGTTGAAAAAGTTTCTTTATAGAACGTGTATGCTTGTCGCCAACGGGTTTGCAACGTTCTCCTCCATGCCGGTACCTGACCGTAACTGCCCGGGAACGGCACAGTGCGGCATTCAATCCCCTGCCATTCACCTGTATTGCGTATAACCGTCCCATGCCCGCCGGCAGATCAAGACCATTGGTCATGTCCCATTCCAGGATACACCCCGGATCGAAGCCATCGAGGGCCGGCATGGCATACAATACATCGCGATATCGGCGTATTTCATTGCCCGACCAGGCCAGCAGCGGCATCCGGTCTTCGCCGGCTTCCATCACATCATGACGCAGGCGATCAAGCTGTAACGTCTCCGGCATCTCCATGCCCAGCTGTCTGAACCAGAATCGTAATACATTGCGTTGATTCGGTGCCGCAAGCGCTGTCAAGGCTGTAATATCAAGGGTATTCGATTGCAGGCCGCGAATCCTGTCCAGGTCCATGGAGGCGACCTCGTCCATAAGTTGCATGGCATCGGCGCAATGATCGGCCGTGCGTGACAGTGTCCTGGCCATGGAAGGCCAGCGCGATTTCAATAACGGCAATACCTCATGGCGCAAAAAATTTCGCTGATAGCCGGTGTCAAAATTGCTATTGTCATCAACCCACCGCAGTCCCTCCCGTAACGCATAGCCATGCAGCTCTTCCCGTGTAAACGCCAGTAACGGACGGGCAAGCAACCCCTGAGAAAATTCCGTATACACAGGCATTGCTGCCAGACCGCGCGGACCCGCACCCCGTAACATCTGTAGTAATACGGTTTCCGCCTGGTCATCCTGATGATGTGCTGTCAGCACACAGTCCCCGGACTGGACGATGTCCGCGAGCCTGGAGTATCGTGCCCTACGGGCTGCTGCTTCGGGACTATCGCCCGGTTCGGGAGCAGCGTTCACCTCATAGACATGGCATGTGACGGATAATGTATTGCAAATCGAACGGCAGTGTTGCGACCAGACATGCGCATCCCGGCTCAGGCCATGATTGATATGCACGACATCGATATCGGTTTCCAGATCACTGCGAACCGAAGTCAAGGCATGCAACAACACGTGCGAATCCATACCGCCGCTGTATGCGACCAGATAACGGGTGACATTCGGAATACGTTTGAGTGCCGCCAACAGCTGTTGGGGCGAGAAATGTGTCATTGACGGGTCTTGTAATGGCCGTATTTCATCAGGTGGTCATAGCGCATGTTGATCAGTTTATCCAGTGCGATTCCGTCGAGATAAGACAGCGTTTCCTTGAGGACATCCTTGAGTCGTTGTGACATGTCATCGATATTACGATGTGCGCCACCCAGGGGTTCCTTGATTACCTGATCGATCAGGTCGAGCTCATTGAGTCTTTTCGAAGTGATCCCCATCGCCTCCGCTGCATCGGAGGCCCGATCCGCACTTTTCCAGAGAATCGAGGCGCATCCTTCCGGCGAGATCACCGAATAGGTGCTGTATTCCAGCATCAGCACCCGGTCACCCACGCCGATGGCCAATGCGCCACCTGAACCCCCTTCGCCGATGACGGTACATATAATCGGTACCTTGAGACCGGACATTTCCATGAGATTGCGTGCTATCGCCTCGCTCTGCCCCCGCTCTTCCGCATCCACGCCGGGATATGCACCGGGGGTATCTATAAAAGTCAGGATGGGGAGCCTGAATCGTTCTGCCAGTTTCATCAGGCGTAATGCCTTGCGATAGCCCTCCGGACGGGGCATGCCGAAATTCCGCCTGAGTTTTTCCTTGGTATCACGGCCTTTTTGATGACCGATGATCATGACCGGTCTGTCATCAATCCTTGCAAGCCCCCCTACAATCGCCGGATCATCGGCAAAACTACGATCACCATGTAATTCGGTAAATTCGCTGAAAATACGTTCGATATAATCCAGCGTATACGGCCGTTGTGGATGACGTGCCAGCTGTGATACCTGCCATGCGCTGAGTGATGAGAAAATCGATTCCGTCATCGTCCTGCACTTGGTTTCAAGACGGACGATTTCCTCGTTTATGTTGATCTCGTTGTCACTGCCGACATAGCGTAACTCCTCGATCTTCGCCTCGAGCTCCGCGATGGGTTGCTCAAAATCGAGAAAATTCTGTTTCATGTTAAATTTCTTGACAGATTCTTGCATAAATACTGTTTTCGCCGGCTCCTGTTACACTGCAGATCTAGTACACCATTCTGAAGTTATCCGGTCCCGCGACTTCTGTCAAACGGTGCAATAACTCATCGGTCGGATGGATGCGCCATTCCTGTCCCAACGCCATGCGCGCGGCCGCATGTTGACCCTGGTAATTGATCCACACAGGACAATTACCTTCACGAAAGGGGTGCAAAACCTCGGCCAGTGATCCGATGAATCCGTTTGCCGAACGCAGCTGTTCAACATCGATTTCAAGCCCCTTGGCGAAGACCTCGCGGGCACGATCAATATCATAGATATTCTCAGCACTCATTCTGAAACCACCTGAATATTCATCGATGCTCACCGTTCCCTCCACCACAAGCAGGCGATCCTTTACCAGCAATTCGCGATTACGCTGATAGGCTTCAGCAAACACCGCAAGCTCGAGCCTGCCGCTTCTGTCATCGAGCGAAACAAAGGCAATCTTGTCACCGCGCCTGCTGTGCAGGGTTCGCAAGGCCACTACCAGGCCTGCGACAATCACCGACTGATCCTGTGAGGGTTTCAGATCAGCTATCCGGGTTGTCACAAACTGGGAAAGTTCCCGTGTATAACGTTCAATGGGATGACCGGTCAGATACAGCCCCAGTGTCTCCTTTTCCGCCTGCAGACGTTGTTGCTCACTCCACTCAGACACCGGTTCCGTCAGGGTGTCCTCCATCTGGATCCTGTTCAAAGAGGGTGCGCCGCTGCTGCCGAACATATCATCCTGTCCGGCGGCCAGATTACGTATATGGCGCTCGGCCATCTGCAAGACCGTCGTAAGCGACGTCATGGAGCGAGCCCTGTTGCTGTCGACCACATCCAGCGCACCCGACTTGATCAATGCCTCCAATACCCTGCGGTTGGCCCTGCGTAAATCGATCCTGCTGCAAAGATCAAGCAGATCCTCGAACGGTCCGTGTTCGTTACGTTGCGCCAGAATACCTTCCAGCGCCGCAGACCCGACCCCCTTGATGGCACCGAGACCGTACAAAATGGTCGCTTCGTTACCGACGGTAAATTCATATTCACAGGTATTGATATTGGGAGGGGATATGGCAAGACCCATCGTACGGCACTCATCAATCAACATCATGACCTTGTCCGTATTGTCCATATCAGAGGACAACACGGCTGCCATAAAGGCAGCGGGATAATGCGCCTTGAGCCATGCGGTCTGGTAGGCGATCAATGCATAGGCTGCGGAATGCGACTTATTGAATCCATAGCCGGCGAACTTGTCCATCAGGTTGAAGATATGCTCCGCTGTATGTGCCTTGATGCCCTTTTCCCTGGCACCGTCCAGAAACACAGTCCGTTGCTTGGCCATTTCCTCCGGCTTTTTCTTACCCATCGCACGCCGCAGCAGGTCTGCCTGACCCAGTGAATAGCCGGCCAGGACCTGCGCAATCTGCATCACCTGTTCCTGGTAAAGGATGACCCCATAGGTGGGTTTCAGAATCGGTTCCAGGGCAGGATGAAGATAGTCCACTCGTGCACCGTGTTTGCGGTTGATGAAATCATCCACCATCCCTGACTGCAAGGGACCGGGACGGAACAATGCAACCAGGGCGATGATTTCATCGAAACAATCAGGCTGCAGGCGCTTGATGAGTTCCTTCATACCACGGGATTCCAGCTGGAATACAGCGGTCGTTGCACACCGCTTTAACAGGTCATAACTCTCCTTGTCATCCAGCGGTATCTCATTGATGTCGAGTGGTGCTTCACCCGTTGCTGTGCGTGTCCTGTTAACAGCCTTGATGGTATGATCGATGATGGTGAGGGTACGCAGGCCGAGAAAGTCGAACTTGACCAGACCTATAGCCTCCACATCGTCCTTGTCAAATTGCGTTACGGTACCTGACGATCCCTGCTCGCAGTACAATGGGGTAAAGTCTGTCAGGTCTGAAGGTGCGATAACGACACCGCCCGCATGTCTGCCGGCATTGCGCACCAGCCCTTCCAGTGAGCGGGCAAGGTCAATCAAGGTGCGGACATCTTCCTCTTCGTCATAACGCTGTTTTAACAGATCTTCATCTGCCAACGCCTTGTCGAGGGTAATACCGAGTTCAAACGGGATCAATTTGGCCAGTTGATCAACGAATCCGTACGGATGTCCCAATACTCGTCCGACGTCGCGAACCACCGCCTTGGCCGCCATCGTGCCGTAGGTGATGATCTGTGATACACGCTCTCGTCCGTAACGCCGGGTAACATATTCAATGACCCGATCACGCCCTTCCATGCAGAAATCGATGTCAAAATCAGGCAGTGAAACACGCTCGGGATTCAGGAATCGTTCAAACAGCAAATCATAACGAATGGGATCAAGATCGGTGATGCCGAGCGTGTATGCGACCAGCGAGCCTGCGCCCGAACCCCGTCCGGGTCCTACGGGTATGTCATTTTCCTTGGCCCAGCGGATGAAATCAGCCACGATCAGAAAATAACCGGGATAACCCATGTTCACGATCACATCCAGTTCATGGGCCAGTCGTGTTTCGTAGTGGCCGATCTGCTCTTGCTCCTGGCTGGATACCCCGTTAAACGTTGCCCTCAGGCGTGCCTTGAGTCCTTCCCGGGCCTGTTCACGGAAATAGGACTCGATGGTCTGTCCCTTGGGAACCGGAAAATCAGGCAGCACATTCTTACCCAGACTCAGTTGCAGATTGCAGCGCTTCGCTATTTCAACAGTGTTGGTGAGTGCCTCGGGGATATCTGCAAACAGTCGAGTCATTTCCTCCGGTGTGCGCAGATATTGTTGCTCGGTATACAAACGCGACCTGCGGGGGTCTTCAAGCGTGCGGCCGTCATGGATACAGACCCTGCTTTCGTGGGCACCGAAGTCATCAGAGACCAGAAATCTGACGTTATTCGTCGCCACAACCGGTACATCGGCTTCTGTGGCCAATTGCAGCGCGAGCGGCAAATAGATGTCTTCCTGCTCATGACCAGTACGCTGCAATTCGATATAAAAGCGGTCCGGGAAAAGCGCTTGCCAGTGTTGCAATAACGCCTGTGCCTGGTCCTTGTTATCCGCCATCAAGGCCTGGCCGATATCCCCTTCATGTCCACCGGACAGTGCGATCAGGCCCTCACTGGCCCCCTCGAACCAATCCCTGTTCACAACCGGGGTACCGCGTTGCTGCCCTTCGATATAACTGCGTGACACCAGACGCGTCAGATTCAGATAACCCTGTCGGTTCTGACATAACAGGATCAGGCGTCCAGGCCGGTTATGTTCGAGGTCGTTCAGAACCCATAGATCGACGCCCACGATCGGTTTGATTCCCCGTCGCAGTGCGCTCCGGTAGAACTTGACCATGGCAAACATGTTGCTCTGATCCGTCACTGCGACAGCCGGCATGCCCGATCCGGCTACTGTATCAATCAAGGCGGGTATGCGGACACAACTGTCGACCAGGGAATATTCACTGTGCAGGTGAAGATGAACAAAGGAATTTGACATTACACTATTTTAACGGAGGCGAATGCCGGTCGCGAGTTGTCGATTTATTTGAAATCATGATCTGAATATGTGCCGAACAGCAATGAATTCATAGTACTTGGGTAAACATGCACCGGCGTTATTGTGCCTCCGGCCCGCATGAAATAAGCGTGCCGGACAAGATGATACGCACCGGCTCATAGCTTCTTCGGTGGGCGGGGCAGGCCCCCAGCCTGTTCAGGGCATCGATATGCGCCCGGGTCGAGTACCCCTTGTGACGGGCGAATCCATAGCCGGGGTAGCGTGAATCCAACTGCACCATTTCCCTGTCCCGCGCCACCTTGGCCAGGATGGAGGCTGCGCCTATTGCGGTAACTGATTGATCACCCTTAATTATCGCCTCGGACTTGCAATCATCGAGGTCTGGGCAGCGATTTCCATCGATCAACGCCAATCGGGGTCGTATCGTCAATGTCTGTACCGCGCGCCGCATGGCCAACATGGTCGCCTGCAGTATATTCAGGTTATCGATCTCCTCGACGTCCGCCCTGCCGATTGCCCACGCCAGGGCGCGGCTTTTGATCTCCAGTTCCAGTCTGTTGCGCATCGCTTCCGGAAGCAGCTTGGAATCCGTGATACCGTCAATGGAGACATCCGGATCCAGGATCACCGCGGCGGCGATGACGGGTCCCGCCAGGGGCCCACGCCCCGCCTCGTCGACCCCCGCAACCAGTGAACGATCAACCCCGGACATGATGCGACTTCATAATCATAGTTATTTGCAGGAGCTTTGGCTGGAAACAAGATATCATCACCGGTCGATCAACGCCAACACGGACTGCGCCGCGTTGTCACTTGCTTGCCGCCGTAACATGCGATGGATAATCTCGAATTGCCGCGTCAATTCAGCCACCGACGCGGGATTATCCAGATATTCCAGTATTGCGCCGCCAAGATTCTCCTTTGTCGCCCGGTCCTGGATGAATTCAGGCACCAATGTCGTACCCGCCAACAGGTTGGGCAGGGCATATTGCCTGATTGTCAATAATCGTGTCACTATCCAGTAACTCAACGGTGCCAGACGGTAGGCAACCACCATCGGTCGCTTCAACAGCAACGCCTCCAGTGTCGCGGTGCCGCTCGCCAGTAATACGATATCGGCCGCCATCATGACCTGTCGTGATTTGCCATCAACCAGTGTCACGGGTAACCCGGACGCATGTTGCGTAACAGCCTGTTGGAATATTTCACGGGTTTGTGTATTGACAAACGGCGCCACAAAGAACAATTGTGGTCGTCGCTCATGACACCAGGCAGCTGTTTTGACAAATAAAGCTGCGAGCTGCTGAAGCTCCGTGGTGCGACTGCCTGGCAGCAGTGCCACGATGACCCCGTCCTCGGGTAATCCCAAATCTCTGCGCGCTTCATGGGCGTCATTATTGAGCGGAATGAGATCAGCCAGCGGGTGGCCGACAAACCTCGCCGGTATCTGATATTTACAATAAAACTCCTCTTCGAAAGGAAACAATGTCAGTATCAGGTCAACCGCCTTGTGGATCTTGCGCACGCGATACTCGCGCCATGCCCACACCGAAGGACTGACATAATGGACCGTAGGTATGCCCGCCGCCTTCAATCTGGTTTCCAGACCGAGATTAAAATCGGGGGAATCGATCCCAATGAATATATCAGGCGGGTCGCTGATAAAGTGCCGGATCAGTTGCGAACGAATACGCCTCAGCTCAAGATAGTGTCGCAACACTTCGACGATCCCCATTACAGCGAGTTTTTCAGCTGGGAATAGCGCAGTGCAACCTTGCTCGACCATACGCGGGCCGGCGATTCCTTCGAATACAGCGTCGGGATTACGTGCCTTGATAGCCTGTATCAGGCCTGCCCCCAGCAGATCTCCCGAGGCCTCGCCCGCTACAAGACCTATCCGCAACATCCCGGATATCGCTGTGCCTGGTCATGTGGTCGTTCAGCGCTCAGTGTCAAAACAGGGAATTGACTGATCAGGATGGCCGGTAGAACAGGCCCGATATACCGGGTCATCGAATAATGCCGCGAGTGGATTCCTCGACAAACGCCGCAAGGTCGGCGACATCCGGACATTCCGTTGACATTGCCGATATCTGCTCGACAGCCTGCTTGACAGGCAGACCCGATTTATACAGGATCTTGTAGGCACGTCGCAGGTTGGTGATCGTGTCCGTGCTGAAGCCGCGTCTTTTCAAACCTTCAACATTGAGGCCGTATGGCTTCGCCATGTGCCCGGATACAAGTATATAGGGAGGTACATCCTTGGGAATTACACTGCCCATGGCTGTAAAACAGTGGGCACCAAGCGTACAAAACTGATGGACAAGGGTAAAACCTCCAAGGATCGCATAATCACCGATGCTGACATGGCCGGCAAGTGAGGCATTATTGGCAAATATAGTCTGGTTACCAATGATGCAATCATGCGCGATATGGACACCTACCATGACCCAGTTGTCATCACCCACGCGAGTAACACCACCACCCTGTACCGTACCGCGATTGATCGTGCAATATTCCCTGAAAACGTTTCGGTCACCAATTTCCAGCAGTGTCCATTCCCCCGCATATTTTTTGTCCTGCGGGATATCACCGATAGAGGCAAACTGAAAAATCCTGTTGTCCCGCCCTATCCGCGTTGGCCCCTGTATGACTACGTGAGGTCCTATCCAGGTGCCTGCATTGATTTCCACGTCTGAACCGATGACGCTATAGGGACCGACAGTGACGTTATCGGATAGGCGTGCCGATGGATCGATAACAGCACGCTCATCAATCAATGTTAGACCTCCTTGGAAGCGCACATCACGTCAGCACTGGCTACTACCTCATTGCCAACGCGCGCTTCCGTGGAGAACTTCCATATATTGCGAACATTTCGCGACAACTCGACTTCCAGAATCAACTGATCACCGGGCTCAACAGGCTGTTTAAACCGTCCATTATCGATACCTACAAGGTAATACAGTGCACCGTCACTCGGTACAGATTCGGTACTCCTGAAGGCAAGTATACCCGTCGCCTGCGCAAGCGCTTCAAGGATCAACACACCCGGCATCACCGGCCGTTGTGGAAAATGACCGGTGAAAAACGGTTCGTTATAAGAAACGTTCTTTAGTGCGATCAATGACTTTCCGGGAATGCATTCCAGCACACGATCTATTAATAAGAATGGATAGCGATGTGGCAGGTGTTTAAGGACATCATGGATATCCATTCCGTGCACGATAGTACCTTTTTCAGTTCCCTTGTCCGCCATGTGATTCAACTCTTTGGTTTATTTGACGAAATGATATCATTAACTGATATTACCAACAGCTTGACTAATGATTATTTAACTTGCCGTCCACGAACTTTTCAAGGTCTCTTAATCTACGCGCCATTTCATCCAGCTGTTTCATTCGCGCCTGATTCCTGCGCCATTGCTGATTTGTTTCCATAGGTGTACCCGATGAATACACGCCTGAATGTAATATCGATTTTGATACAAAAGTTGTGCCGGTGATATGTACATCATCTGTTATAGTCAGGTGTCCTATGATACCCACACCGCCACCGATTGCACACCGCTTGCCGATTGTGGTGCTACCAGCAATGCCGGTACACGCAGCGATGGCAGTATGCTCACCGATACGAACATTGTGTGCGATCTGGATCTGATTATCCAATTTCACGCCGTCTTCCACAACGGTATCATCGATCGCGCCGCGATCGATCGTTGTATTGGCTCCCACCTCAACATCGTCACCGATCAATACGCCCCCGATCTGCGGTATCTTTATCCACTTGCCCTGGTCGTTGGCAAACCCGAAACCGTCACAGCCGATAACCACTCCGGCATGTAATATAGCCCTTTTGCCAATCCGGGTTCCGGTATAAATAACGACAGAGGGTCCCAGCCTGCTACCTTCGCCTACCTGTATATCATTTTCCAGTACACAGCCCGGTGCTATGCTGACATGCGGACCGATAAGGCAATTTGCACCGATGGTCACATGCGGGCCGATCCAGGCAGTCACGTCGACTGATGCAGTTTTGTCTATATCTGCACTTGGATGGATACCGGAGGCGAAAGCGGCAGGAGGATAAAGGATCTGTGCTGCATAGGCATACGCGACATAGGGATCTTCCACCATGATGGCGTTCACCGGGCAGTTGTCCCTGTCCTGCTTTCTGAGAATGACTGCGGATGCAGCTGTTGTAGATAAATATTTCGAAAAACGGGCATCGGCGAGAAAGGTAATATCACCTGGCTTTGCCGATTTGAGCGCAGCTATACCCTTTATTACGCAGTCTCTGTCACCGGATATCTCTCCCCCGATTTGTTCTGCAAGATCGCCAAGCGTCAGCGCCACTTTACAGCCTGTGTCTTTTACAGTGGTGATCAGTTTTACCGCTCGTACCTGGCAACGATTGACCTCCCCGGCAATAGATTATCTGCTGCATAAAAAACTATTCATTACAGAATCTGGCAAAATCGAGGTGGTCATATTATTTTGGCGGTGGCTTCTCCAATGACTCTTTGGTCTCCGCTCCAAGACGATTCAACACTTCGTTCGTGATATCGAGCTTCGGATTTGCAAATGATATGCCTTCATAGAAAATCAGATCAAAATTTCCATCTTTACCGACATCCTCGATTGCCTGCTTGATCAGCTTCTGCAGATTTGCAATCTCGTCATTACGACGCATATTGAAGTCTTCCTTCAATTCATCCTGTTTTCTTCTTAGTTCCCTTTTGCGGGACAGGATATCCAGCTCGAGTTTTTTCTGTTCGGATTCGCTCATAATCACGCTGTCACGCGCAAGCTTGTCCTCCATTTTCTTCAAATCCTGCTGGGCTTCGATAAGATCGTTTTCCCGTGATGCGAATTCCTCCTTCAGCGCATTTGAAGCAGCACTGGCTTGCGGCGCTTCTTCGAGCAGTCTTGATGCATCCACATAACCCAGTTTAATTTCCGCAGCGTGTGCGGATGTTAACTGAAGCGTTAATATAAGAATTGAGATTATAATATGTATATATTTCATCTTGAACTCGACTCCTTGCTCGCCAACCGGGCAAGATTATTTTATTCCATGTCACCCTAAAAGAAAAATGACCCCAAGGTAAACTGGAATCTCTCCGTTTCGTCGCCTTTACGATCATTCAACGGCCATGCGAAGCTGAAGGTCAAGGGTGCGATCGGAGTGATCCAGATTGCCGACAATCCCGTCGAATACCTCAGTTCGCCTGAGTCAAAATCATCGATATTTGCAAACACATTACCGATATCAAAGAATGCACTTAATCGTAACGATTTATTATCCTCTGAAAAAGGCACCGGAAAAATCACTTCTGCGTTGCCCACTGTCTTAAATGCCCCGCCTTCGGCGAGAGTATTCGTGCGTGGACCCAATGAATTGCTTCTGAAACCCCGGACCGAATTACTTCCCCCAGCATAGTAGCGTTCAAAGAACGGTAACTCCGTGGTGTCGGAATAACTGTCCCCATATCCGATTTCACCCTTTAGCATCAGAATCAACTTTTGCGTTATGGGCTTGTATCCCAGGGCACGCAAATTTATTTTGTAGAATTCCAGGCCGCTCCCGGGAAGGGCCGCCTCGCCGTTCAGACTGCTGTATAACCCGCGGTCCGCAAACAGTGCGCGATTACGCGAATCATGTGACCAGCCGGATTCGAGCCTGATTATATCAAATTGATCGGTATTTGCGTTGATAAAATCTATATAGGATTGTGGTGTGCTTGCAGTCGTATGTAATTGCGTGTTCTCATACCCGATCGAGAGGGACGCAGTATTATATTCACTGATCGGAAATCCATAGTTAACACTTGTGCCGTACACATCGCTGGTATAATCTGCGACGTTGGCCTGGCCGGCGTCCGTTTTCCTGCTGAATACCCGGAACCCCCGACTGATCCCATTTAACGTATAATATGGATTGGTATACGCAAAACTGTAAACTGTATTTACATCACTGTTATTGATCGTAGCGGTGATGCGCTTGCCACTGCCTAAAAAGTTATCCTGGCTGACACTCGCATTTAACAAAAGTCCCTGAGATTGTGAATACCCGATTCCCGCCATCAACGTGCCTGAAGGTCTTTCACTTACGTTCAGATTGATATCAACCTGATCATCGGTACCAGCTACAGGCGGAGTCTCGACGTTTATCTCCTCGAAATACCCCAGTTTCTGCAATCTGATTCTCGATCGGCTTACCTGGTCGGTTGATATCCAACCACCTTCCATTTGACGAATCTCGCGCCTGATGACTTCGTCACTTGTCTTGCTGTTTCCTGTAATGTTTATCCTGTGTATATAAGTCCTTTTTCCGGGATCGACAAAAAACGACAGCGACACCTGTTTGTTTTCACTATCAATATCAGGAATGGTATTCACATTGGAAAACGCATATCCTTCTTTTCCCAGCCGTTCACCAATCGCCGCAGAACTTTCTGTCGTCGCCTTGCGTGAAAATACGTCACCGCCATGGATCGTTATAAGCTTGAAAAGCTCTTCTTCGGGTACGATTAACTCACCGGTGAGCTTGACGTCGCTGACAGTAAACTTGTCGCCTTCGGTAATGTTAATCGTCACGTAAACATCCTTCTTATCGGGAGTTATCGATACCTGGGTAGAATCTATATTGAAATTGATATACCCGTTGTCGAGATAAAAAGAGCGTAATGTTTCAAGATCTCCGGCCAGTCTTTGTTTGGAATACTGGTCATTGTCGGAAAAAAATGACTGCGTACTTAACTGGAACTTGTCGAGTAATTCGCCATCGGTATACGAATCGTTACCGACAATATTGATGCTGCGTATTTTTGCAACCCTGCCTTCGGCGATATTGATCTTGATTTCAACACGACCTTCGTCCAGCGTGGTTACGGAGGATTTGATCTTGACGGCGTATTTGCCCTGGCTGAAATATTGCGATTCCAGCTCACGTTCAACCTTATCAAGCAGGGATCTGTCAAAAATACGCCCTTCGGCCAGACCAACGTTTTTAAGGGCATCAGTCAGCTGTTCAGTGGTGATGTCCTTGTTGCCCGTTATCTCGATTTTTGAGATGGCAGGGCGTTCGACTACCTTGACGACCAGGGTATCATTCTCGCGGGCCAAGCTGACATCGTCGAAGAAACCGGTTTCAAACAGGGCGCGCAGGGTCTCTGTGGATCGTTGCTCGTTCATCGTGTCACCCTCCTTGACCGGAAGGTAATTCAGCACCGTCCCGAGGGATATTCTGCTCAATCCATCCACTCTGATATCCTTGATGATGAACGGTTCAAACGCCCATACAGGTGTGGCTGTAATGATCAGGAACGTTACAAATAATAAGGATCGCATTACGGCAATAGCGTTACCCGAACAAGCGTACAAGATCATTGTAGAACGCCAACACCATAACAGCAGCGAGAATCGCCACACCGAATCTTTGGCCGAGCACTTGAGTTTGTTCAGAAACAGGGCTGCCCTTTACAAGTTCGACCAGGTAGTACATCAGGTGTCCACCGTCAAGCATCGGAATAGGCAGCAGGTTCAGCACGCCAAGGCTGATACTGATCAATGCAAGAAAACTGACAAACGACACCAGACCTGCGCTGGCAGAATATCCCGCATACTGGGCGATACTGATCGGACCACTGATATTCTTGACGGAAATCTCGCCAACCACCATGTTATACAGCATGTTCAAGGTCAGCAGGGTCATGTCCCATGTCTTGATCAGCGCCACCTTGACGCTTTCCAGTACTGAATACTGTTCTACAGCCCGATAATCCGCCATAAGATTCTCCGGAATCGAGACACTGGCACCGATTCTGCCGATATCGCCGTTTTCATCACTGATGCGTTCCGGAGTCATAGCAAGCTCCACGGTCCGTCCGTCTCTCCGGATCGTCACATGTATCAGTTGATCGGGCCTGCTCCTGACATAATTCACCCAGTCTTCCCAGTTATCAATCGGCTCACCGTCCGCGGAAAGTATCCTGTCACCGGGTATAAGACCGGCGACATCTGCAGCTCCACCTTGTATGACGTCATCAATAACAGGCGGTATAACCGGCCGCAGGGGTTGCAACCCGATATGTTTGAGAAGATTCGCCCGGTCTACGGCAATATCGCTGTTGCTGAAATCAAGATGCCTGCGATGCACACTATTTTCAGCGTCCTTTACCGTGACCTCGACATCTTCCTTGTTCAGGTTTTTATCCAGCAGACTCAACACCACCGTATTCCAGATCGGCGTCCTGTTACCGTCGATGGCAACAATTACATCACCTTCCTGGAATCCTCCCTGTGCGGCAAGGCTGCCCGGCGTTATGTCCCCCACAAGCGGCTTGATACCGCTGACACCGATGATGAAAATAAACCAGTAGGCTACAATTGCCAGCAGGAAATTGAATAATGGCCCCGCCGATACGATAGCGAAGCGGCTCGCCAGTGGTTTACGATTAAAGGCGCGGTGCAGTTCATGTTCGTTGACGGGACCCTCGCGCTCATCCAGCATCTGCACATAGCCACCAAGTGGCAGAGCTGCAATAACATATTCAGTCTCGTCACCCTTGCGATACCATTTCGATAATGGCTTGCCGAAACCGATTGAAAACCTGATTACCTTGACACCAAGCCGGCGTGCAACCCAAAAATGTCCAAACTCATGGACGGTGATCAAAACACCTATGGCCACAATAAAATAAAACAAAGATGATAAAAATCCGCTCATTGTATAATTCTCCTGCCCATTACCATTACATTCCGAGAAGCGGTTTCACGCGCGTGCTGGTCGGTATCCAGTATCTGCTTCAGTGTCGAAGCCTGCCCGATCGACATATCCGTAAGGGTCATTTCTATGACTGCGGGTATATCAACAAATCGTAATCGTCTGTCAAGGAATGCCTGCACGGCTATTTCGTTAGCGGCATTGAGAATCGTGGCGGCTGTTCCACCCAGTGCGACGGCCTCATAGGCAAGACGCAGACAGGGAAACCGCCCCTGATCCGGTTTTTCAAAATCCAGACGACTCACATCGAACAGGTTCAGGGGCACGACACCGGATTCCATTCGTTCCGGCCATGCGAGAGCGTGTGCAATGGGTATCCGCATATCGGGACTGGCCAGTTGTGCCAGCAACGAGCCGTCAATATATTCAACCATGGAGTGGATGACGCTTTGCGGATGAACAACCACCTGAACCTGATTCATATCGGCATTGAATAACCAGCAAGCCTCAACCACCTCCAGGCCCTTGTTCATCATGGTCGCGGAATCGACCGAGATCTTGCGCCCCATGACCCAGTTTGGATGGGCACAGGCCTGCTCGGGGGTGACATTATGCAGTTGATCAAGCGGGGTGTCACGGAATGGCCCGCCGGAAGATGTCAACAGTATTCTTGAGACCCCGACATTATGCAATCCACTTTCAAAATTTCGCGGCATACACTGGAACACGGCATTATGCTCACTGTCAATTGGCAACAAAGCAGCATTATATTTACGCACATCATCCATAAACAACTTACCCGCCATGACCAGTGATTCCTTATTGGCCAATAAAACACGCTTGCCCGTCCGCACGGCGGCGAGTGTCGGTAATAAACCGGCGCTTCCCACGATGGCCGCCATGACATAATCGGTCTGTTCAAGTGCGGCGACCTTCTGCATTCCTTCTGTGCCGCTCAATACCTTTATATCCGGATCTGTAGCACCCAGTTTATCATGTAACCGTTCTGCAGCGATTGAATCTGCCATCACGGCAAATTCAGGATGATGTTCAAGACACTGCTTGACCATCAGATCAACCTCAGTGTTCGCGGTGAGGGCAATAACGCGAAATCGTTGGGGGTGGCGCGCCAGAACATCCAGGGTATTGGCACCGACAGATCCGGTTGAACCCAGTATGGTAACGCCAATCATGTCGCCAATCCCTGTAATAACAAACCAAAGGCGAATACGGGCAAACCGGATAACAGGCTGTCGATCCTATCGAGCACGCCACCGTGACCCGGCAATATATGACCGCTATCCTTGACCCCTGCCCGCCTCTTTATCATGCTTTCCAGCAAGTCACCCACTATCGAAAACAGGGTTGTTACCAAACATAGCAACACGAAGGACAAAAGTGCCGAACGGGGCACGCCAAGCAAACTGCCTCCCAGAATGGCGAGCAGAGTGGTTACCAGACAGGCCCCCATAACGCCTTCCCACGTCTTGCCGGGACTGACATTGGGAGCCAGCTTCCTCTTGCCCCAACGATGTCCGGCGAAATAGGCACCGCTATCTGCACCCCATATCAACACCAGAATGAACATGACCCAGGACGGTCCGATCAGGAGTTCATCATGCAACATTACCAGCGCCACCCAGGGAGGAACGAACACCAGTACACCCACAAGGCCGGAATGTAACCTTGAGAGTGATCCCCCGGATGTGGACACGATATCGCTGGTCCCGTCCTTACGGGCAATATCATGACTGTATTGTTGTATCCATATCATCGCGCCGATCCACCATACCAGAGCAATCACCATTACTATATAGAGCATGACGGGATTCATAATCGTCCATGACGAAAGAACCAGAATTGCCATAATGGTAATGACATATGAGATACGCGGAATCAGAGGCGATATGCCCAGTAATCCCGCCCATTCCCAGGCACCCGCTGCAATAACTGCAGCGAACACCACCGACAGGACTTGTGTCGGCAGAAAGAATACACCCCAGATGACAGCAGGGATAAGTATTGCGGCTGTGATCAGGCGCTGTTTAAGCACCCTTGGCCTGCTCCACCTGTTCTCCGGTCTGGCCAAAACGGCGTTGCCGTTTGGTAAATGAAATCAGGGCGTCTCGAAATGCGTCGACATCAAAATCCGGCCATAGAATCCCGGTAAAGTACATTTCCGTATAGGCAAGATGCCATAACAAAAAGTTGCTGATTCGTTCTTCGCCACCAGTACGTATGAAGAGATCGGGTTCAGGCAGACCGTGTAACTCCAGGCATGATTCCAGTAGTGTTTCATCAATTTGTGCTGGCTTGATCAGGCCGTTGACGGCCTGTTCGGCAAGTTTTCTTGCTGCCTGGGCAAGATCCCAGCGACCGCCATAATTAACTGCCACGGACAGTACCAAAGCGTCGTTATCACGTGTAAGAAATTCCGCAGCCTCAATCTGTTTCTGCAGTTTTTGGGAAAAGACCCCGCGGTCACCGATGATCCTGAGTCGTACATTGTTTTCGTGAAGTTTCATGACCTCACGCTGCAGTGAGGTCATTAGAAGATCTATCAGTAACGATACTTCTTTCTTGGGGCGCCGCCAGTTTTCGCTGCTGAAGGCGAACAAAGTCAATGCTTCAATGTTTCTCTTTGCGCATTCCTGAACAATGTTTCTAACAGCTTCCACACCTGCTTTGTGGCCTGCAATCCTGGGCAAGTGCCGCTTGCTCGCCCAGCGACCATTACCATCCATGATAACGGCTATATGCCTGGGTAAGGGTGAGATGTTTTCCGCAGATGCTGATTGATGATTGCTGTTGAGCATGATAGTAAATATGCAGATCTTATACAGGAATATGCGTTACCTATCGACTCGTCAACACATATAATCCGGAAACATGATTATAATAGTTACACTATATATAATATGTAATATACAAAATGCATGAATACGCCGGATTGGGTCATTCTCGCGTGAGATTATATCTCCATCAGATCGGCTTCTTTTGCCGATAACAACTTGTCTACCTCGGCAATATTTTTGTCGGTCAATTTTTGGATGTCATCCTCCCCACGATGTTCCAGGTCTTCTGTAATCTCCTTTTCCTTGAGCAGTTCCTTGCAATCATTGTTGGCATCCCGGCGTATGTTGCGGATGGCGACCCTCGCTCCCTCGGCCTCTGCCCTCACAATCTTGATCATGTCACGCCGCCGCTCTTCAGTGAGCGGTGGTATGGTAACCCGGATGACGTTGCCGGCAGTGGACGGATTCAGCCCGAGATCCGAGGTCATGATTGCCTTTTCAACGACCTGCACCATGTTCTTTTCCCATGGCGTGATGGTCAGGGTACGGGGGTCTGAAATGGAGATCGAGGCGGTTTGACTCAACGGAACATCATTTCCGTAGTACGGTACCTTGATATGGTCAAGCAGACTGGTATTGGCACGACCGGTACGCATTCTTGAGAATTCCTGCTGCAGGGATTCGATGCTTTTTTTCATGCGTGCTGCGGCATCCTTCTTGATATCCTCGATCATCTTTCACCCGCCTTGTCGGGACCGTTTTCGATCAGCGTCCCTTCATCCTCTCCCATCACCACCCGCATCAGGGCACCGGGTTTGTTAATGTTAAAGACCTTGAGTGGCATGTTGTTGTCACGACATAACACGATCGCAGTGGCATCCATGACCATCAATCTCTGTCTCAAGACATCATCATACGTCAATCTGTCATAACGTTTGGCATCGGGATACTTGAGTGGGTCAGCGGAAAAGACACCGTCGACCATGGTTGCCTTGAGTACCGCATTGGCACCGATTTCGATGCCGCGCAGACTCGCTGCCGAATCAGTGGTAAAAAAGGGATTGCCAGTTCCTGCGGCCAACACCACCACCCGGCCCTTCTCAAGATGCCTGACCGCGCGGCGCCGGATATAGTCTTCACATATTTGATTGATCTTGATGGCCGACATGACACGGGCGTAAAGTCCATGATGCTCCAGAGCGTCCTGCAGTGCCAGTGCATTAATCACCGTTGCAAGCATGCCCATGTGATCCGCTGTCACCCGGTCCATGCCGCTGGATGCAAGACTGACACCGCGAAAGATATTGCCCCCTCCTATTACCAGGGCAACCTCGACACCTGCATTGACCAGTTCACCAACCTCGGTTGCGATGCGATTGGCAACCGCCGGATCGATGCCGTATTCATCATCGCCCATCAGCGCCTCGCCACTCAACTTCAACAGGATACGTTGATATGCAGGCTGCGCTGACGTGGCGGCTGCCTCCATACCCTCAGGCACCCCGGACCTGCGCCATCACTTCCTCGGCAAAATTCTCGTCCTTCTTTTCTATGCCTTCTCCGACTTCAAAGCGGTAAAAAGATTTGACTTCATTGCCGGCGTCTTTCAGCAGTTTGCCCACGCTTATATCCGTATCCTTGACAAATGGCTGACCTTGCAGGGTGATCTCCGCAACGTATTTGCGTAACCTGCCATTGACCATCTTTTCTATGATGTCAGCCGGTTTGCCGCTCTCAGCGGCCTGAGCGCTGTAAATCTCCTTTTCCCTTTCCAGGACTTCCGCTGGAACGTCCTGTTCAGATACCGCGATCGGCCTGCTTGCGGCAATATGCATGGCGATATCCTTTGCCAGCTCGCTATCGGGTTTCTTTAACTCTACCAGCACACCGATCCTGGTACCGTGCAGATACCCTCCGATGATGCCGTCCTGTGTTGTACAGGTTATAAAACGCCGTACATTGATATTTTCACCGATCTTTGCCACCAGTTCCTGGCGTACGGTATTAATGGGTTTCGTATCTTCAGTGGAAAACGGCATCTTCAGAAGGGTATCGAGATCTTCAGGTTGCTCTTGCAAGACCTTCTCCGTTACACCGTTGACGAATGCAATGAAGTCATCCCCCCTGGCAACGAAATCGGTTTCGCAATTGACCTCGACCAACGCGCCCTTTTTGGCATCCTCACTCAGGCTGAGAACGATTACACCTTCTGCAGCGACACGCCCGGCCTTCTTGTCAGCCTTGGCCATGCCAGACTTGCGCATCAATTCGATTGCCGCTTCAATGTCACCCTGCGTCTCCACCAGGGTTTGTTTGCACTCCATTAATCCGGAGCCTGTTCTCTCGCGCAATTCCTTAACTAGCGCCGCTGAAATTTCCATCGTTATACCTCGTCAAATCGTCTGCTGGTTAGTCCTCTGCGACCTTCTTCTTGGTCTTCGTACTGCTGGATTTGGTGGTTTTAGTCTTGGCTGTCTTAGTCTTGACGGTCTTCTTTGCCTTCACCTTGGGGGCGGGCTTTTTTTCCTCCTGGTCGGTAACGTCTTCGGACACGTCATCTGTTTCAGGATTTGCCTCCTCGTCAACGGCTGGTTTACGCGCCTTCTTCTTGATGGATACCTTCTTTACCGTTTTTTTCGCAGCCGGCTTGGCAGCCTTCTTTTCAACAACCTGCCTGGCCGGCGCACCTGACGCATCCAGTTCGACGAACTCATCCGCCTCACCGCCCGCCAATACCACCGACGATCTGCCTTCGATAATGGCATCCGCCGCCGAATCCACATACAGCTTGACTGAACGTATGGCATCATCGTTACCGGGAATAATATAATCGATGCCATCCGGACTATTGTTGGTATCGACAACACCGATCACCGGTATACCCAGTTTGGTTGCCTCACTTACCGCGATTTTCTCGTGTCCGACATCGATCACGAACAGGGCATCCGGTAATCCCGCCATATCCTTGATCCCCCCGAGGCTGCGTTCCAGCTTGTCGAGTTCACGCTTTAGTCCGAGCGCCTCTTTCTTGTTGATACGTTCATGGGTAACGGAACCTTCCTGGAGCATCTCTTCGAGGTCCTTCAGCCTTTTGATGGACTGCCTAATGGTCTTGAAGTTGGTCAACATCCCACCCATCCAGCGCTGATTGACGTAGGGCATCTTGCAACGTTGTGCAGCCTCCGTGATCACTTCGCGGGCTGCCCGTTTGGTGCCTACAAACAGAATTGTTCCGCGATTGCTGGCAAGACTGCCGAGAAAGTTCATCGCGTCATTGAACAGCGGCAAGGTCTTTTCGAGGTTGATGATATGAATCTTGCTGCGATCCCCGAATATATAGGGGGCCATTTTGGGACACCAGAAGCGCGTCTGGTGCCCGAAGTGAACGCCACATTCAAGCATGTGGCGCATTGACACATTTGCCATTCAGTTCTCCTTTTGTTGGGTTGGGCCTCCATACACCCCATATACCCACCCCGAGAGGCACCCAGGTATATGTGACGGTGTATGTGTGTGTTTAAGATTCTGCAGGCCGTAACGTTACATCCAGGGGTCGTACCTCAAGCACTGCTCGTTGCGTCAACCCGACCATGCCATCCGGCCATACCAATAGATTAATACCTGTCTTGCGCGCGTTTTATACCACATTATGCAAATCATCACAAATCTTATGGACTTACACCCCGTGTCATGGCGTATCGCTGGCATTCCTGTCAAAAACATGTTAATCAGGCTAGTATTTTGCATGATCCCGTTGTAAGGATTTACATAACGCTTGCCTGCTGAATATGTCCGTCTATATCAAAACCTCCGATGAAATCGAAAAAATGCGCATTGCCGGTCGTCTGGCGGCCGAGGTTCTACGGATGGTCCGCCCACACGTTCAGGTGGGGATCACCACCGAGGAGCTTGACAGGATCTGCCACGAATACATCGTCAACGTGCAGGACGCAATTCCGGCACCTCTCAATTACCACGGTTTTCCAAAATCGATATGCACGTCCGTCAATCATCAGGTATGTCATGGGATACCGGGCAAAAAGAAACTCAAGATCGGGGATATCATCAATATCGATGTAACTGTTATCAAGGATGGTTTTCACGGGGATACCAGCAAGATGTTCTTCGTCGGCGAACCTTCCGTCATTGCCAAACGTACCTGCCGTATCAGTTACGAATGCATGCGCAAGGCCATAGAGATAATCAGACCGGGGGTGCGCCTGGGTGATATCGGCTATACGATACAACAACACGCCGAGACAAATAATTGTTCCGTGGTACGGGAATATTGTGGCCACGGCATCGGCCGCGGTTTCCATGAAGAACCGCAGATACTCCACTATGGAAAACCGGGTACCGGCATGGCGGTGGAACCCGGCATGACATTTACTATCGAACCGATGGTCAATGCAGGAAAACGACATGTCAAGCTGTTGCCGGATCAGTGGACCGTGGTCACCAAGGACCGCAGCCTCTCCGCCCAGTGGGAACATACCATTCTGGTCACGGAAAACGGTCACGAAGTGCTCACCAAATTGCCCGACGATGATATCTAGCGCATGATGAAGCTTAACACTTGTCTGATTTCTTCTCACTGCCATCTTCATATCTCTGTATATCCCGCTGCGTGACATGACAAAACCGGAACAACTGAAACCTGCTCGAGAGCTGACGTTTGATATCGAGACGATGGACGTGCTGCTTGCAGAACCCGGCGATCACCTCACGCGATTTCGCAATCTTCTGCAGGCAGCGGCCCGATCACAACGGACACAATTCATCAACGGTGCCAAGGCTTCCGAACTGGTGCTGCAACGGGCGCAGATTATCGATAAATTGCTGACCAGGGCATGGTCGTTATTTTTCGACAGTAGTGACGACGGAATCGCTCTCATCGCAGTAGGTGGATACGGGCGCGGTGAACTACATCCCCATTCCGATATCGATCTGTTGTTGCTTCTAAATGAGGATGGGCATTCGGAATACCAACAACAGATTGAGAATTTTCTTACATTTTTATGGGACATCGGCCTGAGCGTCGGGCACAGCGTGCGCACGGTGCAGGAATGTGTCGAACTCGCAAGCGATGATATCACCGTCGCCACAACCTTGATGGAATCACGACTGCTGACGAAATCGCAGCAGCTGTTCCTGTCGATGCGCGAACAAACCGGACCAACTTACATATGGCCAAGCCGTGATTTTTTCGAGGCCAAACTGAAAGAACAAACAAGCCGACACCATAAATATGGTGACACGGCCTATAATCTCGAACCCAATGTCAAGGAAGGGCCGGGAGGCTTGCGTGATATCCAGATGATCGGATGGGTTGCGAAGCGGCACTTCGGCGCTACCACCTTGCGGGATTTGCTGGATCATGATTTTTTAACAGAGACAGAATATCAGACCTTGATAAGCTGCCAGGATTTTCTGTGGCAGGTCAGATATGCACTGCATATTCTGACAAACCGCGATGAAGACAGGTTATTGTTCGATTATCAGCAATCCCTTGCTGAACAGTTTGGCTACAAGGGGAAGGCAAATCGTCTGGCAGTCGAGCAATTCATGAAGGATTACTATACAGCCATCATGGAATTGAGTCGTCTTAACGAGATGTTATTGCAGTTGTTTCAAGAAGCAATCCTGATGTCAGGCGCCCAGACTAAAATCATACCGATCAATAAACGATTTCAGATATGTAACGGTTTTATCGAGGTCTGCAACGAAAATGTCTTCAAACGATATCCGTTCGCGTTGCTTGAAATTTTCCTGTTGTTGCAGGAGCGGCCTGTAGTCAAGGGGGTACGTGCCGCCACCATCCGGCTTATTCGTGACCACCGATATCTGATCGATGACGGCTTCCGTAGCGATATCCGCTGCCGTAACCTGTTCATGGAATTATTAAGACAGCCTCATGGTATCACACATGAATTCCGCCGCATGAACCGTTACGGCATTCTTGCCGCGTATCTGCCCGCCTTCGGCAGGATCGTCGGTCTGATGCAATATGACTTGTTCCATGTCTACACGGTAGATGAACATATTCTTATGGTACTGCGCAATGTACGTCGCTTCACCGTTGCAGAATTTTCTGATGAGTTTCCATTATGCAGCGAGTTGATGCAGCGCATTCCGAAGCGGGAGATACTCTATCTCGGTGCCTTGTTTCATGACATCTGCAAGGGGCGCGGTGGGGATCATTCAGACCTCGGGGCGCAGGAAGCCATGGAATTTTGTCTGAACCACGGTCTCGGTCAGTACGATTCCAAGCTGGTGGCATGGCTGGTCAGACATCATCTGATCCTGTCGATGACCGCACAACGCAAGGACATCAGTGATCCAGAGGTCATTACTGCATTTGCGAAAACAGTCGGTGACAGGAACCATCTGGATTATCTTTATCTGCTCACGGTCGCGGACATACGCGGCACCAATCCGTCATTATGGAATAACTGGCGGGATGCACTGTTGACAGAACTGTACAAGTCGACCAGGCGTGCCTTGCGTCGCGGTCTAGGCTCCCCCATCGATCTCGCGGAAATGATTAAGGAGACCCGGGATCGGGCGTGTGATCTTATCGATCGGGACCTGCCGTGGAATGCGATTGAAAAACTATGGGATGCGTTGGGAGATGAATATTTCATGCGCCATTCAGCGGACGAAATAGCGTGGCATACCCAGGCCATCCTGTCTTCCCGGCCTTCAGACCTGCCACTGATTGTAGTTCGAGAGGAAACCGAACGCGGCGGAACGGAAATCTTTGTCTATACCCACGACAAGGACTACCTGTTTGCAATGATCACCATGACCCTCGAGCAACTGGGGCTCGATATCCTGGACGCACGTATCATTACTTCCAGTCATGGCTATACTCTGGATACCTTTATCGTCCATGATATTTCTGGCGCCCCCATTCGGAATGCGTACCGTATCCAGGAAATCATCTCCAGCCTGAAAGGCCAGCTTAAACAGAACAACCTTGACTCGATGCGGATATCGCGCCGTACACCACGACAGCTGAAACACTTCCCCATACCCACAGAGGTCACTTTCAGCACAGACCATCAGAACCGTTTTACCATAGCAGAACTGATCACCGCGGATCGGCCAGGTCTCCTAGCCCGCGTCGGTCAGGCCCTGGTTAAATGCGGCGTAAGGGTACAGAATGCCAAGATTGCCACCATCGGCGCGCGGGTTGAAGATATCTTCTTTATTACCGACGGGGACAACAATCCCTTGAGCGACGAAGCTCATTGCATCCGTTTGCGTGACGCCATCATCGATTCACTGGAAAATGACAAATAAATCCGACAGAAGCATGGTCACCCTGTTACAAAACAGCGGCTTGCCATTGTCCATCATCATGGCCTCATATGTCTTGATGCTTGGTGGAACAGGCGGCAGTCAGTTATTTCGCTATGACAGGGATGCCATTCTGGCCGGTCAGGTATGGCGGCTTGTAACCGGTCATTTTGTCCACCTGGGTTGGAGGCACTTTGTAATGAACATCGCCGGCCTGATCCTTATCTGGTTGCTGTTCGGGCGTTTGATAACAAATTGGCGATGGATAATATGCATCATTGTCGCCGCACTGTTCATCAGCCTCGGGTTACTGGAGTTCAACCAAGATCTTAAATGGTATGTCGGCTTGTCCGGAGTGCTCCATGCAATGTTTGTATGCGGCGCTATTGCGAGCATCATTGACGGTTACCGTGCCGAGGCATTGTTGCTGGTATTGCTGGTCGGAAAACTGGTCTGGGAGCAGCTGTACGGCGCGCTGCCCGGCTCGGCCTCGTTCGCAGGTGGATCCGTAGTTGTTGATGCCCATCTCTATGGCGCCATTATTGGCGGTGTATGTGCCTCCTTCCTGATACGCAAGAAAAAGTCGCTTACCCAGTCCCCCACATAATCACCAGAGTGACCTGCAATTGATGACAGCTCACCTCGGGACTATCGGGAAATCAGTCTGTTCTGAGATGGCGGCGCGCTTCAAACCAGGCAGCTATAATGATTAATACGCCTCCCGTCCATTCATTTGGCTGTACGATCTCATTGGTCAGCAACTGTGCTGATACGGCTCCCGCAACAAGTTCAAACAACAGGATTACCGCTGATCGATGCACTGGCATATGGGATACACCGTAGATCAATGCCAGGGTCATCAGCACAAACGCCGTGGCACCAAGCAACAATGCATAGAACAATACATTGATATCCACATCTACCCATGGACGGGGCACAACCAGAAGTAACAGGCCGGCAACCATAAAGACACCTCCCCACGTGGATACGGCCTTGACTTCAACCGTAACCTGCTGCATTTTGCGAACCAGCACATTGGAAAGTGCAAACGCTATACCGGATGATATGGCAAGCCAGTCGGAGACATCCCCGGGCCAGGGCAATCCGATTGCAGGGTCCCATAGCATGATCAACGCACCGCACATAGCCGATACAAGGGTCAACCAGGAATATCGCGATAATCTTTCATCAAGGACCAGCATTCCCAGGACAACCGTCCACAGGGGCGACAGATAAAACAGTAATATTACCCGCACGACATTACCCTCAAGCACGGCGAGGATAAAGGCCGTGTTACACCACCCGCTTGCAATGGCGAGAAAAAGCAATGTCCAGGACGGCTCAAAGCGGCAACGTCGTAATACAATAATCAACATGCCAATAAACGTGGCGGCGCCGTAAGTACACAATACCAGCCACAGACCCTCCATACCCTGATTCTCGAGCAGCCGCAACGGATACCAGATCACCCCCCAGAGTGTGGCACTGACCAGCAGGCTTAAAACCGGAACGAACTCAAATCGACGTTTGGTTGGCATGATGCAATCGCTTATACTCTGATACCGTTTTCAAACAATAACAACTGATCCATGAATCCCGATCTTGCCAGACTGCAACCCTACCCCTTTGAAAAACTGGCCCGGCTCCACAGAGATGTTGTGCCACCGGCGCATAAACCGGCCATCAACCTTGCCATTGGCGAGCCCCAGCACAGCGCCCCCGGTTTTATCATCGAGGAAATCATCACGCATCTACACGGCGTTTCTCACTACCCCAAGACCCGGGGTATGGTCGAGCTGAGGGAGGCCATTGCGGCATGGCTGACATATCGTTTCGCGCTCCCTGCAGGAGTATTGGACCCGGAGAATCACATAATACCGGTAAATGGTACACGCGAAGCATTGTTCGCCTTTGCCCAATGTATCATCAACCGCGACCGCTGGCCGCTCATTGTATTGCCTAACCCCTTTTACCAGATCTACGAGGGCGCCACCCTGCTGGCTGGGGCCGAGCCCTGGTTTATCAATACGACAGCTGTAACCTGCTGGCTTCCCGATTTCGATGTTGTCCCAGCAGACGTGTGGGATCGTTGCCAGTTACTTTATCTGTGTTCACCAGGCAATCCAAGTGGAGCCGTCATGGATTTAAGGTCATTGATGGATCTGATTCAACTCGCCGATAAACACGATTTCATTATTGCCGCCGATGAATGCTACTCGGAAATCTATCTGGATGAGGCATTTCCGCCGCCCGGTTTGCTGCAGGCCGCCGATCAGATGGGGAACAGCGATTTCCGGAGGTGTATTGTTTTCCATAGCCTGTCAAAACGCTCCAACCTGCCTGGACTGCGCTCAGGGTTTGTTGCCGGCGACGCGAACATCATCAGCAGGTTCTTGCAGTACCGGACTTACCATGGATGCACCATGCCGACGTTCTCGCAGGCGGCAAGTATCAAGGCATGGGAGGATGAACAGCATGTCGTCAGCAATCGCGAACAATACCGGCAGAAATTCACCGCTGTGCTGGACATCCTCAAACCCGTCATGGATGTTGATCGTCCAGCGGCAGGTTTTTATCTGTGGCCGGAAACGCCTGTTGAAGATGTCGACTTTGCAAAAGCATTGTATGCACGGCACAATGTAACTATATTACCGGGCAGCTATCTGTCGCGCGAGGCTCACGGCTGTAATCCCGGTCAACGACGCGTTCGCATCGCCCTGGTACCTACTATGGATACCTGCCTGGAGGCTGCCGAACGGATTTGTGATTTCGCAGCTACCCTGTAACGCATAACTGTAATACAAATGACACAATATCATGGAGCCTGATCATGAATGACCTGCAACAAGTCATCGACGCCGCGTTCGAACAGCGCACCAACATCACTCCCCGCAGCGTCGACACACACGTAAAGGAGGCTGTCAGCGAGGTCATCACCCGGCTTGATCGCGGTAAACTGCGGGTTGCCGAAAAAAAGGACGGCGCATGGGTTGTCAATCAATGGCTGAAAAAGGCGGTATTGCTGTCTTTCCGCATCGAGGACAACAGCTTCATGAAAGGTGGCTTCACCAATTATTATGACAAGGTCCCGTCCAAATATGCCGAATTCAATCCGCGTGATTTTCGCGAGAACGGTGTGCGGGTTGTCCCCCCTGCCTCAGCGAGAAGAGGTGCTTATATAGCACCGGGTGTAGTCCTGATGCCGAGTTATGTCAACATCGGTGCGTATGTCGATAGCGGTACCATGGTCGATACCTGGGCAACGGTCGGATCATGCGCCCAGATAGGCAAGAATGTACATTTATCCGGCGGTGTAGGCATTGGTGGAGTACTGGAACCGTTGCAGGCCAATCCCACCATTATCGAGGACAACTGTTTCATAGGTGCGCGGTCCGAGATTGTGGAAGGTGTGATTGTCGGTGAAGGGGCGGTCATCTCAATGGGGGTTTACATCGGGCAAAGCACCAAAATCTTCAATCGCACCACCGGTGAGGTCAGTTACGGTGAGATCCCGCCAGGCGCGGTTGTCGTCCCGGGCACCCTGCCTTCCAATGATGGAAAATACAGCCTGTATTGTGCTGTCATTATCAAACAGGTCGATGAAAAGACTCGCAGCAAGGTCGGCCTTAATGAGTTATTAAGAGATATCTAATTGACTATCCTCTACGGTATAGCGAATTGCGCCACCGTGAAAAGGGCCCGCCGGTGGCTGGATACACACCATGTCCCGTACAGGTTTTATGATTTGAGGAAAGATGGCATTGATCATGCCACGCTGGTCAAATGGGCTGACAAGGCAGGTCTCGAATCGCTGGTCAACCGTCGCGGCACCACATGGCGCAAGATTACCGCGCAAGAAAAACCGGCCAATGATCACAACACATTGATCGATTTGATGTGCCGAAACCCGACTTTAATCAAACGCCCGGTTGCTACCACGGGATCAAGAATACTGATCGGCTTTGACCAGCACGACTATAACCAAACGTTTTTATAACAGCCATGTCTTCTCGCACACTCGAACTTGCCATCGACCTCATCTCCAAACCGTCAATAACTCCTGAAGACGCGGGCTGCCAGCCCCTATTGATAAACAGGCTTGAATCCATCGGCTTCGATATCGAATACATGCGTTTCAAGGAAGTGGAAAACTTCTGGGCACGTCGTGGAGACACCTCACCATTGTTCGTCTTCGCCGGACATACCGATGTGGTCCCCACCGGGCCGCTTCAACAATGGCAATCCGATCCGTTTCAACCGCAAATCCGTGATGGCTATCTGTATGGCCGGGGGGCCGCCGATATGAAGGGAAGCCTCGCAGCGATGATCACCGCTTGTGAAGATTTTGTAGCCGAATATCCGGGACATGGTGGCTCCATCGGTTTTCTCATAACCAGCGACGAGGAAGGACCGGCGATGCACGGTACCAGACAGGTCATGGAACAACTGGGAGCACAGGGCACCAGGATAGACTGGTGCCTGGTCGGCGAACCTTCCAGCAGGGAAATACTGGGTGACGTCATTAAAAACGGGCGCCGGGGATCATTGAACGGACATCTGACGATCCTTGGAATACAGGGTCATATCGCCTATCCCCACCTCGCGAGAAATCCTCTACATCAATCCATCCCCGTGCTGGCGGAACTCGTAGCTACACAATGGGACAATGGCAATGAATATTTCCCCCCGACAACGTTCCAGATCTCCAACATCCATGCCGGTACCGGGGCGGATAATGTCATTCCCGGCAGTCTGGAGATCAAGTTTAATTTCCGGTACTCAACCGAGGTCACATCACCGCTGCTGCAAGAACGGGTCGAGTCCATTCTCAAAGGTCACGGCCTCGAATACACCCTCACCTGGAAACATTCCGGCTCACCATTTCTAACCGAACCGGCGATACTCGTAGACGCCGTACAGTCTGCCGTGCAACAGATCACCGGCCGTAAGCCGCAACTGTCGACGGACGGAGGCACATCCGATGGCAGGTTTATCGCCCCGACGGGCACCCAGGTGGTGGAACTGGGTCCGGTTAATTCAACCATTCACAAAATCAACGAATGTGTTAGCGCCAAGGATCTCGATACATTATCATTGATCTATCGGCGCGCACTGGAAATACTCCTGGTCACATAGTTCACGACGAACGTCCTTGGAGGTTTCACACCATGAGTGATGATCAGCACGAAAGAAGGCGTTACAGCAGGGCTCCATTTGACAGCAACGCCACCCTGATCAATACCGCTGCACAATGGCAATGCAGGCTCATCGACATCTCATTAAAAGGAGCTCTGGTAGAACGACCGGGAAGCTGGGAAGGCAATGTCGGCGACCAATATACCCTCGAATTGCCTCTGGGAAACGATGAGGTGATCATTCGCATGACAGTCATCGTCGCGCGAACCAATCATGAACACATCGGCTTTTACTGCAAGAATATTGACTTCGACAGTATCGTCCACCTCAAACGCCTGATGGAATTCAATCTCGGTGATGCCGAACTGGTCAATCGCGAGCTATCCGCCCTCGGCTAGACAAAATCATGCCTTGATTACATTTTTCCGAGCGTCGCCAGCGCCTCTTCAAGACGTTTGACGGCTATGACCTCCATCCCCCTGATCGGTTTGCGCGGGACGTTTGCCTTTGGCACCATGGCACGCTTCAACCCGTGACGGGCGGCTTCACGCAGACGCTCTGTACCATTTTGCACCGGTCTGATTTCACCAGACAGACCGATTTCACCAAACGTCACCAGGTCATCAGGTAATGGTCTGTCTTGAAGACTCGATACGGCGGCAAGGGCCACGGCAAGATCAGCGGCGGTTTCACCGACCCGGACACCACCGACCACGTTGACAAATACATCCTGGTTGAATAATGCGATCCGGCCATGGCGGTATAACACTGCCAGCAACATCGCCAGTCGATTCTGGTCAAGTCCGACGCTAACACGTCTGGGATTGGTGATATGACTCTCCGCAACCAATGCCTGTACTTCAATCAACATCGGACGGCTCCCTTCCTGGGTAACCATGACGATGGTGCCGGGCACGTTTTCACCGTCACGTGACAGGAATATCGCCGAAGGATTCGATACCTCGCGCAGGCCACGCTCCGTCATGGCGAACACTCCAACCTCATTGACCGCACCAAAACGGTTTTTTACAGCCCTGATGATACGGTAGCGCCCGCCTGTTTCCCCTTCAAAATACAACACCGTGTCTACCATGTGCTCGAGTATCCTCGGACCCGCCAATGCGCCTTCCTTGGTGACATGGCCCACAAGAAACAGGGCCGTCCCCGTCTGCTTGGCATAATTTACCAGCCGCGCGGCGCTTTCCCGTACCTGACTGACACCGCCGGGTGCCGATTGTAATTCTTCGGTATAGGTTGTCTGAATGGAATCGATCACCATCACCCTGGGTTTTTCGATCTCCGCGTGGGTAAGGATTCGCTCGACATTGGTCTCTGCCAGCAAACGCAGTTTATCAGCCTGCAATCCGAGTCGATGCGCCCTTAAACTGATCTGCTGCAGGGATTCTTCACCGGTCACATACAGCGAAGGTAACCGTGAGACAAGTGAGGCGAGTGCCTGAATCAACAAGGTGGATTTGCCGATACCCGGGTCACCCCCGATCAGGATTACCGAACCCTGCACCAGCCCGCCGCCCAGCACCCGATCAAGCTCCTTAAAACCGGTAACGGTGCGGATTTCATCAACGCGCTCGATATCGGTCAGGTCATAGACCGCTGCAGCCGGGCTGTCGCCATACTGTGGCCTGCGCCCGTCGGTCTGTACAGGCGGGATGTCTTCGACAAGACTGTTCCAGGCCCCGCATTCACTGCATTGCCCGGTCCACTTGGGGTTCTGGGCCCCGCATCGCGTACAACTGTAAACAAGCTTTGATTTTCTGGGTTTGAGCCTGGTATTCATCGATTGCAGCTCCGTTCACACATGCTGAATCACCCCTGACACCTCAGCACTCGGTAAACCTGACGCGTTGTGTCACCCGGCATACCAGTTCGTATGGAATGGTGCCCGCTCGACGCGCAATCTCCTCGACAGGCAGACCGTCACCCCACAGTGTCACTATATCACCTGCCCGTGCATCCGGCATGTTGCGTAGATCCACCGTGATCATATCCATGGAAACCCTGCCTACAATCGGAAGGCGTTGGCCGTTTATCAGCACGGGGGTATCCGATGATACACCTCGCGGGTAGCCGTCACCATAACCGATGGCGATCACACCCACCGGCATATCTTCGGGGCACGTCCAGACACCGCCGTAACCGATCCGGTCACCTTTTTTAAAGTAGTTGAGTGCAATCAGCCGGGAGGTAAGTGTCATGACCGTCTGCAGTCCCTCATCCTTTCCTGTAGTATCTGTGAACGGGGATATGCCATAGAGCATGATCCCGGGACGCACCCAATCAACATGACTCTGTGGAAAGGCAATGATGGCGGCCGAATTTGCGATACTTCGCTCACCCTGGAATTCGGCAACAGTGTCATTGAAGCTGTCGAACTGCGAGCGTGTTATATCAGCACTGCGGTCGTCCGATTCGGCAAAGTGGGACATCAATCGCAGCGGCCGTGCCACATTGCGACAGGTTTGCAAACGTTGATATACCTGTTGAACCTGTCGTGGCGCAAACCCCAGACGATGCATACCGGTATCGATCTTCAGCCAGACATGGACAGGGTTGGGAATCGGGGTCTTTTCCAGCATATCGACCTGGAATGCCTGGTGCACGACGATCGCCAGTTCATGACGGCTGATCAACTCCAGTTGGGGTACATCGTAAAATCCCTCGAGCAACAATATCGGCTGTGTTACGCCCGCGTCACGCAGAGACAGCGCCTCTTCGAGACATGCCACTCCAAAGGCATCTGCAGAGACAAGTGAATGTGCAACACGCAACATCCCGTGGCCATAACCATTGGCCTTGATGATCGCCATGACACGGGATTGCGGGGCAAGGCTTTTAACCCGTTGCAAGTTTGACTGTAGGGCTGACAGCTTGATGCGCGCCTCAGCGGCACGTGTCATGCATATTCCCCACCGTCGTAGATATCTCGGGTATAGTTCTCAAACCGGGTGTATTGACCAAGGAAGGTCAGCTGTACCGTATCTATCGGGCCATTTCGCTGTTTTGCCACGATGATTTCAGCGATTCCTTTTTCAGGGCTATCCTTGTTATAGACTTCATCGCGATAGATAAACACGATCACATCCGCATCCTGTTCGATTGCACCTGATTCTCTCAGGTCGGACATTACCGGCCGCTTGTTGGGGCGCTGTTCCAGGCTGCGGTTCAGCTGGGATAATGCCAGCACGGGGACATTGAGTTCCTTCGCCAGTGTCTTGAGGGCGCGCGATATCTCGGAGATCTCGGTGGCACGGTTTTCCTTGGTTACGGGTACGTGCATGAGCTGCAGATAGTCGATCACGATCATTCCCAGCCCGTGTTCGCGTTTCAACCGTCGTGCCCTTGCCCGCAACTCTGTCGGTGACAACGCCGGCGTGTCGTCGATAAACAAGGGGGCTTCACTGAGGATATTCATCGCCGATGTCAGGCGCGGCCAGTCGTCATCATCCAGCTTGCCTGTCCGTACCTTGTGCTGATCGACGCGTCCAAGTGATGACAGCATACGCATGACCAGTTGTTCCGCGGCCATCTCCATGCTGAAGATGGCCACCGGTATCTTGCTCTTGATGGCAGCCTCCTCTGCGATGTTCATCGCCAGGGCCGTCTTGCCCATCGATGGCCGTCCGGCAAGCACGATCACATCTGAATTTTGCAGGCCGGAGGTCAATTTATCGAAATCGGAATAACCGGTCGGGATGCCGGTAATGGGTGTTTTCAGATTAGACAGTGCATCGATGCGGTCGACTACGTCCACCAGCAGATCCTTGATAGGCAGAAATCCACGCTGACCGCGTGTACCCTGTTCGGCAATCTCAAAGACCAGTTGCTCGGCCCTGTCGAGCAACTGCGCGGTGTCACGCCCTTCGGGATTGAAGGCGCTCTCACCGATCTCGTTACCGACATGGATCAGCTGACGCAGTATCGATCGCTCGCGTACAATCTTGGCATAGGCCTGTATATTGGCGGCACTGGGAGTGTTATTTGCCAGAGAACCGAGATAGGAAAGCCCTCCGATACTATCCAGTTCATTGTTATTTTCAAGCCATTCCGAAACCGTAACCACGTCGACCGGCTGACTCTGGTTGTGCAACTCACTGATGCAATTAAAGATACGACGATGATCCTGCCGGTATAGATCCTGCTCGCCGATGATATCGGCCACCTTGTCCCAGGCCTCGGTTTCCAGCATCAACCCGCCCAGCACCGCCTGCTCGGCTTCGATTGAATGCGGCGGCACCTTGAATTGCTCGGTTGCCTGCCGTAATCCTTCCTTAATCGTCGCGAGTTCTGGCATCGTTATTGCTCACCCCACGGCATCTTTCAGCCATTACTATAAAAACATTGAGTCTGCGCCAAGGCTGGTTTGCCGAAACTATTCCTCGGCAACAATGATCTTGATCTGGACGTTCACCTCGGGATGCAGATGAATCTCGATCATATACTCTCCAGTTTGACGAATCGGCCCGGCGGGCAGTCGGACTTCCTGCTTGGTGATCTTGACGCCGGCATTGGTGACCGCATCGGAAATATCCGTCGTGCCGACCGATCCGAACAGTTTCCCTTCATCGCCAACCTTGGTCGTGATAGTCACTGTCATGCCTTCGAGGGATTCCTGACGTTGCTTGGCGGCCGTCAGCACGTCTGCAGCCGCCTTTTCCAGTTCCGCCCGGTGTGCCTCGAACTTCGCACGATTTTCATCAGTGGCATACACTGCCTTGCCACCTGGCACAAGGTAGTTTCTGCCGTATCCGGCCCTGACCTTGACCATATCGCCCAGGTTGCCAAGGTTATCAATCTTCTCTAACAGGATTACTTCCATAGCATTTACCTCAATTGTTATAGCATACAATATTATTCAATCCGTAACATCCACAGCCACTTCTGATGTCAATGTGTCGCGACTGATCATTTCTGTTTTTTTATGCGGGACCTGAAATCCATGAAATTATCCGCCAGGCCGGTGAACGACAATATCAGCATCACATACGGCAGTGCGAAAAACATCAGGACATAGAGACCGATAAGCCAGCCGATATGGGCATTAAGCGCAGCGATAATGGCATACACGATTGCCAGGCCCTGAAGAGAATACAAGGTAGCTATTAGTATCAAGAGATTAAGTGCATAGTTTGCAATAATCCCTGATGTAAATGCGCTAACAGCCGCAACCACCAATAAAAATATGCCCAGTCGTCTGTCAAGCTTCAAACCATAAAACTCGGCACGGAACCCGCCCGGATTAAACAGTATGGACTGCATCCAACGTGCAATAAACAGATTGATCATCGTCAGATACACTATCGTTGCAGATATAAATCCTGTCATGACGGTCGACATATTTGCCATCAGTTGATTCAGCTCTTCCTTTGACAGGTTGAAATCCGTGGCATCGTACATCGGTTGCAGCATGGACGGTATCATGTCCTGCCACCAAGCCGGAATATCCCCGATGATCAGATAAGACACTGACATGACCACCATACATAGAATACCCAGAAACAATATGGTAAGACCCAGTGAGCGGGTGAATCGCAGTACCGCCGCTGTCAAAACAACTGGCAGCCACCACACCAGCACCATGGCAGATATGTAGATCTTGATCATCTCGAAGTTTACGGAAGAAACCAGGCCCACCAGGCCAAGGAGCAGTCCCGTAATGGCGAGCACGAAGATCCCGTTGCTCAGCCCTTTACGCAGGGTAACAAGTGCGACGCATGCCCCGCTGACATGGGCAAGAGGAGGGAGTATCAAGGATGTTACCGAACTGATTGCGGTTACAATGATAGCCTGAAGTGGCCCGCGTAAGATATAGGATGCAAATGCCTGCACGTGAGATCACCACCTCCGGCCGGTATGAGCCAGATAAAATCGAAATAAACGAAAGGCTGCGGACTTAATGCGAATCTGAATACGGCAACAATGCCAGATATCGCGCACGTTTGATCGCGGTTGACAATTGACGTTGATATTTTGAACGCGTACCCGTAATACGGCTGGGTACGATCTTGCCGGTCTCCGCGATATAGTTTTTCAGCATTCCGATATCTTTATAATCAACTTCTTTGATTCCTTCCGCGGTAAAACGGCAGAACTTCTTGCGACGGAAATAGCGCGCCATACGGACTCTCCTTATATCAATCTGTTCTTGAATGTATTCATCACCAATCGAAGCTGGCGCCAGAACATACCTGGAATCAGTTCTGCCAGCGGCTGAGCAGCCTTATCTCGCTATGCGGAATCCGCATTATCACGGTCATCGGATGCAGAATGACCGGAACCCCTATGGTGTCTCTCGCCATAACGATCATCCGATTGATCGGTTGCATCATCACTGTTGTCGGATGAACTGTCACCCTTGCCGGCCCTGGACATCGGTGATGGCTCGGTTATTGCGCGGTTCTGTCTGATGACAATATTGCGAATCACGGCGTCGTTGAAACGAAAGGCGCTGTTCAATTCGTCCAATATTTCCTGACCGACTTCGATGTTCATCAGCACGTAGTGTGCCTTGTGAACCTTGTTGATGGGGTACTCCAGCTGACGCCGTCCCCAATCTTCGAGGCGATGAATGGCGCCACCACCCGATTCAATGGTCGAACGATAGCGCTCGATCATCGCGGGCACCTGCTCACTCTGATCCGGATGTACCAGAAATACGATTTCGTAGTGTCTCATACTGCTCCTTATGGTTTATAGCCTTCCAAAAACAATGATAAGGCAAGGAGTAAGAATTGCGGTTAAAGGTCAATTACCTGCCGAATAAACCGGGCCATTCTAAGCGAATCACCTCGTTATTGCAATCATTTCAACGGGATTCATTGACATCGATCGCTGTTGTTCCTCAATGGAACGCTCCGCCTTCGGCAACTGGTGTATGGAAAACCCCTTATTGGCGAGCAGGGTCAACAATCCCTTTTCACCACCGATATGACCTCCCCCTACAACCACAAAATACGTCTTGTCCGTATCCAGAAAGTGCGTGATCTTTTTCGCCATCAGGATATTCCTGTCATCAATGGTTCGCTTAAACTGTTGTTCCAGCCCGGGATAGCGGTCCTCAGGTTCGCGCATAATCTCGTCCAGTGCACCGGCGTCACCGCTCGACCAGGCGTCAATCATCCTGCCCATCAAAGACTCGAGCTCGGGGATATCCTCCAGTTCCATCCGCAAGGCAAGATCCTGTATATCCTGCGGATCACCCGCCAGTATCTCTAGTTGCTCTTCGATGGTTTCAAGGCTGATGATCTCCCTGTCTCCCAGGTTTGCCATAAAATAGAGATCGACTCCCAGATTCGGATCATAGCCCAGCGAGATCATCTCCTGCACCGCGATCGTCATCCCCAGGAACCACGGTTTCATCCTGTTGACTTGTGTCATATCTATGCCGCGACTGTTCAGGTATTCCTTCAGCTTATCAAGCGTTTCCTTGCTGAGTCGCTGCTCGATGGTCACATTCCCCTGATATATCCCGCGCTGCTTGAACAATTCCGCCATCTTCTGCTGATCGACATTGTTCATATTGACCTCGACCACCAGGGTATCCGCCTTCTCAAAGGCATCGGTGAAGCACTCATCAAGAGGGTACATATCCTGCTTGAACATATGAAAAG
>CAZSAK010000012.1:0-81829 GCA_964605155.1 uncultured Chromatiaceae bacterium | reverse complement strand
AGTCATAGACATATCCCTGCCAGTCGATACTGATGAGGGTGCGACACATGACCGATTTGAGGTTTGACGGGTTATATGAATCCCGCAGTAATGACATGTAGCCCTCAAACTGGTCTTTGGAAATGAGCATGCTGCCAAAACGCTTGATGGGCATGTTGGTGATGGTAAACAGTTCGTTGAACACGATACCGTAATCCTCATCGAGATGTTGCTTGTAATCATGTTGCAAAGCCTGCTGGGACGGCGGCAATGCCGGTCCTTGGGGGTTATACACCAGATTCAAAACCAGGCCGCTTCCCTCGTGACCATAACCCAGTTTGTTGAGCCTCTGCAGTGCGCGAATGCTCGATGCATACACCCCCTTGCCGCGTTGCCGGGTGACATTTTCCTCCAGATAGCAGGGAAGCGAGGCGGTAATCTCGAGCCGTTGGTCGGCGAGAAACTGGGCCAGATCCTCTTGTCCGGGTACCTCGAGGATCGTCAGGTTACAGCGGTCGACGACGCGCAGCCCCATCTTACGGGCGGTCACGACCAGGTCCCTGAAGTGAGGATTCAATTCGGGTGCCCCACCCGTCAAATCGAGCGTTTCTAAATCAGAAATCCTGATGTAGTTGATGACATCATCAATGGTTTCCCGCTGCATGATCTCTTTGCGCCTGGGCCCGGCGTCGACATGGCAATGGAAACATTGCTGGTTACAGAGATAACCCAGGTTTACCTGCAGCGTATCCAGCCTGGCACGCTTGATTGCAGGAAAATCGCTGACTTCGAGTAACGGCAAGGTTGCATGCATATCAACAGGCCCCTTCAGGATTCCTTGAGATTTTTAGTGAGTTTGTACTTTTTAACAGCAACCGGTATCAATGCAAACAGCCCCAACAATACAAATGCAATCAGGATCTGCGGTGATAGCAATTGATCCGCCGATTCGATGCGGCCAAGTGACTGGCCGAGATTTGCGAATACAAAACTGCCGGGGATAATCCCGATAGCCGTCGCTGCAAAATAGGTACGCAGATGTATCGGCGTGAAGGCGGGTATCAGGTTGACGAGCCAGAATGGGAATACAGGAACTAGTCGCAGGAACATCAGGTAGTTGAAGGCGTTAGCATGAAAACCTGCGATGATCTTTCGGGCCATATTACCCACCCGTCGTTGCGCGGCTTCTGCAAACAGGTAACGCGCGGCGAGGAACACCAGCGTTGCGCCGAGTGTTGCAGATACGACGATGATGGCCGTACCGAGCCAGCGTCCGAACAAAAAACCCACAGTCAGGGACAGGATCAATGCCCCCGGGATACTGAGAGCCGTCGAAACCGTATACACAACGATTGCCCCAGTGATCATCAGGAGTCGATGTTGCTGCGTGTACGCCAACATGTCATCACGATGAGTCTTTACCGTTTCGAGTGTCAGATATTGGTCGCCGCCAAGGGCAAAGAATGCGACGAGTCCTCCGACAAAGATCAAGAATATCAGGGGCTTTATCCATATCCTCAGGCCGCTTTTGTATGTGTCAGGCATTGAATCCATCTTGCAGATCGTTATCCGTGTATCAGTCAGGCCAATGATTCAAAGATGTTAACAAAGAAGTATCCCGTCTTTATCACAGACAGGGATCCACAGGCATATCGATGTATCTTCATCTACATACATTTATCGTACATTTATTCAGTCGTGCCAGCCCTATACTTCTTACACAGCCTGTTTCTTTAAGGGAAAATGAACGCCCTATGTTTGTTAGGCCGTTCGGCAGACTCCGGTTTGTAGTCACGATTCATAATGTTGCCGCTGCCGGCCATCTATGCGTAAAATAGCGGACTTTTATGGATGCGGCGAAGACTGATAGCGTCCTCGATCAATCTAGAAAAACAGAAATAACAAATAGTTACATTGTAATAGGTGTGCTACCAGGAGCCTGGGGCGATGCTTTAGTCATCATCATCCGGTAGTTCGATACTCGTTTTCCTGAATTCAATATCTGGAGTAGTTACAGATGCCCGTACGCGTGGCGGTGCCTAAAGAGAAGATTGCCGGTGAGCGGCGCGTCGCCCTCATGCCGGAAGTGGCCGGCCGCCTGGCGAAAACCGGATTTGAGGTGTTGATCCAACGGGGTGCAGGGCTCGAGAGTTTCCAGCCGGATGGGGCCTATGAGGCTGTAAACGCCAGGCTCGTTGACGATTCTCAGTCACTGGGTGAGGCGGATGTCATCCTGAAGGTGCAGCCACCAACGAATGAGGAGATCGATACCTACCGCGAATCCAGCGTCCTGGTTTGCTTTATGCAACCGCATCGCTACCCGGAGCAGGTGACAAGATTGAGGGATAAAGGTATCACCAGCTTTGCGATGGAACTGATACCGCGCATCACCCGGGCGCAATCGATGGATGCACTCTCGTCACAGGCGACCGTCGCGGGTTACAAGGCCGTCTTGATTGGGGCGAATCGTTGCAGCCGGTTTTTCCCGATGTTGACAACGGCCGCGGGCACCATACGTCCCGCAAAGGTATTGATACTCGGCGCCGGTGTTGCCGGTCTGCAGGCAATCGCAACCGCGCGTCGCCTGGGGGCCATCGTAGAGGCCTACGATGTGCGCCGCGCCGCCCGGGAACAGGTCGAATCCCTGGGGGCAAAATTCCTCCAGGTGGAACTCGATGCCGAGGCCGAGGGCGGTTATGCACGTGAATTGACCGATGAAGAGAAACAGCGCGAGCAGGTGATGTTATGGAAGAGCGTCGGTGAGGCGGATGTCGTGATAACCACGGCGCAGATTCCCGGTCGTCAGGCGCCGCGGCTGGTCAGTGCGGAGATGGTCGCCGACATGAAGCCCGGTGCCGTCATTGTCGATCTGGCCGCGGAATCCGGGGGCAACTGTGCACTGACTCAGGCAGGCAAGGATATCAATCATAACGGTGTCATTATCTGTGGTCCCGAGAATGTTCCCAGCATGTTGTCCGTCCATGCCAGCGAGATGTATGCCAAGAATATCTTCAACTTCATCTCCTTGCTCAGCAAGGACGGCGAGTCGCTGAACCTTGACTGGGATGATGAAATAATCGCCTCAAGTGTGGTCACGCACGACAGGCAAATCAGACATGAACCGACGCAAAAACTGGTGGCAGGAGGGTAACCATGATTGAAGGCGTTTGGGCGGCGTTGTTTATTTTTGTATTGGCGGCCTTTACCGGCTACGAGGTTATCAGCCGTGTGCCGGTGATCCTGCATACGCCGTTGATGTCAGGCTCCAACTTTATACATGGCATCGTCCTGGTGGGGGCAATGGTCGCGCTCGGTCACGCCGAGACACCACTTGAACAGGGGATTGGTTTTTTTGGTGTATTGCTCGGTGCAATCAATGCCGTCGGCGGTTATGTGGTCACCGAACGCATGCTGGAGATGTTCGAAAAGAAAAAGGCCAGGCGAAAGGACGGAGGCGACTAGACGGTGCTGGAAAACCTGATACAGGCGGCCTATTTTATTACCGCCGTTTTGTTCATTCTGGGGCTCAAGCGCATGAGTTCACCGGCGACCGCGCGCAGCGGTATTACCTGGGCCGGTCTGGCAATGGCGATCGCCGTCGGCATCACCCTGCTGTATCCCGGTCTGCATAATATTGGCCTGATGTTTTTTGCCATCGCCATTGGAGCCGTGGTGGCGTTTGTCAGCGGTAAAAAGGTAGCAATGACCGACATGCCGCAGATGGTTGCGATCTATAACGGAATGGGCGGTGGCGCGGCTGGAGCCATTGCCGCTGTCGAATTGAGCAAGGGCATCGAAACCACGGGACTGACCTCACTGGCGGTACTTGGCGGGCTTATCGGTGCGGTCGCCTTCAGCGGAAGCATGGTGGCCTTCGCCAAGTTACAGCGTCTGATCAGCGAACGACCGATCAAATTCCCCATGCAGCAGCGTATTAATATCGCCGTATTTGCCGTGGCGGTGTTGCTAGGTATCGGTGTGATCGCCAGTGATACCACGACCGCCTTGATCATGTTGTTTTTCATTGCCGCCCTGGCCTTCGGGATCTTGATGACCCTGCCGATCGGCGGTGCCGACATGCCGGTGGTCATTTCCTTGTATAACGCGCTCACCGGCATGGCCGTAGGTTTCGAGGGATTTGCGCTGGGTAATGCGGCGATGATCGTGGCCGGGACTGTCGTGGGTGCCGCGGGTACCCTGCTGACACAGCTGATGGCCAAGGCAATGAATCGCCCGTTATCCAATGTGCTGTTCGGCAGTTTCGGTGCAGTTGTCGAGGAAGAGCAGGGCGAGATCGCCGGCAGTCTCAAACCGACCGAACCTGAAGATGCTGCCATCATGATGGGTTATGCCTCCAAGGTGATTATCGTGCCGGGTTACGGCATGGCGGTTGCGCAGGCCCAGCACAAGGTCCGCGAACTGATGGATATCCTTGATGACAAGGGTATCGAGGTCAAGTTTGCGATACACCCGGTGGCAGGACGCATGCCCGGACATATGAACGTGCTGCTGGCGGAGGCAGGTGTACCCTATGATAAATTATTCGATCTTGACGAGATAAACCCCGAGTTTCCCACTGCGGACGTGGCACTGGTGATCGGCGCCAACGATGTGGTCAATCCGATGGCAAAGACCAATCCCTCCAGTCCGATCTTCGGCATGCCGATCCTGAACGTAGACCAGGCGGAAAATGTTCTCGTGATCAAACGTGGCAAGGGAACGGGATTCGCCGGCATCGAAAACGAGCTCTTCTATAAAGATAATACCCGCATGCTCTATGGCGACGCCCAGTCGATGGTCAATGAGCTGGTGCAGAAATTAAAACACCTTTAATTACAGGCCGTAAACCAGTACCGTATGGGGGCATGTTCCGTGCCGATAATCAATCGAGTTCATCCATTTCTGTTCCTTCAATTTACTAGGCGTTTACGTGCTTGCTGCGACGAGCAGGGGGATGCAAGATGCGATATTTCGGCATCTTGCATATAGCTGCGCATGGTGGTTGAAATGAATTCCAGTTGCCGCGTGTAACGGCTGCACATCCTGCGGATCAAGAAATGTGCCCTGAGTCTGAGTCGTTACGATTGGCAAGGTGTGATGAGCATGTCAATTATGTGTAACCTCGAGCATTTCACCAGGTGCCGCGTAAACGAAAAATCCGTTTGATCCATTTTCTGACACCCGGGGTCAAGCCCTCTTTCATGCGCGCATCTGCCACGCGGCGGTTGATCTGCGCCAGCGTCGGGTAGATATGAATAATACCTGACAGGTCGGATGCCTTCATGCGTTTGGCGATTGCGATGATGTATTCATGGATCAGTTCACCCGCGTTGGGACCTACCATTGCTGCGCCCAGTAATCTGCCTTTCAGGTCGGTGATGATCTTGGCGATTCCATCGGTTTCACCTTCAGTCTGGGCACGATCGATATCCCTGAATGGAAACGTGTAGACCTTATGTCGGATGCCGAGTTGTTGTGCTTCGGTCTCTGACAGTCCTGTACGCGCCAGTTCAGGATCGGTAAAGGTACACCACGGGATGACACGTTGCTCGATTTTGGCCGGCAGCTTAAACAGGGTATTTCGCAATACAACACCGGCGTGATGTTCCGCCATATGCGTGAACAGGTAGGGTCCTACGATGTCACCGCAGGCGAAGATACGACGGTTTGTCGTGCGTAATCGATTATCCGTCATGATGCGGCCGTTTTGTGTCCGGACCTGCGCATTTTCCAGGCCGAGTCCCTCACTGTTGGCCTTGCGACCGGTCGCTACCAGCAGATGAGTACCCTTGATGGATCGCTGTTGACCGTCTTTTGCCGCGAGTGTCAGTTCGATCTCGCCTGCCAAGCCACTTATACGTTGGGTTGTCGATCCGAGATGAAATTCAACGCCTTCATCTTCAAGACGCTGTTTAACAATCTCGCTGAGATCCTGATCCTCTTTTGTCAGTATTTGTGTGTTGCGTTGTATGACCGTGACCTTGCTACCCAGGCGGACGAATGCCTGGGCTATTTCAATACCGATCGGGCCTCCTCCCAGGATAACCAGTTCCGGTACCGGTTCTTCGAGCGAAAAAACCGAGACATTGGTGAGAAAAGGGACCGTATCGAGGCCAGCTATCGGCGGAATTGAAGGCCGGGATCCTGTGGCGATGACAAAGTGCTTCGCCGATATGACCCTGTCATCTATCCGGAAGGTATCGGTAGAAACAAACCTCCCTGCACCGAATATGACATCGACACCCATGCCCCGGAACCGCTCTGGACTATCGTGGACTTCGATGGTCTTGATGACATCACCAACGCGTTGCATGACATCCTTGATACTCGCAGCGGGCGGTGCCGAATCGATGCCGTAGCGTCGGGCATGACGTATCGTGTGTGCCACCTTGGCGGAGTACAACAAGGTCTTACTTGGGACGCAGCCGTAATGCAGGCAATCGCCGCCCAGGGCATCTTTTTCAACCAGGACCACCTTGGCTCCCAGTGACGCCCCACCGGCAGCGACCACCAGTCCGGCGGAACCTCCACCGATGACACAGATATCAAATTCAGGTCTTTTCATGCCTGTAATTCCCGTCACATTCATCACTTGTTGCATCTCCTCTGAAACGCTGTTTTCGAGCGCCTGGTACCATTTGCTACGTATGACTGTCCGTCGGTACGGGAAAGTGAATCTTACATATTGTTTTTAATATTTTTATTTTAGGGGAGGAAATTACCCCGAAAAAGCGTTAAAATAACCATAGTGCTCATACAATAATACATAATAATAATGACGCTCGATTCCCTCCTTAAAATCATGGTCAGCAAGAAGGCCTCCGACCTGTTTGTGACCTCCGGTGTTGCGCCCAGCCTCAAGATAAACGGCAGCGTTATGCCCATTTCCAGGAACAGGCTTTCGGCGATGCAGACCCGCAAGCTGGTCTTCGAACTGATGACGAAACATCAACGGAACGAGTTTGAAGGCAACAGGGAGTGCAATTTCGCGATTAATCGTGCGGGCATCGGGCGCTTCAGGGTCAATGTATTTCAACAACAGAATCACACCGGCATGGTGATCCGCAGGATTGAAACCAGTATTCCGACATTCGCACAACTCGGTTTGCCTCCCATGCTCAAGAAACTGGCGATGGCCAAACAGGGACTGGTCATTGTCGCCGGGACGACTGGATCTGGCAAATCCAGCACCCAGGCTGCCCTGGTTGGACACAGAAACCGCAACAGCCTCAACCATATCGTCTGTATCGAGGATCCCATCGAGTATGTACATGAGCCAGCGGGATGTATCATTACCCAGCGTGAAATAGGCATTGACACAGAGTCCGTCGAGGCTGCCCTTGTTAACAGTCTGCGCCAGGCACCGGATGTCGTCGTCATCGGTGAAATCCGAACACGGGAGGTGATGGAACATGCCATCGCCTTTGCCGACGCCGGTCATTTATGCCTGGCGACACTGCATGCTAACAACACTGTTCAGGCGATCGAACGGATCATCAATCTTTTCGGTAACAACCGTCGCCAGCAGGTATTGATGGATCTGTCACTGAACCTGAGGGCGGTTGTCGCCCAGCGCCTTGTACCAACAATTGGCCAGTCTGGCCTCAGTCCGGCAGTCGAACTACTGCACACCAGTCCCCTGGTGGCCTCGACCCTGCAAAAGGGCGATATCCATCTGCTCAAGGATGTGATACGCAAATCATCGCAGTACGGCATGAAGACCTTCGATGACGATCTTTACGATCTGTACAGCAACGGCAAGATCTCACGGGAAGACGCTATACATAATGCAGATTCTCCCAATGACGTCAGGTTGATGATCAGATTCGGTGGTAAACAGGATGCAGCCAGCCTTTATTCTGCACTTGACGGAGTCACCCTGCTTGATTTACAGGGGCACCGCCAACCACGCAATGATAACTGGCGGCAGCCGCTCAAATGAATGGACGTGCAATTACCGCCAGGCACTGCTGTCAATCATATTAGGCCGTACAATCATATTAGGCCGTAACTGGAAAAACACACGCGGCGTCAAACACTGGGCCATCGACACAGACCCGCTTCATGGCTGGCCCCGACGCAGTTGTGACCTTGACCGTACAGCCCGCACAACCACCTACTGCACATGCCATGAACTCCTCCATGGAGATCTGACAGGGAATGTTGAAATCCCTGGCCATTACCGCCACGGCCTCGAGCATCGGATGCGGCCCGCATGCAAATACCTCGACCTTTGAAAGTTGTTCCTTAGGCATCGCCTCGAGCCATGAGCGCGCCAGTTCGGTAACATAGCCGTCAAAGCAGCCCGCAAATCCCTGCATGCTCGCCAGGCGGCTGGCAATACCCCAGTCTTCCATCAGGGGCATGGCGGCAATAACGCCATCTGGAAGGCCCGGTACCATGATCTGGGAGGGGCGGGGGGTGAACGGAAAAGGAGTTTCAGATCCCATCAGCACCAATGGCTCGAAGCCGCCCTTGTCGGCATGGAGTTCATCCGCCAGAAAGATCATTGGTGGAATTCCAACGCCACCGCCGATCAACAGGGGACGGATTTTTTCACGATGTATGTTAAATGAATTACCGATCGGACCAAGCACGCTGAGACGCTCGCCGGTGATGCGTTGTGAGAGCAAGTGTGTCCCCATGCCGAAGATCCGGTACATGAGTTCTATCCAGCCCGCCTGTTTATGTGCCCGCATGATCGATAATGGACGGCGCATCGGCAGCATGTTGTTGCACTGCAGATGCACGAAGCTGCCTGGACGTGCGTGAGCGGCGGTCAACGGGGCATGAAGCCGAATGATATATTGATCGCCCGCATAGGATTGTTGCTCAAGTATCTCGGCATCCTCGCTGTAGATGGTATCGCGGTGGCCTGTCATACGTTGACCACATCCTTGTCACTGGTAAAGACGATATTCCCCCCCAGCAGTGTTTGCGTCACTAGCCCCTTGAGTTCCCAATCCATGAAAGGCGAATTATGTCCCATACTGACAATATTGTGTCTCGTCAGTGTCCAGTAACGTTGCGGATCAAAGATACAGATATCCGCCGGGCCTCCAGGACTTAGTGTACCGGCGTTGATCCCCAGAATCCGGGCCGGCATGCAGGTCAGCCGTGCGATGACATCGGACAGCTGCATAAATCCGTCATCGACAAGGCGTAAACTGAGAGGCAACAGTGTCTCCAGTGCGGAGATGCCCGTAGCCGTTGCACTGAAAGGTGCCAGCTTGGCATCCGGTTCATGCGGTTGATGGTCGGAACAGACGGCCGCCAGTGTCCCTCTCGCCAGGCCATGGCGCAGGCCATCACAGTCGCGCTGTGTCCTCAAGGGCGGTCGCACGTGACACATGCTGTCAAAGTCCAGTATATCGATTTCAGTCAAATGCAGATGATGCGCAGTGACATCCGCTGTGATCGGCAATCCGTCGAATTGTGCGCGCGCGATCATTTGTACGGCACGGGAGGTGGTTATCATGCTGAAATGGGCACGGTTTCCGATTTGTTCGATCAGCGCCAGACAACTGGCAACGGCTACGGTCTCTGCGGCCTCCGGAATGCCGGGCAGGCCAAGTCGCGTGGCGACCGCGCCTTCATGTGCGCAGCCGTGATTTGATAATGCAGCATCCTCGGCATGTATGAAGAACGTCAGATCGTGGGTAGCCGCATATTCCATCGCACGACGCAACTCAATCAGACTCGCCATTGGATACATGGCATTACTGACACCGACGCAACCTGCGTCCTTAAGGGCCTTCATCTCGCTGATTTGCTGACCCTGGAGTTTTTGGGTAAGGGCACCCAGTGGTACGATGCGTGTCATGCCGACCTCGTCGGCACGGCGACGGATCAGACTTGCAACGGCCGGGGTATCGATGACGGGATCCGTATCGGGCGGACAGCAAACCGTGGTTACACCGGCGCGTGCCGCAGCACGGGATTCACTGGCAATGGTCGCCTTGTGTTCCTGGCCCGGTTCACGGAAATGAGCCCGCAGATCCACGAAGCCGGGACACACAATGTGATCGGTTACATCGATGTCGTTATCCGGTGTAAATCCGTCGGGAGATGAGCCAACGGCGACAATCCTGCCATCGGCGATGTAGATATCCTGCTCGCGATCGATGTTGTTTGCGGGATCGATGACATGACCGTTGGAGATACGTATCCGCATCAGGAACCCTCCCGTTCGGTATCGCTGAATGAATGCCCCATCGCAAGTGACATTACCGCCATGCGCACCGCAATACCATGTGTAACCTGCTGCAGTATCAGGGACCGAGAGCCGTCCGCCACGACCGAGTCGATTTCGACGCCACGGTTGATCGGTCCGGGGTGCATCACAATGATGTCAGGTTTGGCCAGTTCAAGCTTCTTTTCTGTCAGGCCATAGAGTTGAAAGTACTCATGTTCGCTGGGTAAAAACGCACCTTCCATACGCTCTTTCTGTATGCGCAGCATAATCACCACGTCGACATCGCGCAGCCCCTCGCGCAGGTCATGAAAGACATGTACACCGAGAGTGTGTGCCTCTGCCGGTATGAGAGTCTTGGGACCGATAATCCGGACCTCTTCGGCACCAAGGATATTGAGGGCGTGTATCTGCGAGCGCGCGACGCGGGAATGTGATATGTCCCCGACGATGGCAACGCGCAATTTATGAAATTCACCCTTGTGCCGCCTGATGGTAAACATATCGAGCATTGCCTGGGTCGGGTGGGAATGACGGCCGTCGCCCGCGTTGATGATGCTGATATGGGGTGCGGCAAACCGGGCGATAAAATGCGCGGCTCCGCTGAGCGGATGACGGACAATGAACATATCGCAGTGCATCGCCTCGAGATTACGGATCGTATCGAGCAAGGTTTCACCCTTGCTTGTTGCGGAGACACTGATGTTGATATTTAGCACATCCGCCGAAAGCCGCTTGGCCGCAAGCTCAAACGTGGTCCTTGTGCGGGTACTGGATTCGAAGAACAGGTTGACGATGGTCTTGCCGCGTAATAGAGGTACTTTCTTGACAGACTGTTCGGTAACGCTGGTAAAGGACTCTGCGGTATTCAGAATATCCGTCAATAATGAGCGGCTGAGTCCTTCGATAGAAAGAAAATGACGCAATCGGCCTTGTTCATTGAGCTGGATATTGGATTTATTCATAGACTGATCGCGTGTGCCGGGAATTTATTTCTCCATCATATCCATGTCAATAACTTTCAGACTCAAAGGTTCGGGCCCCTGAAGTTTGATATGGTGCCCTTCAGTCAACTCGACATGGGTACCAACCACATCGGCCTGGATGGGCAGTTCCCGGCCGCCACGCTCGACCAGAACGACAAGCAGAATTGCGGCCGGCCTGCCGTAATCGAATATTTCATTCAACGCCGCCCTGATGGTACGGCCGGTGTATAATACGTCATCTACGAGGATGATATACCGGTCGTCCAGATTGAGCGGTAGACGCGACGGCTTGACCTGTGGATTCACACCGACCCGTGTGAAATCGTCGCGGTAGAATGATATATCCAGCGTACCCAGTGGTTCCTTCATTGTCAGCAACTCATGCAGACGCTGAGCAATCCACACACCGCCTGTGTGGATACCGATCATGATCGGATCAGGGATATTGTGAGTTTCCAGATGCGACCTCAATTGCCCGGCCACATTGGCAATGATCTGGTCGACATCGAAATTTCGATTATTCACGATTGTTCATTCTGTTTTACGGTCATGTTTCAGCCACACTTCTTGTCATGTTGTATGCCACGCTGGCTGAGATAGGTATCTAGGATCAGTCGTGCGGCAACCTGATCGATGAGGGTTTTTTTCTGTTTGAGCTTGTGAGGCAATGTGCCCATGTCCCTGATTATATGTTGCGCCTCGATGGAGGTTAAACGTTCGTCGACGGTATAGACCGGCAGATGATAGCGCTTTTCAAGCGCAGCCGCGAAACGTCTTGCGGCATGTGTCAACGCATGTTCCGTGCCGTCCATACTGAAGGGTATACCTACCACCAAAGCGTCGGCCCGCCAGTTATGGATATGCTTTTCAATCGCCGTCCAGTCAGGCGCGTTTTTTCTGTTGTGGATTGTTTCAAGCGGGGATGACGAGGAGGTGAGTTCCTGTCCAACAGCAATTCCAATCCTCTTTGTTCCGTAATCAAACCCGAGCAAGGTCCGATGTTGCTTCATGCGTGGCCGATCTCGCTGGACAGTTTGTTGAGATCGATTCCCGCCAGGGCGACGGCCGCTTCCCAGCGTTTATCAAACGGTGCTTCGAAGATGATGCTGTTGTCTGCAGGTGTGCTCAACCAGGCATTCTGGGCAATCTCGCTTTCAAGTTGTCCCGCACCCCAGCCGGCGTATCCAAGCGCGATGAGATTCTTTTCAGGGCCCTTGCCCTCCGCGATAGCTGCCAGGATATCGCGCGATGAGGTGATTCCGATTTCACTGGTGACCTTGAGTATGGCCTCCCAGTCACCGTGCGGACGATGTATCACAAATCCGCGTTCGTTCTGTACCGGCCCCCCGAGATACACGGGTTGATGGGAGATATCGGGATCATCCACGTGGATTTCCAGCTGACGCAATACTTCCCCCAATGTAATATCCAGCGGTCGGTTGATGATGATACCCATGCAGCCGTTTTCATTATGCTCGCAGATGTATGTAACGCTGCGCATGAAGTTAGGATCCTGCAGGGTGGGCATTGCGATCAGGAATTGATTAGTGAGGGACATGGTCTCGGCCATATAAAGAACCCTATCTCAAATATGCCATGCTTGGCAATGGCAATCCCGTACGGAGCGGCATGGAATAATGAACACGATAGTCCTGCTTGCCGCGATGAAACCTGGCAAAGCCGGCTTACACGCCTTCTTGTAAACCGCCTTCAATCCATCCCTGACTATACCCAATTGATTTACATAGGGTTCTTTAAGCAAGGCTATTGGGTTTGGAACTGATTACTGCTGAGAAACTGCCAGGTCCGTGTGATATGCAACACATCGGTGTCCTTGCGTAATTCATCCGGGAAGGGGGCAAACGGTGCGGCCAGGTTGACAATACGTATGGCCGCGTCGTCAAGGACCTTGTGACCGGAACTGCGACGCAGGTTGATACTGTGGACGGTCCCGTCCGCATCCAAGGCGACATCCAGTGTCAGGCTACCCGAAAGGTTTTGCCGTTTGGCTTCTTCCGGATAATTGAGATTACCGATACGCTCTATTTTCATACGCCAGGCATCCAGATAGGCGGCGTCACGGTATTCACGTGTGCGAGATGAGATATAGCGATGTTTCAGGCGTTGTGAATAGGCCTGTAAGGATTTGTCGATCTCAGCGCTCAGATTGGCAATCTTCATGTTCATGGCGGCCAGTTCCGAACTGCTGGGCAGGTTTTCCGTTTCCTGGGGAGACCTTTGTTGCGATTGTACCTGCTGCATTGCCGGGTTTTCCTGTGCCAGCACCGGCGGGGTGTGCTGCTGATCTTCCCTGGGTGACGCGGCAACACTGATGGATGCCGACAAGCCGGTGTCGGTCAGGTTTACCGGTTGCGAAGTCGGGCTGGTCGGGCGGAGTTTTTGTTCATTGATTCCGCCACCTTCAAGGTTGGCCTGGGCCAGTAACTCAGCCTCTTCCGGGGTATGATCGCTCTTCTGGTGAACCAGGGTAATCTCCATCGTCGTCTGGGATTTCTCGTCATCCTGGCGGTCTTTAGGGCTGAAGGTGATCCCGAGGATGATCATGGCGTGGATGATAACCGCAAAGAAAATGGTCAGACCAAGGCGGTCGGTCGATGTCGGTGTGGTGGGTGGAGTCGGATAAACAGCGGCCATCATTAACGTATGCGATTCATAATCGCGCTGACTACAAGTCCACTGACAATACCAAAAACGACGGATGCCGTCATCAACACGGGCAATAATTTGAACAGGCCCGGGTGAGGTATGAACAGCAGGTAGGCGACTGTGAACTGGGTTGCCATGTGCGCCATCGCGGCGAGGAGGCTGTAACCGATGGGTCCCAGGCCCTTACCGGGCAGCAGTGAGCCGATACCCAGTACCGTGATGCTGGCGACAGCTCCCGAAAAACTGAGCACGAACGTTGGTGTCAGGAAGGTACCTATCACGAGGCTGCCAACGACGACCCGCAGCATTGCCACCCATGCCGCGGTCGGCCAGCCGTACATCAGCAACACCACGATGGTGATGACGTTGGCGAGCCCCGGTTTGATGCCTGGTACAGGACTGGGCAGGGCGCTCTCCACGATATGTATGGTAATGGCGAGCGCGGTCAGCCAGGCAATCCGGTAATCTTCGCGGGTGGGATTGATGGTTATCTGCCGGGCATCTGAACTCATATCATCAAACAATGTTAAAAATTGATGGCATCGTAGTGTCGGTTGTTGCCGCGTACAGTTACACTGATATGATTAGGCAAGCAGGCGGCGAAGTCGCCCGTGTTTTGCAACCAGCCGCTGTGAATACATTGTTTGCCACGGCACGGGGAGCTGACGAAACGTATTCTGCTGTCCTGTACCTCGAGGACACTGGTTCCCAGCGGTCCCTCGATGTTCAATCGGCGATTGGTATTCAATGAAACTTTCAGTTTCTTGTCGTCGCCCGCCATGATCTCGGCGTCTTCGCCCTCAACCGGCTCCTCCCAATATCTGTTATATAGTAAAGGCAGCATGCCTAGCGCAAGCATTGCGACAAGAAAATCAGCTCTCGTCATGACACATCACCGATGATTACCTTTGGGGGCGGGTCGATTTCGAAGTGAATACGTTTCGCCATCGCCGGGGTCATGTAAACGGTCAGCTGATCGTCGATCAGCATGACCTGTGTGATGCCCATTTGCGCAGCGGTCTTTTGCCATAGTTCAGGGCCCGCAACGACCAGTGCCGTGGCAGCGGTGTCTGCCGTGGCGGCGTCATCATAGATAATGGTGACGGACAGCGTGTGTTTCGCAGGATATCCATCGCGCGGGTCAATGATGTGGTGATAAGTGACTCCGTCATATTCGAAGAAGCGCTCATAGGTTCCCGAGGTGAATACGCTTTCATCGCCGGAGGTTTCCACTGAGGCGATAATACCAGGGTTTCTCGGATGGCGGATGCCGATGCGCCAGGGACGATCGCCATGGACGCCGATGGCGCGCAGGTCACCCCCTGCGTTGATGATGGCATTGTCGATGCCACGTGCGCGCAACACGGCCATCGCCTGGTCGATTGCGTAGCCCTTGGCATAACCACCAAAGTCGAAGCGTACGGCGGGATTGCTGCTCTTCAAGGTTGTATCGGTAATGATGAGATCGTCCATACTCGGGTGCAGTGCCAACAACGATGTGATCGCGGCGGGATCGGGCGGTGGCCCTTGAGGCCGGTCATCCTGATTGAAACCCCATAACGCAATCAATTTGCCGATAGCCGGGTTGAAAAGTTCACCACTAGCATCGGCCAGCCGCATGGCTTTCTTGAAGAATGCTATTTTATCCGCATCCAGCTCGACCTGCTCGCCTTTTGCCAGCTGGGTGTCAATCTGTGTCAAATCGCTGGGATGCCAGGCGTGCCAGGTGTGATCGATTTTATTGAAGGTGGATTCGACCGCTGCAACGGCCTGCTCCGCGACGTCATCATCGACGCCCCAGGTACTGATATCGACCAGAGTCCCGAAGGCTACCAGGCGTGCCTGGTGCAGTTTCGACTCATTATCGCTACAGCCCGTGGCAATGAGCACAATGCACACGCATAACGCCGTATGATAGAGTTTTTGCATTATCTGAAACATATTTCGATATCTCCGGAATCCGGTATAGGAATTGGAAAATGAAATATTCATGCCAACCTTGCCTCGATCTTATCCAACAGGATTGCGCTGATATTCATATCGTAAAGTGCATCCAGTTCCCGTATGCATGTCGGGCTGGTGACATTGATCTCGGTAAGAAAGTCTCCGATGACGTCTAGACCGACAAATATCAAGCCCATCGCCTTCAGCTTCGGACCAACTTCATTACAGATCCACTGCTGGCGTTCGCTCAACGGCACCCCGATACCCGTACCGCCAGTCGCCAGGTTGGCACGCGTCTCGCCTGGTGCCGCTATCCTTGCCAGCGCATAGGGAACAGCTTCGCCATCGATGAGCAGGATACGTTTGTCGCCCTCGCTGATCTCGGGTATGTAGCGTTGCGCCATGACAAATTTTTTACCGCGCTCAGTCATGACTTCGATGATCACGTTGATGTTGGGTTCATCCTGGCGTACCCGGAAGATGGATTCCCCGCCCATGGCGGACAGTGGTTTTAATATGATGTCCTGCTGTTCAGCGATAAATGACTTGATTTGTCGGGCATCACGTGTGACCAGGCACGGTGCGGTACATTGCGGGAACCACGCAGTGGAAAGCTTTTCATTGGCATCACGCAAGGCCTGCGGTCTGTTGACCACCAGGACATCCTCCCGTTCGGCCAACTCAAGCAGATGGGTGGTATAGATGTATTCGATATCGAACGGCGGATCCTTGCGCATCAGGATAATATCGAGATCGGCAAGTGGTCTGTGGCCATCAACCGATAGTTCGAACCATTTGTGCGGATCATCATGCACCGTCAAATGCTGCATATGTGCACAAGACCGGTTGTCTCTCAAGTACAAATCCCGCTGTTCCATATAATAGAGTTGCCAACCCCGTGCCTGCGCCTCTATCAGCATCGCCAGGGTACTGTCCTTTTTGGGGTTGATGGACTCGATGGGATCCATAACGACACCGAGCTTAATCATGGGCTGAACGGCATACGGGAATGTGGAGATTGTTATAGACGATCACTGTGGCGGATACCAGCCGCGCTTACTTCAATTCGGCCTTTTCACGTGCCGCTGCCAACAGGGCGAGTCTCGCGATGACGCCGTAGGCATAAAACCGGTTGGGATTGGCATCAGGGGCCATTTTGAGTTCGGGCGTGATACAGGTTTCGGCAAAGGCCAGCGGTTCGAATTGCATGCCCGGGGCATTAAGGTTTTCATCCGCGCTGCGTCGGGTATGGACGCGGTAAAATCCGCCAACTACGAAGTGGTCGATCATATAGACCACCGGTTCGGCGACAGACTGTGCACTTCCCCAGGTTTCGAAAGTGTAGACACCTTCCTGCAGGATAACCTTGGTCGTTGTTCTGCCGCCCTTGGTCGCCGCCATCTTGGTACGTTGCTGACGGTTGAGACCCTTGATCTCTGAGGTCGAGTTTACCATCATCACGCCCATACCATAGGTGCCAGCATCCGCCTTGACGACGACAAACGGTTTTCTGTCTATCTTGTATTCGTCGTATTTGCGTTGAATGGAATTCAGCAGGGATGAAACATTCGTTTCCAGGCATTCTTCCCCTTCACGTTTCATAAAATCGATTTCGCCACACTGCAGGAACAAGGGATCGATCAACCACGGATCGATGTCGATAAGCCCTGCAAATTCATCGACGACCCCCTTGTAATGTTTGAAATGATTCGATTTAAGCCGCGTTGACCAGCCGAGTTCCAGCGGCGGGATCACGGGTTTTTCCAGAGCCTCAAGGATTGCGGGCCGGCCTCCGGCCAGATCATTGTTGAGCAGAATCATGCAGGGAGAAAAGCCGGGTAGTTCAAGAAGATTACCATTACGCTGCGGCGTTTCAAGCACTATCCTGCGCTCTGACGGCAGATTTATTTCATGGGGTGTCTCGATATCCTCGATCAGGGTGCCGATGCGGACCTCGTAACCGGCCTTTGTCAGGATGTCCTGCAAAGTGGCAAGACTTTCCAGGTAGTACATATTACGGGTGTGACTTTCGGGTATCAGCAGGATCTGGTTCGCCGTCGGGCATATCCGCTCAATGGCGGATTGAACGGCCTGTATACACAAGGGGATGAAGGCCGGATTCAAGTTATTGAATCCGGCGGGGAACAGGTTGGTGTCGACCGGTGCAAGCTTGAAACCCGCATTGCGCAGATCGACCGATGCGTAAAACGGGGGAGGCGTGGTTTGCCACTCACGACGTAACCAGGATTCAATCGCAGCCTGCCGATCAAGCAGATGACTCTCGATATGTTGCAGTGGTCCGGATAATACGGTCGTCAGGTGAGGGACCGGATGAAGGTGCTCGATACTCATAGGATTCCTGTTTTCTAGACTGGCAATACCATACTGCAAGTCATGGGTGGATTAAAACCGGAATATCACCGTGGCCTCTTGGAATGATAATTTAATACTATGATTTTCATAATAAAATTATTGAAATCGGACATCATTCCGTGCGCCGCGACATTACCTGCAATACTGCCATATTATCACGCGTCAACAGTATAAGTTGTATAATATTCATCAGTTGCTGTGTTGAATAGAGCGGCCGGGTACCGTTCCTGATTCGGGGTTTGACAGTGAAGAATGTAACAGGCGATCACTCGACGGATAAAACCAGGATTATGGTCGTGGATGACAATCTTGGCATGCAGTGTGTCACCAGGTCATTACTGCAGAAGGCGGGCTATGAAGTGGCAACCACCGGTGACGGCTTTGCGGCACTGGCCCATATAGTGGAATTTCGTCCGCAGCTGATCCTGCTTGATGTAAAGATACCGCGAATCAACGGTTATCAGGTTTGTGCCGTGATCAAGCAGAATCCATTGTTCAAGGAGACGCCTGTGATATTGCTGGGTGCAAAGGACAGGGAGTATGACCGGGTTCGTGGCCGTGTGGTCGGAGCCAGTCACTATATACTAAAACCCTTCACACGCGATGAGCTGCTTGAAGTGATATCGCGCTACCTGGACGAGGGTGCTCAGGATATAGTCAGCGACAAGATGGCGTCCTGAAGGACTGTCCGTTGTACGAACAAGTCGGCGCCATGCAACGATTACAGTATAACAATAATCCACACGTCATCAGATCCAGCCATCTGATGACGACACAAGGAAAGCTAGAAGTTTTCACTGATAAATGAGTGTTTGATACACCCTTCTTGGTGAGCCCTGGACGGCAAGATGTGAGGAAAAAGGGTATCACTGCCTCTCTGACTTCATTCATATAACAATCAAAACGTCACAGGTGAGACCGCCACCGGATCCATGGTCCAGGATGGTTGATTCAAGAGGGTTTGAAAGGTTTATGTCCGAGTCCATACAAAACACTGTCGTAGCAGATCAGGGTGAAGGCTCAAATTTGAGCATGATTGCGGGTGTATTCGTGATCGTGATCATTGCGATGATGGTGATGTTTTCTTATACGGATCTCCGCTACCAACGAAACAATCAGCTGTATAAAGATATACATCAACAGCAAATGATAGCCGGCCAGCTTGGCATGGATATCGAAGATATTGCAAAAAACCGTTTAAAACCGGGCATTGACGCGCTAAGGACACATACCAGTCGGTTCGAACAATTATTGCGCGACATCAGGACAGGTGTTACCGGTAAAGGCATATCCTCAAGAACCGGACTGACACCTGCGTTACAAACTGTTGATGTTGTCTGGCAGGACTACAGGGCTGATATAAGCATAATACTGAATGGTGAACACTCATTGTCAAAATTGACAGGATTGCTCGTAAACATCAGCTTGTCGATTCCGGAAATAGTGTCATTGTCGGAAGAGGTCGCCAGAGATCTTGTTAAAAATGGTGCAAACGCCCGGGATATCTATAATGCGACAAGACAGTTGGTGCTGATACAGCGTATCGAAAAGGGGGTCAATGATATCAGCCGTAGCGGAATGATCGGCGATGAGACTCGGTCGCGGATCTATTCTTCCATCGGGCGAGATTCAGCGATCTTTGAGCAAACGCTTCAAGCTATGCTTGGCAGTGGTCAGCTCAAGGTCAGTGACGACGCTATCAGGGATAAACTGTCCGGAATCCTCTTGATCTATCATCGTGTGAGCGATTCGATAACGGGCATACTGAACCTGGAACCCGAACTGGCGAGGTTGAATTTTGCGGTACGCGACAGCATACGTATAAAACCGTCGTTTATACAGGCGACCGGGACATTAGTGCAAGCATTCGACAAGGCGGAACCGCAATACAATATCACACCACTTATGTGGACATTGCTGGGCGCAGGTGTATTGGTTTTTATAACACTCATTATATTGCAACTCATATCTATAGCCAGCAACGGTACTTCCCGGCCGGACAATATCAGCCCTCAGGAGCTGGTTGACTTCGTCCAAGATTCAATAGGAGATATTGCCGGTGGTGATTACGAGGCCAGACCGCGGCGAGAACTGACATCATCATATCACGATGCTGTCAACACAGCACTCGAACCGGTGCGAAAACATGCTGAACATGTTGATCAAACGGTAGTACAAATATTGTCCGTATCAAACGGCATGCATGAATCGATATTAGCAATTGTCGAAGTCAGTGACGGACTGGCCCAACAGGCCGACAGTGCAGAAAATACTCTTGAAGATACAGTTAATACAATGAAACGTGGCATGGATGAAGCGATCAACCTGAAAGGGATGCTGGATAAATATGTACAATCCGGTATGAATTCTGCCCGTGCACCGGTTAGCGAGCTGGAAAGCGGGATTACCCGCCTTGATGACCAGGTCGACACTTTGCAGCAGTCCATGCTGCTTATCCGCGAGTATCTTCCAGACATCAGCGGGGTCGCCGGACGGATCAGCAGCGAGGCATCGAAGATCAATCTGATTGCGTTGAATACCGCGATCCACGTGAACGGGGACGATGAACCAGTAGGGCTGTTTGCAGCAGATGAAATACAACAACACGCCCATCGAATTACAGGTATATCCAGGCGACTGACTGAATTAGACGATGAATTTGCTACTGTCATTGGTAAAATACTGGCAGATGTTGCAACGTTCAAGGAGCATCTGGGTGTATTGACGATGCCAGGTGAGGAAGGCGCTAATTCCAAGGGGCAATCCATTGAAGACAATGCAACATTGATCGATAGGATAGGGAATGTCGTGACTATCCTGGAACGTCAGTTTAATAGCCTCAATGAGGCAGCTGACGGAATTGCCTCATTACAACAGCATATTGTTGATCTGTCGGCTGGTGTCAATGACATCATGGCTGGTGTTGAATCGCTGGAAAAACTGGCGGCACAATTGAGAGACTCCTGGAAAAATGCAGGTGCAGATTTACCTAAATGCTGAAGACATGATGGAATAAGACGCGATGTCGGACGAAAAAGATTACAAAGAGCTGATGAAGGACATGCTTTGGACAGATGCTTCTGATGAATCCGGTTCAGAACGTATATTAAGGAAATTCATGGATCCTGTTATCGAGCAGGCTCTCGAGGAGCTCTTCGTGGTAAAGAATTCCTTTGAGTCCCTGCAGAGTGATTTCGAGTACGATAAAGTTCAGGACATACAAGACCGCCTGAGATTGATTTCCGGCAGCATGATTATGTTGAATCTTACCCGCATCGCCAATGCCCTTAACGCCTGTAATCAGTTTATCACTGCTATCCCGGCCCGTCCCGATATCGCGTTTCTCGATCATGATGGATCACGATTATTTCTCGGCTTACTTGATGAAATGTCATATTACCTGGAAGGACTGTCTGCAGACGTGAATCAGCAGGAAAGCTTGTTGACTGAAGTAGAAAGCAATACAAAGCGACTTGTATCACTGTCTTCATCGTTGACATCGTATAGTCTGTCCAACGAGCGATCAGTCATGTCCGATCAGAACAGGTACCATGATGACCTCATGCCTTCATATATAGAAACATCAAATACATTGTCTCCCGAAGATATAACGGGCAGGGAGAAGGTGGATGATGACCTGAGAAGACAATTCATGCGGATTGCCGGCAAGTACATAAAGTCGGGCAGGATGGTGTTGCATATGTTGCAGAAATCACGTGACAGTGGCGTATTAATCAAGGAGTTTCGTAAGGTTCTTGCATCCCTGAGTACAGGAGCGTTGGATGCAGGACTTGAAGAGGTGGTTGAGTTGAGTCATGGTATGGAGTTGCTTATTGCATTATTGCAGCGTAGTGATGAGCAACATCGGGAAGAGATAAACGAGCTGTTGGATCAGTCCTATGAACAATTGAGCTCGCTCGTCGATCAGTACATCCATCGTGAGACTATAAACCCGGTCGAGGAACAGGTGTTCAGGATCAGCAGGCAACTCACCGAGCCGGTGGACGGATTGACGCAGGGGGTTGATCATGATGGCAATGGAGAACAGATCGCGCTCAGGCATCCGCACCCGGCCGTACCTGACGAACATAGTCCAGGTCGGCCTGATAAAACACAAAATCGACCGTCATACCGTCCAGCTTCGGGCATTCGTGACCGGACGGAGGAACATGTTGACAGGATGGATGATATGCAGCATGCAATCGACGAAACGTATGAACTGCTAAGGTCGTATATCGATGAATTGAAGCATGAGACCGGGCAACTGCGCAATTATATACGCATTGCAAGGTCATCCTCGGCATCAGGTAACAGTGAAAATAGCGGAGACAACGACAGTCTCTTGAACGAGTACCTGGATGAATCGGACAGAGCGCATGACCAAAACCTGAAACAGCTGAATCAGCTGGGACAGCATATCGAACAGCAACGGCAAATCATTGCTTCGATGAAGGCGGGACTGCGTCAGGCACGTATCGTATCAATTGAATCCCGCATTAAGATGCTTGAACATGTTGTCAGGCATAAAGCTGATGAACAATCAAAGATTGTCACTTTAAATGTCATCGGACAGCATATCAGGCTGGACAGGATCTTGCTGGATAACCTGATCGAACCGTTGAAGTGTCTCATAGGTTTTTGTATTGAACACGGAATCGAAGTTGCTGTGTCCCGGGTAAATTCAGGCAAGCCTCTGGGCGGAACCATCACCCTGGAATTTACCAAACAGGGTATGGAGCTGGTCATCAATATCCGTGATGACGGCATTGCTATCGACTCCGCCGGATTACGGCAAAGGGCAGTGGAGCTTGGATACATACATGAAAAAGAACCGTTTACAATCGCCGAGCTCTCGATGCTGATGTTCAACGGCGGTTTTAACAGGGAGAGCAATCTGGCTGGTTTAAAGTCGTCCGGTATTCAGTTATCCGATATTGCGCGTATCGTCAAGGCCATGGGTGGAGATGTCACCTATAACACGTCTGCAGCGGCGGGCAACAGCTTTACAATATGCGTTCCCTGTGAGCTGAACGTCATGCAGGCATTAACCGTGCAGGTCGATAGTGAGATATATGCCATTCCGCTGGCCAATGTCGACGATGTGCTGTATCTGGGCGCACTGGAAATTGATGCGTTGAGATCACTTGATGAACATATATATAAATACAAGGGGTACACCTATCAGTTCCGCAATCTTGCCATGGTGCTGGGGTTTGAACAGCGGGATATAACAGCCGGCGGGGATGCACAGTATCCCGTGATATTGATCTCCATGGGTAATAAGCGCATTGCATTACAGGTAGATCAGATCAAGGGACAAAGGGAAGTGATTATCAACCAGCCTGTGCCTGAGATGAACAGGGTCAAGGTGATATCCGGGGCAACACTCCTGAGTGACAAACGGCTGGTACTCGTGCTGGAGCTCGGTGCCTTACTGGGGGAAGATGTGGGTAATCTGAAGGCAATCCGGCAACTATCGATCACATAGTAATGAACTAACATAATCGCAGGCGCAATGGCAATGCCTGCAGACAGGCAATCTTAACCCGACGTTTAAGTAATTACCCCGGTATGCTATAAATGTGCCGTGACTTCTGGAAAATAAACAGCGAGCAGGAATTTCGGGGTGAATCACTCTTATATAAATAACTTTGCTGACATGGCATCCCCGGGGTGTTAAATACAGTTGATACAAGACCGCTTAAGGTGGCGATCGTACACCATAACGGTGAGACCCGATCAGGCCTGGGCGATATTCTGCTGGGGCAAGGTCTGGATGTTGTGTTAAATACAGCATTTGTTCCGGATTTACCGGACCAGCTCGCTCGCAACGGCGCTGATGTATTACTGGTTGATCTGGAAGATGGAGAGGCGCTGCAAAAGGAATATCTGGATACATTATTTGAGAGACTTGATATTCCCATTGTATTCAGCGACAGCGACGTTACCTTGAAAAACGGTCAGACAGAGGAGGAGCTGGGTCGTAAATTGTCCAACAAACTGACATCATTGTTTCGGCGAGGCGCAAGAATTGATAAGGATTCGGACAGGACACCTGAGTCACCCGCTCGTCATAATGCCACTGAATCGCAAGGTGGTGATGTAGGTCATATAGCGGTGGAGACCGCAAAGCCAGCTGGAAGCGTAAACCATGATATTCCGGCGCGACGCGTCTGGGTGCTGACAGGGTCTATGGGCGGGATCGAGGCAATCAGGCGTTTTTTGTCCGCACTCCCGGGTGATCTGCCCATCGGTTTTATAATCGCACAGTATCTTGGCGAGAATGTCGTCACCCTTGCCTCACGACTTTTTGCTGCAGGAACCAGCTACCATGTGCAGCCACCAGAGGCGGGCCATAGCATACGTCATCAAGATGTGATCATATTGCCTCTCGTTGACGAAACACTGATGATAGATGAACTTGGGAAGATAAACCTTGTGCCGCCGTCTACATCGTCGGACATCACACCGGCGATTGACAAGATATTGACCATGGTTGCAAAAAAATACGGTAGAAATGCCGGCGCCATCGTTTTCAGTGGTATCGGCAGAACAGGCATCGAGGGTTGCAATGCAATTACGGATCACGGTGGTGTCGTCTGGACGCAGGACAGCGAGAGCAGTCGTTTCCCTAGCACGCCGCAATATATCCGTGATGCTTGCCAGGTTTCCTACTCCGCCACACCGGAATTACTGGCTGAGCATCTGGCAGTCACCCTGCGCGCAATCGAATCCACCAGGGAGAATGCGGGCCAGACTTGACAGGAAAGATCAACCTCGTAATTGATGGCTTCAGGCCAGGTCTCCCCATAACGCCTGCAAGGTAGTGACTGCAGCGATACCTGCCGTTTCGGTTCTCAGGATGCGTGGTCCAAGCCTGATACCTGTATATCCCGCGTGATATGCCGACTGTAACTCATCATCGGTCAATCCCCCCTCGGGTCCGATCAGCAGGATAATCGGACCATCCGGTTTGGGGTGTTGTTTCAATGTGTCGCTGCTTTGATAATCCAGCACCACCTTGAGAGGCGTCATAGATTGATTACCGATATGACCGCCGGATTGCTGTTGTAGCCAGTTATGCAATAAGGTCACGGGCAGTATATCGGGTATGGTATCGCGGCCGCATTGTTCGCAGGCAGCAGCGATGACACCCCGCCAGTGGCGCAATCTTTTTTCTGCCCGGTCTTTACCCAGTTTAACTCCACAACGCTCGGTCAGCAGTGGCATGATGGTATTTACACCTAGTTCGACAGATTTCTGAATCGTATAGTCCATGCGTTCACCACGTGATATACCTTGCGCCAGGATGATATTGAGTGGTGACTCCGTTTCATCAGGGGTGTATTTGCCTATCACGACGCTGACATCACCATTGTGAATGTCATCTATCACTGACTGAAAATGCCCGCCACGACCATTGAATACTACCAGCTGTGCGCCCGATTTGAGACGCAGCACCCGTACCAGATGATTGGCGGCGGATTTATCGAGCCTGAGACGCATCCCCTGAGCGATGTCAGAGTCTGTGTATATCCGTGGTATGCGCATGTTTCATACGGACCGCTCGGTGGCCAGTTCAATACCTTCTCGCGCGACCTGTGCGATATACCTGATCTGTTCGGGCGAGATGATGTAGGGGGGCATAAAATAGACCACGTTGCCCAAGGGGCGTAACAATACGCCTCTTTGAAGGGCATGGCGGTATACATGCATGCCGCGCCGTTCCTGCCACGGATAGGGCTCACGCCTGTGCTTGTTCTTGATCATCTCGATTGCGAGGATCATGCCGTGTTGACGTACTTCGGCGACATGGTTGTGATCGGCAAGATCCGCCGTGACCTCATACATCAGCTGCGACAGAGCGCGATTGTTCTCGATCACGTTGTCTTCATGAAAGATATCCAGTGATGCAAGGGCGGCACGACAGCTGATCGGGTTGCCGGTATAGCTATGTGAATGAAGGAAAGCCTTGAGACTTTGATAATCATCGTAAAAAGCCTGGTATACATCATCTGTCGTCAATGTCACGGAGAGGGGCAGGTAGCCGCCGGTGAGCCCCTTGGACAGGCACATGAAATCCGGGCTGATACCGGCCTGTTCACAGGCAAACAAGCTGCCCGTGCGGCCGAACCCAACGGCGATTTCATCGGCGATCAGGTGTACGTCATAGTGATTGCATGCATCACGTAACAGTTTGAGGTAGACGGGATCGTACATCCGCATATTACCCGCGCATTGCACCAAAGGTTCCACGATGACGGCACATACCTGCCGGTGTGTCCGCTCGAGAGTATCTTCCATGGCCTGGAACATCCGGCTAGAATATGCTGCACAGCTCTCGCCTGTTTCCCGATTGAAACAATCCGGCGATGGCACATCGATGGTGTCCATCAACAGCGGTGCATATATGGATTTATACAGTCCCACGTTACCGACGGCCAGGGCGCCAAGTGTTTCACCATGATAACTGTTGGTCAGGGTGATGAATTTCGTCTTGTTTGTATGACCAGTGTTCTGCCAGTAGTGATAACTCATCTTGAGCGCGACCTCGATTGCAGATGAGCCATTGTCGGCGTAAAAACAGCGTTCCAGGCCGGGCGGAGTAATTTCAACCAGCCGTTGTGACAGTTCAACGACAGGTGTATGGGTAAAACCGGCAAGAATGACATGTTCCAGGGTTTCTATCTGTTCATGCAGGGCGGCGTTGATGCGGGGATTCTTGTGGCCGAAGAGGTTTACCCACCATGAACTGATGGCATCGAGATAGCGTTTGCCATCAAAGTCTTCCAGCCAAATGCCGTCACCTTGCTTGACAGGGATCGGCGGCTGAGTTTCATGGTCCTTCATCTGGGTGCACGGGTGCCACAAAACACGCAGATCATCACGAATCAGATCGGCATTGTTCTTTATTATGGAATCGGATAAGCGAAGACGAGCCATGGACATGCAGTTTACATCACGTTCCCCCGGGTCGTCATGTGTGCTGCCGTTATTCGGAGTTTGGGCCGTCGGTCGGTCAGCTAAGCAGGCAGGCCGATGGTAATGGTAAAGACCAGTATGTTATACGGTTTCAGCCTTTACCGATGCAGTCTTTTCCTTGTCCTGAGTATTTTTGGCAACCGGGTGATCTGATGCTTCTTTCTCTGCTTTGTCAACGGATGTATTTTGGGTTGCGTTGTCTCCCGGTCTGATACCAGACTCAGGATCCGGGCTCCCGTCAGACACCATCCCGTTCTTGTCTTCGGCGTTGTTGTCTTCATCAGGATTGATTTCTTCAAGTTCGATATCAGATTTATCCAGGATATCGTCATCATCTTCATGAGCCTCATTATCTACATTTATTGTGGGCTCATTGTGCAACGAGGCGTCTTTCCTGCTCGCCGCCGTGTCAACCGAAGCATTAATTTGATCATCCTTGCCTTCCTTTTCCTTCAAAGTTGCCGCATGCCCTTCCGAGGCAACCGCTGACTCGGTGCTTATCTCTTCAGGGGGCTGCGCCGGCGCTGTTTGTGCCTCTGCTGTTTGCGTATCCTGCATCCCGACATCTTCAGCAGTTGTTTGATCGTCACTCTGAGTCGTATCCGTTTCCTCATTGCCCCCTTTGGTGAAGGTACGGGTGAACTCGGAGTTGGTTTCATCCATTTCAGCCTTAATCGCATTCATCTCCGTGGAAAGCCGTTCATTTTCATGCCTGAGTTGCGCCATCTCCGTCTTCAGTTCGCTGACGGCACCGTCGGCATCTTGCATTTGTGTATTATCACCTGCGGACGCACCTGTCTGAGGCACCATATTACTGTAGGCGTCGATAAGCGAATGCGTTTTGAGGCCAAGGTCTTCCAGTGATTCCGTGTTTCCTGATGAGACGGCGTTCATCAATGCCTGATAAAAGGCCAGTTCGGTCTTGATCAGACCGGCTGATGCTTCATTGATCCTGTCTTCAGAGTAGTGGCAGACGTCCTTGAGTATTGTCTTGAGCGAGACAAGCCGATCGGATTCGTTTTGTTTCAAGCGCTCGGTCAGTTGCGTCAGTGCTCGTCGGGTACGGCGTTTGTTACGTATGATCATGAATAACATGCTGCCGTTCATCACCAGCAAGGCAGCACAGATTTCCGCAAGTATAATGGCGGTAGCGGGGTAGAAACTATTCATGGACCAGGTCACTCCATGGAGTTGCGGGCGGGATCGAGTTCTTGCGCCAAAGCCTTAATCCGAAGAAGATCACGGCGGCGAATAACAGGTTGAATACCAGCACCTGTATGGAAACAGACGGCCAGTTTATCGAAACATCCATTTCTTTTACCTCGGTTTCCCTTGCATCACTACTGTTATCGTGAGAAGCCGGGGTTTCTGTAGCTTGCCCAGCCACTTTTTCGACGGCGGGATCGCTTGCCTCACCAAAATACAGAGGTCCGATATGCCTGCTTACGGGTTTGCCGCTGGGCCGCACACCGCTGATCTCGATTTCAGCGCTATTGCGATTATGCTGCGAAAAATCAGCCAGCGACAGGCGCCATTCGTTGCTGTTGATTCTCGGGACTTCCATTGCGTGTCTGGCGCCCTCCTTGCCGGTAATTATTGCGTGGATAGTCATGCTGTCCGGATCGATCATGCCAGCACGTGGTGTAACGGAAAGCGAAAAACCATCCGTAGTCGGCGTGATTGCAGTCATTACCGGGCTGTCATAAATGTTGACAATCTGCCTATGGACGCGCTTGAATGTCGTACCGTCGACATTTACGGTCAGTGTGTGTTCGCCTTCCGTCAGTGTCTTGTCGAGATGGACAGTATAGATACCGTCGCCCGGGACCTCGTCCTCATCACGGCCGTTGTCAAGCAGCATCCACTCCCATTTCCTGTCCTTGGTCTGTTGTGTGAGTGTGGCCCTGATAAAATGCAGGAATTCCTTTTTTTCGATGATCTTGCCCTCCTGTGTCAGACTGATATTGAGTGTGTATTCATCACCCGTGCTGATATTGTTTGGTAGTGAAGTGGTTAGCATCTTCAGATTGGTGACGACCATCACGCGGTTATCAGGATCGACCTCGGCATTGACATGCCAGGTACCGCCCATGGGATTTTTGATTGTAATCAGGTCGTAGCGTTGTTCATGATGCCAGCTGACGTTGTCGGGGGCTGTGTCTTCTCCGAATACCCGCTTATCGGGTGCCACGATCTGTGACTGGCTCGCATCGTCCTTGCGGAATACCAGCATCGTCACTTCCTCGATGCTGTCGTCAACGAGCACATTATTATCCACCATCGGAAGTGTTTCCGGGTTTGCTGCCTTTTCGAACATGCGGAAAAAGATCCGATCCAGAGTCTCTGCGGTGTCCGCCTTTTCATACCAGCCATTCGTTGCCGCGGCCAGTTGTTGCAGCAACACGTTATCGGCCTCGCCCGAGAGTGCGATGGTATAAATCGTTACTTGTGATTGCTGTAATCTCGGCAGGATCTCATCCAGGATACGGGAACGCGAACGGTTGTTTTCCGCTGTATCCTTGGAGATGTCAACCAATCCGTCGGTCAGCAGAATGATGCTTCGTTCAGTGTTGTTGGCGGGCTCATTCCAGTCCCATGTCGCCTTGTTCAATGTGTCTTCAATATTGGTGAATAGACCCTTCGAATGCAGTTGCGCCGCCGCCTGTCTGGCGTGCTCCTTCCAATCCTCGTCCACTTCCTGGTAAGGAACCAGCATGTTGACGAATTTTCCGAAGGTCCATACACCGGACCAGGTGCCTTTGGGAAGCAGGCCTGTGACGAGCCGCAGGGCGGGTGAGCGTAGATTCCCGGGATCATTCCATTTCATGCTGCCTGAGACATCGATCAGGATCCTGATGTCACTGACCGGCTCATGTTGAGCGGGCGCTGCACATGTTGCATGCTGGTACATGAACAGGCACAACATGATGATGGCCGGTTTGAATGCGTCAACTTTCATCTCTGTATAAATCCGTGATGGACATCCCGCTGAATCGTCGTATTCTCCTTATCGGTCTATGTGTTTGATTCTTTATGGATAGATAGCCTCGGGATTGGCAATCCGGGGGGCGGGAATGACAGTATTTGAACCCACCTGCGATAGCCGCTGCATTCGATTTGTTGAAAGCCGTTTCTAATGATATAAATTACAATCACTTATTCAGCGACAAGCAAGGATGTCAGGAGCCATCCAGGGAGGAAGCTATTGAATCTGGTGTGGCACACACTGTGTAGATGTGACAGGTGACGGGAACACTTATGAAAGGCCAAGAAGAAAAGAAACGCCGTATTCTGGATGATACCAGCCAGTTTTCGTCGCTTGTCGGTGAGACGTTGAACATCACCGGTAAGCTCGCCGGCAATGACAACTGTATTGTTTACGGCAAGGTGGAGGGGGAATGTCATCTGGATGGCTCCCTGGTGCTGGGCGCAACGGGATGCTGGGAGGGGAATATAACCGCCTACAATATCGTGATATCCGGCATGGTCAGGGGAAATATCACGGCACAAAACAAGCTCGAACTTTCATCAACAGCACGGGTTGTCGGCAGTATCCGCAGTCCGGCGATAGCTATCGCTGAAGGTGCGGTGCATGACGGCGATATCCAGATGCCCAAGCAGACCGATATCATGCATTACACTGAAAAGAGAAAGAACAACGATGCCGGCGAGAACCCGTAGATTCATTGCAACACCGTTTTCAGAATGTGATGAAATTCAAGCTTGGATTGAAAAAATTGAATAATTTACCGATACAGCTATAACAATCAATCCATGAAGAGGCCCTTGAGTGGGAGTATTTGAACAGCAGATATCACGCAGCCGTGCCATCAACACGCTGAAAAAGCTTCCGGTATTCAGGGGCTTGCTGGATGATGAGTATGATCACATCCTGGCCATCTCACAGATATGTCACTATGAAAAAAATGTGACGGTCTTTAACGAGGGTGATGCCAGCGACAAAATGTTTATCCTGTTGTCCGGGCAGGTCGAAATACGTACCCAAAAAGGCGGGGTCGTATGTGTCATGCAGCCCGGTGACATATTCGGGGAAATCGGGGTGATCAGTCAGGTTCAGAGGACAGCGACCGCCAGAGTCAAGGACAATGCCATTTTACTGGAGATCAGCAAGGAACGTTTCGATTTCCTGTTGGGACAGAATCCCTCCATCGTGGCAAAAATACTTAAAAACCTGTGTGCAATCCTTGCCCAGAGACTGATAAACAGTAACAAGTCTTCCTCTGTAATCTGATCAAGCCCTGAGTCCCAGATTGATGATCCTCTGGATCAGGCTGTGGTAATCAAGCCCGGCTTTATCCGCTGCGAAGGAGTATTCGTCATTATGTGCAATGGCGGGATTCGGATTTGCCTCGATCATATAAATCTTTCCATCCTTGCCCAGGCGCAGATCAAACCGGGCATAGCCATTCAAATCCAGTATCTTGTAAGCACATTTACAAAGTCTTGTTATGCGTTCTGCCGTCCCATTCGGCAGGTTTCTGGCATATTGATAATCGATGCCCCAGCGGTCACGGTATTTGTAATCCCATTTGACCTTGTAGGTCGCCATGCGCTGTATGCCGTTAACGGTATTGCGGAATGTCAGTTCCCGGATAGGAAAGACAGTCAATTTTATATTGCCGAGTACTGCAACGTATAACTCGCGACCATCGATATACTGTTCCGCTATGGCGTCACCCTGAGTCTTTTCGTGAATCAGTGCCACCCGTTCTTCCAGCTGTTGGTCATTTTCGACATAGGAAGCCTGGGCAATGCCGACCGATCCTTCTTCCATCAGGGATTTGACGATCATCGGATATTGCCTGCGCCGGCTTTTCCTGAGTGACCGGTCCCTGGGAAAGACGGTGAAGTCGGGGACATTGATGTGATGATACGATAACAGTTTCTTGGACAGGGCCTTGTCCCTGGCGAGCAGGAGCCCGCGCGGATTACACCCTGTATAGGGAACGTTCATCATCTCCAGATAACTGACCACGTAATAGTCAAAGGCGGGATTGCCGGCAAATTCCTCGAGCAGATTGAAAACGATATCCGGTTGCCATTCCTCTATGGCGTTTCGTATCGGGGCCAGGTCGTCATACATGCCCACCAACTTGACCTCATGGCCCAGTTCTTCAAGCGTCGTTAGCACATCAAATTCGGTTATATAGGTGTCCATGCGGGGATCCTCATAGTTATCGAGATCCTCGGGTGGCATCAGGGAGTAATGGACCAACAGGACAACCCGCAGTCTTTTCATTGACTGCTGCAACCGGTATCGGACTGAAAACAGGATGCGTTAAGGGGCATATAGTTGTTGTGAGAAGATTTTTTGACGCTTGAAATTCGCGTGCTGGAAAATAAATATCCGGTGACTTTTATCATTAACTGTTTGATTTAAATTATTTAAATTTTTATTAATGACTTATCCACAACCTCTGCTGACTTGAGCAGATAGACCCCTTACGGTTATTATACGCGCGTTAGTAGACCCTACATTAAACAAGTTCAGAACCTTGATTAATGCTATTCGGTTTTCTAATCCCACTCAATGTGTAGTGTGGGTTCAAGACCGTCGGGATGCCATGTGCTGACGGCATAACAATCATAATTTATACAATTGTTATCCACTTGATTAGTTACTTGGGGTTCGATTGCCTCGAACGGGGCATGATGACCCATAGTGATTTTAATCATATCATTATTAATACCGGCTTCCTCGCAGACAGCGGGTAGCCGGTTTTTTTTTCAGATCGAGTGTCTGATATATATACCCCTCCAGCCTGATTCGGATTGTATAATTATCTCCTATGGTTGCGTTAACTACCATTTTTCGTCAGTAACATGATGACAGATGCAACAACGTTTTAACTTGCTGAGACTTCTGGCTGATGGAAGATTCCACTCCGGCAGTGCGCTGGGCGCTGCCCTGGGGATCAGCCGTAGCGCAGTGTGGAAACATATAGCGGGATTTGCCGGGCTTGGTATCGATATTCACGCTGTGCGGGGCAGGGGTTATCAACTGCCCCGCCAGCTAGAATTATTATCGACTGAGCGCATCCTGCACGTGATCAGCGATGATGCCAGATCATTGATACATGAATTCGATATCTTTGACGAGATCGGTTCGACCAACGATTATCTGATGCATAAGGCATTCTCTGGCAGTACCTCCGGCGTTGTCTGCATGGCAGAGCGCCAGCATGAAGGTCGAGGTCGTCATGGCCGAAGATGGTTTTCTCCTTATGCCCGTAATATCTATCTCTCACTGCTATGGCGATTTTCAGCGGGTCCAGATGCACTTGCCGGATTGGGTCTGGCTGTGGGTGTTGGAGTGATACGGGCACTGAATGAGATCGGTTGTGATGGCTTGGGACTTAAATGGCCAAACGACCTGGTTTGGAAACAGGCCAAGGTTGGCGGCATCCTGCTGGAAATGACGGGTGCATCCTCAAGCCATTGCAGTGTTGTTGTTGGTATCGGCGTTAATGTAGATATGTCCGGGTGTCTGTCCGGGGTATTGGACCAGCCTTGGACGGATCTACATACCATCCTTGGTAGGACTATTTCAAGAAATGACGCCAGTGCTCTATTGATCCAACATATACAGCAGGTATTGACCGATTTTGAAATATCAGGCCTGTCTCCCTATCTTGATGAATGGCGCAAGTATGATGTTGTGACGGGCAGAAATGTCACAGTCCTGTTACACGAAAATGTATTGCACGGCGTCGGTCATGGAATCGATGAAAGCGGGGCCCTGGTCGTTAAAAGCAATGATCAAATGCACCGCTTTTTATCCGGCGAGATCAGTCTGCAGGTGATGGAATAAATCTTGAAATTACCTGCAGACAATTACGGCGTGCCGTTGTGATTCTATTACTGGATGCCGGTAACAGCCGGATTAAATGGGCCACCCTGGCGAATGGAAGACTGGCGCGCGGCGGCGCCATCGCATATGACAAGGATAATCTGCAGTCGCTGGTGGAAAATACATGGGGTGATATTCCGGTTCCGGACAGGATCCTGGTCGCGAACGTTCTCGGTGAAGATTTTATCGGCGAATTCGACCGCCAGGTGAAGATGAAATGGGATATAACCGTCGAATATGCAAGGTCTTCACAAACAGAATTCGGCGTTATCAACGCCTATCCCGATCCTGACAGGTTGGGTGTTGATCGCTGGGCGACATTGATCGCCGCGCGACATGAATACAGCGGCGCTCTGTGTGTAGTTGATTGCGGTACTGCGTTGACGCTGGATTTTCTTGCGGCCGATGGACAGCATCAGGGCGGGCTCATCATCCCCGGGTTTTCAATGATGCAAACGGCGTTGCTGGAAGGAACCGCGGGAATCGGTGCTAAAATCACCCCGACGTGTGATCATGGCAGCTCAATCCTGCCGGATGATACGGCTGGAGCCGTGCATGGCGGCGCACTTTATGCCTGCATCGCCTTGATAGATCGTGTGGCCGATGACATGAGCCTAATCATGGACGACGACGAGATCACCAGTATTATAACCGGAGGAGACGCGGCGGTGCTGATCCCCTTGTTACGGAAATCATATATACATGAGCCGGATCTTGTGCTGAAAGGTCTGGCTGTGATGGCAGGTTCGGGCGGTTGAGATTACTGTTTTTGTCTTTGCTATTGCTGAACGTGGCTTTTTTTGCCTGGCATTATTTACAACAGGAACATGTTTTCGATAGGCAGAAGAAAGAACTGAGGGTTGATGACTCCGTTGATCGCCTGGTACTGGCCAATGAGCTTGAAAGCCAGCAAGTGGATCCATCCCGGCAGTTGCATGATAATGCCCAGGTTCCCGTGCAAGTACCACCTCAGCAGACGGCGCCGGTAATTACATTCGAATGTTATACAGTCGGACCGTTTAAGGAAATGTCCATTGCCAATGAGGCGGCGTCTCTCCTGCGTGAGGCTGATGCGGAGACTACGATCAGAAAGACGGATCACAGAATACACACCGGTTATTGGGTCCGACTGGCAATCGAAAATCGATTGTCTTGGGTCCAGGATACTGTGGATGAGCTAACAGCCAGGCGCATTTCGGATATTGCCGTTATCCATCTGGATGATGGCCGCTACACGGTTTCACTTGGTGTATTCAGCGAGGAACCCAGGGCAAAACGCCGTCAAGCACAGTTTGAATCCATGGGATACACTCCGATTGTCGTAGACAGGTTTAAAGTGACCACCGAGTTCTGGATCGACGTTAAGGCCGATACCTCTTCACCGGCTGCGGACATGTGGCGGGAATTGACCATGCGCTACAATGGGGTCGGACATCTTGAAGCCGCGTGTTAAAGCGAGTTGCCTTTGTTTGACAGATTAAATAATATGAGCCTACAAGCTGGCGTAGCTCAGTTGGTAGAGCAGCTGATTTGTAATCAGCAGGTCGGGGGTTCGACTCCCTTCGCCAGCTCCAGTTATACTATGCAGGCATTAATAAGGATTAACCGGACCTGGACGCTGACCTGTATGTATCAAACACTGACTCTGGCGGGTTTGTCTGAAATAGGAATTAAAATTCTTGCCTCGCAAAGCTAGCATTTCCGATCGCCGTTTGTTTGCTGCATATCCATATTGGCCACTATACACAGTTAATTCAGCTCGCAAGAGCGAGTATTCAAACTTGAAATAAAGATAACCCATAATATTCATGGCCCGTCAGATATGAATAGCGCAGTGAAAAAATGGTGGATATGGCTTGTGGCCGCTATAGTGCTGGTTGCGGGCACAGGTATATATTTCCTGACCATCAAATACACGGCCGATCCGTGCAAGACCGAAACGCAAGAGTCACTGATGGAAATGTACCCGGATCTCAAGAGCCTCAGGGAACGGCAACAGAATGAGATGGAGCGCTTGCTTGAAATGCACAGGCAACAGGATGTTATAGCCAACCTCAAGATGAGTAACGACGAGATCACGCCCGAGCAGGCGTTGCGTCTGTCACTTGATCAGGGTAATCAGATTGCGGCCATGCGAAAACGTCAACATCAAGAATTCAACAATATGTGCGAGGCGATCGTTAACAAACAGAATAAAAAGTAACGTGAAGAACCACCCGCTGCTGATTTACCTTACCCGCTTAGTGTAAAGACTCGGTTTCGTCATCTTCCCCGTCATCCAGGCCGGCATCACCTTCACCAGTAATCATGGCGAGGGTCTTGATCATCTCCTCCGAACCTTGCATGAGCACCCTGGCGGTATTCTCGTCAATCATGTCGGTGGTCAGTAAATCCCTGAAATTATCGCTCGGCAGATCCCCGTACTTGGACTTGTAGTTGGCCAGATTCATTGCCAGCAGGAGTGCACAATCGGCAAGTTCTTCCTTGCTGCTTTCCGAGACCAGCCTGGCGAGCATGTTTTCGTAAGTCCTCAAATCCGGATTTGTCATGGTTATGCGCTCCAATTGCTCATGGCATCGATGAACCTTCCCTGCATTCTTGTGCTATTTATAAATCAGTGGCTTAGTGTGCCGATGATAGAAAGCGATTATTAATCGTTTGCTCTGTTTGTGCAACCCGATAAGATGGGTAAGGCGGTCTGCCAGAGTATGATGGCCGTGCGCAAATATCCTGCAGTATTTCCAGATTGTGTGGCAAAGGTAAATATCTCTATGTTTCAAATGACATTAGTGATGATTTTGTGATAACTAATCTTTATTCTGAACAACGTGTAATGTTGAGGAAACATGTATTGATATCACGAGCCATACTGGTCATTGAAGATAACAAGGATCTCGCCCATCTGCTGGAGATGCATCTCAAGGATCAGTCGTTTCAAGCAGAGCTGGCCTTTGATGGTGTGGCGGGACTCGCCAAGGCAATGGCCAACACCTACGATCTGATCATTCTCGATCTGATGTTGCCCGGATTGGATGGGCTGGAGCTGTGTAAACGGCTACGCAGCAAGCCTCCGTATACGCCGATCCTGATGCTGACGTCCAAATCGTCGGAGGTTGACAGGGTGTTGGGTCTCGAGATCGGTGCAGATGACTACGTCACAAAACCATTCAGCATTACGGAACTGGTCGCGCGGGTAAAGGCGATCTTCAGGCGTATGGAGAGCCTGAAGTCTGACAAGGCCGAAGGCGGTGATGAAATTATTCGTATCAAGGATCTGGTTATAGATACCGGTAAACGCAAGGTCAGTCTCAGGGGTAAAGATATCGACCTGACTGCAAAGGAATATGAGTTGCTACTGTATTTCGCCAGGCATCCGGGCAGGGTATATACCCGCTCGCAGTTACTTGATTATGTCTGGGGATACGGGCATGACGGTTATGAGCATACGGTGAATTCGCATATCAATCGTCTGCGGGCAAAAATCGAGGAAAACCCGGCACAGCCTGACTATATTCTCACGGTGTGGGGAGTCGGCTATAAATTCACGGAAACCTGATCAGGACGATGTTTAACTCTCTGTATTCTAGACTGGCAGCCGTGCTCCTGTTTCTTTTCACCATGGTAGGTATCCTGGTTGTGGTGATAACCCAATATTCCGCAGACATGTATCAGCAGGAAGTCAGCCAGAAATTAAACCGTAATCTTGCTGAGCATATAGTACATGACAAGCTGTTGATGAAAGGCAGCCGGATAAATACCAGTGCACTGAAAGAAACGTTTCATTCGCTCATGGTGTTTAACCCGAGTATTGAAATATACCTGCTTGATACTGTGGGGAACATAATTTCCTATTCGGCTCCGGAGGAGAAGATCAAGAGAAAGCGCGTCAATACCGGGCCGATCATGCAATATCTTCAATCGGATGTGACCTTCCCGTATCTAGGTGACGATCCCCGTGATCCAGATCGAAAAAAGGTCTTTTCCGTGGCACGCATCATGGAAAACGGGATGTTACAGGGATACCTGTATATCATCCTGGGTGGAGAGGAACATGATGATATCGCACAGAAGCTGCAGGAGAGCCATATCTTCAAACTGAGTTCCCTTGTGATTCTGTCTAGTCTTTTGTTTGCACTGATCACTGGCCTGATATTGTTCGCTTTCATGACTGGGCGCTTGAAAAGGCTCTCCAGGGCAATGGACGTATTCAAGGACGAGGTTGATCTGGAAAACAATCGTAATCTGATTGAGGGTCAGGGGCATGCAAGCGAGGACGATGTGACACGTCTCGCAGCAACATTCGAACAGATGGCTTCCCGCATCAAGCAACAGATGCACGATCTCAAGAAAACAGATGCCATGCGCCGGGAACTGGTGGCAAATGTTTCTCACGATCTGCGTACACCGCTTGCCACGCTGCAGGGATATATCGAGACACTGATGTTAAAGGATAATGCTTTATCTGAAGAGGAAAGACGGGATTACCTGAGGATCGCCATCCAGCATTGTGAACAGTTGAATAAACTGGTATCCGAGCTGTTCGAACTCGCTAAACTGGATTATGAGGAAACTGTCGTCAAGCGGGAACCGTTTAGTCTCGAGGAGCTCGTACAGGATGTAGCGCAAAAATTCGCTCTCGAGGCGAGGAAGAAACACATCGATATCATTACAAATATCGGCAAGGAGTTGCCTTTTGTCTCTGCGGATATCGCTCTGGTCGAACGGGTGCTCGAAAATCTGATTGAAAATGCGCTGCGTCATACTCCGGAAGGCGGGACAGTCAGCCTGGTATTGACTCCTGACGGAAACAGCGTAACGGTACAGATCAGCGATACCGGGTCCGGTATCCCGCAGGAAGAGCTGCCCAACATCTTCGACCGCTTTTATCAGGCTGATAAAAGCCGTAAAGACCTCCGGGGAGGCGCTGGACTGGGCCTTGCAATCGCAAAACGCATACTCAATCTACACGGCAGTAATATCGAGGTCGAGAGTGTTATCAATTCGGGTTCGACCTTCCGTTTCAGGTTACCTATCGTAGCTGCGGTCAGCTGACAGATCATGACCATGAACAGCAGACGAATGTTCCGTTATTTATTGATGCTCGTCATGGCCATCATTATATTGATGAGCCGTACAGCCTATACCGGTGATCTGCACATCAGGGCGCCGGAGATCAGCAGTGATACGTGGCTGAACAGCAGACCGGTCCGTTTGCAGGATCTACGCGGCAGGGTTGTGCTGGTAGAATTCTGGACCTTAGGTTGCCGCAATTGTCGTCATGTCGAACCTTATATCAAGGGCTGGTATAAACAGTTCCATAATGCCGGCCTGGAGGTAGTATCAATTCATTCACCGGAATTCAGTTACGAGCGGGAGGTGGAAAATGTAAGGCAGTATGTGAGCCGTGAGGCCATCAGCTATCCAGTGCTCATTGATAATGACTTCCTCAACTGGGAACGGTTCAATAACCGTTTTTGGCCCACCTTGTATCTGATTGACAAGTATGGCTATATACGCTTCATGAAAATCGGTGAGGGTGGATACAGGGTTATGGAGCAATACATCCGCAACCTGCTAGAGGAATCTGGATAATATCGGATGCTGGTTGTCTCCGGCCGGGAATCAGCAGTTACTCTGAGCAGCTCCGGGACTTGATGAGGTCACAAACGTTCACATAATTGCCGGGCTTTTTGTTTTTAAGCAATTGGGTGAGTACCGAGGTCATGGTCGCCAGGACGGTTTCGATGATCAGATCTGCGTGGATGTGATAGAAATGCAACTGGCAGTATACCGGTTCATGGAGGCCGTTGCGAACCGTTTTCTCAAAATCCGTCCAGGCCAGTACCGGTAGATCATACATGGTTCGATCGACACAAACCCAGGCGGTGTTGTCGAGGATGATATCCATACCTCGCAATCCAGTGAGTTTGAGACGCAGAGGATTCTCAAGCCGCAGCAAGCCCAGTCTCACCTGGTTATAACGACTGCCATCGATGAGCATGCGTTCGGTCTTTAATTTCGGAATATTTTCGATTCTTGTTTTCATTTGATGTTGTTTTATTTTCAAGCTGTTTAGGGAATAGCGGCAAGGCTATGGAATTCTGAAATTTCCACCCGATTAACAGCGGTGGAAAACCGATACCTTCGACCATGAAAATTGTTCGCTATTTTGAGCCTATATCGGTAGTATTGACTCAGACTTCAATATAAATCCTGTGTCAAAATAACTGACTAGCATGGACTGGATGCCCTCTATTATGTTATTGGAAATAATAACATTATGAGGCAATTATACTGACCTGCCGATTGTTTTTGGGATACTTGATGGAGATGCGCGTGGCGATAAACATCGACAAAACGTGTGGTGTGATCATGCTGTGGACGTTCATCATGTCAGGGTTGCCAATGACGTCAGCGATCGCCGAGACAGAACACTACGATATTGTCTCCATCAAGGCCCAGCGTTCGAAGGAGGTCGATAACGATCTGATGATTGCTACGCTTGCCAGAGAAATAGAAGGGAAAGAACCGGCTCTGCTCGCGGACAAGATCAATTCGAGTATGGCATGGGCATTGAAAGCGGCGGGTAGCAGCCAGGACGTGGACGTGATGACGGGCAATTATTATGTCCATGCCGTCTACGATGAAAACAGCATTGATCATTGGCGCGCCAGCCAATCCCTGATACTGAGAAGCCGCAATGTCGCCGGGATAACCCGTTTGATCGGCGTGTTGCAGAAGCGTTTGCTGGTCAAATCGATGGACTTCAGTGTATCAGACCAAAAAAGGGATGATACCGAAAATGAACTGATCGACGCAGCGCTGGATGCATTTAAAAGCCGTGCGGACATTGTGGTAGACAATCTCGGTGCGGCGGGCTACCGCATAGTAAGGATTGCAATTGAATCGCCGGATTCAATGCCTCCTCCACGACCACTCATGAGGACCACGGTGATGGAAAGCAAGCTGACGGCACCTGCTGTCGAAGCCGGCATGAGCAAAATTTCAATAACCGTATCCGGGTCGATAGAGCTGCAGTAAACAACAAACTGGGTAAGATACTTTCGCAAGGCCCTGCTAACGTATGAGAATCGGTACACCGCTGTCCCCCTGCGCTAACCGGGTGATGTTGCTCGGTTGTGGTGAACTCGGCAAGGAAGTGATTATCGCACTGCAACGTCTGGGTGTGGAGGTCATCGCCGTAGATCGCTATGCAAACGCACCGGGGCACCTGCTTGCCCATCGCGCCCACGTAATCAGCATGGTTGACGCAACCGCCTTGCGGGCGCTGATCGAGCATGAAAGACCCCACATCATCGTGCCGGAGATCGAGGCCATTGCCACGGATACGCTTGCTGAAATCGAAGCCGATGGTCTCGCTGAAGTCATTCCGACCGCCCGCGCGACCCAGTTGACTATGAACCGTGAGGGGATCCGTCGTCTGGCCGCCGAGCAACTGGCATTGCCCGTATCACGTTACGCCTTTGCTGAAAATATAGATGAGTTGCGTAGCGTGATAACTGAGCACACAGGATTACCCTGTATCATCAAGCCCGTCATGTCATCATCCGGAAAAGGTCAATCCGTGATCAACAGCCTGGAAGAGATAGAAACGGCATGGGAATACGCCATGAGCGGAGGCCGGGTCGAACATGGCAAGGTAATCGTTGAAGAGATGATCGATTTCGATTACGAGATTACCCAGCTGACGGTACGTTCGCTCGATGAACACGGAGAGATCCAGACCAGCTTTTGTGATCCAATAGGTCATGTGCAGGTCAAGGGTGACTATGTCGAAAGCTGGCAGCCGCATGTGATGTCCGATCTTGCGCTGCAGTACGCGCGGGAAATCGCCAGAGAGATCACCGGCAATCTGGGCGGACGTGGAATATTCGGAGTTGAGCTGTTTGTCAAAGACGACCAGGTGTGGTTCAGCGAGGTCAGTCCCAGGCCCCATGATACCGGGATGGTAACGATGGTTAGCCAGGTGCAGAGCGAGTTCGAGCTGCATGCCAGAGCGATCCTTGGGTTGCCAGTATGCGTGGACCTGCGCTCTCCCGGTGCCAGTGCCGTGATTTACGGCGGTATGGATGAAAAGGGTATTGCCTTCGAAGGCGTCGATGAGGCCTTGCGTGTACCGCGTACGGATATCCGGCTTTTTGGCAAGCCAGAGGCCTACGTCAGCCGCCGTATGGGTGTGGCATTGGCCTTCGGTGACAATGTCGATGACGCGCGTGAGCGTGCCAGATCAGTGGCCGGCAAGGTCAAACCCGTAAAGTGTTGATATCCCCTTATCTTCCGGTTTGTATTAATGCTTTCATTTAACGGTTGATATCAATCAGCAGGAATGTTCATGCTCCATTCAGGCGCAAAAGTGTATTGTCATGATCAAGAACGATTCCTTTGTCTGGCGCCTGAAGGAGGTGTGTTATGTCTACTCATTATAAATATACTGCTCTTGCCTTGATATTGTTAAGTCTGATTGCGATCAGCATTCCTGGGTTCGCTAATGCCGGCGAACGTCACGACCATGGTTATACAAGGAATAAGCATCACGGGCATCAACAACAACACCGTCATCATGAACATGCAAGGCATTACAGACACAATGATTACCGGAATTTCCAATATTCGCCCAGAGGATCTGTCAATGTCTACCGTGGGTACTTTCACGGTCAGCACCACAATCACCATGGATCATTTTTTGGCTGGAGTCTTCATATACGATAATGAACAGCTAGTAATGCCTCGATATTGATATCCTTGAGTGTGAGTTATATAGTGCGATTAGAAATCTAACCGGCAAATTCACAGGGGGTATACGGCATGATCATCAGGAAACTTATGGTTGTCCTGCAGCTGTTGTTGTTGAGTTCAATTGCTGCACAGGCTAGTGACAAGGAAACGATCCTTACATGGTATGGCCATGCCGCCTTCAGGATTGTAACCCCCGCCGGCAAGGTGTTGATGATTGATCCCTGGCTGAGTAACCCGATGAATCCTGAGGCTAAGGATGATAAGAATCCATTGGATGCGATTAAAAAAGCCGACTATATCCTGATTACCCATGGTCATTTCGACCATATCGGAGACTCGGTAGCGTTGGCCAGAAAAACTTCGGCACGTCTGGTTACCAATTTCGAACTTGGTACCAACATGGCGAAACTGCTCGGTTACCCGAAGGACCAGATGGGATTTGATACCTTGTTCAATATTGGTGGTGAGATAACCATAGCGGATGGTGAAGTCATGGTTGCCATGACTCCGGCGATTCATTCAAGCGGCATGAACAATCCCAATGCCGGCAAGTTGCAACCGGATATCGTATATGGCGGCAACCCCGCCGGGTTCGTTATCAGGATCAAGAATGGTCCCACAATCTATGATACTGGTGATACCGCCTATTTTTCCGACATGAAACTGATCGGTGAACATTATGCCCCTGACGTCGCACTGATCAACATCGGAGGCCATTTCGGTATGGAGCCTGATATGGCGATCAGGGCGGCGGTGAGTGTCAATGCCAAGATGGCCATTCCGCATCATTTCGCTACCTTCCCGGTACTGACACAGGACCCGGATGAATTTTACGCTGGCCTGATGCAACACGGGATCCAGCCCATCAAGATGTCTCCTGGATCGAGTATTCGTTTTTCCGGCAGTGAACTTGTTCAGGAATAAGGTAATCACCCACTGAACTGGATAGCCATATTACTGATCAAAAAATATTGACATCAAACAATCATTCTTTCAGATGACGGTTCCTGCTCTGTGTCCATTGTCCTGCCGGGCGTATACCTGGGTGATGACAAGTTGTCGTATAATATCCATGAACAAATCAAAATATGTGGAAAACTTCCCCGAACGATCAGCTTTGAAAATCAGTGAAACGTCCGCCATATCCAATATGGCCAATGCCATCCAGTTCATCAAGGGTCTCGGCAGACGCGCTGCTGTTTCGCCCGGGATGAATTCGGACAGGGCGGTCATTTGATGTGTATCCTGATCATCGCCAAGTCTGTCGAGTCAGATGCGTTATTCGAAAAGATCAAGCAGATCGACGCGACCATGCACATGGATATTAATAGGCCGTCCAATCGCCTCTCGAGGCACATCTGAATAAATGGATAACGGCCTGAGTGTCGTAATATATGCTCTGCCATGGCTATAATGACATGGTGTGGTCCATATCGAGACAAACTGGTCATTTGAAATTCCTGCAAGTTGCCCGTTACAGAACGCGCGTTTTCTCAACGGTCGTCTCCATAACCTCCGTTTTTATGTTGTTGGCGGGCATGCTGTGCCATGCGGCCACATATACCCTTTCTGAAGGAGACGATGATCTAATAGGCCGGCTGGTAGAAGTTACCATTGCGGCAGATGATACGCTTGCCGATGTCGCCCGCCGCCACGATCTCGGTTTCAACGAGATCGTGGCGGCCAATCCTGATATCGATCCCTGGTTGCCTGCAGAAGGTGCGCGTGTTGTTGTACCCACCATGTTTATTATTCCAAGTGCGCCACGCAATGGCATTATCATCAATCTTGCCGAGATGCGGCTTTATTATTTTCCACCACCCGAACAAGACGGAAAGGTGGATGTCCTGGAAATCGTGACATATCCTCTTGGTATAGGTTCGGAAGGATGGTCGACACCGGTTGGCATAACTACTGTAATCGACAAAATAGTCGATCCCGCCTGGACGGTACCAGAGTCGATTCTCGAAGAGTATGCAAAGGAGGGACATGTCTTGCCCAAGATTGTCCCGCCGGGTCCGGATAATCCTTTGGGCAGATTTGCTTTAAGGCTGGACAAAACGAAGTTTCTCATCCATGGCACGAATAAACCGTTCGGGGTTGGCAGGCGAATAAGTCATGGATGCCTGCGTATGTATCCGGAGGATATTGAAGATTTGTTCAATCGTGTCGCAGTGGGCACACGCGTTGAAGTGGTGGATCAACCCTATAAAATCGGCAGGCATAACGGGGAGCTGGTGCTGGAGTCACATGACCCCATCGTCGAACCCGGTGTGGGAGGCCATGACAACCTTCAACAGATTTTATCCACAGTCAGTGCGATTACGCCATCCGGACAGCGAAAAGGTGTACTTGAACGGGCTGTAGAGGTTGCAGGAAGGCATTCAGGCATTCCCTCGCGGGTCGCAGAGGTGTCAATCGATCATCGGTTATCCGATGGCTGGGTTATACAGATCGGCGCCTTTGGAGAACTGGACAATGCTTTCAAACTCGCGGCAAGAATCGAGGCGCTGGATCTGCCGGTATCCGTGCAGGCCAGTTCTAATGACGGCTATTGCCATGTACTGGTAGGGCCCTACGAAACACAGACATCTGTAATGGAAGTCACTGACCGGCTGTCCAGGGCGATCGGCATCAACGGCAGATTGTTACGCGCCGATCATTACGGTTTGATGTCGCACTGTATCCCCTAGGCGCAGCTGCCTGAAGGGATAACGGGATGGCAATCGCCTATTTCGCCATCGACTTTTGAAACATCCGTTCCGCCTTTTCATCGGCACGCTCGGCAGCATTCATTGCCTCGTTTGCACTGGCCTTCGCCTCGTTCGCATCCGCGCCGGCCTGTTGGGCAATCGAGCGGGCATCATTGGCAGTGGACATCGCCTGAGAGGACTGTGAACGGGCCTGCTTTGCCTCGTTCATTGCATCCTGTGCCAGTTTTTTGGCCTCATCGGCTGTCTGTTGTGCCTGTTCGGTGGCATTGCTGATACGTTCCAGTTCGCTGGTATTGGCGCAGCCTCCCAAAGCCAGTGTCACGATGGATACGGGCAAGAGGATCGATACGGGTTTGAGCATGGCTTGAAAATCTCCGTTTTAAGTGGACTTGATAAAGGTAATTGATTAGGACGCATTTGTCACCCGTTCATGGGTGTGTACGTAGTGTTTACCGTTTAATGTATCAATAGTAAATCAATGTGACACTAATCATTAATCATTTCATTGCCCAGCGCAAGTAATTGTTGATGTTCTAATATTCCATTTTCTGGGATTGACGGGGATGATTGTGACCAGACTATTGACATACGGATGAAGGTTGAGGAGTATCACCATCACGAATGGCGGGAACAATGTATAAAATAGTTACCATGCCGGTTTTCAGCTCCACCCTTACTCAGCAGCACGACGTAGCAAATCCGATATACTTCGTTGAGTTTGATGTTTTACGGGGTCTGCAAGCAGAGATTTATCCGACAGGAGGAATAAATGAAACAGTTAACGGCTATAATCAAGCCATTTAAACTCGATGACGTGCGTGAGGCGCTTTCCGAGATCGGGATTCAGGGCATGACGGTTACGGAGGTTAAAGGCTTTGGCCGTCAAAAGGGTCATACCGAGTTATACCGTGGTGCGGAATACAAGATCGATTTCGTACCCAAGGTCAAGCTCGACGTGGCTGTTGATGATGACAGGGTGGATCAGGTCATCGAGGCGATTTCAAATGCGGCCAATACCGGCAAGATCGGAGACGGGAAAATTTTCGTTTATGACCTGCAGCAGGTCGTAAGGATTCGCACGGGGGAAACGGGTCCTGAAGCGCTTTAAAGCCCAAAAATAAGGGGGATAAAACAATGGCGAGTGCAACAAGAAATAATAGGATAGCCCGTATCATGCTAATCATCCCGGCGATCTTGTGTTCAAACGGAGCCTCGGCCGAAACCGGGGCCGTGCTGAACATGGCGAATACCGCCTGGATGCTGACATCTACTGTACTGGTATTATTTATGACGATCCCTGGCCTTGCATTATTTTACGCGGGCCTGGTACGTAACAAGAACGTGTTGTCGGTGTTGATGCAATGTTTTGCGATTACCTGTCTGATGTCGCTGGTGTGGTTTGCCTATGCCTATAGCTTGTCCTTTGGTGACGGCGGCAGCATGCACATGTTCATTGGAGGTCTTGACAAGGCATTCTTCTCGGGCGTAGGCCTGGACAGCCTCAGCGGGGATATACCGGAAACAGTGTTTGCCATGTTCCAGCTGACATTTGCCATTATCACGCCGGCGCTTGTCGTGGGTGGATTTGCGGAACGCATGAAATTCAGTGCGGTGCTGTGGTTCAGCGTATTGTGGCTGACCTTCGTCTATGCCCCTGTATGCCACTGGGTATGGGGAGGCGGCTGGCTGGGTGATTTGGGTGTGATGGATTTTGCAGGTGGAACCGTTGTTCATATCAATGCGGGTGTCGCGGCCTTGGTGGCTGCACTGTTACTCGGCAAGCGCCACGGATTTCCCAATACAGCGATGCCGCCCCACAACCTGACAATGACCGTGACGGGCGCCTGTATGTTGTGGGTCGGCTGGTTTGGATTCAATGCAGGCAGTGCATTGGCGGCAGATGGCACTGCGGGCATGGCAATGCTGGTGACCCATCTAGGTGCGGCAACCGGGTCACTGACCTGGATGGTCTGCGAGTGGCTGCGACATGGCAAACCCAGTGTGTTGGGTATCGTGACCGGCATGGTGGCCGGACTGGGGACCATCACCCCGGCTTCCGGTTTTGTCGGGCCGCTTGGCGGCGTCATTATTGGCGGTACGGCTGGTGTTGTGTGTTTCTTTGCAACCCAATTGGTCAAGCGTAGGTTTTATATCGACGATTCACTCGATGTATTTCCCGTCCATGGTATCGGCGGTATTATCGGGACCCTGTTGACAGGGGTATTCGCAGCCACGGCGCTTGGGGGGCTGGGTCTGGCGGAGGGTGTCTCCATCGCAGGGCAACTAACTTATCAGCTGGTCGGTGTTGTGGCTACCATAGTGTGGTGCGGAGTGTTGACCCTGTTGATCTTCAAGATCATTGATGCAACGATAGGCCTGCGTGTTACCAGGGAGCAGGAGACCGAGGGGCTCGATCTGGTGTTGCACGACGAAACGGGCTACAACATATAACGGCACCGGATTCGATGATTACGCACTCAGTACCATTGCCGATCCGCCGCAGCTTGTCCTGGATAAAGAAGTAAACCTGCATGGAGCTATGGGAAAAAATCCTGCTGGGTGTCCTGGCGTTAATATTGATTTTATTGTTTCGTCCCGGACTCAAGGCAGCATTGGAACAAAGCAGACGGGCCGAGCATAAGGACTGGCGAGGTGTTTTGATACCCATAGGTATCGTGGTGCTGTTCGTGCTGTTGCTGATTTCGATGACCTGAGATTGCCGGTCAGGTATAGGTTGAGGCGACGGTTCTAATCTTCGTAGTTGGATTCCTTCAACAGTTTTTCCTTGAGCACGGATTCGATGCGTGCCCGTAGCAGCACCGCATTGAATGGCTTGGTAATGTAATCCGTCGCACCGTGTTGCATGCAGGCGGCAATGCTTTCAGAGTCGTCCAGGGCAGATACCATAATGACAGGTAACCCGGCGTATTTCTTGTTCACCTTTACCTGTTTTAGAACCTCAATGCCATCTATGCCCGGCATCATGAGATCGAGCAGCATCAGATCAAATTTCTCGTTTTCGAGTATTTCTAGCGCCTCTCTGCCGTCTTTTGCGCAACTTGCATTGAAGCCGCTTTGTTTGATACGCCTCTCGAGAAGATCGCGGTTGAATTCATCATCCTCGACAATCAACACATTGGAATTTTGCATATCAGCCTGCCAGATTCGTTCATTATTGATACCGCGCCACGTACCCAGGCACCGCCGGATCCTGGCTTTGACGATCTCCATATTATAGGGCTTGAGCAGATAATCACTAGCGCCAAGTCTTAAGCAGTTGATAATAGAGTCTTTATCACTGACAGCCGAGATCATGATGACCGCTGTATCGAGGGCATTGGAGTCCGCCTTTATCCTTAGTAATAATTCATAACCGTCCATGCCCGGCAACATGAAATCAAGCAATGCCATATCGAACTTTTCAAAACGCAGGATGTTGAGAGCCTCTACCGCACTGCTTGCATCAGTGACCATATAACCCTCTTTTTCAAGACGGCGACAGAGGATATTGCGGTTGTTTTCGTCGTCATCGACGACCAGGAGTGATTTATCGATCATAACAACTTCATCAGGATTCGGGATTATAGTTATGCAAAATGTGTCGATATATATCATCGTCAGACTGGCATATTGTCTTGAATAGTTTTGATTAACTGACTGTTATATATAATAAATATCGAACGCAAGAGCGACCGTCGATCATCTTCATTTGCGGGTCAACAGGAACCCCTGCGGGTTTGTAAAAACAAGGAGATTCAGAGTGGTTTCTGACAGAAGGCAAGATGAGCGCAAGGAATTGCATATGAGTGAGTGTGAAGGCACCTTCACACTTGAAGCCAGCGATGAACTGATTGAGGTAGAGAATGTCTTCAATATTTCCTTGTCCGGGATCGGCGTTGAGACCCAGTGTTATCTGGATCCCGGCAGGACTGTGGTGATTACTTACGAGGAAGACGATCACGGTGTCAGCGTTACCGGCACCGTCACATGGTGTGAGGATGATCCCGATTCGCACGGTGATTACCGCATCGGGATCCTGTTCGATTATTCGTACCGCGACAAAAACAGTTTGCTGTATATGGCGGTAAGGAAATATCTGGATCAGGTGGGCGCTATCGAGTAATACTGCGGTAAGGTGACCACTGTATCGTCACTCGCAGTCCGCTCTCTGCCAATGATCGCCTATTTATTATTCTTGAGCTGGTCTTCCGAGGGTTCCGTGGCTGCGTGTATCATTCCCTTGGTATCTTCAATCAAGGAATTGGTCCTTTCGATAACCCTGTCGGCGATATCAGGCTTGGCCTGAAACGGGTTGCTCATTAATGGCATGTCCTTGCCGAAATTGATTCCAAGAGGAAAGGCAACGACGGCACCGGCCAACATCCCTTTGACAAATTTCGCTTTCATATCCGCCCCCTTTTACATGCTAAGTTAATAACAACAGTTGTGGGGTCCAATCTCTTGTTTTGCTGATTATTGAATCAGTCCACACATCAAAAGACTCATAAAACACTATGCCAGATGCCGCAAAAAATGGCGCAGGCGACTTTTATATACTCCATTCCAGAATAAATCGCAATAATTTTTTGTATGTTAACATAACTTTATCTGGACTAATCAATGTGAAACTTGCAATAAAGGCAGTAACTTTATTTAGTCAGTGTCATGAAAAGTGACGGTAATCGTTCCGGCAAACGCTGTACATTGTCGACTACGGTATAGGCATTGGTGCCGAAGATTCGTGATACATAATCATCAGCATCCGGATCAAGTGTCAGGCAGTAAGTGAGAACACCTTTTGTAGTGAGTTCTTCGACAGCCTTCCTGGTATCGTGGCGCAGATATTGTGGATCACGTTCATCGATGTCAGCGGGTTCTCCATCCGAGACCAGCAAGATCAGTTTTTTCTGTTGCGGTTGTTGCAACAGGTAGCTGCCCGCATGGCGCAGTGCCCCGCCCATGCGGGTAGACAGACCTCCCTGCATGCCTGCGAGCCTTGATTTGACGTGGTCATCATACGCCCAGTCAAAATCCTTGAAACGATAATACTGCACATCATGGCGTCCGTCTGATGCGAACCCATGGATGGCAAAGGGATCCCCTATACGGTCGATCGCCCAGGCGAGCAGGGCAGTTGCTTCACGAGCCAGTTGTAATACCGGGCGGTCGCTGCCTGACAGGGTCTCATTGGTCGATTCGGAAAGATCGAGCAATACCAGTACGGCAAGGTCACGGGTGTTGCGGATATGACGAATATTGACCCTGGGATCCGGTATTTGATGCATACGTAGAGTCACCATGGCGTTGATGGCCGCATTCAGGTCGATTTCATCCCCGTCTTCCTGGTGACGCTGGCGTATCAAACCTCTCGGCTGCAGGGCATTGATGACCTGCCTGATGCGGTTTGCGAGCAACTTGTATTCCGTCAGGATCTCATCGATATCCCCGGGATCGCCCTTTGGCTGGGACTTTTCCAGTACAGTCACCCAGTCAGGACGGTGTAACTGAACCTGATAATCCCATTCATGATAGTGATAGGGCAGACTGACGGGTTCCTTGCCCTCCAGCTGATTGAGACTGACATCTTCCGGATCGCCGTCGCGAAAGAATTCAGTCTCCAGGTTCCAGATTTCCTCCGCATCGTCGCCGGCAAGTTCGCAATCGAGTTCATTGACCATTTCCATGATGGATACGTTGCGTCTGACCTGTCGGTGACTTGCAGGGATATATTCGACTTCATTCCATATCTGTTCCTCGGTCGACCAGCTAAAGCGGTTGTCATCCCGGTACGGCGCCAGCGAGGATCCCAGTTCCCTGAGGGAGGGCAAGGACGCTGACTTCTTGATCCGGTTATACAAAGCGATACCGAGTTCCCAGCTTATCCTGTTGTCATGGGCTTGTTGTGCAACCCTTGCCTGGAACTCATCACAGATCTCCCCGATGAGAGGGTCTGTTTCGTCCGTGATCCTATTATCCAGAAGACTACGTGCGCATTGCCGGAGCAGGCGAATTACAGTGTGATTGGCGTTGTCCGTATCTGCGTCGAGCAGCGCCTGATGGAACTGCAGCCAGAGCTGTTTAAGCCCGGGAAATTCCGCAATCGCCAGCGACTCGATGCGGGCATCCTCGATCATGCCGATGAAGAACATCTGTACGGGATTGAGTGCCTCTGCCGACAGGGCCTGCCGTGTATACGCCAGATGTGCGGCGGCGTGTGCGGCGGCGGCGCGGTACAATATACTGCCGGGTATATCGTGGACATTGTCAAACGCGTCGGGTAAGTGGATAATCTGGTATTCTATGTAGGGTCTGTATCCTTCACGACTTTCATAGTCCCCCGACGTCGGCCGCAGGAAGAAATTCCTGCCCCACAGCGCGCGCAGATAAAAACCCAGTTTGCGTTGATGATCCACAAACAGGGTGCCGCGTCTTTCCCTGTTAAGAATGGCCTGGCTATCGGCTGACTCCAGATTGAAGTAGGCGCTCAAAGCATCAAAATCACGTCCGTGCGCCTGTACACCCCACATGGCCCAGCGCCGCAGTCCGCCCAGCGTCAGCTTGGTGAACAAGTCATCAAGATGGGCCATCATGGGCCTCAGTCCACGGGGCGCCTTGGAGGCGAGCTGGTGGACGAGGTTGAGAAAACTGCGCAATAATTCAGCGTCACCGAGCCGCCTGGCGGCGGCTGGCAGATTGGCGAACATCAGGCTGATGATCTCCCCGCTGACCAGCGAGGAGAGTTTCATCGCGGCGCTGGAACAGTCCTTGATGACATCTTCTCCCACTTCCTTCGCGACGGTCGGCATTTCCTGCAGGTATGAAACGACCAGGTCTGTGCCACGTCCGAGTTCACACAACGCCCGGGCGCCATCGAGATAATGGGTGAGTGCAGCGGAAGACATGACACGCGCCGCTTCGGCAAAGCTGCCGTCGAGGGTGTCCCGGATATGTGGATCAGTCTCCTCCAGCCAGTCCCGGTAATCATCTAGCTTGACGGTCATCAGACAGGCAACTGGCTAGAAATAGGTGCTGACCGCCGCATCGAGTGTGTCACGCATATCCGGGTCATCGGTGATGGGCCTTACCAGTGTCATCATGCATGCCGTTCTGGCATCGATGCCCTTGCTGATAAGGATACCGGCATAGACCAGTAGTCGCGTCGAAAGACCTTCATCCAGACCATGCCCTTTCAGATTGCGTGCCCGATGGGCAATCTGGACCAGTTTGTTCGCAGTGTCCTCATCCACCCCGGTTTCATGGCTGACGACTTTCGTTTCGACCTCAATGTCGGGATAGGCAAAGTCCAGGGCACCGAAACGTTGCTTGGTGGATTGTTTGAGATCCTTCATCAGATGTTGATAGCCGGGATTGTAGGATATCACCAGCTGGAAATCAGCGTGGGCATGGACAAGTTCACCTTTTTTTTCAAGTGGCAGCGTGCGACGATGATCGGTAAGCGGATGGATAACAACGGTGGTGTCCTGCCTGGCCTCGACGACCTCGTCCAGATAACAGATTGCACCGAGTCGAGCCGCTGTGGTAAGTGGTCCGTCCTGCCAGCGAGTGCCGTCGGGATCCAGCAGATATCGGCCCACCAGATCGGATGCCGTCATGTCCTCGTTGCACGCCACGGTAATCAAGGGCCGTTGCAGTTTCCAGGCCATGTATTCCACAAAGCGTGTTTTGCCGCAGCCGGTCGGTCCCTTCAGCATCATAGGCATGCGGGCTTCGTATGCGGCTTTATAGAGTTCTACCTCGTCGGCGACAGGGAGATAATAGGGTTCTTCTTGAATCCGGTATTGTTCAGTATTGTCCATAGTCATATTCCATCGGTTATAACATTACGGATAAAAAAAAGCCCCTGACCGCGAACAACAGTCAAGGGCCTGTCCTCACGCGGTCGGCCTATCAGACCTTGATGGGACCACGAAAGATTACCAGGGCCGTTCCCTGAGACTGTTTGTAATTGTCGTAACCGACCAGGCGTACGTGATGGTCCGGATGTGCTTTGTGACAGGCCTCGGCCTCGTTCAGTATTGTATCCACATCGGTCTCGCCGAACATTGGCAGTTTCCACATATACCAGTAGTGATCGAAGGCGTTTTCCGGCTCGGTGTGTTCGATGGCCGGATTCCAGCCCTTGTTCACTATGTATTCCACCTGTTTGCGAATCTGATCCTTGTCCAGCTCCGGCAGGTATGAAAAGGTCTCGAACTTGCGGCTTGCCGGATCACTCAGGCTTGAACTGTAGTCTTGCATTGTGCTCATCTCGTTATCCTCAAAATAGATTTCAGTAAATAAAGGTTATGGTCGTATCCATGCGCTGGCACTCAGGCACCAGCGCATGGTCTGCCTGTTACTTGTGGGCGACGTCCAGTTTGTCCACCGTATCGAATTCAAACTTGATCTCTTTCCAGGTTTCCATCGCCATCTTGAGTTCCGGACTGTGTTTGGCAGCCTCGGTGAGAATTTCCTTGCCTTCCTTCTCGATCTGACGGCCCTGGTTACGTGCCTCCACACAGGCTTCCAGCGAGACACGGTTGGCCGCGGCACCGGCTGCGTTGCCCCACGGGTGACCCAGTGTTCCGCCGCCGAATTGCAGTACGGAGTCGTCACCGAAGATGGCGACCAGCGCTGGCATATGCCATACGTGGATACCACCGGATGCGACCGGCAATACTCCGGGCATGGAACCCCAGTCCTGATCGAAGAAGATACCGCGGCTGCGGTCTTCCTTGATGAAGCTGTCGCGCATGATATCGATCCAGCCCAGTGTCGCCTCGCGGTCACCTTCCAGCTTGCCGACGACGGTGCCGGAGTGGAGATGATCACCACCTGATAGACGCAGGATCTTGGCCAGTACCCGGAAATGGATGCCGTGACGCGGATGCCTGTCGAGCACAGCATGCATGGCGCGGTGAATATGCAGCAACATGCCATTCTGACGACACCAGTTAGCCAGGCCTGTGTTGGCGCAGAAGCCTCCGGTAATATAGTCGTGCATGATAATCGGTGCGCCGAGTTCCTTGGCATATTCTGCGCGTCTGTACATCTCTTCCGGTGTGGGTGCTGTTACATTTAGGTAATGACCCTTGCGTTCACCCGTCTCCCTCTCGGCCTTTTCAATGGCCTCCATGACAAAATCAAAACGATGATTCCAGCGCATGAATGGTTGTGAATTGACGTTTTCATCATCCTTGGTGAAGTCCAGGCCGCCGCGCAGACATTCATAGACGGCACGACCATAGTTTTTTGCAGACAGGCCCAGTTTGGGTTTGATGGTGCAACCCAGCAGCGGACGACCATATTTATTCATGATGTCACGTTCAACCTGTATGCCGTTCGGCGGACCACCGCAGGTTTTGACATAGGCGATCGGGAAGCGAACGTCCTCGAGACGCAGGTTGCGCAGCGCCTTGAATCCGAATACGTTGCCGACCAGTGAAGTGAATACGTTGACGACGGAACCTTCTTCGAACAGGTCAATCGGATAGGCGATGAAGGCATAAAAACATTCATCATCACCAGGTACATCCTCAATCGCATAGGCGCGTCCCTTGTAATAATCGAGGTCCGTCAACAGGTCGGTCCAGACCGTTGTCCAGGTACCGGTCGATGACTCGGCGGCTACCGCGGCTGCAGCTTCCTCACGTGGGACCCCGGGTTGTGGCGTGACTTTGAAGCACGCCAGGATATCTGTATCCGACGGGGTGTAGTCGGGCATCCAGTAGGTTTCGCGGTAATCCTTGACACCCGCGGTATAGGTCTTTGCCATGATCAATTCTCCTCTATATAAAAGATTGGTATTCGGTTTCGATACAACTTTAATTTATAAGTCTTGTTATTCAGTGAAGCGGGTCAACAGTGCCAAACGGCTTTCCTGATTCCTGATTATAGTCAACTCCTGCTGCCTCAGGCTTATTGTGATACAAATCATACGGGAATAAATTATAATGTAAAATAAATATAATTTATATTTAACATAAATATTTATTTATATATAATTATATTATGCATGTCACCCTGCATCAGCTGAAAATCTTTGAATCTGTAGCAAGATTATTGAGTTATACGCATGCGGCGGAGGAGCTCTATCTATCGCAACCGGCCGTCTCGATGCAGATCAAGCAACTGGAAGCCAATATCGGCCTGCCGTTGTTCGAACGCCTCGGCAAGAAGATCTATCTTACCGAGGCCGGTCGGGAGATGTTTCATTACAGTCGCACGATTGCCCAGCAACTGGCGGAGGCCGAGACGGTTATCGAGGATATGAAAGGTGTAAAACGCGGCAGATTGGTTGTCTCGGTCGCGAGTACGGCCAATTACTTCAGTACCCGGTTACTGGCAATCTTTAATGTACGCATGAAAGGCGTGACCGTCAGCCTTGACGTTACCAACCGTGAGAATCTGTTACAGCAACTCTCTGCCAATGAGACCGATCTGGTCATCATGGGAAAACCACCAGAGGGAACTGATCTTGATGCCGAGCCCTTCATGGATAATCCTTTGGTAGTGATTGCGGCGCCTGATCATCCGTTTGCGCGGCGTAAACACATCCCATTGACCGAGTTGCAGGGCGAAACCTTTGTGGTGCGTGAAGCCGTATCGGGTACTCGCATTGCGATGGAGCGTTTTTTCAATGAAAAGGGCATCCATCTTACCACCGGCATGGTAATGACCAGTAATGAGGCCATCCAGCAGGCAGTACAGGCCGGTCTGGGTCTGGGCATCGTCTCCCTGCACACTCTCGAACTCGAATTGCAAACCCATCACCTGGTGGTGCTCGATGTCGAATCGTTTCCTATCATGCGCCAATGGTATGTCGTTCATCGCAAGGGTAAACGCCTCTCACCGATCACACAGGCATTCAAGGATTTCGTCCTGAAAGAGGCCAAGTCCCTGTGGCATATGCCGGGTGGTGATTGATGCGTATGAATATAAGCGTGACTTGTTCCTTTCCATGCAATGGAATATGATGATGTAGGCAGAGCTGAGATAGTGTGCATCATGATTCCTCGATTCAGAAAAACAATTCATATATTGATAGTGCTGGTGATCGCCATCACGCCCGTCATGAATTGTCATGCCGGATTGAATGTGCAGGAATCCATCCATGCGGGCAATGTCCCCCATGCATACCAGTCACATGATATGACTGCGCAACACGATATCGGCCCCGTCAACCACGATCCGTTTTCCAGCTCACCGCACGACAGTCATCATGCAGGACAATGTCAGTCCTGTTCTCATTGTTACATGATGGTTTCGATCACCGGTGCACATGTTACATCTCTTGTTCATGAACGACTGTTAAACCTGCCCGTTCACAGCGTTAGCATCTTTATTCCCGTCGATATCAAACCTCCTATCCACAGCGCCTGATCCTTGTGGCCAAGCGCCACACATAACCTATCCAGTTAGACAGCGTGGAAATCCATCGGTTGATGCCGCGCACTGAAAATATCTAATAAACATTTCCTAGGCGGAGGTCATGATGAAAGACACCGGGAAAGAACGGCTTCATCAAGTGAGTGCCGGAAGTAAAAGACGGGATCAGCAATCCGGAAGGCTGATAACACGGCGTAATTTCCTGCGTGCAACTGCGGTATTTACCGGTGGTGCGTTGTCGGCACGCAGTGGATACCCCATGCCGGAGGGACACGGTCAACACGGCTTGGCGGATCACCAGGCGATGGACATGACGGAAGACTATCATTCCATGATGTTTACGCCGGGCCATAACATGGAGCCGGGCATGACGATCGAGCCGCCAGGTGCGCCGCGCGATGACGAGGTGAAGTACAAGGAGTTTTCCATAGAGGTGAAGATCGCCCGGCATGAAATCCTGCCGGGTATACAGGTACATATGTTCGTCTTTAACGGCCAGGTCCCGGGACCCGAGTTCAATGTGACCGAGGGTGACTGGATCAAGGTCAACTTCACCAACAAGACCGAAGAGATGCACACCATCCACTGGCACGGCCTTGCCGTTCCCTACACCATGGACGGCGTGCCGATGATCACGCAGGATCCGGTTCATCCAGGCCAGACCTTTGTCTACCGCTTTCAGGCAAAGCCGGCCGGCACGCGCTGGTACCATTGTCACTGGGGTACGCCATTGCATGCTTCGACCGGTATGCACGGCGCCTTCATCATCCAACGCAGGAACGAACACCTCAAGGAACGTTTTCCATACGAACGGGAATACACGCTGGTGCTCGAGTCATGGGATGTTGACTTTGCCCGTGAAGAGATGAATGGTCTGTTGGAAGGCATGAAACAGGTCAATCTCCTGATGGCCAAGGGGATGCTTGACCCGATGACCCACGGTTTCTTTAAGACTTATCAGGCATTCCTCGAGGCGTATCGGAATGATGATTACGTGCCCCCGTATCTGCAAGGCCGAAGTAATCGCATACCGTTCAGGCCTAACTTCTTCGGTATCAACGGTAAATCCTATCCGGCTACCCGGCGTATCGGGATTAAACAGGGTGAATGGATTCGCCTCCGCCTGATCAGCGCCAGCAGCCAGAGTCATCACATGCATCTGCATGGCCATGATTTCTGGTGGGTGGCGCAGGACGGTAACGACCTGCCCGATCCAAGGCATATCAACACCATCCATGTCGAACCCGGAGGCACCTACGACATCATGATCTATGGTGACAACCCGGGATACTGGACGTTTCACGATCATAAAACGACTCAGGCGCGTAACAACGGTATATACCCGGGCGGTGCCCTTACCCTGCTGGAGTATGAGGATTTCGAACCCAGCTATGTACCAGCTGTTTCTGTCGATCAGTGACTATCGGAGGATCACCATGTTGATGAAAAGATATATCCTGTTCGTTCTGGTTTTCATAACCGCAATCCCGCCGGCCTTCGCCCTGGAGGTCGACCGGGAGGTGGTGCCGCGTATTACCTTGGGTGGCCGGGTGATCAGTACGATCGATATCGTCGACCATGATTCAGATCCCGACAGGGACAGTGAAATCAACATACGGGACTCGTTGTTGATGATGCGGCTTGACAAGCGGCTCTATGAACAGGGTGTTGCCGGCGGAGTGATCGGCCTTGAAGAGAATGAGAACGAGGTTCGATTTCATAAATTTTATGTGTTTATGTGGAACCGTGATATAGAGGTGCAAATCGGGCGTACCCTGTTGCCGAATACCCTGATCGAATTCCCCACGCCGCATGATGCTGATCTGCTCAGTTATACCCATGTGGGCAACGCATCATCAAGTACCGAGTTTGATCAGATACATGCACGCATTTTCTCGTTTGACTGGTTTGTCGATCGCCGCTATCAAAGCATCAATATCTGGACCGGAATGCGTGGTGACGATACAGGTGTGCCGGCATCGGGAGGATTCGACAGTTACGGAGCGGGTTATCAATTTGAACTGCCCGCTGAATTGCGTTATGTAAAGAGACTGGGCCATGCCGGTATACTGCTGGATACCCAGCAGGTGACCACTACTTCGGGTGATGAGTGGATGAAGGCCGTCATCGCAGGTGCTGAACTGAATCTCAACCTTGATCCCCGCGCCAACTGGTCGATGGCCGTACAAACCATCTTCAACGAAGGTATAGACGGCATCACCACAGGAGATCTGAATGGCCCTGTCAACGACGTTGCCAATCAGGCGCGCGCGAAATCGACCTCTTTGGTGGCTGGGTGGCGCTTTACTTCAAGACCCAACCTGTTGACGCGATGGCAGGCATCACTATCGCTGGGATACAAGGACTATCCGGATGTGACGTCGGCGACGCAGTGGAGTATTGTGCCGTCGTTTGTGTACCGCCTGGGCCAGGGCGTCGACATCTTGACTGAACTGATCCATACGCAATATGGCGATGCCTTGTATGGCGGTGGTGAGGATAATACCGTACAAGTCGGAATCGCGTTTTCGCTGGACGCAAAATTCAACGATAATATCGGTGAGCGATCGTCTATCCTCAATATTGAGTACGGGTATATCCAATAATGCGATCTGGTAATCATGAACGGGATTGAGAATTTTGCTTGTATACTTCATCTTGATCAAGTCTTAGATCCGAATACAAGGTATATGAAATGATCGAGATTATTCCAAACTATCACCCCATATTGGTCCATTTCACACTGGGGCTGCTTGGTAGTTCTGTAGGATTGTTGATCTTGACGCGTTTTGTGATGCATGCGAGCCTGAAACAGCAACTGCTCACGGTGGCGCTGTGGAATCTCTGGCTGGGTGCTATCGTGACGATCATGACGATTGGTGCCGGATGGCACGCATTCAATACCGTCAAGCATGATGACCCCGCCCATGTAGTGATGCTGGAACATCGTAACCTCGCACTGGTGACATTCGCCGTTGTCGCGGTGCTTGCAGTGTGGTCGTGGCGCAAATACCGGCCTCCCCGGCAGGTTAGTGCCCTGTTTCTGTCGGCCGCCTTACTGGCGGCGGGCCTGCTCGTCGCGACCGCATGGCATGGCGCGGAACTCGTCTTCCGGCATGGTCTGGGGGTGATCTCGCTACCGAACCTTGATGAACATCATCATGGCAGTGATGGCCATAGCCATGGCGAGGCGGATTCCGAAACACCGATGGGGGCGATGTCGAATCATGGGGATGATAATCACGATGGTGAAGATGAAGACCATCATCATGACTGAGGTTTGCAAGAACACCGTGTTTCAGCGCTAGTTTACTTGGGGGTTGTTAGGCCTCACCCGCATTGACTGATCAAGTGGTATTTGTTTCCACGGCGGCGAGGATTCCGCGTATGATGTCAGTAGGATTCGGCGGACAGCCGTGTACAACGATATTCACGGGTATGATATTACTGACTTTGCCAAGCGATGCATATGAGCAGCCGAATTCGCCGCCGCATGCCGCACATTCGCCCACAGCAACCACTAGCTTGGGATCGGGTGTCGCGTCATAGGTCATCTTAAGCGCCATTTCCATGTTGCGTGTTACTGGTCCCGTCACCAACAGAATATCTGCATGGCGTGGTGAAGCCACGAAGTGAGCACCGAAGCGTTCAAGGTCATAGTACGGATTGTTAGTGGCATGGATCTCCAGTTCACAACCATTACATGACCCCGCATCCACCATACGGATGGCGAGCGATCCCCGGAACCGGTGCAATACCATTTCCGATAACCTGACGCCCAGTTCCTCAATCTCCTGTTCCGCATATCCCAAGGGTTCGGTAATCAGACCGGTATGAACAATCTTGCGGAATATTTTCATCTTTCTATCTTCATAGGTCGTGTCCGGAGTATGAGCAGTTGAACGATTTGTTGTTGAGCGGGAAGTCCGGTACAGGAACTTTACGTGCCGCCAGCTCCAGACCAAGCCAGTTGATCATAGAGGGGTCACGGATATAACAACGGTCGATGAGGTTATCTTGCGAAAGTCGTAACCACAGAACAATTTCCCCGCGCCATGATTCAATGGCGGCAAAACCGCAACTAGTCTGCTGAGGCATTTTCCATGGGGTCAGTATCGGTCCATCAGGCAGGTTACGCAACATTGTATCTATCAGGCTTGCACTTTCCTGGATTTCCTGGAACCTTACCCACAAGCGTGCGGCCACATCACCACCACGACATACCTTAACCTGTGGCGGATATTGATCATACGGCGCATACGCTGCGTCGCGTCGCGCATCGGTATCAAACTCAGCACTGCGGCCGGCGTAACCCAGCAGCCCTAGATCAACCGCATCAGTAGCCCTGATGTTGCCGGAATCAATGACCCGTTCGCGGATAGGCGTATGGTCCTCATAGGTGTTATATAACTCCAGCATCTCGTCAGCGATATTTCGTGTTTGAATCCTGAGTAGCTGTACATCATCAATATTCGTATCGTCTTTGATCCCGCCTGGTACCACGCAGTCCATCAGCAGACGATGACCAAATATCCTGCGGTGTATACGTGCCAGTTCCTCACGCAAGCGTTGACACTGCATGTGCATGAATATCCATGACGCATCGTTGCAGATGGCACCAATGTCCCCGATATGATTCGCCATACGTTCGCGCTCACACAGGACGGCACGGATGGTCAATGCGCGTGGTGGAATCTCGATCCCCGCAGCCTGTTCTGTGGCCTGGCAAAAGGCCCATGTGTGCGCGACTGTAGCGTCGCCCGAGACACGTGCTGCAAGGCGTGCAGCGCTGAACACGTCACGTCCTTCCATGCCTTTTTCGATTCCCTTGTGGACATAACCCAGCCGCTCTTCCAGATTTAAAATCTGTTCGCCTACGGCAAGAAAGCGAAAATGCCCCGGCTCGATAATGCCTGCATGCACCGGGCCGACTGGGATCTCATAGACCCCATCACCTTCCGCTTCAATAAAAGGATAACGACCTTCAGCCCGCGATAATTCAGTCGTAGCTGGAAATTCCTTTCGCAATGCAAAGGTATGCGATGGCCAGTGTTCGTGTTTGAGCCATGGACGCAGGTCGGGATTATCTGTGGGCACGAGACCGAACATATCATGCATGATGCGCTCCATGCGTACCGCGGCAACATAGTGTGATGTTATACTGGGAAACCCGACGGCATTTACATCCAGCGATGATTGCACCAGTGCGTAACCTTGGCCCCGTCGGGCAAACGCTGCATGTACGCAATAACCATCGTTTTCCTGTGTTGCCCAGAGTGCTGCCAGCCGAAGTTTCGCCTCTCTTGCAATCTTTGCCGTCAATAGCCACTGATCGATAGTTATATACAGAGTAGGTGGTTGGCCGGGTAATAATTTACATGCGATATCGGCCTCGGTAAGGAGTGTGGCCAGAAATTTACTCAGTGCGAATATCATCGCGCAGTACCGTGCAACAGGTAGGCGGCGGTTTGGTACCAGTCGGCCAGAAAAGGCGGAAGGGCAAGCCCCAATATCAATGCCAGACCGAGATGAACATAGACGGGCAGCATGTTGATTTTGATTGACGCGGCGTTGTCAGGCACCACGCCGAATGCCATCGGCTGCACGTGGCGGAACAGTCCGGCGAATGCCACTACCAGTCCCAGTAACAATGGGACAACGACCCATGGATGGGTATGTAATGCCGCAGTAAATAACAGGAATTCACTGGTAAAAACTCCGAAGGGTGGGAAACCAGCAATCGCCACGGTGCCGATCAACAATCCCCAGCCAATGCCGGGATGATGGCTCACCAGTCCGCGAATATTGATCATCTGTTGAGTCCCCATGGCCTGTGCCGCATGTCCGACGGTAAAGAAGATGCCTGACTTAACCAGCGAGTGTGCTGTCATGTGCAACAGCCCTGCAAAATTGGCCAACGGCGTACCGATGCCAAAGGCAAATGTCATAAGGCCCATATGTTCAATGGAAGAAAATGAAAACATGCGTTTGACATCACGTTGACGATGTAGTGACAGGGCTGCCACCAGCACGGACAACATCCCGAAACCCATCATTAGATTACCGGCCAGGTCACCCTGGGTCGCACCATCGACCAGTGTCTTGCAGCGCACCAGGGCATAGAGCGCGATATTCAACAACAGACCTGAGAGCACCGCCGATATTGGGGTCGGTCCTTCACCATGGGCGTCCGGTAACCAGGTGTGCATCGGTACAAGACCTACTTTTGTACCGTAACCGACGATCAGGAACACAAAGGCGATTGTCATGACACGTGGGGCAAGTTGACCGGCATTGTCATAGAGCAAAGTCCAGGTCAGGGCGTCGTTGCCATGGCCGAGTACGTCGGATGAGGTTGCAAAAATAAGAATCGTGCCAAACAGGGCAAGTGCTATGCCCACGCCACAGATAATGAAATATTTCCAGGCGGCAGCAATAGCCGCAGGAGTGCGATAAAGTGACACGAGCAGTACCGTTGCCAGCGTTGCAAGTTCGAGTGCTATCCACATCACACCGAGATTATTCGTGGTGAGGACGAGGTACATGCCGAACACAAACAGCTGGAACATGGAGTGATACAGGCGAAGGCGGTTTGCTGTTACCCTCCCGATCTGTTGTTCATGCAACATGTACGGGCCTGAAAAGATGGCAGTCGTAGTGGCTACAAAGGCCGTCAATGAAAGCAGAAATACATTATAGGCATCAAGAAAGAAAAGTTGGCCGTGGGCGGTGAAAGAACCCAGTTGTAATACCCGGTATGCAAGGCTAAGTGCGGTGATCAGCGCTATCGCGCTGGCGGCGATATTTACGCTGGTTGCGCTGCGGGTATGACCCATGAACGCCATGATGACACTGGTAATTAATGGCGCGCCCAGGAGCAGATCGAATAGATTCACTGTCTATCCTCCAGGTCTTCGAGATTGAGCGAATCAAACGTTTTGCGGATCTGGAAGAAGAACAGGCCAAATACCAGTGCTGCGATCAGGACGTCGAATGCCACCCCGATCTCCACCAGCAACGGCATACCATAGGTTGTGGATGTTGCAGTGAAGAATAGGGCGTTTTCCATGGCGAGAAAGCCGACTACCTGGGTGATTGCCTTGCGGCGTGTGATCATCATCAGCATGCTGAGTAGTACGCATGCCAGTGCAATGGCAATGGTGTTGCGTGTTACCAGCTGTGAGAGCTTTTCAATAGGCAGGCTGACATAAAACGAGAACAGCACCAGCGCGGCACCAATCAGCAATGTCACCGATACATTGACCAGGGGCTCAACTTCACGGTGCATGCCAAGATTGATCACGATGCGCCATAACATCCATGGTAACAGTACACCTTTGAGGATAAGCGCAAGTATTGCTGAGATATATAGCTCAGGCACGTCAGCGACATTTGCGACCAGCGCCGAGGTCAACGCCAGCACAATACCCTGAAGCGCAAACCAGCGCAGCAGGGCATGCATGTGGCGTTGCGCCAGCAGCGCAAATACAACCAGTAACATCATAGCTGCCGCAACACCTACCCATTGCTGCAAGAGTGTGACCTGCATTACACGCCAACCTCCAGAATATAGTGGGTCAGCATACCCAGTATTGCCAGCAGGAATGCCAGTCCAAGGTACTCCGGCACGCGAAAGATGCGCATCTTTGCCATCCAGGTTTCAAACAGTGCCAGTAACACAAACAGCACTAGCAGCTTGCCGAACCATGCAACAGCGGCGATCACCATATAGAGGGGATCGGGACTGCCGGCCATTCCCCATGGGAAAAACAGATTGAGTATCAGGGTGGCAAACAGCAATAGTTTGATCTGGTTGGCCCACTCGATAAGTGCCAGGTAACGTCCGGAGTATTCCAGGATCATAGCCTCGTGGACCATGGTCAATTCCAGATGAGTGGCCGGATTGTCCACTGGAATGCGGCCTGTCTCGGCGATGGTCACCAGGCCCAGGGCGGCGAGGGCAAAGGCCAATGACGGACGCAGACCGAGGCCAGTGTTAAGCACGATATCGATCATGGCTGTCATATTCGTGCTGTGTGCCACCATGGAGAGAACAAATATACTCATCAACAATGCGGGTTCCGTCAACGCGGCGAAGGTCATCTCCCGGCTGGCACCCATGCCACCGAAAGCGGTGCCGACATCCATGGCACCAAGTGCGGTAAAGAAACGCGCCAATGCCAGCAATGCCACGAGCGCAATAATGTCGGCGGCGGAGGTCAACGGCGTAGCGACCAGAATCACCGGCATGATGGCTGCGGCCAGCGATGTCGCTGCGAAGATGACATAGGGCGCGGCTCGAAACAACCACGATGCTTGTGATGCAAGTACAGGTTGTTTAATAAATAACTTGGCGAGATTACGATAACCCTGTAACAATGGTGGGCCGCGCCTGTTTTGCAATCGTGCCTTGAGTCTTTTTACCAATGTGGCAGTGAAAGGCGCCATACCGATAATTAACAGTGCTTCAATGAGGTTCCAGATCCACAGGCTCATAGCAGCATTCCCAGCAGGATCAGCAAGGTTATAAAGGTGAAGGTAAGATAGCCATGTATTTGTTGCTCATGCAGCCAATCGACCTGCCGCGTCAGCCATTCGATAGTTTGTCTGATGGGCAAATAGAAATAGCGCCAGATCAAATCCTGGACATGCACCTGGTAATGTATCTTTTTTGTCAGCAGCGTGTTGCCATGCTCGGTACGTAGAAGTTTGTCCTGGGTTTGGTAAAGATTGGCAAAAATTCGCCGCAGCGGTTGTGAAAAACTGGTAGCAGTATATTGCATACGCGTATTGGGATAAGAATACCCACAGTTCCATGGCGCAGTCCGACGCTTTACTGCACCGCGATATTGGATGAACAGGAATACGCCTCCGGCCAGTAATAATGCCAGCAATACGATAATGGGCGAATACGATGCACGTGCCTCAGCAATCGGGGTCAACCATAGCCAGCCGCTGTTGGCGACCGATTCACCGAGCGTTGCATTTACCAGAATATCGGGAACGGCATCAATCAGCGGAATCATCCATACGGGCAACACGCCCAGCAGCAGACACAGGACAGCGGGAATCGCCATGCCGAGTTGCATCCAGCCGTCCACTTCATGCGCCTCGGCTGCGCCTTGACTGCGTGGGGAACCCTGGAAAACGATACCGAACACTTTAACAAAGCATGCAGCCGCCAATGCGCCGGCGAGGGCGAGCATAGCTGCCGAAAACGGTATCAGGGCTGCGAGTATGGTGCCTTTCAGTTGCGGGGCCATCAACGCTGCCTGAAAAGTGAGCCACTCCGAGACGAAGCCATTAAAAGGCGGCAGTGCAGAGATAGAGATACAGCCGATCAGAAACAATACTGCTGTGCGTGGCATGCGCTGTATCAGACCACCAAGTTGTTCCATGTTACGGGAATGGGCAGAGTGCAAAACCGCGCCCGCGCCCATGAACAACAGTCCCTTGAATAGTGCATGGTTGAGTGTGTGATAGAGTGCAGCTACTAATCCCAGGGCCGCCAATGTCGGGTAATCATAATAAGCGAAGATCATCCCCAAACCGAGGCCGATGGCAATAATGCCGATGTTTTCCACCGAGTGATAAGCTAACAGCCGCTTGAGATCATGTTGTTGTAAGGCGAGCAACACTCCCCCGACTGCCGAACTGGAACCGGCTGTCAGTACCAGGCCACCCCACCACCAGGCTGCGTGTTCCAGTCCCACGAGGTCCCAGACTACCCGCAGGAAACCGAATATCGCTACCTTGATCATGATTCCGCTCATTAAAGCTGAAGCATTGGAGGGTGCTACCGGGTGGGCTTCCGGTAGCCAGGCATGGAACGGAATGAGCCCGGCCTTCATACCAAATCCACACAGAGCCAGTATGAAGCTCAATGACGCCCACGTCGGAGTCAGTACCGCGTTATGCATTACATCAAATTCGAAGGAACCACTAGTTGCATAGAGAACAGCGAAACTGCCGAGAATCAGCAGGCCGCCGAGATGAGCCATCAATAAATACAGAAAACCTGCCTTGCGGTTGGCATCCTGTTCATGGTCTAAGGTCACCAGAAAATAGGATGCAACACTCATCAGTTCCCAGAAAATCATGAAGCTATAGGCATCATCAGCGATCACCACGCCAAGCATTCCGGTAACAAATAGGGGCATGAAGACATACAAGGTCGTGACATTAAACCGGGCGGCAAGCTGACGCATGTAACCCATGGAGTACAACGACACCGCACTTACCAGTAATCCAATGACCAGGAGAAAAAAACCAGCGAGTCCATCGAGACGTATATGCATTGGTAACCAGGGGAGGCCGATGGGCAGCGTTGCTGTGATCGGAGATGCAAGTAAACCTGCAAGACCTGCAATAACTGCCGACATCCCCGAGAGAACAAGTAGCAGACATACGACACGCCGTTGAATGTCATGAGAGCCGAATAATGATATACCGCTGACAAAAGCTGCGAGTGCCAAGGATGGTGCAGACAATGCCCAGAACATCCCACTCATATTTGCTGCACTATGAGAAATTCACAGGATGTTGAGAGAAGTTATGTTATTTGTATGAATACCGGGTATTATGATAGATAGACCGGACTTCATCGATTTCAGCAATTTAATCAACATAATGAACTATGACGACCCCGTTAGACTCAAATAGCTTAGAATCGATCCCAATTCCCAATATATAGTTGTTATTAGATACACAACACAATGTATGAAAAAACGTACAATTTGTCGAGGTCTTTAACATAAAAGAGTCATTTATGATATCGGCGCAGTCAGCAATTAAGTGCAACAACATATCAAGTCGGGAGTTTATTGAACCCGGTAGTTTTCCTGGGATATTAATCAGCGATGGACGTTTCTGCTGCCGGTAAATCTAAAATACTACTGCGTTGCAAAAATAATTCATTAAGCTGTTACTTGCATAATATTTAAAGTTCCCGTGGGATTTTTTCTGCTTTTATATCTGCTTTATTTCAGGATTGGATCATGGGTCGAGGGTAGGTATGCTTTCTGAATTCACGCATGAACCGCGCATCGCGTATTTTTCCATGGAAATCGCCTTGAGTAACGAGATACCCACCTACAGTGGCGGGTTGGGTGTGCTGGCGGGTGATACCATCAGATCCGCGGCAGACCTTGAATTGCCCATTGTTGCTGTCAGCCTGGTCAGCCGCGCCGGGTATTTTCAGCAGGAGATCGATCCACAAGGACATCAAGTAGAACATCCGGCGTCATGGGATCCGTCACAGTGGGCATCGCAACTGGGTGCCAAGACAGCCGTGATACTGGGTGACAGGACCGTGTGGATATCCGCCTGGTTATATGTTTTGAAAGGCCATATAAACGGCGAGCAACCGGTCATACTGCTGGATACGGATCTGCCTGAAAATCAGGAGAGCGACCGCCAGCTGACCCACTATCTCTATGGTGGAGATGATAGCTATCGTTTCAAGCAGGAATTTATCCTCGGTGTCGGCGGGGTACGCATGTTGCAGGCACTGGGCTTTGACATTCGCCAGTACCATATGAACGAGGGACATTCGGCGATGCTGGCGCTCGAATTGCTGCGTCGCTATGCCTATCTTTCAAGGGATATACAGGCAGGTGATGCCCGCTATGATATACCCAGGGTACGGGAATTGTGCTGCTTTACCACGCATACGCCGGTTGAGGCCGGTCATGACCGTTTTTCATACGAGATCGTGCAGCAGCTTGCCGACGGTTTTATCGACATGGATCTGTTAAAGCGGCTCGCCGGCCAGGATAAGATGAATATGACTCGACTCGCGCTTAATCTTAGTGAGTATGTAAACGGCGTGGCAAAACGCCATGCCGAGGTATCGAGCAGAATGTTCCCCGGCCACCAGGTGCGCGCGGTTACCAATGGCGTACATCCCTATACCTGGACCAGTCCGAGCTTTGCAAGGCTGTATGACCAGCATATGACGGGTTGGTGCCATGAACCCGAACTACTGGTGCGCGCCGATTGTTGTATCTCGGATGCTTCCATATGGGAGGCCCACGAGCAGGCGAGGCAGCAGCTGATGGACAAGGTCACGACGCTGACCGGTAAAAAACTCAAGACGAAGGTGCCGATTATCGGATTCGCCCGCCGGATGACGGCGTACAAACGCCCTGATCTGTTGTTTTCCGATCTTGAACGACTCAAGGCCATTGCCCAGCAATGGCCGTTTCAGATTGTGGTGTCCGGCAAGGCACACCCGAATGATGATCCCGGCAAACGGTTGATACAGGAGTTGCATAATCATATACAACAGCTCGAGGGGGTTATCCCGATGGTATATCTGCCCAACTATGACATGGATATCGCCCTAGCACTGGTGAGCGGTTGCGATATCTGGCTGAACACCCCATTGCGTCCTATGGAGGCATCCGGCACCAGCGGCATGAAGGCGTGTTTTAACGGTGTTCCCAGCCTCAGCGTACTCGATGGCTGGTGGCTCGAGGGCTGTATAGAGGGCGTTACAGGGTGGGCGATCGGTGACAGTATGGAATCGGCCAACGGTAATGACGCAGGAGCACTCTATGATAAACTGGAAAATATTGTATTGCCCCTGTATTACCAGGACCGCGACGGCTGGATCCGGATAATGAAGGGAGCGATTACCAAGAACGCCTCGTTTTTCAACAGCCATCGCATGATGCGGCGTTACGCCACCGAAGCCTATCTCGGCTGATCCGCCATTCACAGGGCATCGATACCGCTTCATCGGCAAACTTATTTCAATTTATTGAAAATGAAACTGATCACGGTCAATGCAGGCAGTTCTTCTCTGCGGTTGTCGGTTTTTTATCACGACGATGATGCGCTGCAAGCAGTCAATTCAGTCCACTGTTCTGCAGATGACATTTCAGACAGTCGTCGTTTCAGGCATCTGCTGGAGGAGCATGATGCCCTGGATTGCAATGTGGTCATACATCGCGTTGTTCACGGTGGTGACAAACTGACATCGACATGCAGGATCGATCCTCAGGTCGAATCGGAGATAGAGCGACTGATTCCGATGGCTCCGTTACACAACCATGCCGCCTTGAACCTGATCCACTATTGCAGGGAGGTGCTGGGTGATCGTGTTATCCAGTTGGCGGCTTTTGATACCGGGTTTTTCAGGCACATGTCGAGCGTAGCAATGACATATGCATTGCCACATGATGTGTGTCAACGTCTGGGTATCCGCAGATACGGCTTTCACGGTCTGGCGCATTATGCCATGTGGTCCGGCTGGCGGGACTTGAAACCCGAATTACAGGAGGGCGGCAAGGCGATTACCCTGCAATTGGGATCGGGTTGTTCGATCACGGCCATCGACCGGGGGACGGCCATCGATACCTCGATGGGCTTTACACCCCTCGAGGGACTGGTGATGGCGACGCGATGCGGTGATGTCGACCCCGGGCTCATCATCTATCTGCAACGGGAAGGACATGTCGCACTTGATGAGCTTGATGATTTCCTTAACCGGCAGTCCGGACTGCTGGGTATATCAGGACTCAGCGATGACATGCGTGAGTTACTGGCCGCCGATGACGCTGCATCGCAACTGGCCGTGGATGTGTTTTGTTATCGTGTCAGGAAGTACATCGGCGCGTACCTGGTCGTGCTCGGCGGTTGTGATGCCATACTGGTCGGCGGCGGGATCGGGGAACACAGTGCGGTGATCAGGCAAAAGATATTCGCGGGCCTCGAATGGCTGGGTATAGATCTCGATGATGCCGCCAATCGGACTGCCGACCGTCACCCGTCGGCGATACATAGCTCACGGTCCCGCAGTGATATACGGGTAATACCCGTCGATGAGGCCATGGTTATGGCGCGAGAGGCCGTAGCATTTCTTGCAACAGGCAGCTAGGAAGGAGGAAGTGATGAATACAGTAGCGTCAACTCAAGATAAATCGGAAAACTACCTGCCGGCAGCAGAATTAGAAAAGATCAATGCCTATTGGCGGGCGGCCAATTATCTGTCGGTAGGACAGATTTATCTGCTCGATAATCCCTTGCTGAAAGAACCTCTTACCCTCGATCATGTAAAACCCAGACTGCTGGGGCATTGGGGAACAACACCGGGACTCAATTTTATCTACGTGCATTTCAATCGCCTCATCAAGGCCCGTGATCTCAACGTCATCTACATTACCGGACCCGGTCACGGAGGACCGGGCCTGGTAGCCAACACCTATCTTGAAGGGACTTACAGCGAGATCTATCCCGATATTACCCAGGACAAGGAGGGCATGAAAAAACTCTTCCGGCAATTCTCCTTTCCAGGCGGCATCCCCAGTCACGTCGCCCCCGAGACACCGGGTTCTATCCATGAAGGCGGGGAACTGGGTTATTCACTGAGTCACGCCTTCGGCGCGGTTTTCGACAATCCCGATCTGATTGCCTGTTGTGTCATCGGGGACGGTGAGGCCGAGACCGGTCCGCTTGCAACCGCTTGGCATTCCAACAAGTTTCTCAATCCGGTCCGTGACGGGGTGGTATTGCCGATCCTGCATCTGAACGGTTACAAGATCGCCAACCCGACCATCCTGGCCCGGATCAGCCGCGATGAATTGGAAGATCTGATGTCGGGTTACGGGTACAAGCCCTATTTCGTTGAAGGGTCCGACCCCGAACTGGTGCACAATCAGATGGCGGCAACGCTGGATCGAGTGATCGATGAAATCCTCGCGATACAACAACACGCACGCAACGAGGGCGATACGCGCCGGCTGCTCTGGCCGATGATCGTACTGCGCACGCCTAAAGGCTGGACCGGCCCCAAAGAGGTCGACGGCAAGAAAACCGAGGGCTACTGGCGCTCCCATCAGGTACCGTTCGCCGAACTTGCGACCAAACCGGCACACCTGAAACTTCTGGAGGAGTGGATGCGCGGCTACCGGCCCGAGGAATTGTTTGACGACAACGGCACCTTCATCACCGATTTAGCCGAGTTGGCGCCCCAGGGCGCGCGGCGCATGGGCGCAAACCCGCACGCCAACGGCGGGATATTGCTCAGGGAGCTGAGGATGCCCGATTTCCGGGATTATGCCGTCGATGTCCCCAAGCCCGGAACAGTATTCGCCGAATCGACGCGCGTGATGGGTACGTTGTTGCGCGACATCATGAAGCTCAACGAAAAAAGCCGCAACTTTCGCATCATGGGGCCGGATGAAACGGCCTCGAACCGGCTTGGTGCGTTGTTTGATGTCACCGACAGGGCATGGATGGCTGATACCATCCCCGAGGACGATCATCTCGCGCCCGATGGCAGGGTGATGGAGATACTCAGCGAACATACTTGCCAGGGCTGGCTGGAAGGTTACCTGCTGACGGGCAGGCACGGCCTGTTTTCGTGCTACGAAGCCTTTATTCACATCGTCGACTCGATGTTCAATCAGCACGCCAAGTGGCTCAAAGTGACCAGTAAGGAGATTCCCTGGCGCAGACCGATTGCATCGCTGAACTACTTGCTGACCTCGCATGTGTGGCGTCAGGACCATAACGGGTTTTCGCATCAGGACCCGGGTTTCATAGATCATGTGATCAACAAGAAGGCAGACATCATCCGGGTCTATTTACCGCCCGATGCCAATACCCTGCTGTATATAACCGACAAATGTCTTAACAGCCGCGACTTTATCAACGTCATTGTCGCCGGCAAACAACCGCAACTCCAATGGCTTGATATGGATTCTGCGATAAAACACTGTACGGCGGGAATCGGAATCTGGAAGTGGGCAAGCAATGACCAGGACAGTGAACCTGATGTCGTGATGGCGTGCGCGGGTGATGTGCCGACACTCGAGACACTGGCAGCAGTTGATCTTATCAGGAAACACCTGCCTGAACTCAGGGTTCGTGTCGTGAATGTCGTTGACCTGATGACCCTGCAACCGGAAGAAGAACATCCTCACGGCCTGTCAGACAAGGATTTCGATACATTGTTTACTACCGATAAGCCGATCATCTTTGCCTATCATGGTTATCCATGGTTGATTCACCGCCTGACATACCGCCGCACCAACCACAAGAATCTCCATGTCAGGGGATACAAGGAAGAAGGAACCACGACGACTCCCTTCGACATGGTGGTGCGTAATGATCTTGACAGATATCATCTGGTGTCGGATGTAATCGACCGCGTACCCAAACTGGGATATACAGCCGCCTATCTGAAACAGGTCATTCGTGATAAGGGTATTGATCACAAACACTATATAACGCGATATGGACAGGATATGCCCGAGATACGTAACTGGACATGGGGATCCGGCCAGTCATGATCAGGGTGGTGTCATGAGTGCAACACGATGAGTTGGTGGGGAAAACTTCTCGGGGGAACGTTCGGTTTTATGCTGGGTGGTCCGCTCGGCGCCTTGATAGGTGCGGCGCTTGGGCACAATTTTGATGCCAGGTTAAATCAGTTTTCTCCAGCCGGCGGTTACAGGGGAAACCGGGAACGTGTGCAAACTGCATTTTATACCGCAACGTTTTCGGTGATGGGGCATATCGCCAAGGCGGACGGCCATGTATCAAAGGATGAGATACGCATGGCGCAGGCCGTCATGGAACAGATGCAGTTGAATTCTGTGCTGAAGAAGCTGGCACAGAGTTTATTCAACCAGGGCAAGCAAGCGGATTTTGTACTGGATGATGTCCTCGACCAGTTCAAACGCGAATGTCATCACAGTCGTACACTGTTGCGGGTGTTCATCGAGATCCTGTTGCAGGCGGCCTATGCGGATGGTGAATTACATGCAGCGGAAAAGAAGATCCTGTTGCATATCTGTGACCATCTGGGATTCACGCGCGCGGAATTTGATTCGCTTGAAACATTGATCAGGACCGGGGGGTATTACCGTACATCCCAGGGTTCCGGTTATGACGTTCCGCCGAACCGCAACGAGATCCAATCGGCTTACCAGATTCTGAATGTATCGCCGGAGTCCAGCGATGACGAGGTCAAGAAGGCCTATCGCCGTCTAATGAATCAGCATCATCCGGATAAACTGGTGGCCAAGGGATTGCCCGAAGAGATGATGAAGCTTGCCGCCCAGAAAACGCATGAAATCAAATCTGCCTATGAACTGATTAAAAAGGTGCGCAGTCAGTAACCATAGCCAACCGACTGTTGTAGGCAATCCTGATCAAGTATTAAATCGTAACTGAATTATGGAGTTAGAAGTCATTTTATGACGCGGTTGACGTGGATATGGTAGTATGCGGTGTTAATAATATGGAGGCGATTCGGTAATCCGTTATTGCGCCAACAGATGATAGTGAAGGGAGATTAATGTATGGCCACGATTGCCACCAGGAGACCTGTGATGACGCTATACTCGGCGGATAACTGCCCGTTAAGTCATCGCGTCCGGATCGTCCTAAATGAAAAAAGTATCACCGCGGATATCATCAATGTCAACGTCAATGAGTTGCCCGAAGACCTGATTGATCTGAATCCCTATAATTCCACCCCTACGCTGGTTGATCGTGATCTCGTTCTCTATAATTCGCAGATCATCATGGAATATCTGGATGAGCGGTTCCCGCATCCGCCCCTGATGCCTGTTGATCCGGTGTCGCGGGCGCGTTCCAGGATCATGCTCTATCGTATTGATAAAGACTGGTACAGCTTGCTGGATAATATCAATGGTGATAACGCTGCACAGGCGGAAAACGGCAGGAAGGCCATTCGAGACGGGCTGACAGTGATAGCGCCGATCTTCGTCAAGAAGCCATATTTTATGAGTGATGAATTCACCCTCGTGGATGCATGTCTGGCGCCTTTGTTATGGCGCTTGCCCCTGTATGGTATAGATCTTCCTGAACAGGCGAAACCGGTGCTTCAATATGCCGCAAGGTTGTTTGAACGTGACGCCTTTGAGGCCAGTCTCTCCGAGTTTGAAAGGGAAATCAGCCATTAATTTGCCTGATCAATGAGCAGATATGCGTTATAATTTTATGTGTTATGAAGATGACATCGACACGTCCGTACCTGGTTCGGGCTATCTATGAGTGGATTACGGATAACCAGTTGACGCCCTATGTCCTGGTCAATGCCCAGGCACCAGACATGAAGATCCCCGAGCGTTACGTCGATAACGGGAAGATCATACTCAATATCGGCTATAACGCGGTGCGCCAGTTGCGTCTGGATAACGAGCGTATACATTTCGATGCCCGCTTTGACGGTCAGGCTATGCAGGTCAGCATCCCGATGCAGGCGGTACTGGCAATCTATGCAAAGGAAAACGGTCAGGGTATGGTCCTCGAAGAGAAAGCCGGCCCCAACCCGCCGCCTGATACCCCACCCGATCCGCCGCCCGAGAAGAACACCAGGCCCCATCTTACCCTCGTCAAATAGCCCGCAAACGCACCGGCACTGCTTGCACCGGTTCAGCGGTCACGAGAGGAGGTATCCACAGATGATCAAGATTCACAAGGGCGATATCACCCGCTTGCAGGTGGACGCGATTGTCAACGCGGCGAACAGCAGCCTGCTCGGTGGAGGAGGTGTTGACGGCGCAATTCACCGCGCAGCCGGCCATGAGTTGCTGGCCGAGTGCCGTACGCTGGGTGGATGTCCGACGGGTGAGGCGAAGTTGACCCTCGGCTACCGTCTAGCGGCGAAATGGATCATACACACGGTCGGTCCGGTGTGGCATGGCGGATCGCAGGGGGAGGCCAGTCTGCTTGAGAACTGTTACCGCAATTCGTTCGAACTCGCACTGACAAAAGATATCCGGAGTATCGCCTTTCCCGCTATCAGTACCGGTGTCTACGGTTACCCCAAACAACAGGCCGCCGGGATAGCATCGCGTGTCATGAAGGAATATGAACCCCGTTTCCAGCTCATCATTGTCTGTTGTTTCAGTGACGAAGATGCAGCTATTTATCAAAGCAAGCTGGATCAGGATTGACCAGTCATGTCCATCCGGGTTTAACGGATGTTTAAGCGACGGGAAAGAGTTTGCCCGGATTCAGGATGCCATTGGGATCGAACTGTGCCTTGATCTGTTGCATCAGCCGCAGGCTGACAGGGTCGATCTCCCTGTTGATGAAATCACGTTTCTCTATGCCGATGCCATGTTCGCCCGAGAGTGTGCCGTTGAGCCTCAGCACCAGATCAAATACCTCATCAAGGCACGCCTCGGCGTTTTGCATCTGGACCGGATCATCGGGATCGATCAGCAGGTTGACGTGAATATTGCCGTTGCCGGCATGGCCGAAGTTGACGATGGTGATGGCGTAGCGTTTTGACAGTGACTCGAGCCCGCTGATCAACAGCGGTATCCTCGAGACCGGAACGACCACATCCTCGTTGATCTTTTTCGGGGCAATGGTACGCAGAGCCGGTGACAGGGCCTTGCGCGCGGCCCACAGTTGCTTGACCTCTTCTACAGTCTTTGCAACCTTGAACGCAATCAGGCCGGTGGTACACGCGGCATCGTGAATACACGCCACTGCGGCATCAATTGAAGATTCGCTGCCATCGGTCTCAATCATCAACATGGCACCTGCATCCTGCGGCAGATCTATGCCGGCATAGCGCCGGGCCATCCCGATAGCCGTTGCATCGATAAACTCCAGGGCACACGGCGTCACGGGTTGTGCCATGATCCGCGATACCGCCTTGCTGGCCTCATTAATATCGCTATATATGGCCTGCATGGTGCGCTTGGTCTCCTGCAGGGGCGACAGTTTCAGATTGGCCCGGGTGATGATGGCGAGGGTTCCTTCAGAACCGATAAGCAGTCTTGTCAGGTCATAACCTACCACGCCCTTTGTTGTGTACACACCGGTGTTGATTTCATCACCACTGCCGGTGACGGCGCGCAGGCCGAGGGTATTTTCACGCGGCGTTCCGTATTTAACCGCGCGGGGGCCCGCCGAGTTATAGGCCAGATTCCCCCCTATCGAACAATAGGCCGCGCTGGTCGGATCGGGGGGCCAGAAAAAACCATGTTTGGCAACGGCATCCTGCAGTCGCTGATTGGTCACGCCGGGTTCGACAACCGCAACACGGTTATCGGGATCGATATCGATAATACGGTCCATGCGTTCAAACGAAATGACCAGGCCGCCATGCAGCGGTACCGTGGCACCCGTGGTTCCGGTGCCGCGGCCGCGTGCAACGACTGCAATCCGGTTGTCATTGCACAGGCGGACGATTTCGATGACATTCTCATGCGTGGCAGGAAAAACAACGGCTTCGGGCAAGTGATGTTGACGGGAATTATCGTATCCGTATGGCCAGCAATCAGCCGGATCGCTGAGCAGTTGCCTGTCACCGACGATCCCTGAAAGAGATGTCAGGATGTCTGGATGCATAGCCGCTACTGAATATATTCAAACACCTTGACTACGCGTTGTACCCCGGTAACCTGTTGTACCGTTTTTGCTGCGGTATCGCCTTCCTGACGTGTTACCAGGCCCATGAGATATACAACACCGTTCTCAGTGACGACCTTGATATGAGTGGCTTCGAGCCCCTTGGCGCCGAGCAGGGTGCTCTTTGCCTTGGTGGTAATCCAGGTATCATTGCTGCGCGTCTTGAATGAGGTCGGTTCCTCGATGGTGATTTCATTGTGAATGCGCCTGATTTTTTCAATACCCCTGACATGGTCAACTATACGCTCCCGCAATGTCTGTGTTGGTGCCTGACCTGTGAGCAGAACGATATCATTGAAACTCGTGACTGATACGTGAACGGCCTTGGACAGGGTTTCGTCGGATTGAATGGCATTGCTTGCTTTGAGCTCGATAGACTGGTCTTCCAGTACGGTCCCGGCAGTTCGACGGTCATTGGCGACCGAAGCGCCGGTCGCGGCACCGGCAACGATCACGGGAGCGCACGCGTTCAGTATCTGTATCAGCAACAGACCGAAAGACAGTGGCAGCATAAATGTTTTCAATGTTCAGGTCTCCTGTCCCAGTAGTTGGTAGTCAATGAGATCACATATACAGTGAATAATCAGTATATGTACTTCCTGTATGCGAGCCGTGGAATGGGCGGAGACGCGGATCTCGGTATCCTGGTCAGATAACAGATGCACGACCTGCCCACCGTCACGTCCAGTCAATGCTATCACAATCATGTTCCGTTCCTGGGCTGCCTTGATAGCACTGATAATGTTCTTTGAGCCGCCACTGGTTGATATGGCGACGAGCAAATCGCCTGACTGTCCCAGGGCGCGAATCTGTCTGGCAAATATCTCGTCGAAATGGTAGTCGTTGGCGATCGAGGTGATCGTTGAGGTATCTGTTGTGAGCGCTATCGCCGGCAAGCCGGTGCGCTCGATCTCGAAACGATTTATCAACTCGGATGCGAAATGCTGTGAGTCCGCCGCCGATCCGCCGTTTCCACAGATCAATATCTTGCCACCCTTGACAATATGTGAAGATATCAATTCCGACGCCTGCGCGATAACGGGCGCGAGGGTTTCGACTACTTGCAGCTTCGTTTCGACACTGTCGTTGAAGATGCGTTTGATTCTTCCCGTAAGGTCTGTCACAAAAATTGATACCCGGCAATATGTGGACCTATATGTTACGCTTGAAACGCATCACGAATCCACTCGATGTTGGCGTTGCCTGTTTCACCGTGAATGGAAATGACATCAAACCTTGTCGCAGAGCGGGATGTCTTGCTGTGTGATTGAAGATAGTGTAATGCGGTTGCGATCATCTTTTGCTGTTTGGGCCTGATCACAGATTCCGCACCGCTGCCGTAACGGTTGTTGCGGCGGTAACGTACCTCGACAAAGACGATACTGTAATCATGTTGCATGATGAGATCGATCTCACCGCCACGGCACCTGTAATTCCGCTCTAATAGCTTAAGGCCTTTATCGAGCAGGTAGTGACATGCGATTTCCTCCGCCTGTCTTCCGGTCGTGTGTGCATGGAAAGGCATGTTCACCGCGGCAACCTACAGTGGGCGGGGAATACCGTTTCGAAACCGTGCCCAGGTTATCTGGCGAAATATCCGGTTGTGTTCGTTAAGGCTCAGAATACCGGTTTCACCGTTGTAACGCTCGTACGGATAGGCCTTCAAGTGGTTTAGATGCGGGATAAGGTTATAGGCATCAATGCCCATGGCATAGAAGCGCGTGTACTGGTCCGATGCTTCAGGCCACAGTTGATTGATTTTTCTCTCCAGCGCCGGCGTATTGTTCGCCGTATGTAACACCCATGGGATATCACCGAATATGATGCCGTCCATATCGCGGTCTGCATGTTGGTTACGGATACCGTTGAAGATATGGGAGGTGGCATAGACGGGGATATTACCCGCGTAATGAAATTTAAGTTGTGGCCGTATTAGACGGGCCTGGCGCGGGAATGCCGCCAGAAAGATAAAATCAACGTCTTGGCGGCGTCGTGGCTCGAATTTCAGGTTTTCCTTGAGCAGCTTCTCCAGTGATTTGTGGCGCTGATCGCTTTCATCCAGGTTCAAGATGGCGCGGATTTGCTCCGAGAAATCACTTTGGTCAGGCGGATAGCGTTGTTCCTCGAGAACTGTCCCTCCGAGTTGTTGCCAGTTTTCCGCAAATGCTTGGTACAGGCGTTGGCCCCATTCACCTTGTGGGATAATGGCCAGTGCCTGATTATTGCCGTCAAGCCAGGCGCGTTCAGCAAGTTGGTGCGCCTCATCCTCGGGTGCTAGACCGAATTGATAGAGGTTTTCTAACGCTTTGTTCCGGGATTCAAGATAATTCAGTGTCAATGTCGGCACCGAAATCCGGGTCCCGGTAGCAAGTCTGTTGACATTTTCCTTGTCAAGCGGTCCGACGATAAATTCCGCGCCGTCATCAATGGCCTGTGAGTAGATGTCTTTTATATCGGAATCACCTGCACCGACGTCATAAATATGGATCGTAGGTTGGTAGTTGTGATTTTTCCGGCTGTAATAGGCCGCGAGAAATCCATCGCGCAGTGCCGTGGCGGGTTTTTCATAAGGCCCCGTTAAGGGTAGCAGCAAGGCGATTGTATTGGGTCGCCGGATTTCCTCCAGTTTTCGAGCCAGTAATGAATTGATGATCTCCTCGGAGGCCGGGTGGTTCGGATAACGCTGGCGCCACTGTGCCAGCTTTTGATCGATATCCTGTGGTTCAAGCTGGGTGGACTTGGCAATTACTGCCAGTTCCAGCCAGCCGTTCAGTTCGTCGGGTGGCGGTGCGACGTGTAGTTGTTTAAGGTCATCCTCCGACAGCAACATCAGGGTTTGCCAGATAGCCTTTTGATTATCAGGGATGGTGTCAAGTGCCAGCAGGTAGGGTTCGCGCAATACACGTTCCCTGACGGATTCAATCAGGTGACCGGAGCGCAGATTGGCCTCGGCACGCAGTAAATGAAGGTCGGCGACGAGATCAGCCGGGGTATTTTTCGGGACCTCCATATCAAGAATGTCGAGCGCAGCCTGTGGATCATTTTCCGCCAGCGTGATCCTGGCAATCAGTAGATGGAAACGGATCCGTTGATTGGTATGGAGTTTGGCGTCCTCGATGGTTTCCAATATCCGCTTTGCTTCCGTGATGTAGTTGCCGCGTATCAGCACTGATGCAGCCTGTAATTGATATTCGGGGCGTTTAAGCGCCGAGGTCATTCCGGCCAGCTTGTTGTATGCATCGGCAGCCTCAATGAGATTGCCGCGGGCTTCCGCCTTGTGTGCCTTTTGTAAAAGGTCCGGTTCAGAGGTTGCCCCCGGTCCGGTGGCACAGCCGTGAATACCCAATACGGCAATGATGATCGCCGCCGAGTAGAATTTAGATTTCATCGTCTGATTGTGCGCTCTTGTATGTTGTTTATGGATATTCGGCTTCGGTCGGAAGACGTTCCGACCTTGAAAAGGTACTATGTGCGCTATCTATGAAGACACAGATCATCCTGAGTGATAAACCTTTGACCGATGTCCGGATGACACATACATGGGTTACGACAAGTATCCGGAAGGGGATTGCGGGTGTCAACAAATAGTACGGGCATATTATATGTGGTTGCGACACCGATCGGAAACCTCAATGACATGACTGCCCGGGCGGTCGAAGTCCTGACCGGGGTTGATCTGATCGCGGCCGAGGATACGCGCCACAGTTTGCCGATGCTGCGTCATTTCGGCATCGACACACCGTGCATCGCATATCACGAGCATAATGAACGCCAGGCCAGTCCCGAACTCGTGCAGCGATTGGTACTTGGCTCGAGTATCGCCCTGATCAGTGACGCAGGCACTCCCCTGATCAGTGACCCGGGCTATCACCTCGTCAAGCAGGCGCGGGATGCGGGGTGTAGGGTGATCCCGATTCCCGGCGCCAACGCGCTGGTCAGTGCACTGTCGGCAGCCGGTCTGCCGACACACCGGTTTGTATTCGAAGGATTTCTGCCGGCCAGGGCATCGATGCGCAGGAAACATCTGCAACGCTTGCATGATGAGACCGCTACCCTGGTGTTTTATGAATCCACACATCGAATCCTGGAGTCGTTGCAAGATATGCAGGAGATTTTTGGCGGCGATCGCGAGGCGGTCATTGCACGGGAGATGACCAAGATCCATGAGACGATTCATGGCGCCACCCTGGCCGAACTCCTGCAATGGGTACAGGGAAGACCTGAACAACAGAAGGGGGAGTTGGTCATCCTGATCCACGGTGCCAGCAAGACGGCAGCGGATGACAACCTGGCGGAATATCAACGGATTTTAGGCATCCTGATGGATGAAATGCCTTTAAAACAGGCTGTTACCGTAGCCGAGAGGATCACCGGAGGAAAGCGGAACCTTTTATATGATCTCGCCGTCAGATATAAAAGATGATGTTTACACTTCACGTGGCGAATACAATACACTTGCACCCCCGGGCTTGAAGACTGTAACGTAGTGATGGGGAGTCGGCCAGACAGTCGCTGTGCATTCGCAAGAAGTGTATGGAGGAAAGTCCGGGCTCCACAGGGCAGGGTACCA
>CAZSAK010000011.1:86306-87527 GCA_964605155.1 uncultured Chromatiaceae bacterium | reverse complement strand
TACGCTCCGAGCAGTATGTTATACACAACCACTCGATAACCGCACGGCCGGCCGCCAGATCTTGCACACACACCAGTGAAATTATCGTTTTTTTGCTAACCGTTTGTATTCATTCATTAATAGAGGATAGGACAAATCGTCGCCAATTTGCCACATAGCCAATTCCGACGCGGGTTTCCCTCACATGATCCCAATTCATGCACAAACTTATCCACAGATTTTGTGGATAACCGGCAATCATAAGTTACGACAATGAGTTATTATTAATTTGTCAGAATTTTCATTACAGTAATTATGTAACTTCAATTTCCATTCTTTATCCCCCCTTAAATCTACAGCCATCGTCATGAGTTCAAGAGGCTATCATTACCCTGCCTTATGATCCGTGATAGAGTCATGGCCATGCAGCACAAGTCACCGATATTACAAGTCGCCATCCCATCACCTTTACACCGTACCTTCGATTACCTGCCTCCGCCTGATTGTGACCACGAATTTATCTCGGGCATGCGTCTGCGCATCCCCTTTGGTCGTACTACCAGGGTCGGGATTCTACTCAAAACTGGTGAGAAAAGTCGTATAGCTACGCCACGTCTGAAACAGGCGCTCGAACTCATTGATAAGGAAACGTTACTGCCAGCGGAGATATTGTCCCTGCTAACATGGGCCTGTGCGTACTATCATCACCCACCGGGCGAGGTAATTTTCAGTGCACTCCCGGCTCTGCTGCGCAAGGGTCACGCAGCAAAATTCCGGGGCGTGAAGGTATGGAGGCTTGATAATGCCAACAACACGCCAGATGATGCATATTTTGCACGCGCACCGCGTCAGGCTGAACTGGTTGACATCCTGAAGAAACACCCCCGGGGACTGGATGGCGATCAGCTATCGTGTCTCATTCCCAACTGGCAATCTGCCATGCGCACTCTCGTAACCAAGGGCTTGGTTAATATCGACGAACTACCCTGTCCAAAAACGGACAAGCCGATACCCAAAACGAGCCCGGTCACACATCCACTCAGCACCAGTCAACAGGAGGCGGTGGCGGCCGTTTGCCAGACACTCAACCGATTTCAGCCCTTTCTGCTCGATGGGGTGACCGGCAGCGGTAAGACCGAGGTCTACATGCATATCATCGATCAGGTGATCGATGCGAACAAACAGGCACTCGTGCTGGTACCCGAGATCGGATTGACTCCGCAATTGATCAAGCGGTTTGAA
>CAZSAK010000011.1:0-86296 GCA_964605155.1 uncultured Chromatiaceae bacterium | reverse complement strand
TTGAAGATCATTTTCGGAAAACACCGACGGTATTGCATTCAGGCTTGTCGGATCGTGAACGCTTGCATGCATGGCTGATGGCGAAAAACGGCGCTGCATCCATTGTAATCGGGACCCGCTCAGCGGTATTCACGCCACTCAAATCTCCCGGCATCATCATTATCGATGAGGAGCATGACGCTTCATTCAAACAACAGGATGGATTTCGCTATCATGCCCGCCAGGTTGCCATTGTCAGGGCACAACGAGCAGATATACCCATCCTGCTGGGATCGGCTACGCCCTCACTGGAGTCGTTATATAATGTCAAAACGGGTCGATACAGGCGCCTGCACTTGCCAGAACGGGCGGCCAGTGCCGCTCATCCTGCGATCAAATTGCTTGATGTCAGACATCAAAAAATGGATAACAATCTCTCCGCTCCCCTGCTCCGGGCCATTGCACGGCATCTATCCATGGGCAACCAGGTTCTGGTGTTTCTTAACCGACGTGGCTATGCGCCGACCCTGATCTGTCATGATTGCGGCTGGGTAGCAAGATGCAACCGCTGTGATGCACACATGATCCTGCACCGAGGCAAGCAACAACTTCGTTGTCATCATTGCGACGCACAACGTGAACTCGATACGCAGTGCCCTGAATGTAACTGTCATGATCTCAAGCCTCTGGGACATGGCACCGAGCGCGTCGAAGAGGCGCTAAAGGAACACTTCCCTGCAACGGAGATCATCCGCATCGACCGCGACACCACCCGCCGTAAAGGCACATTGGAGACGATCATGAATGGTGCGGTGGAAGGACAAAACCAGATACTGGTCGGGACACAGATGCTCGCAAAAGGCCATCATCTCCCCAATGTCACCCTGGTAGCCATCCTCGATGCCGACCAGGGCCTGTTCGGCATCGATTTCCGTGCCGCTGAACAGCTCGGTCAGTTGATCATCCAGGTTGCCGGGCGCGCCGGCAGGGCGGATAAAAGGGGGGAGGTGCTGATACAAACCCATCATCCGGATAATCCATTTTTCACCGCACTCCTCGACCATGATTATTCCAGCTTTGCATGGGACCTGCTCGAGGAGCGCCGCATTGCCCAGCTCCCGCCTTACAGCCATCTCGTATTGTTACGTGCCGAGGCGGCGACACCAGAGGCACCCCTTGATTTTCTCAGGGAAACACGCGTCCTGGCTGAAGCGCAGCATCGGGATGAGGTCCGGTTCCTGGGTCCGGTTGCAGCACCCATGGAACGGCGCGCCGGACGTTACCGTTGTCATCTGCTTATTCAGTCAGACAGTAGGCGTGCGCTTCATAACTTGCTGAATACCTGGGTAAGCCAGATCGAATCCTTACCGGCTTCCAGAAAGGTACGCTGGAATCTTGATGTCGATCCGCTTGACATGATGTAACTGGCTGGCTTTTACATACAAGCCTTTTACGTGGATAATACGCGCTTTATAAAACACCATCCGTAAAAGACCGAAATTTCACTTTCCTTCGCTGACGATGAAACAACAACTCGAAAAACTGTTGCAGGATGCCATATCTGGTCTGCAACAAAGTGGATCTCTACCCGCCGAACTTGACTATATTCTCCAGATCGAGCGCAGCCGCGAGAAACAGCACGGTCATTTTGCTTGTAATATCGCCCTGAGTCTTGCCAGGATCGTCCGATGCAAGCCCAGAGATCTGGCTGAAATGATAGTGGCAACCCTTCCCGCATCTGATGACGTTCGCAAAGTCGAGATCGCCGGGCCAGGGTTCATCAACTTCTTCATGGCTGAACAGGCATTCCACCAGGTCATCTCGGCAGTGTATGAAGCAGGGGAGGCATACGGCTGCAGTACCATCGGCAATGGAAGATCCGTTCAGGTTGAATTCGTATCGGCCAACCCGACCGGTCCATTGCATGTGGGTCATGGTCGTGGTGCCGCCTACGGTGCTGCAGTGGCCGATCTGCTGGTAGCAACGGGATTCAGGGTACATCGGGAATATTATGTCAACGATGCAGGCCGCCAGATGGATATCCTGGCGACCAGCCTGTGGCTGCGTTATCTCGAACTGTGTGGCGAGTCTATACCCTTTCCGAGTAAAGGATATCGTGGTGATTATATCATCGAGATTGCGCAAACCCTTCGCGCACAAAACCAGGACAGGTTTCGGCGTCCGGCGAGTGAGTTAATCGTCCGTCTGCCCACTGATGATACACCCGATAGCAACGACGGCGATGAGGCTCATATTGATGCCTTGATTGAACGCGCCAAACATTTGCTCGGCCACGCCGATTATCGCAATGTGTTTGAACACGTACTCAAAGCGATACTCGATGACATACGTGACGACTTGCAGGAATTCGGCGTTGTCTATGAAGAATGGTACTCAGAGCATTCACTGCACACCACCGGGGCCGTTGACAGAGCCATCGAACGCTTGCGCGTAAACGGCCATTTGTATGAGAAAGACGGGGCATGGTGGTTCCGCTCTACTGACTACGGCGATGAGAAAGATCGGGTGGTCATACGCGAAAACGGCCAATATACCTATTTTACCTCAGATATCGCTTACCATATGAACAAACTCGAACGTGGATTCGATCGCGTTATTGATATCTGGGGAGCCGATCATCATGGCTATGTCCCGCGTATCAAGGCAGCACTTGATGCACTGGGCGATGATCCGGCAAATCTTGATGTCTTGCTGGTCCAGTTCGCCATCCTTTATCGCGGAGGCAAGAAGGTACAAATGTCCACCCGCAGCGGCGACTTCGTCACACTGCGCGAACTGCGCCAGGAAGTCGGTAATGATGCAGCACGCTTTTTCTACGTCCTGCGTAAATGCGAGCAACACATGGACTTTGATCTGGATTTGGCCAAATCGCAATCCAATGATAACCCAGTATTTTACGTGCAATATGCCCATGCCCGTATCTGCAGCGTTCTGCGCCAGTTAGAAGAAAAGGATTATGAGTTGAATCCGGCGCAGCCCGGTGACTATCAGCGACTGAGTGAATCGCACGAACAGGCATTGATGGTGAGCCTGTCAAGATATCCCGAGGTTGTCGAGACAGCAGCGCTATCACGTGAACCTCATCAGCTCGCCTATTATCTGCGTGAATTGGCCACGGAGTTTCATACCTATTACAACGCCCACCAATTCATCGTCAGTGATGATCAGTTGCGTAATGCACGGTTGTCATTGATCCTCGCCGTGCGCCAGGTCATCAAAAATGGTCTGGGCCTGTTGGGTGTCAGCACACCGGACAGCATGTAAACGCGGCAATGGCCAAATCCCTCAGAACAAAAAAGACCAGCAAGGTTGCAAGAAAACCACGTTACCAGCCCCCTGCCTGGGGATATCTCGTTATTGGGTTGCTGGTTGGTCTTGGCATCGGTCTTGTCGCGTATCTATATAAAACCGGATTAGATCGACCAGCGCCACCAGGGACCATGATAAAACCACCGGAGGTGGAGAAGCCGCAAAGCAACCCGGATAAGCCGCAACAACAAACAAAATCACAGTATGATTTCTACACCTTGTTGCCCGAGATGGAAGTCGTTATCCCTGAAATCGACGAACTTGGCGGTTCAAATCAAGGCGTCAAAGCCGGCACATCAGAGACCTACGTACTTCAGGCAGGTTCATTCCGCCGCTTCGACGAGGCTGACGGTCTCAAGGCGAATCTCGCACTGATCGGAATCAAGGCCATTATTCAGACGGTTGCCGTCAACGGTGAAAATACCTGGTACCGGGTACGCATCGGCCCCTATAACAATATTGGTCAGTTAAGACAGGTACGCTCACGTTTGAAACAAAACAACATTGATTATATTGTTTTGAAAATGAAACCAGGCGATCTTTGAGACAGGCGGACCTGGCGCCCGTCAATCTTCCAGATAGGTATAACCCGTCAAACCCTCTTTGAGAATTTCAAGACACTGCTGTTCGTGTTCCGGATCCAGGCATGCATGTTCTATCTTTTTATAATAGTCATTCATCAATTCATCCGGGTTGAATTGCACATAGCGCAATACGGCATCGACCGAATCTCCGTGCAGTGGCTGTAACAGGCGGTACTCCCCGGCCGTTGTCATCTCGATATTCACCGAATTGGTATCACCGAACAGGTTGTGCAAGTCTCCCAGTATCTCCTGATAGGCGCCCACCAGAAATATTCCCAGGATATAGGGTTCACCCTCACGCAAGTGATGCAGGGGTAATGTTGACTCCACACCTTCCTTGTCGACGTACAAATCGATACGGCCGTCGGAGTCACAGGTAAGATCGGTTATGATGCCCCTGCGATCCGGCGCTTGATCGAGACGATGTATGGGCATCACAGGGAAAATCTGATTGATGGCCCATACATCCGGGATAGACTGAAACACAGAGAAATTGCAGAAATACTTGTCAGTGAGTTTCTCGTTGAGTTCGTCAAGCACCTGTCTCTGGGTACGAGACGCAGCCTGTAACAATGGTCGTACCCTGTGACAGGTGGCGAAATAGATCTGTTCGGCCTGTGCACGCTGCTCGAGCGTCAATACACCATGCGTATACATGTCCTGGGCCATTGCCAGCCAATGGATTGCGTCGTGATACACCTCCAGCGCAGAACGGGAAGAGATATTTTGCAGGCCTAATTCAAGGTCCTTGATGATCTGAGGAGCATCATCGGCCAATGATTGGGGTGGTTCGGCATCCGGTACACGTTCACTATCCACCACCTCTGTAAGCAGCACAGCATGGTGTGCTGTCAGAGCCCTTCCGGATTCAGAAAAGATATCGGGATAGGGTAAAGATTCGCTGGTACATATCTCCCAGAAGGTATGTACCACACTGTTTGCATATTCCTGTACCGTATAATTCATGGAACAAAAACTGCGTGACCGTGTACCTTCATAGTCGATACCCAACCCGCCACCGATATCGACACTTGATATGTTGATTCCGATTCGACGCAATTCAGCATAGTAGCGTGCCGCTTCTTGCATGCCGCGCTGGATATCTCGAATATTGGCGATTTGCGAACCCAGATGACAATGCAACAATTGCAATGACGACGTCAATCCGGCTTCTTCAAGACGCCCAACCATTTCAAGCACCTGTGCGGCGGATAGACCGAATTTGGATTTCTCGCCACCGGTATTCTGCCAGTTCCCCTGACTGATGGATGCGAGGCGTACGCGCATACCCAGCAAGGGGGCGATGCCCAGTGCAGTCGACTCTTCGATAATCAGATCCAGCTCGGAGAGTTTTTCGACGACAATATAGACGCGCATACCAAGTTGCCTGCCGACCAACGCCAGGCGCACATATTCGCGGTCCTTATAACCGTTACAAATCACGACTCCACCGTCGGGATTGGCAAGCGCAAGTACCGCCATCAGTTCGGGTTTACTGCCGGCCTCAAGCCCCACCCGTTCTCCGCCATGGCCGATGATTTCCTCAACCACGCTGCGCTGCTGGTTGACCTTGATGGGATAGACGACGGTGTATGTCGCCTGATAGTCCTCCAGCATCATAGCCTGCGTAAACGCGTTGCAAATCAGGTCAACCCGATCATGCAGGATATTTGAAAATCTCACAAGGACAGGCAATGACAGTCCGGTCTTGCCGATCTCCTGGGTAAGCTTGAAAAGGTCCACACCCTCTGAAGCGGTGCTGCGATCTGGACGAGCGATGAGATTACCGGCAGAATTGACATCAAAATAACCACCACTCCAGTAAGTGATGTTATATGTTTCCCGCGATTGTTGTATGTTCCCTCTCATCCGCCCGATGACTGACCTTCACTGATAACGAATATAAACGGCTCCTACACAGAATATTGACGCGTATCCGCGCTTAATAATTTCCAAAAAACCGTTCACCTTGTTTATAATTAAGCCCTTCGAAACGTGTTCCACGTCATACAACAAGGACATACAATGCCATCGAACACTGTCCGTTTTACCGAATACTGCAAAAGATCACACTCTGCGTTCTCAATGACAGTGAAACAAAAACTTCATGATGAACAAACCCCGTATCAGCACATAGAGATTTACGAAACTGAATATTTCGGCACATTAATGGTCATCGATGGTTTCGTGATGCTAACTGATCGTGACAATTTTATCTATCATGAAATGATGTCTCATCCAGCCATATATACTCACCTTAATCCTAAACGCGTATTGATTGTCGGCGGAGGTGATTGCGGTACCTTAAGGGAAGTTCTCAATCACGAGGATATCAATGAAGTCTGGCAAGTAGAAATTGACGAAAGGGTAACGCGGGTTGCAGAGGAGTTTTTCCCGGAACTTTGCCTGAGCAATGGTGATGAACGCGCACATTTCCATTTCGGCGACGGCATCAAATGGGTAGGGGATGCGGATCCGGAAACCTATGACATAATCATCATCGATAGCACCGATCCAATTGGCCCTGCTGAAGGACTGTTTTCCAGGCCCTTTTACCGACAATGCCACAAGGCCCTGCGAAATGGCGGCATCATCATCCAGCAGAGCGAGTCGCCATTATTCCATCTGGATCTGATTACGGAAATGCGTGCCGCAATGAAGGACAGCGGATTTGATACAATCCAGACGCTGAATTTCCCGCAGTGCACCTATCCGTCCGGCTGGTGGAGCGCAACCATGGGAGGTAAGGAAAACTATCTCACAGACATCCGGATACAGGATGTAATCGATAGATCATTCGACACGGAGTATTACAACCTCAATATACACCAGGCCGCCATGGCCTATCCGGAGTTTATCCGCAAAAAGATGACGTAATGCTAATGGCGTTTCACTGCGAACCTATTCACACCATTTTTCAACATCCTGGCGAGCCTTTACCAGTTGATTTGCACGTTCTTCATCGGACAGATCATGACGTTCGCCGTTTTCATCCATACGAAACAGGCGTCTGACCGTCTGCAGCTGTTCGACACGCTCCCTCGCGGTAATACAGTTCTTTTTCCGTTGTTCTTCCTGTTCCCGTACCGCCTGATCATCCAGAGCCTGCACATCTTTTTCAGCCTGCTGTTTTTGATCTGATTCTTCACGTCTTTTCTGGCGTTCTTCAAGGACCGGATCGGTTTTGAATTTTGGCACATCAACGCGTTCCGATCTGGAATTACCGGGCTGGTCACTGAAATGCACATTACCGTTCTTATCAACCCATTTATATATTTCCCCGCTCCAGACCGCATTGGACAGAACAAGCAGGATTGTCACCAGAATGTGTATATGTGATTTCATCGAATATAGTCCACCTTCGTATGCCGATTATTGGCCACCTTTCGCCAATCTGTCCAGTCGTAAACGCTCGCGATGGTCGAACAAACGTCGTGCCCCGAATGTTACTGCAACAACCGTACCAAAACCAGTGCCCGCCGCGATCATAAACATGATCAGTATCTGGTAATTCACTGCATCCATCGGCCGGGCGCCCGCCAGTATCTGTCCGGTCATCATACCGGGCAGGCTCACTATGCCCGCAACGGCCATGGCATTGATAATCGGAATCAGACCGGCACGAACACTGTCGCGATGAATATCGCCTATCGCCTCCCGCCAGTTGTATCCCAGCATCAAACGACCCTCGATGATCGTACGGCTCTGCCATGCAGTCTGTGTGAGGCGATCGAGGCCTAGGGCGATTCCGTTCATGGTATTTCCAAACATCATGCCGAGCAATGGAATTGCATACTGCGGTGCATACCAGGGGTGTGCATTGATTACCACTGTCAACGACAACAAGGTAACAGTGAATGTGGAAATGAACATCGATGTTGTGCCAAGTCCGAATCCCCATATACCCTTAAAGCGCCTGTGTTGACGCACCATTACCTCACGTCCCGCAACAAGCAGCATTACCAACGCTATGATGGTCATCCATACGAGGTGAATATTGGTGAAAACAGCCTTCAACACCAGCCCGATCAACAGCAATTGCACCACTGTTCTGGCGGCGGCGACCAGTAATGAACGCTCCACGCCAAGTCCCATCCACGAGGATATTCCCGCCAGTAACAACACCAGTATGGCCGCCAGAGACAGGTCAAATGCCGATAATGAGATAAGGTCCATGCGCAGTCATGCCTCCTCCAGTTTACCGTCAACGATTCTGTAGTGCCTGTCCGAAATTCGCGCTATCTGTTGCTGATCATGGCTAACCCAGATGACCGGGGTTTGATATTGTGTACGGTAATCTTCTATCAAGCGTTCGACACGGCGTATATTTTCGGCATCCAGGCTCGACGTGGGTTCATCAAGCAACAATGTCCTTGGCTGATTGCACAACAGGCGTAACAGACCCAGACGCTGGCGCTCGCCGCTTGATAATCGCATCACCTGATATGCAAGCACATCCCCTTCAAACCCTAATGCGACTAATATAGAGGAATCCGGCTCGTCACGAAAATGCTCACCAACGGTCTCGTGCCACCACTGACTTTCCGCAGGCAACAAGCCGACCTTGCGGCGCCATGTACCGGGATTCATGGTATTGCACTCTAAGTCATTGAGAAACACTTTTCCGTGATGTGGATCAAGATCTGCTATAGCGCGCAACATCAGGCTCTTGCCGGCACCTGATGCGCCCGAGACACACACGCATTCACCGGCAGCCACTTCCAGACTGCATGGTCCTATGCCGTTGGATTCTAGAGCTTCAATGCGCAAACCTTGCAAGTGCCGTCTCCATTAACAGCTGGTATATCTGAAATATGGTCCTGTCCAGTTCATAACGTGACAGATACTGCCACAAAATTTAATGGCATAGTCAATGATTGTTCTGCCTGATGCTCATTATGATACCCTTAAGGTTGATTTCCAGGTTTGTAATAAACATTGAAAATTATCCGGAGGTATGCATGGCCGATCCCGTAATCGCTCAGAAAGGTCCATTTATCGTGACACTGGAAGCGGGCAATTACATGTGGTGCAGATGTGGTCAATCCAAGAACCAGCCATTTTGTGACGGCTCTCACAAGAATACGACATTCACACCGATGCCGTTCGTGATCGAAAAAAAGATGACCGTCGCATTATGTGGATGCAAGCACAGCCAGGATCAACCGTTTTGTGACGGCTCTCACAACCGCGTCTAGAAAAATAACCACTTGCCCATAAAAAAACGGGCGCTGGATGCGCCCGTTTAAAGTGCCCGCTATTAGGGTCTTAGTTTTTATATGCCTGAGCCTTTTGAACCCGTGAACTCTGGGTAGGCCTCGAGACCGCAGTCAGTCAGATCGAGGCCCTCATACTCCTCTTCCTCGGTGACGCGTATACCCATCACGGCCTTGAGGATTAGCCAAACAATCAGGCTGGCGATGAATACCCACAGCAGGATGGTAACAAGTCCCGTTAACTGCGCGGTCAATGTGGCATCAGGATTGGATAAGGTAACGGCTATCAATCCCCACATCCCGACCACTCCGTGTACAGAAATTGCACCGACCGGATCATCGATCTTGAACTTGTCCATGCTCACAATCGAGAATACCACCAGGATTCCGCCGATAGCACCGACGATGGTAGCCAACAACGGTGTCGGTGTGAGCGGTTCCGCTGTGATGGCGACCAGTCCGGCCAGCGCACCATTAAGCGCCATGGTTAGGTCGGTCTTGCCGAACATCAATCGTGCGGTGATCATCGCGGCAACAACACCTCCGGCCGCTGCTGCATTGGTATTGACAAACACCATTGCAACAGCGTTTGCCTCGGCAACATTCGAGACGATGAGCTCCGACCCCCCGTTAAATCCGAACCAGCCGAGCCACAGGATAAAGGTACCAAGTGTAGCCATGGGCATATTCGCGCCGGGTATCGGGTTGATTTCACCCTTAGGACCATACTTGCCTTTACGTGCGCCGAGAAGCAGCACTCCGGCAAGCGCCGCGGCACCACCTGTCAAATGCACCACACCGGATCCGGCGAAATCCAGAAATCCCAGTTGATCAAGAAATCCGCCTCCCCATTTCCAGTAGCCTTGCATGGGATAGATGAAGCCTGTCAAGACAACTGCAAATGCCAGGAAGGCCCACAGTTTCATGCGCTCGGCAACAGCACCCGATACGACCGACATGGCAGTCGCGCAGAATACAACCTGGAAGAAGAAATCCGACAGATTTGAATAATAGATATCGCCGCCGCTTGCTAGCACGGCCTGTGCGGTATTGTCATCACTTCCCAGGATTCCGTGCAAACCCGGCCACCAGGAATTGACTGCCGCATCGCCTGGATACATGATGCCGTAACCAATCAGCATATACATAATGCATGCTATGGCATACAGGGCGATATTTTTGGTTAATATCTCAGTGGTATTTTTAGCGCGTACCAACCCGGCTTCCAGCATCGCAAATCCGGCCGCCATCCACATCACGAGTGCGCCGGTTACCAGAAAATAAAAGGTATCCAGCGCATATTTCACTTCTGTTATTGCTTCCACGATTACTAACCTCCGATTTATTTACAGAGCATCGGCGCCGGATTCCCCGGTGCGGATACGAATGGCTTGCTCAAGACTGAAGACAAATATCTTTCCATCACCAATCTTGCCCGTCTGGGCGGCCTTGCTGATCGCATCGATCACCTGATCCAGCAGATCATCAGATACGGCAACATCTATCTTGACCTTCGGTAGAAAATCCACGACATATTCGGCACCGCGGTACAGTTCGGTATGACCTTTCTGCCGTCCGAAACCCTTTACCTCCGTCACGGTAATACCCTGCACTCCGATCTCGGACAGGGCCTCCCTGACATCGTCGAGCTTGAATGGTTTAATGATTGCACTGACTAACTTCATAGCTATTCCCTCTTTGTAAGAATTACGGCCCACATCCTGACAGGCAGGACAACATGCGTAATGGCACAACCTATCAAGTGACTGTTCAATATGGCTTTTTGCAGATTCTGTGCCATAGCAATATTTTATTTATAAAACATATAGTTAGATTAAAACCACAGACTACGTACACAATCAAAATGCGACATATTGGTGCATTCGATTTGTCCAATTGCACTATATATGGGCATATAATTCAGGGATGAAAACGCCAGAAAATTGCGTACACTACATGTAATAGAATTGAGTGATCGCTAAGGAGCGTCTCATGATCGATCCAAAGACCCTTGATGATTTCGCCAAACGACTTGCTGAGGTGGTGCCTCAAAGCGCCCGCGACCTGCACCAGGACATCGAGAAGAATCTGCGAGCTGTTGTCACAGGTACTTTTAATAAGCTCAACCTGGTAACTCGCGAGGAATTCGAAATACAGCAGGACGTGTTGCAACGAACACGTGGTAAAGTGGACATTCTGGAAAAGCAGATCGCCGATCTTGAAAAACGCTTGCTCCACCACGCTGCAGAACCAGCGGAAACCGAGTAGTAACATTTTAGAATCCTCCCCCTTTGGTACTCGAAAGCGGGTACGCACTTTTGTGGAAGAGGATTCATATGTCACTTGCCATCCTGTATAGTCGCGCCGAAATCGGTATCAATGCGCCGCTTGTCATCGTCGAGGTTCACATTTCAAACGGATTGCCAAGCATGTCGATCGTCGGCCTGCCGGAAACTGCCGTCAAGGAAAGCAAGGACCGTGTGCGTGGAGCGATTCTAAATGCACAGTTCGAATTTCCCGCGCGGCGTATAACAGTCAACCTTGCTCCGGCCGATCTGCCCAAAGAAGGCGGACGCTATGATCTTCCCATTGCACTCGGTATCCTGGCAGCCTCGGCACAGATCAATAAACGTTCATTGCAGCAACTGGAATTTGTAGGCGAGCTTGCATTGACCGGCGAATTGCGCGGCATACGCGGGATATTGCCGATCGCACTGCAGACACGCAACTCAAAGCGACAGCTGGTCGTGCCAACCGAGAATGCCGACGAGGCTGCCTTGGTCGGTGACACTACTGTTCTTGCGGCCCGTCACCTGCTGGATGTCTGCGCCCACCTCAACGGTACCAGTCCGTTAACTAGTCATCGTTATACCGGCAAACCGCGGGGGCCAGCCCCAGGCGCAGACATGTCCGATGTCCATTCACAGCATCACGCTAAGCGCGCACTCGAGATCGCTGCCGCCGGCGGTCACAGTCTGTTGATGATCGGACCACCTGGAACCGGCAAGACCATGCTGGCAAGCCGCCTGGCCGGTATCCTGCCCGAAATGAATGAACAGGAGGCCATCGAATCGGCCACGATAGCTTCGATCAGTGACCGTGGTTTTTCCATTGCAAACTGGAAACAACGACCCTTTCGCTCACCACACCACACCGCTTCCGGCGTAGCCCTGGTCGGTGGTGGCAGTAATCCCAGACCCGGTGAAATTTCACTGGCACATAACGGGATTATGTTTCTCGATGAATTGCCCGAATTCGATCGCCGGGTCCTGGAGGTATTGCGCGAACCCCTCGAGTCGGGGAAGATTACAATCTCACGTGCCGCACGACAGGCGGAATTCCCTGCCCGTTTTCAGCTTATCGCCGCGATGAACTCTTGTCCTTGTGGTTATCTCGGGGATACCGGCGGACGCTGCAACTGTACATCCGAACAGATACGACGCTATCGCGCACGTATCTCCGGCCCGCTGCTGGACCGCATCGATATGCACATCGAGGTCCCGGCAATACCCCTCAAACTGATGCATATTCCCAGCAAAGACCCACATGACAGCACGCGAATTCGTAAACGTGTGCAGCGGGCACGTAGCAGACAACTCGATCGCTGCGGGTTACCGAATCACCTGCTCGACAATCAGGATATCAAACAGGTGTGCCGGCTTGATGATCACAACAGCCATATTTTAGAACAGGCATGCAAACATCTGGGGCTTTCCGCACGCGCCTATCATCGTATCCTCAAGGTATCTCGCACGATCGCCGACCTCGAGGAATCTGAAGCAATCTCAGCCATTCACATCAGTGAGGCGATCTCCTACAGGCGCCTGGACCGTGAATTCATTCACTGAACCTCCCAGAAATGACCCGTTAAATGGTTTGAACATCCCGGCAAAAATCTGCATACATTTCTCGAGCGAGAAACGCATTCTTTACACACATAATTCTTTATTCATCAGATAGTTAACGTTATGCTAAAGGCTTTATCATTGATAGTTTTTAACTATACAAATTATTTATTAATATAATTAGAAACTATCGCTTGAGATGTATATAGTTTCACCATAGATCTATATTGTGGATATAGATTTAGCAAATTCAACTAAAAGGAGGAACTGCAATGCTCGAAAATCGTGAAGGACAACGCATTCCGCAGACAAGCTTTCGCATCAGGGAAAACAACGAGTGGAAGACCGTTTCCACGGACGAGATCTTCAAGAACAAGACCGTCGTGGTGTTCTCTCTACCAGGGGCATTTACACCGACATGTTCATCTACCCACCTGCCACGTTACAACGAACTGGCGCCTGTATTTTTCGAGAACGGCGTTGACACCATTGCCTGTGTGTCGGTCAACGACACCTTTGTCATGAACGAGTGGGCCAAGGATCAGGAGGTGGAAAACGTGATGCTGATCCCCGACGGCAACGGTGAATTTACCAGCGGGATGGGTATGCTGGTTGACAAGTCGGATCTCGGGTTCGGCAAACGCTCATGGCGTTATTCGATGCTGGTTAAGGACGGTATCATTGAAAAGATGTTCATCGAACCGGAAAAACCGGGTGATCCGTTTGAAGTATCCGATGCGGATACCATGCTCAACTATATCAATCCGAAGGCAAGGAAACCCGACCAGGTCGCCATCTTTACGCGCGAAGGATGTGAGTATTGCGCCAGAGCAAAGGCACTGCTGACAGAAATGGGTTACGACTACGTCGAGGTTCCGTTGGCACATACGATTCGCAGCAAGGTCGTAGGCGCGGTCACCGGTGAGAAAACAGTACCACAGGCGTTCATCAACGGCGAACATATCGGTGGACTTGAAGAAATCGAACGACGTGCCAAAAAGGCCGCATAAAGACAGCTCAACTTTAAAACAATACGCAACAGGGGTCAGGTAATTGTGGAAAGATAACCGGCCCCTTTTTTATTGACATTGCACTTATCCGGTATCATTCTCGTTTTCTTTCCAGGCGATAGGCAACCCATGCAAAGACAAAATAACTGGCAAGCGCCATTATCGCCGGCGCCTTATCCGATGGTGGCGGGGGACCGAAGAACGCGAGGCTCTGGATCATCAGCATGACCAATCCGAAGACCACCATGCCGTAACGGCCGCCACGCGTGAGTGGCCGTGTCGATCTAAAGTAGTAATATATACCGCCGAACAGGAAACCGGCCTCGAGCAAGAAGGCGATCACCGGATAGTTCCACAGCCCAAGGCCCATCTTGAAGGTATTGTCATACAGCGGCAGGTCGGGGCGATGTACGATCAGATCGAGCACCCAGTGTGAAAATACCGCCACACCAACAATCACTGCAGCCGCCCTGCCTCTGGATCGGGGTATGGCAAGGTAGACAATCAGCGCAAGCACGCTCCAGATGATTGCCGCTACCAGGCTGTGAGTATAAGGCATGTAATAGAGGTCGAGCGGATTGGTCGCAGTTATCCCGGGAACGATCCGCACCTTCTCGATACCAAGCAACACGAAGATCGCCCAGAATATGTCAACAAGCTGCACGGCCAGAAACAGAACCCATAGTGGGATCGACTTGTCCAGTGCCTTGGCTGCAAGGCTTGGTCCATAGTGGCCTACAAACATCTACACTCCAACTGGATTTGGTGAGGGGATTGATTCACGACGACGTCGTTACAGACGTCGAAATACCAAAGACTGCAGATCCTATTGTTAAATATCATCGGCAGGGATTGCAAGTGATCCAGTGTATGTCGTCCACTTTCTTATTCTCCTCACGGTTTATGAGTATGATGGAGACAGGAAACATGCGAATGATGACTGATGCGTTTAAAAGAGAAAGGGCGCGCCTCAGATATCGGCGCGCCCTTCAGTAACTACGACTAGTGATGCTTGCGATGTCGATGGTGATGGTCCGCGTCTTTCCAGCCGGTGATCTCGAGTATGACACCATGACCTGTAACATTATGCTGAATGCTGACAAAGTAACGCTTGCCACTGGCATCGAAGACTCCACCTGTCGACTCTGCGTTCAGATCATTCAGGCTGATAACCCTGGCACAGGCATCGGCAAGGATATCCATGTCATCGCCGTCGTCCACGCACGTCCAGATATCATTATTACGTGGCGGAGTGGCACCTGGTCCTTCACCGTCTTCCTGAACCAACCAGTTACCGCTGTCGGGTTGATAGGCGATATTGTCCATCATCGCCATCTCAAAATTACCAAAGGCCAGCGGCTGATATTCAGGGATCGACAAGCTAAAGTTATCCGCAGCCTCATCAAGTGTACCGTCTGTTATACACATGGTTTCACCCCAGTGGTTGTCGCCGTCCTGGGTGTCTTCACCGGTATTATTGCCACAAAAGCGAACATCGCCATCGGCGAGTGCCTCTAGATCAATGGCAATATCCTCTGGACGATAGTAACTCGTCAGTTGCAGGGTAATTGCAGCAGCACGGAGGTTAGCAGGCGCCGCATCGGTGATCTGTATCCACGTGCCGCGACCAAATTCGTTGCCCTGGCCATAGTCTGTGTTGCCGCTACGTTTGCCGACCCTCATGCCATATGTGGTACCGGATACCAGCGGTGAGTTGTTTAGGTCGGTGATTGGTGCACCTCCGTTCCACTGGTTATCCGGAATGAATTTAAAATAAGCACCACCGGGATTGCCGTTCCCGGGACGGTTTTCATCACCAAAATACAGTACTCCATTCGGATATACGGCAATACCTTCAAATGAAAGTTGACCTATTGCTGGACGATAGGCAACATGTGCGGGATCCGAAGCTGTGGTACCGGCACCGGATCCAGATACCGTTACATTGGTAGTGTTCAGAGGATCCAGAAGCTCGAATACACGTCCGTTAGCACCGTTTTCTTCAGCGAAAAGGATCGTACCCCAGGGGGTGACGTGTACGGGATCACAACTCGTCAGACCGGAACTGATAATATCTTCAACTGCTCCTGTATCTATGTCGATGCGTTGCAAACCGACCTGTGAGCTGCCCTGTTCATTACAGGAAATGATATGGGTCGGATAAACCGCATCCGGCCATAGCGCCAACATGTCGGTATTGGGCCCGAGGCTGGATTTTGCACTGACTACCCTGGCGCTGAGTCCTTTTGCGAGGGTGACCAGGCTGGTGGGATCGGCATTGGCCATCACCGCCGAGATGCTGAGGGTCGACGATTCCTCAAGTGGCTTGATCACCCCGAACAACTTGTTCGATTGTGCGAATGCCTGATGATCAACTTGCAGTCCAAAATCCAGATCCTGGCTTGCGCATGCGGCACCCGATATGATACCCATCATGGCAATCGCGATCAGAGTATGCTTCCTGTTCATATGTGTTTCCTCAATATTGATTGTTGTCGAAAGTTGAACTATGCGGCCCGGCAATCCGGGATCGAGGATGACTATAGGAAGCCTCTGTTACAGGATGGTGTACTTTCCATGATTTTTTAATGTCAGAATCGTTGCATGATCGTTAATCGTTTTCACATACCTTCGCTATTATTCTGATTTTAGTTACCGTTACAATCTGAACGTGATTGGATTGAGTTAGTGTGCTCACCATTACCGGATCGATCCTTCGAAAACCAGTTCACCTATCACCTTGCGATCATTCGGCGTCTCGCGGTTTCTCAGATCCTCCGGCAATGACTGTGGATCACCCACCTTGCCGACGGCAACGGCACATATTGCGTCGTATTCGGCCGGATCCATGCCCGTGACCTCGTAGACCTTTTCTGCGCTGAAACCGGCCATGCCATGCGTATACAGTCCAAGCCTATTGGCCTGTAGTGTAAATGCCATCCAGGCCGCTCCGGTATCGAAACCTGCCCAGCGATTATGCTTGCCGCTCCGGGTGAAGGTTTTTTTGCTGAATACCAGTACCAGCAATGGCGCCTTGCAGGCCCACAGCCGGTTTTTTTCTGTCAATGCCGCGCAAAATCTTTCCATGTCTTCCGGTTTACGTGCATAGACGAATCGCCACGGCTGCTCATTAAAGCAGGACGGACTCCAGCGAGCCGCCTCGAACAGTGTCATGATATCCTCTTCTGCAATCGCATCCGTCACGAAAGCGCGTGGAGACCAGCGATCGATAAACATTCGATCCAGTTTGTCATAGTCAGATTTACGCATCACTCTCCTTCTCGATTCATTGGTTGATTAGCGGTTATCACCGGCATCTCCGGCATAAGATTGAGTATATGCAGGGCTATATGGCCCTGCATATCATCATCATGAATGACTGACCGATCCGGCTACTGAAGTGCTATGATGATCCAGGCTGTATGCGCCGGCCCCGTAGGTCGCCAGCAACAACAGGCCACCGCTTATGGCAATGTTCTTCATGAACATGATCATCTGTATCTGATCGCCCAATGCATTGTGGAATATCAATGCCGCCAGTATGGTAAACCCAGCAAGTGTGATGGCGGCCCACCTTGTTTTCCAGCCTGCGATGATCGCCAAACCGCCACCAACCTCGAGAGCTATGACCAGCGGCAATAACATACCGGGTACTCCCATGGATTCCATATATCCCTGTGTGCCTTCATATCCGGTAATCTTGCTCAGACCGGCCAACAGGAAAATATGGCCCAGAAAGATGCGTGCCATCAATTGACTGACTTTTTCCATTTCGGTTCTCCTTTATTGTGTATTGATTTGTAACTAATGATCACTTTGAACGTTCGCGCGATCACGCACCAGTCTGTTGGTGTGATAGTCATGCGCAGCCTGTTCGATCTCTTCACGTGTATTCATGACAAAAGGACCGTGTTGTACAATTGGTTCATTGACGGGTTGACCACTGATCACGATAAATCGGGCGCCCTGTTCCCCGGCCGTAAAATCTATTGCATGATCGTCAGTTCCGGCAACAAACAGATTATGTCGTGAGATGTCCTGGCCATTGATCTGGCCGTTGCCCTCGAATACATACGCAACTGTGTTGTTCTCTTCCGGCAAGTCAAGCTGAAACCGTTTACCCGCCTTGAGCTCGACATCAAGATAGACCACATGGGTCGTGTCATCCTGGATGGGAGAAGCCTGATCGGCAAATCGGCCTATGAGAACCTTGACGTTATATCCGTTTGTTTCCACGCGCGGAAATGCCGCTGATGAATATTCCTGGTATTCAGGATTGTCCATCTTGTACGCAGCGTGCAGGTTGATCCACACCTGAAACCCTCGCATCAGGCCGTTTTCCTGTTTGGGCATCTCCGAATGAATGATCCCGCTGGCAGCCTTCATCCACTGGGCGTAACCGGGTCCGAGGTTGCCGGTATTGCCCATACTGTCCTTATGTTCAAGATGCCCGTCTATCATATACGTAAAGGTGATAAACCCGCGGTGCGGATGGGATGGAAAGCCGGCTATATAGTCGGCGGGATCATCGCTGCTGAAATGATCCAGCATCAGAAACGGGTCATGATGCCGCAGTGCCGGTGTGCCGATAGTACGGTGCACCGTAACACCCGCTCCCTCGGATACCGTGATCGCGGGAATCAGTCTGGCTGTATGGATTCGTGCATTCATGGGTGCTCTCCTCTCAGTGAGCAACTGGCTCATTGCTGTTGCTTCATGGTGCCATTATCATGGTTGCTTTAAAGAGAATAAACAGGCATCATGAGAAATAATTGTTCTTATTTCGTTTACAATCATTGATAGTATGGGCCGTTTCGAGACCATGGGAACCTTCATCCAGGTGGTGGAGGCCGGCAGTATCAGTAGCGCGGCCGATGCCCTGGGAGTAGCCAAATCGGCCGTCAGTCGGCGACTGAAGGAACTGGAAGAACATCTGGGGGTTCAGCTTTTTCATCGTACGACCCGGCAGATGAATCTTACCGAGACCGGACGCATGTATTATCAGCGGGCTGTTCGTATCATGCAGGATGTCCAGGAGGCGGAACTGCAGACATCACAGGCCCATGGCACGCTCAAAGGCAGCCTCAGGGTCGCGCTGCCATTGAGTTTCAGTCTCATGCATCTTGGACCGGCCATCAGCGATTTTCTACAGGCTCACCCCCAGATTGAATTCGACCTTGACTTCAACGACCGCAAGGTTGACCTGATTGAAGAAGGTTTTGATCTAGCGGTCAGGATCGCAACTCTCCCGGACTCAAGTCTGATCGCACGCCGCCTGGCGACGATTAAATCCGTCATCTGTGCAAGCCCGGAGTATCTCGCGAGTTCTGGCACACCGCAATCACCCGATGATCTGGTCTCCCACCGCTGTCTCATCTATAACCTGATGCGGGATTTTGAACACTGGCATCTGCACGACAGCGCAGGCAGATTGGTCAAGGCAAAAATACGTCCCTACCTGAAGGCAAGCAATGGCGAATATCTGCGTGATGCGGCTGTCGACGGCCTGGGTATTGTCCTGATGCCGACATTTATCGTCTACAAGGTTATTGAAACCGGTAGGCTGGTCCCGTTATTGACAGACTACCGCTGTCCCCAAACCGCTGCCCATGCGCTTTATCCGCAAACACGCCATCTGTCACACCGGGTCAGGGCCTTTGTCGACTTCCTCGTCAAACGTTTTGAAGGGACTCCGTACTGGGACTTATGTCTGCAAAAGACAAATGATGGTGTATAGACAGGCCCCGTTTACAACTAGTATTGGTATTCTTCAGCAGCCAAATCCAAAGGAGGTAAAGTCATGTGGGTCCGGACCCGGTGTAATCTAGAGTTTCGAATGGGCGTCTCGACACCCTTGATTCTCATGCTTCGACCTCGAAGTGGTATCCAGCAGTGGATTGCGCGGGAAGCCTATACCTTGTCACCAAGTATCCCGGTGTATGAGTACTCGGATATTTTCGGCAATCTTTGCCAGCGAATGATAGTACCTGCCGGAGATTTTTCAGTGCATACCTCGGCCGATGTCATGACTGCAGATACGATAGATAGAGATCCAGGCGCGAGTTTTGTAGAAATCCAGAATCTGCCGGATACAGTACTGTTGTATTTACTCCCGAGTCGTTATTGTGAATCCGATAAATTCGGTACCATGGCACGCGAGATCACAGATGGAGCCCAGCTCGGTTACGACCAGGTGATTAAAATCAACGACTGGATTCGAAGCTCGATACGGTATATGCCCGGCTCTAGCGTGTTTCCACTATCAGCTGTTGAGGTCAATTTACAGGGAGAAGGCGTATGCCGGGACCTTGCCCATCTCGGTATCGCCATGTGCCGCAGTATCAGCATCCCGGCACGTCTTGTGGTCGGATTCCTTTACGGGCTCGAACCTATGGACATGCATGCTTGGTTCGAGGCATATGTCGGTGACCAGTGGTACACCTTTGATCCCGCTGATAACTCTCTGCGTGGCGGACGGATAGCAGTCGCTTACGGGCGTGATGCAGCCGATGTTGCGATATACCATCAGTTCGGTCCACCGGCCATATACAGCGGTATAGATGTACAAGTGGAATTGCTGGAAGAAACATGAGGCTGAAACAGGTTCTCTCAGTGAAACAACATAAATCATTGTAACAGTCGCTGGGATTTTATGTAGTTAACTTGTCTGACCCGGTTGTTTATTTGGTAATTGAACCCCTGCCCCGAGCGATAATATACTCAGTTTCGCCAGTATGCGGGCATAAACAGAATCAGCAGTGTAAAGACCTCCAGCCTACCCACCAGCATACCGAATATCCCGAGCCACTTGACCACAGGACTGACCGAGGCAAAATTATTGGCCACCTCACCCAGACCGGGACCGAGCAGATTGATGGTCGCCACCACGGCACCGAAGGCGGATTCGAGATCCAGACCAGCTGCCATCATGGCGATGGTAAGCGCCAATGTCGTTACAATATAGAGCACATATAAACCCCATACGGAAAACAGCACTTCCTCTGTAACCAGTCTTTTACCCAGCTTGACAACCGGGACGGAACGAGGATGCGCGAGTTTGAACAGCTGTCGAACCCCGAGTTTAGCCAGCAACATAATGCGCAGTACCTTGATCCCGCCGGCGGTTGAACCGCCGCAACCCCCCGTGAATGAGAGTATCACCAGAATCAAAGGGACATGCAGGGGCCAATGGGCGTAGGTGGCAGTACCGAAACCCGTGCTGGTAAAGATCGAGGCAACCTGAAATGCCGCGTAGCGCAGCGACTCCCACGTTCCCAAATAGGCCCCGGCCAGGTAGAGGCTCACTGCAACGAACAGGGTCGAAAACACAAAGATCGTCGCATATCCGCGCACCTCGGAATCTGCAATGTACGGCTGGAGGCTGTGATGCCGCCATGCAAAGAAATGGACGGCAAAGTTAACCCCGCCAGCCAGCATGAAGATGATGGCAATCATCTCGATAAGCGGGCTGTTGAAATGGGCGATACTCGAATCGTGGGTCGAAAAGCCGCCGGTCGCAATGGTTGTATAGGCATGGCCTATTGCGTCAAACAGATTCATGCCCGCGATCCAGTAGGCCGTGGCACAGGCGAGGGTAAGCATGAAATAGATGGTCCATAACATGCGCGCAGTCTCGGCGATCCGGGGAGTCAGCTTTTCCTGTTTGGCAACGCCAGAGGCCTCCGCACGGTACAATTGCATGCCGCCCACTCCCAACAAGGGCAGGATAGCCACTGCCAACACGATAATACCCATTCCCCCCAGCCACTGGATCTGCTGACGGTGATACAGGATTGAGGGTGGCAGGCGATCCAGGCCGACGATAACCGTCGCGCCCGTTGTGGTAAATCCGGATATCGATTCAAAAATGGCATCGGTCACACCGAGGTGCAAGCCGATGATAAATGGCAGTGCACCAATGACGCCCAGTATGACCCAGAACAATGTTACTATAAGAAAACCGTCACGTACGGATAGTTCGTTCTGATATTTGCTGTTCGGAAACCACAGTGCAAGGCCTGCCAGGGCCGTGATAGCCAGCGAAAAAGTGAAAGTCGACCACTCGCCATCATGATAGAGCAAGGAAACACCGATCGATGGCAGAAAACCAAGGCTATAGAGCATCAACAGGATGCCGAATAATCGCGTTATCGCGCGCCAGTGCATACCGATTGTTATTCCCCTGAACAGCCCTCAGTCAGGTCCAGCAGGATACATTGTCCCTCGCCCTGACAATGAGATAGGGATATGATTGTAAGCTCGATCCGGACACCGCTATCAAAACAGCATTCCATGACCTTGGTCACGTTATCAATTTGGAAATCACGCAAATCCGCATGAATTCGGCTTCAATTTACCACTTGATTATATTATCGGCAGGGATGTCATTATGGTCACATAAAAAGTCTGTCAAAACTTTATATAATTTTTATTTTTTGCAATATCCCGTAACCTGCATAATCACGTTGTACGGTTCAGGGTTTAGCACCTGATCTGGCTATCTTATGCGGCTTTTTACCCATCACCAGGACTCGGACATATCCGCGACTGTACGACCTTTTGCCTATGTTGGCGCCATCGGCGTGGTGATCATAACCGTCGGTCTTGCTTTTCTGGTAAACCGCTTGATGCCGCACGCCAGCCTTTCATTGTTGTTCCTGACTGGCGTCATGATAGTCGCAGCACTGACCGGCCTGGGGCCTTCATTGCTTGCCAGCGTGTTGAGTTTCCTAACGTATAATTTTCTGTTTACACCGCCTTATTACACATTCGAGGTCGCAGATGATGGGGATGTTGCCACTCTGGTATTTTTTCTGATCATGGCCGCCATCACGGGAAATCTGGCCGCGCGCATGCATCAGGAAATCGCCAAGCGACGGGCATCCTTGCAACGTATTTCCAATCTCTATGATTTCAGCAGGCGTGTTTCGTCTGTAGCCGGCACCGCGCAGGTTCTCGATGCTTTCGCCGACCACCTGTCGCAATCCTTATGCAAACCCGTAACTCTATTGATCGCCGATACAACAGGTACTCCCGTGGTAAAAGCCTGGGCGGGAGGGCAAAAAACACCTCTGCACGCGGACATAGAGACTGCATGGCAGTATGATTCACTTGAAGCTTTTACAACCGGAACCTGGCAATTTCTCAAATTGATCACAAATCAAAAACCGATCGGAATGGTAGCTATCCACGGGCAGGTCGATGACGAACAACTGGATCTGGTACGTACCCTTTGTGATCAAGCCACAGTGGCTCTGGACAGGACACTACTTGTCGCGGATCTCGAGCAGGCCAGGCTGGTCTCAGAAACAGAACAACTGCGATCAGCATTGTTGTCGTCTGTTTCACATGACCTGCGCACACCACTCGCGTCCATCATCGGCTCCACCTCCAGTTTGCTGGAATACGGCCACTCGTTCAGTGATGATAATCGCCGGGAACTGCTCACCACCATACTGGAAGAAGCCCAACGTCTGGATCGCTATATTCAGAACCTGCTCGACATGACCCGTCTTGGTCAGGGCAGTCTGACACTGCGGCGTGACTGGGTGGACCTGCATGATATCGTCTCAAGCTCAGTGTCACGGTTACAGAATGCGCTGAAAGGTATAACAATCGATATCGACATTACCGAGTCAGTACCCCTGCTGTGGGTGCACGGCGTTCTAATAGAACAGGCTGTGGTCAATTTGCTTGATAACGCTATCCGGTTTACCTCCGTCAACGGACACATCGGGATCAATGCCACAGCCGGACACGACAAGGTCGAGATAGATATCTGTGACGATGGGCCCGGTATTGCCGAAGCCGAGCGTGAAAAGATATTTGATATGTTTTATACCGTGCGAAAGGGTGACAGGGGAAATCTGCAGGGAACAGGACTGGGTCTGGCAATTTGCCGTGGCATGATTGCGGCGCATGGCGGCACTGTTACTGCCCATGACGGCAAACATGGTCACGGGACTTGCATGCGTATTACCCTGCCCATTACGCGTCCTGGTGATCCAGGCGAGATATGACTAGTCCACCGCAAACCATACTGGTCGTCGAAGACGAGGCACAAATCCGTAAATTCCTGCGTATCAGTCTGGAAGCGCACGGCTATACCGTGATTGAAACCCGATCGGGCGAGGACGGCCTGCAATTCTGTGTGACCGTGCAACCAAACCTGGTGATCCTCGATCTTGGACTACCGGATATGGATGGACAAGGTTTCATCTCACGACTGCGTGAATGGTCACAGGTACCGATCATCGTCTTGTCGGTACGCGCTTCTGAAACGGAAAAGATTCAGGCGCTCGATGCCGGCGCCAACGATTATGTCTCCAAACCATTTGGCATAGGAGAACTGATGGCAAGAATTCGGGCAGTCCTGAGAAATAAAGAAGATATCTCATCAACTCCGATGGTGTTTGACTCACAGGGACTGCGTGTGGATATGGCACAACGCGAGGTCAGTGTCGACGGCGTATCCGTACACCTGTCAAAAAAGGAATATGAATTGTTGCGACTGTTGATTGCCTCGCGGGGCCAGGTCATTACCCACCAACAGATCCTGCGCGCAATCTGGGGACCCGCCCACCAGGATGAGACACATTATCTGCGGGTTCTGGTGGGCCAGTTACGTCAAAGACTGGGGGATGATCCTGCACGGCCCCGATTTATCATTACTGTACAAGGGGTTGGATATCGTCTGGCCCTTCCAGCGATATAATTCAGTCTTTGATTAAGAATCACGAAGTACGGTAGCAAGAGAACACAAATATTTTTATTATATTCCGCAAATCATTACGGTATGTATATATGCGCACACGGCCGATTTATACACTTCCAGTCATCATCATGCTGCTGGGATGTCTAGAGGTTGAAGCAGCTGAAGAATTGAACCCTCTCGTCATCGACGAATGGGACGTCCCTTACGCTGGACGTCCGCGTGATCCCTACGTGTCCAATAATGATGAGGTGTGGTTCGTCGGCCAGAGCGGCCATTATCTGGGAAGGTTCACACCTTCCAGCGGGAGGTTTTTCAAGCGTGCTCTGGAGGATCGCCCGGGACCACACAACGTCATTGTGGGTACCGATGGCATCGTCTGGTATACGGGAAATATGCGGGGCTATATCGGACGCTATGATCCCTTAGCAGACAAGATAACCCGGATCTTTATGCCGGATGAAGCCGCGCATGATCCTCACACTATGGCATTTTCAGCCGACGAAAAATATATCTGGTTTACAGTGCAGAGAGGAAACTTTGTCGGCCGACTAACCATCGACGATTTATCCATAGAGCTGATCAAGGTAACGACACCCCATGCACTGCCCTATGGCATTCGACTGGCGCCCGATGGTACAACGTGGATTGCCCTGCTCGGTACAAATAAACTTGCAGCCGTGAATCCATCCACTTTGAATCTGAAGGAGTACACACTATTACATCCTGACGCCCGCCCGCGACGGCTCGAAATTACCCGGGACAGCCGCATCTGGTATGCCGATTACAGGCGCGGAACCATCGGTCTATACAATCCCGCCACCAACACCAACAAGGAATGGCCCTTGTCCGCAGGGAGGCGTTCCGAACCATACGGAACGGCGCTCGACAAGCAAGGCAGGTTATGGGTGGTGGAAACAGGTGTAACACCCAACATTTTCGTCGGCTTTGACACCCGCTCCGAAGAAATTGTATCAGTTACGCACATCCCGTCCGGCGCGGGATCAGTGCGCAATATGGATTACCACGCGCCTACCGACAGTGTGTGGTTCGGCACGGATGCCGGCACACTCGGGCGTGCCCCGGTTGCCAAAACAAAACAGAACTGATCCTATTTTTCCTTTTTACTGCGGGATATGTGGGTCGGGTAACTCCCCGTCGCTGCCCTTAAGTTGAGGCGTTCGGCAACAGTCTCGGCATGCTGGGTGACTGCCTGCAATGTTCCAGGTCTTTTTCCATCTATCTTTGAATGGCCCTCACCGATTATATAGTGATGCCACATACCCGTCATGCCCTCGGGTGGAGCGATCTCCGTTACGGTCATAACCCGGTATTTTTCAATGATTACGTTCTCTTCCTTCATCATGATTGGTTCTGATTAATCCTCGTTTTTTGCGCTAAACCGCCGGCAATGCTCAAAATTTTCGTAGTCTCGGTTGATAAGGAAGGCCGCGAAGAAAACACCGACAATGACAATTCAGACGTTTCTAATTGTCTATTTCTATTATTATGTAAGCAGATTATAGCACAAAGAGAACATAATAATTGAAATTATATAGTGCAATCTGATATGCATTAAATTCTCAGAACCCCCACAATAAAATTCCGTATAAACAGCAATTTCTAACGGGCTGTATTTCTGGGATAATTAGCTTCCACTTATGCATCGAGAGAATACGTGCAATCGATTATATCCATCAACAATGTAAATAAGACCTATGCATCAGGACTGCAGGCACTCAAGGACACCAACCTGGAGATTCGACGCGGCGAGATTTTTGCACTGCTGGGTCCGAACGGGGCCGGTAAGACAACCCTGATCAACATAATCTGTGGCATCGTCAACCCGACCCGCGGCAGAATTAAGGTTGATGGTTATGACATCACAATGGAGTATCGTAAGGTACGCTCCAGGATCGGCCTCGTTCCGCAAGAGCTTACTACTGATGCATTCGAAAGTGTGTGGGGCACCGTCAAGTTCAGTCGTGGTCTGTTCGGCAAGGCGCCCGATCCCGCTTATATTCAGAAGGTGCTGCGTGATCTGTCTCTATGGGACAAGAAGGATGCCAAGATTATTACCCTGTCGGGTGGCATGAAGCGACGCCTGATGATCGCCAAGGCGTTGTCACACGAACCGCAGATCCTGTTTCTCGATGAACCGACGGCTGGCGTCGATGTCGAATTGCGTCGCGAGATGTGGAATATGGTGCGCGAGTTGCGCAAGAGTGGCGTCACCATTATCCTCACTACGCACTACATCAAAGAGGCCGAGGAAATGGCAGACCGCATCGGTGTAATACGCAAAGGTGAAATCATTCTGGTAGAGGACAAGCACGCCTTGATGGAAAAGCTGGGCAAGAAACAGCTGCGCCTCCATTTACAGAATCCACTCGAGCGTATTCCCGATGAGCTCTCTGCTCATCCGCTCGAACTTTCAGCAGATGGTAGTGAGCTGGTATTCACTTTTGATGCACAACACGAGCGTACGGGTATTGCAGGCCTCCTCAGACGACTCAACGAATACGGCATAGACTACAAGGATCTCAACACACTCCAGAGTTCACTCGAGGAAATCTTCGTCGATCTGGTGAGGGAACAATCATGAACTTCTATGCAATTCGCGCTATCTACATATTCGAAATGGCGCGTACCGGGCGTACATTGATGGAAAGTATCGCCTCCCCGATACTTTCTACCTCGCTCTATTTCATAGTGTTCGGCGCGGCGATTGGCTCACGTATGGGTGATATCAACGGCATCAGTTACGGCGCGTTCATCATTCCGGGATTACTGATGTTGTCGTTATTGAGTGAAAGCATCTCCAATGCATCGTTTGGTATCTATTTTCCAAAGTTCACAGGGACCATTTATGAACTCTTGTCTGCGCCAATATCGTATATCGAGATCCTTCTTGGATACGTCGGAGCGGCGGCGACCAAGTCGGTCATACTGGGGGTATTGATTCTCGCAACTGCGCGGTTATTTGTGGACTATCAGATTGCGCATCCATTGTGGATGGGCGCTTTTCTGTTGCTTACCGCCGTTTCATTCAGCTTGCTGGGGTTTATCATCGGTATCTGGGCTGATGATTTTCAGAAATTACAGATCGTGCCATTGATGGTCATCACTCCCTTGACCTTCCTCGGAGGCGCCTTCTATTCGATCGACATGCTCCCGCCCATTTGGCAAAAGATCACGCTGGTAAATCCCGTTGTCTATCTGATCAGCGGATTTCGCTGGAGTTTTTATGGTGTATCGGATGTCAATGTCATTATGAGTCTGGTTATGATACTGGTATTTCTCGCCCTGTGCCTTGCGGCGGTCTGGTGGATCTTCAAGACGGGATATCGTCTCAAGACCTGATGTAGATCACAACCAGGGGTATTTCAGCTGGTTGGAAGCCTTGTTTATCAGGGACAGGTGTCGAATTGCCATCAGAACGGTAATGAACCCGGCGATTGCAACAATGTCGTCGACCGATTCTGTAATGATCGCACCGGTGCCCATGGCACGCAGCCCCAGTACGCCGCATAAGGCCCACAGAAATCCTGCGATGCCGATGAGAAAGACATACATGGTCACATCTACGTGCGAAATCCTGTCCTGCTTGACATCCCTGACCGCCATGGCGTGCAACTCACCCTTGCTGATTGTCCCTGCCACCTCGATATCTTCTCCCTCACGTACCTTATCGACCAGGTCATGTGGCACTATGACATTACGGCCGTCGAGTCGGAACGCTGCCGTTCCTTGCTTGGCTGACGTCTTTAAGTGATTGACTTTTCCACGTAATTTTTCTATTGCCATATTATCCCTCTCTGATATAAACATCATATAGATAGACAACGAATAACCCGATAAATTCCCTCTAGCGCAGAGGTGTTGTGTGGACACTCACGGTGTACGGGAACGGATATCAACTGCGCATAGGAAAATGATGCGGCGAACATTAAACCGGGAAGCCGGCATCTCTTAGATGCAGTTTTGCCTTCAGGGCGGTGAGCACCATATCAAGTTCATTCTCCCATCCATAAGGTGCGGCTTCTCCAAGATCAACATTGACATTAACGTCATGATACGGTTCGTCTGCAAATATCTTGACCATTCGCGTTTCTTCTATGTTCGGCGTCAGTTCCACCCAGATCTCATTCAGAAAATCCTTGGGCCGCGTTATCGACCATTCACCGATCAGGCGGTAACGGGAAGGCAACTCGTTATAGGCGGCGGTCGTACCGGTCTGTTTCCTGCCGCTGATCTCATCGGTGTGATCAGTATGGACATAGACGATCAGCTTGGGACGATATCTCAGGATATCACGCGTACAGTTGACCTCTGAGGGCATCCAGGCTGAAAACGCAACGTCAAAAGGAAAATCGATGGCATCGATCTTGCCACTGCGCATTTCATAATAATCGGGATCATAGAAGTCCGCTATCTGGTTCGGTTTGGCATCGGGATCACGCCAGCCGATTACCTTGACACCTTCCCGTGCCAGCAAACTTCCGATAAAACCGTTGCCCGGATGAAGATCACAGACGACAGGATTATCCGCAACCTGCCCGGCAAAGTGGGCGATCTGCCTCATCTCTCCACGTAATGGGTAAAACGGCGCAACGGTGGGCCCGAATTTTTCGGGGTCGCGATCGGGGTTACTGAATACCAGTGCATGCAGCGGCAGGCCTTTGATGCGTTCATCGAAGGGCAAGTCAGGGTTCCATCCCGGATGCAATTTTTCCTGAAATTCGACAATCCGGTTAAACATATCCTCACTGAAAGCCTCCATGTCGCGGAGTTTTTCGTATTCCTTCGGAATTTCGGGTTTGATCGGTGTAAACAGGTCCATATCGTGCTCGGCTCGTAATATTCTATTGATGATAGGGTACACTCAATTCGTGCACTGCATCGACAAACACACCTGCGTGCTCCGGATCGACATGAGGATGTATGCCATGGCCGAGGTTGAAAACATGTCCGTGACCCTTGCCGAAACTGCCAAGTATGACGGCGACCTCCTCCCTGATGCGTGCAGGAGATGCATACAATACACAGGGATCCATATTGCCTTGCAAGGCAACGCGGTCACCTACACGCGCCCGCGCCTGGGAAAGCTCAATGGTCCAGTCGATACCCAGCGCGTCACAACCAGTATCTGCCATTGCCTCCAGCCATGTCTGGCCGCCCTTGGTAAACAGGATGACGGGCACGCGTCTGCCGTCGTATTCACGTACCAGGCCGTCAATGATCTTTATCATGTATTCGAGGGAAAAGATCCGATAATCACGCGTGGTCAATACACCACCCCAGGTATCGAACAGCATGACGGCCTGGGCACCGGCGTTGATCTGTGCATTGAGATACACAGTCACGGACTGTGCAAGTTTATCAAGCAGTCCGTGCAATAGTGACGGCTGCTCGAACAGCATGCCCTTGACCCGGGCGAATTCCTTGCTGCCACTACCTTCAACCATATAGGTGGCCAGTGTCCAAGGACTACCGGAGAAACCGATCAGCGGGACGCTTCCCGCCAGTTCACGACGGATCAACCTGACCGCATCGATGACATAGCGTAATTCCTGTTCCGGATCAGGTACACCAAGAGCCTTGATATCAGCAGCGTTACGAATCGGTCGTGCGAATTGAGGGCCCTCTCCAGCGGCAAATCTCAAACCAAGTCCCATAGCATCCGGGATGGTCAGGATATCGGAAAACAGGATCGCGGCATCCAGCGCAAACCGCTTGAGAGGCTGCAATGTCGCCTCGCATGCCAGGTCGGGGGTGGTGCACAGATTCATAAAACTGCCGGCTTTCTCACGGGTGGCGCGGTATTCGGGCAGGTAACGTCCTGCCTGGCGCATCATCCACACAGGGGTGACATCGACTGGCTCTCGCAACAAGGCGCGTAACAAACGATCATTCTTGAGCGCGGGCTTCAGGTCTTTCGGATTGGCATTCATGATCCTACCAATTATAACTGAATCAGACCTCGAGATAATCCAGGATACCCATGGCAGCCTCCCGCCCTTCGAAGACCGCGGTCACGACCAGATCTGCACCTCTTACCATATCCCCGCCTGCAAAAACCTTGGGATTACTGGTCTGGAACTGGAAGACATTGTGGGACGCCGCCCTGACACGGCCACGTTCGTCGACGTCGATCCCGAATTGCTCGAACCACTGCGGCGGACTGGGACGGAATCCGAATGCTATGATCACCCTGTCGGCGGGGACGATTTCTTCGCTTCCGTGTATCACTTGAGGGGTGCGGCGTCCAGATGCATCAGGTTTACCCAGTTCGGTGGTAACCACCTTGACACCCTCAGCCCTGGTATCACCCACGATCTCGACGGGCTGACGATTCCACAGGAACTTTACCCCTTCATCCTTGGCGTTGGCGACCTCGCGTCGTGAACCCGGCATATTGGCCTCGTCACGACGATAGGCACAGGTGACACTGGCCGCTCCCTGGCGAATTGCGGTCCGGTTACAATCCATAGCGGTATCTCCCCCGCCGAGCACCACTACCCGCTGCCCGGCCATGTCAATATAATCGTCAGGACTTTTTTCAAAGCCGAGAGTTCGATTGTTGTTGGATATCAGATAAGGCAGCGCCTCGTAGACACCGGGAAGCTGTTCGCCTTGAAAACCACCCTTCATGTACGTATAGGTACCCATACCGAGAAACACGGCATCATAATCATCAAGCAGTTTCTGAAACGGGATGTCCGTGCCGATATTCATGTTCAATACAAACTCTACACCCATCTCCTCCATCAATGCGCGCCTTGTTTTAACGACCTCTTTTTCGAGCTTGAAGGAAGGTATCCCGAAGCTGAGCAACCCGCCGATCTCGGGATAGCGGTCATAAACCACCGGCTGGACACCGTTACGCACCAGGATATCGGCACAACCCAGGCCTGCAGGTCCTGCACCTACGACTGCGACGCGCTTGCCGGTATCGACAACCCCAGACATGTCGGGGCGCCAGCCAGCCTTGATAGCCTCATCGGTAATGTATTTTTCAACGGCTCCGATTGTGACAGCACCGAAACCGTCATTCAGGGTACAGGCGCCTTCGCACAGACGGTCCTGTGGACATATCCGACCACAGACTTCCGGTAGTGAATTGGTGCGATGCGACAATTCCGCCGCCTCGAACAGATTTCCTTCCTTGATGAGTTTTAACCAGTTCGGGATGTAGTTATGAACCGGGCATTTCCATTCACAATAAGGATTGCCGCAGGAGATGCAACGTGCCGACTGGCTGGCGGCAGCGGCTACGTCATATTGACCATAGATCTCCTTGAATTCATGGATACGGATCTCGACGGGCTTGATATCGGGATCCTTGCGCGGCACATCCAGAAACTGAAAATCATTTGCCATGGTTCGGAACCAGTGGGTTTACGCGGCACGCCGCAGGGTATCGATAAGGGTCTGCAGATCAGAGGCCTTGGGTTTGACCAGCCAGAACCTGCTTACCAGATCATTATAATCGTCCAGTATCGATTGTCCCCAACGGCTGCCAGTCTCAGCAACGAATTCCTCGATCAGATCATGCAGGTAATTGTTATGCGCTCCCATACTTTCTGTGTGTATACGGTGAATGTCGATGAGTTCATGGTTGTAGCAATCGACAAAAGTATTGTTCAGATCCAGCACGAAGGAAAAACCCCCTGTCATCCCGGCGCCGAAATTGATACCGCTCTGACCCAGGACGACGACCACGCCACCGGTCATGTATTCACAACCGTGGTCACCGACGCCCTCAATCACTGCATGCACCCCGGAATTGCGCACGGCAAATCGTTCACCCGCCATTCCGGCTGCGAAAAACTTGCCGCCGGTGGCGCCATACAGGCAAGTATTACCGACGATGACGGTTTCGTTGCTGTTGAAGGAAGAGGCCTGCGGCGGATAGATTACTATCTTGCCGCCCGCCATGCCCTTGCCAACGTAATCATTAGCATCCCCTTCCAGCGACAGATACAAACCGCCCGCATTCCAAACCCCGAAACTTTGCCCCGCCGATCCGGAAAAACGTAGCCTGATCGGTACATCGGCCATACCTTGATTACCGTGACGACGTGCGATCTCGCCCGAGACCCGTGCACCGATTGAGCGATTATGATTACGGATATGATAGGAAAATTCACCACCACGTTTGCCTTCTATCGCTTCAAGAGTATCCCTGACGATGTGTTCAGCCAGTTCACCCTTGTCGAATGGCGTGTTGTATTGCAAAGTGCAGTACTGCGGCTTGTCCTTCATAAAATTGTCATCTGCCAGGATCGGAGTAAGATCCAGACGGCGTTGCTTGTCGGTCGTACCCGGCAGCACCCTCAGCAAGTCCTTGCGTCCGATTATATCGGCAAGACTCTTCACGCCCAGCCTGGCGAGCCACTCACGCACCTCCTGTGACACGAAACGAAAATAATTCATGACCATTTCCGGCATCCCTATAAAATGCTTCATGCGCAAAACGTTGTTTTGTGTCGCAACTCCTGTAGCGCAATTATTCAGATGGCAGATACGTAGATACTTGCAACCAAGGGCCACCATTGGTGCAGTACCGAAACCGAAACTCTCGGCACCGAGTATCGCGGCCTTGATGACATCCAGACCGGTTTTTAAACCACCGTCCGTCTGTACCCTAACCTTGTCACGCAGATTGTTGGCCCTCAGGATTTGATGGGTTTCGGACAGGCCCAGCTCCCAGGGTGTTCCTGCATAGCGCACGGACGTCAACGGGCTTGCTCCAGTGCCGCCATCATGTCCGGCGATGGTAATAAAGTCTGCATAGGCCTTGGCCACGCCGGCGGCAATGGTACCAACTCCCGGTCCCGCTACCAGTTTGACCGATACGAATGCCTGCGGATTAACCTGCTTGAGATCAAAGATCAGTTGAGCCAGATCCTCGATGGAGTAGATATCATGGTGTGGTGGCGGTGAAATCAAAGCAACACCGGGGCGTGCGTAGCGCAGCCTGGCGATCATTTCGTTGACCTTCTGTCCCGGTAACTGCCCGCCTTCACCCGGTTTAGCGCCCTGCGCGATCTTGATCTGCAATACCTCCGCATTGACAAGATAGGCTGGAGTGACACCAAAGCGACCGGATGCCACCTGCTTGATCTTGGACATCCTCTCGGTACCGTAACGCTGCGGGTCTTCACCGCCTTCACCGGAATTCGAGCGCCCACCAAGTCGGTTCATGGCTATAGCCAATGCCTCGTGCGCCTCGGGTGACAGCGCACCGAGCGACATGCCCGCAGAATCAAACCGTGGCAGGATTGCCTCGACGGACTCTACATCATCGATCGGGATCGGTGTGGTATCTTCACGTAGCACGAACAGATCACGCAATGCAGTGACTGGGCGAGTGTTGACGATCTCGGCATACTCCAGGTATTTTTTATAGTCACCTTCCTGGACCGCTGCACGCAATGTTCGGATCACATCGGGATTGTAGGCATGGTATTCCTGGCCATAGACGAACTTCAGCAATCCACCCTGTTCATAGGATTTACGTCGATTCCAAGCAGTTTTGGCAACTTGTTGCAGATCACTATGCAGCTCGTCGAAGCTGGTACCCTGTATACGACTAGTCGTCCCGGTGAAACATAGTTCCACGACGTCATGATGCAGGCCGACGATCTCGAATAACTGCGCGCCGCGGTAACTGGCGATGGTCGAGATTCCCATTTTGGAAATGATCTTGTAAAGCCCCTTATTGATACCCCTGCAATAGGCAATGGTCAGCTCCCTGGATGTCTTGCCGATAATTTCTTTGGTATCGATCAAATCCTGCAGACATTCAAAGGCAAGATACGGATAGATCGCTGTGGCCCCGTAACCGATCAGTACCGCAAAATGGTGAGGGTCACGGGTTACCGCCGTTTCGACGATAATATTTGCATCGCAACGCAGGCCTTCACTTATCAAACGATGATGTACGGCTCCGGTTGCCAACAGCGCGTGTATCGGCAGTTTGCCTTTTTCCAGTTTACGATCCGAAAGTACCAGAATGATTTTCCCGTTGCGTACTGCTTCCACTGCCTGGTCGCAAACCGATGTAATGGCATCCCTCAAACCGAGTTGAGCATCGTAATTAAGTTCGATCAGCTCATGGGCGTAGTCGGGATCATCCAGAGTCATCAGGTTCTGGAACTTGCCTTGTGTCAGCACCGGAGAATCGACCAGTAACCGGGAGGCATGCTCGGGAGTTTCCTCGAAAAGGTTGCGCTCACGCCCGAAACACGTCTCAAGGGACATTACGATCTGTTCACGCAAGGGATCGATGGGTGGATTGGTCACCTGCGCGAACTGTTGGCGAAAATAATCAAACAAGGAACGTACCCGTCTAGAGAGTACCGGCATGGGTGTATCATCACCCATCGATCCGACGGCCTCCTGACCAGCCTCCGCGAGAACGCGCAGTACCTGGTCGCGTTCCTCAAATGTGACCAGGAACATCTTTTGATACACCGAGAGCATTACCTTATCGAGCGGGTTTTCGGTCAACACCTCTCCCGCAAGTTTGCTTTCGACATGCTTGACATGCTGCTTGAGCCAGGACTTGTATGGCTGGCGGGCCTTGAGCAGGTCATCAATATCCCCGGGGAACATCAATCGCCCGGTTTGTGTATCGGCCGCAATCATCTGTCCGGGCTTTAATCTGCCCTTCGCGACGACCTCTTGTGGGTCATACTCGTAAACTCCGATCTCTGATGCCAATGTGATGTGCCGATCACGGGTAACAACATAACGCGCCGGACGCAGGCCATTACGATCCATGACACAGGCAGCATAACGGCCGTCCGTTAATACAATACCGGCCGGGCCGTCCCATGGCTCCATGTGCATGGAATGATATTCATAGAAACCACTTAGATCGGAGTCCATGGTTTCAACATTCTGCCAGGCTGCAGGAATCAGTAAGCGCATCGCGCGGAAAATGTCCATCCCGCCTGCCAGCAGGACCTCGAGCATGTTATCGAGACTGCAAGAATCCGAATCTTGTGCCGACACGAGCGGTCGCACATCTTCCATATCGGGGATAAGCGGGGTCTCGAATTTATGACCGCGAGCCACTGCCCAGTTGCGGTTGCCCTGGATGGTATTGATCTCACCGTTGTGGGCGAGGTAGCGGAAAGGCTGCGCCAGGCGCCATTCCGGCCAGGTATTGGTTGAAAACCGCTGATGAAACACGCACAGCGATGAAGCCATGCGCTCATCGTTCAGATCCTGATAAAACACAGGCAGGTTCGCCGGCATGATCAGCCCTTTATAGGAGATGACGCGTGCCGACAGACTGGGTACATAGAAAGTCGTGTCCTCCACGTCAATGCCTTTCTCACAACGACGTCGTGCAATGTATAAGTATCTTTCGAAGGCGTCTTCTGCCATGGCTTGCGGGGCGTTGACGAACACCTGTTCGATGACGGGCAGGCTTTCAAGGGCCTCATCACCACAGGCATCGGGATTTATCGGGACAGTACGCCAGCCGGCGACGCTCAGACCTCCAGCGGAAAGTTCTTGCTCAAGTTGTTGCCTAGCCAGACTTGCAAGTTTCCGGTCCTGGTTGAGAAACACCATGCCAACGCTATATAAGGGAGTCAGCTCAAATCCCTCTTGCGCGGCAACGGCGCGCAAAAATTCGTCCGGTTTATTTAATAACAGGCCGCAGCCATCTCCGGTCTTGCCGTCTGCAGCAACAGCACCCCGATGGGTCAGACAAGCCAGTGAACCGATAGCGGTGCGAACCAGCCAGTGACTCGCGACACCGTCCATCTGGGCGATCAATCCGAAACCGCAACTGTCTTTTTCAAATTCCGGCCGATACAAGCCGGGATATACCTTATCCATCAGTGTTTCTCAGCCCAGGTTAAAGATTACTGGAGATTATTAATGATTTAATATGACGCACAGGCCGTAAAAAAACGCGAGCGAAACGTTTCAATTATACGCATCAACCGATGCCTGTTCAATCAGGATATTTCTAATAACCTACTGAATATAGAACTACTTTTCCAAATGTCGATGGGTACAGTCGACAACAATGGCGCTGACTTATGTCCCGCTTTGATGTGTCTGATTGGAATGAACGGATTCCTGGACGGATTTAAGGCTACGAATCCAGGGCCTTAGTCTTGCGATTCGCTCCTGAAGTTGTTTGCTGGCCCGTTCCGCTTCCTCACGTGTCGGGTAGATACCGTAAACAACGGCGAGCCATTCAATGTTGTTATTATAAGTATTGAAATACGCTGCCTGATCCTGCAGATTGTGGTCATTGATAAATTTGATGATCGTCGCTTCTTCCCTGATAGCCATCAGTTGCAGGGTGAAACTCTTCGGGTCTTGCTGTAGCAACCACGTTTCACGGTGTATTCCCGAACCGGGTGAATTCTGGGTCGCGATCATCTTTTCATTGCGGACATCGGTATTGTTCTGTTTTTCCTGTTTTTTGACGGGCACCTCCCGGGACTGTTCCGTTGCTGCAGGTTCAGGGGAATCACTGGTCGGCGAATCAACCTTCACAGTTTTTTCCGAATCCGTTACAACTACTTCAACCATGGCGAGGCTTCGTTTATCCCGGTCATCAATCATTGCATCGTTACCGGAGTCCTCATCCAGATTATGGGCTGGCGTATTTCCGGAATCTGCAGTGATGGTTTCAGTATGTTCGCCCGTGCCAGCAGCCGACTTATCGTCCCCTGTTTCACCATGTGTGCGTTGTGCCATTGTGGTGGATGAAGCGGTCCCGAATCTATTCATGTCAGTGCCGTGCTCCGTCTGCCCGCCTGCCCCGGACACCTCCTCGGATAAAGGAGCGTTTCCGGATCGTTGCACTGCCATAGACTGCCGCGTATCTGTGGAATGCTCCGCGGTAAAGAACGAATTGATCTGGCCCATGGACAGCAAGATGACGGCAACTACGGCGGCAATCACGCCCAAAATACCGTAGCGTTTGAACACGCTTTGCTGGGGAGGCGGGGTCAGGACATCTGACGTGAGCTCAACCGATGTACTGTTCTTCAACACCATCTGTGCCAATTCGTTGATCTTGCCGGGGATTCCATGAGATGTCTCGTGGATGACCTTGACCACCGCGGGAGTAAAGGGGCTCTCGGAGGACATCCCGGCTGCTGCGAGCCGATGTTTGATGTAATTCCCCGTATCTACTTCGTTAAGCGGCGTAAGCTCGAACGAATGACTGATTAGATTGCGCAAGGGCTGTAGATCACTCTGAGCCAGTGTATGCTCGATATCCGCCCCACTGAACATGATGACGGAAAGACGTTTGCCACCATCTTTACCCGTTTGCACGAGTCGTAATACGTATAGCAGGACCTCATCCGATAGTTCATGGGCATCATCGATTAGCAATATCGGTGACTTCGCGCTTTCCCGCAGCGCCCGGATATGTTTACGCAGGTCTTCAACATCGTCGGGCTGGTTTGCGGAGGTGCGCTCCTCCTTGGCGAATTCCCGCATTAGACATTGATACACAACCTCGGGCTTGACCGTTGACGAGGCACTGAGGGCACATACGCGCCATGATGGATCAACCCTGGCGAGAAATTGATGCAACAGGGTAGTTTTACCGATCCCGGTTTCACCTGTAACCAGCAAGACATCGCTGTAAGGCGCGAGATGCAACAACAGATTCAGGCGTTGAATACGTGACAGGCTTGTGCGCTCACCCTCTTCCGACTCACTGAAGAAAAAGTCATCATCCACAGCATCGGAAAATGGCTCTCTATTCAGGCCAAAGCGCGCTATGTAGTCCAGTTTTTGAGGTGTGTGGGTCATTGATGAGATGTGTCCCTCACTCGCGACCATTTTGAATCCCCTCTCCCTGTGTAAATACCACCTGAAACCCCCGGCGAATCTGCGCATCTCTGACGTGTAACAGGGCCGCTATAGCATTTTCCCGGCTCTCGTGGTGATCACGTTTCACCCTGCCCGGCAACCCCTGCGCCCCCCATTCCCTGATCAAGGTCCAACCTTCAAGCAAATCCTTCTGCAGCATCAAATGATAAAAGCGGGGTGACTGGTTGCCTGCGGTAATGTTTTGCATATATATGTGCATAAATTGCGTGACCTACCCCGGTCAACGATACAGTCGTACCAACAAGGCCCCGCAGAGGTCTAGCTAGAGATATCGAAAAGCCGTTCATGTTCACTGATGGCGAAACGATCGGTCATCCCGGCTATGTAGTCTGCCACCACTCGTGCCCGTCCGGCAATACCATTCTCACCTTCCATTGGCAAGACCCTAGCCTGATATCCGGGCGGTAGCAGTTGCGGATCACCGTGAAACGCATCAAACAACTCACTCACAATACGATCAGCCTTATTTGTCATGCGCCGCACCTTGTAATGTTGATACATGTGTGTGCGTAAAAAACGTTTTAATTCAAGGTTCATGTCCTGCATTGAAGCGCTGAAGCCAATTAACGCCCCCCCTATCTCACGTACTGCATCGATACTCGAAGGGTTCGCCGCAGTAATGCGTTTGCGACTGGTATCGACAAGATCGGTGACCTGGCAGTTGATCATACGGCGCACGACCTCGTGAATTATGCGTCGCAGGGACAGGGAAGGATATTGTTTGATTACGATCGCGTATTGTTGCTGAAACAGGCGGATTTCAACGAGTTGCTCGATGGAGATGAGCCCAGCCCTGAGTCCGTCGTCAACATCATGATTATTATAGGCAATTTCATCGGCAACATTGCTTAGTTGAGCCTCCAGACCGGGTTGCTGACGCTGTAGAAAGCGCTCGCCGAGCTCACCGAGGCGTGCAGCCACTCGGGTTGAACAATGTTTCAGGATACCCTCGCGCGTTTCGTAGGTCAGGTTTAGGCCGCTGAACTCCGCATAACGTTCCTCCAGTGTATCGACCACGCGTAACGATTGCAGATTATGTTCAAACCCGCCATATTCCTTCATGCAGCGGTTAAGCGTATCCTGCCCCGCATGACCGAACGGTGTATGGCCGAGGTCGTGGGCGAGGGTGATCGCTTCTGTGAGGTCTTCATTGAGGCGCAATACACGTGCAATGGATCGACCTATCTGGGCCACCTCGATCGAATGAGTCAGCCGCGTACGGAACATATCGCCTTCATGGTTCACAAAAACCTGCGTCTTGTATTCCAGACGACGAAAGGCGGCGGAATGTACGATACGATCCCGATCCCTTTGATATTCGCTGCGGTAGTTCGGCGGGGGCTCATGATAACGACGGCCGCGGGAATTGGCGTCACACGCCGCATAGGGTGCTAATGCAATCGCATTATCAGGCACGTTGTGAATCATACTGTATAACTATATCAGCTTCCCTTTAATCTTCCAGGGCCCGGGCTGTTCAGCTCGCTTCGATGGTCGCTCGCAAGGCTTCGGAATCAATGTCATCGCGGAGTACGGCATGGCCGATGGATTCGAGCAGGACCAGGCGCAACGTGCCGGAGCGGACCTTTTTATCCACCGCCATCAGCTCCAGCATGCGTTTGGCATCCAGTTCAGGGGGTGAATGACACGGTAGCCCGGCACGCCTGATCAATGTGACAATCCGTTTCACATCCTGTTCGCTGAGCCACCCGAGCCTTCGCGATAGTTCGGCCGCAAGACAGATCCCTGTAGCCACCGCCTCACCATGTAACCAGCTCCCGTATCCAAGACCGGTTTCAATGGCATGGCCAAAGGTATGGCCAAGGTTAAGCAAGGCCCGTATGCTGCCCTCCCGCTCATCTACCGCGACAACCTCGGCCTTGTTGGTACACGAACGTTCGATGGCATAGATCAGACTCGTTGCATCATGTTTTAACAAGGCGTCTATATTGGTCTCCAGCCACTCGAAAAAGGCCCGATCGCGGATCAGACCGTACTTGATGACCTCCGCGAGACCCGCGCCCAGTTCGCGATCATTCAGTGTATTTAATACATCGGTATCGATAATCACGCACTGCGGTTGATAAAACGCACCGATCATGTTTTTTCCCAACGGATGATTAACGCCCGTCTTGCCACCAACCGATGAATCTACCTGTGCGAGCAATGTCGTCGGCACCTGTATAAAGGCCACGCCACGCTGATAACAAGACGCGGCAAATCCCACCATGTCGCCGATCACACCACCGCCCAGCGCTATCAACGTAACACTACGATCAAAGTGCTGTGTCAGCAGGGCATCGAAGATGACATTCAGCACTTCAATGGTCTTGTATTGTTCGCCGTCCGGCAATACAACAGCTTCACATTGGTAGTCTTTCAGGCCCGCCTTGACCTTCTCCATATACAGCGGCGCAACTGTCTCATTGGTCACAAGCATGACCTGTCTAGCCGCGATATGGCGTGTCAGCAATTCCGGCCTGGCAAGCAGGTCCTGGCCAATATATATCGGATAACTGCGTTCGCCTAATTCAACATGTAGGGTTTTCATGCTTGCATACCATTCGCCGGTTAACCTTTCCCTTGTTTGCGGGTTCTGCTGTCAGCCTTTACCGTTGAGTCCTGCATGTGTTGCTTTATCCCCTTCATGATCACCCTTACGGTATCCATGACATTGCGATTATCCGTCTCAACAATAATATCCGCAATCTCCCGATACAGGGGATCGCGTTCCGTCAATAGTGTCTCCAACCTTGCACGTGGATCTTCGGTCTGCAACAGGGGCCTGTTACGATCCTTTGCGGTTCGCTTCAGCAACTGATCAAGTGATGTGTGAAGATAGATCACGATCCCACGTTGTGACAGATTGGCGCGGTTGCGCTTACCCAGGACAGCGCCTCCACCTGTAGCCAGCACGATCCCGTTACGACGGGTCAACTCGTCAATGATATCGCGCTCACGCTTGCGAAAGCCTTTCTCACCTTCGATATCGAATATCCAGGGAATATTGGCGCCGGTGCGGGTCTCGATCTCATGATCGCTGTCCACGAATGATAATTTCAGGCGCCGAGCGAGTTGCCGGCCGATGGTGGTCTTGCCGGCGCCCATCAGACCGACAAGGAACAGATTTACCGGTTGATCCATACCGGTAATAATACACGATAATCAAGAATTTGATGCGGCTTGAGTTAATGAAACGAAGGAAAGATGGCGGCGTATATTATCGCCAGCCTGTTGGTCTTTAACTGCAGCACTCCGAGTATATCTAAGATATTACTTCGTAATACTTGACCTAGTTAGGGTCGGTGCAAACGGCAGCAGCGCCATGCGGGCTGGTAAGGCCGGGTGGTGCGACATTCTCGTTACTGATATCGCCGGTCGCCACAGGAAGTATAAATTTTACCGTATGTGTAGCTTCAGTACCAGAAACTTCAGTGGAAGCCGTCAATTTCACCCTGGTCCAGTCACCAAAATCTTTGGCATATATCAGGTCAAATTGGAAGGAACCATCGGCGCCCGTAGTGACGGTTGCCGGAGAACTGACGACATTCCCCGGATCCAGCTTGCTGTTACCATTGACGTCTTCCCCGGTATCGAGTATCCCGTTTTCATTGAGGTCTTCATTGGCACAGGTGGCATTGATAACTGGATCCCAGAGGACTCCACCGTATGTACGTGAACCTTTGTAATATTCCAGTGGATTGATTGCGATATTCACATCTGCACCTTCGATCGCGTTACCCGCCGAATCGGTCACCAATACTACATATTGCTTGTTATATTGCGTTTCGCTGTAATCTACAATCTTGTTGCCTGTGCCCAGGATAACGAATAATTCACTTTTCCCCACTGTCAAGGTAACTGTAGTATTTACAGCCGGTGTATCCTGTACCTCTGCCTTGATGATGACACCGTCCAGTGCCGTGGTCGCCGCGGAAGACACATAGGTCGTTGAGGCCTTACCCAGTGAATTGGTAGTTGCAGTTGCAGTAGTAAGAGAACCGCCGCTGTTATCCTGCGTAATGGAGAAACGAATCACCTTATTCTTAACAAGATTATTATCTGCATCACGTACCGTCGCGGTAATCGTCGATTGCTGAGTAATAACCTGATTACCATCATTCGGTCCGATGGTTGAAGGACTTGTCTGTAGTTCAATGGCAGCCGCCGTCGTTGCCACGAATTCCACTGCCTTGCTCGTCGATGGCCCTCCACTGACAAAAGCCGTGATAGTTGCAGGACCGGCATTATTGGAGGTGATCGTCACCGATGCATCACCACTGGCATTAGTGACTGCGGTATTGGCCGATAGGGTTCCGCGAGTGGATGTGAAATTTATAGTCTGCCCAACCTGTGGAACGCCACTTACCTGCCAACGTGCAGTGATCGTTTGTACAGCACCAAGATCGATTTCGGCATCCACAGCCGGAGTGGTAATCTGAAACTGATCCCCCGATATGGCCAAACTGTGTGTCGCAGTGGCTCCCTGAGCAGTTGCTGAGATTGAATCCGTGCCAGCGACTGTTGCTGTTACATTGATTTGTACCTGGCCACTGGAATCGGTATCGACCGATGAAGCACTCAGCGTATTGCCATTCGCCGATGTCACTGTGACGGTCTTGCCACTTATCGGATCGCCGTCGGAATCTGTGAGTACGATCGTCAACTGTGTCGTATCGCCGATTGTAACGGTATTTTCGCCGCTGATCGATAACGCAGTGCCTGCAACATTGATCGTCGTAGACTGGGAAACTTCGCCGGTAGTTGCGGATATATTGATGGTGCGGTTGGTAAAATCGCCTCCCGGTGTCAACGTCGCCGTCGCAATGCCGGCGGCATCGGTTTCCGACTGGGTGATCTGCAAAGAACCACTGTCCGCACTGAATATAACGGGTATGCCTTCCTGTACCAGGTTACCGCCATCCTTGACGATAGCAGTAATGGTTACCGGTGTGGAACCGCTTGAACCCGCTTGAGGGGAACTGGTGAGTAAGGTGATCGAACTGACTGCGGAAGAGGAAGAGGTGATACTAGAACCCGTGGAGGTAGTGGTAAATCCCAGGTCGCCACTACACCCCGCACAGGTTATGACGATGGAAAGAATGATCAGGTTTTTTATCTTTGCCCACATACTGTTGTGCTGTAATCGGTCCTAGTAAGGTAAATTCCTTTTTAATTACCCTGCGACTTTCTTCAATAACGTGTTTCAATCGCCGGGGCAATGTTGTCAGCATTTGATTATATTTCGGCATCCTGTCTGAATCCCTTTAGCCTTTTTGAAAAATTTTATTGTTAACGCAATCCCAGGGTTTGTTTCAGGATTTTAGGCGTCACAAATATCAGCAGTTCTGCCTTGTCATCGACCTTGCGGGTCGTACGGAACAGCGCCCCCACCACCGGCAGGCTGCCCAACACCGGAACGGAATCGATCTCCTTGCTGCGGGTTTGTTCATAGATACCACCGAGCACTATCGTTTCACCGTTATCGATCAACACCTGTGTATTCACTTCACGGGTATCGACACTGGGTACATTCTGGAAGATCTGCCCCACGCTGTCTTTTTTGACTGTCAGGTACATGATGACCCGGTCATCTGGCGTGATTTGCGGTGTCACCGTCAGGCTCAGCACGGCCTTTTTAAATGATACCGTCGCCGCACCGCTGGAAGAGGCCTCCAGATAGGGGATCTCGACACCTTGTTCGATAGAAGCCTCGGACTGATTCGATGTTATCACCCGCGGACTCGAGACCACTTCACCACGACCTTCCGCCTGCATGGCGGAAAGCTCGAGGTCGACGAGATAGTCCGAACCCAGCACCGCGAAGGCGATCTGACCCGCAGGATCTGCAACGGGAAGGCTGACGTTCAAACGGTCATTGAGCGCGAGTGAACCGACATTGACCGGCGGTGGCGCATTGTTCACGATTGAGTTGGTCCCCGATAAACTCCCCGTGGTCCCGATAATGCCTGTGGTGTCATTATCCTTGACGCCAGAGGCGCCGAACCTTACACCCAGATCGCGGCTGAAATCGTCATTAGCGATCACAATACGGGATTCGATCAGTACCTGACGGACCGGGATGTCGAGCTTGTCGATGAGACGTCTGATCTCTTCCAGTTTATCCGGTGTATCATTCAATAACAGGGTATTGGTCCGTTCATCTATGGTCACGCTGCCACGTTCGGACATGATGGTATTTTCCTTCGCCTTCAACAAATCGGCGATATCCGCCGCCTTGGCGTAATTGACCTGGACAAGATCTGAACGCAGCGGCGCCAGTTCTTGCTTCTGTTTCTGAGACTCGAATTCCTGCTTCTCACGCGCGGCGATCTCCTCGCCCGGTGCCACCAGGATGACATTACCCTCCTTGCGCATATCGAGCCCCTTGGTTTTGAGGATGATGTCCAGTGCCTGGTCCCAGGGAACGTTTTGCAGGCGCAAGGTTACGTTGCCTTTTACCGTATCACTGGTAACCATATTCAAACCGGTGAAGTCCGCGATCAACTGCAACACGGCACGAATCTCGATATCCTGAAAATTCAACGATAAACGTTCACCGGTATAGCCGAATTTTTCCTTCTTTTTGGCTTCCTCTTCTTCCTTGCTGATCGGTCTGACCTCAAGGGTCAATAACTGATTTGACTGGTAGGCAAGGTGTTCATAATCACCTTCTGCAGTAACCACGATCTGGGCATTGCTGTCATCAACCATGCTGTCTACATAGGTCACCGGTGTCGCAAAATCGATAACATCAAGCCGTTGCGCCAGGTCCTTTGGCAGTTGGGTGTCGATGAAGTCGATGACAATCTTGCCGCCTTCTTCGCGAATGTTGATCGGTGTCGATGGATCGGATAATGAAACAAGCACCCTGCCTTCGCCCTCTTTGCCGCGGCGAAAATCGATATTGGTGATGGCGTGCCGGACTGTTTCGGTCACTCCTTCCGCATGGTCGTCTGCCATTCCCATGGCACTCTCGGCACTGCCGTTTGTTGCTGGTGGCAATGAAGCGACATCGGAAGTTTCGCTGTCCAGCACGATATAGACCTTGTTATCCTCAACGCGGGTCTCATATGGTACGAGCTTGACCAGATTCATGACAACACGGGTGCGCCCCTTGGCTTCAACGACGTTGACACTCCTGGCTGCGCCGATCCCGATAGTATGCTTCTTGGAGACATTGCTGGATGTATTGGGAAAATCGAGGGCGATACGTGCGGGATTGTCGATAGTAAAACTCAGCGGTTGGGCCGGGGGTTTTTCGCCCGACATGGTCAGCATCACCTCGACCTTATTGCCAGGTAATGCGGAATAACTGACCGACTCGAGCACACGTTGACCTGTTATTGATGCATTTTCCGCCGCGGAACCGGCAGTCGGTACAGTCAAGGATATGCCCAATAACATGCCGGCACAGAACTTTAGCATAAGCAGGCCAAAAAACCGGTTCATTGCTGTTACCAATCCTTTGTCTGATACTAAAAGTGTCCGGTGATTTTCCATATATTCGCCCCCTGTTACGGGATCATTCTCCCAACAATGATATTGAAGCCTGACGTTTTTCCCAGCCGCCAAGTCCATCAGGCACTATTTCTGTTAAGGCCATTTTATTCTTGGAAATTACCCTGATCTTGCCGTGATTCTGCCCGAGATAATTACCACTTTTTACCCGATAGACGATACCGTCGGGTGCCTTGATAAGTCCCCAAGTCTGATCCTTATACTCCAGCGTACCCATCATTAGCAACGAGTTTAATGGAAATCCCTCCAGCACTTCCTTGCGACGATTTGCATCCGGATGAATCTGGTTGTTCTGGGAACTCTGTGCAACATTTTGTACCTGTGTTTCCCATGATGTAAACGGATCCTTGATTTCGTCAGATTTATACACGAAGGTCTCAAACGGCTTGAATTCCGGTAATGGTTCGACCTGTCCCTGTTTTTCCGACTTAACCTGTTCTACATAATTCTGCAGATCGGACATCCCATCATCACTGCACGCCATCAACATACCGCTCAACAGCAACAACGCAACCAGCCGGTGTGCCGTGTTATGTTCGCCTGCATCCCTGCAAAATGAATGCCTTATGACAATCGTCTTCATTTCGGTGACTCTTCCTTGGCCTTTTCATTGGCGGCAATTTCTTCGTCATCCAGATAACGATACGTCTTGGCTGTAGCCTCCATTACCAGCAAATCCTCCTGGTTCTCGTTATCCTGTTTAGTTTTCTTTTGCGGAAAAATTGAAAAATCATGCAATGTCACAATGCGGGGCAATGACGCAACGTCGCTGACGAATTTACCGAATTCATGATAACTGCCGGTTACCTTGATGGTGATTGGCAACTCGGCATAGAATTCTGCAGGCACCTCTTTTTCCGGCTTGAATAAATCGATGTCAAGTCCGTTTTTCAACCCGGTTTGGGAAACATCCTGCAGGAGATCATCCACCTCGGTTTTACTGGGTAACTGGCGCAACATCGTGCCGAAAGACCTTTTCATCTCTTCCATCTGATTGCGGTAGGCCACCAGGTTCGCCGCCTGGTGTTGCTTTGACTTGAAGATCTCCTTGAGTTCACCTTCCTTGCTGCGTGACACATCGAGTGAATTCAGCTGTGTCCTGGTATCAAACCAGATTCCAGCGCCAGCCAATGCGATGCACAACAAAGCGATTGCAACAACCTTGATCGGAAAAGGCCACTTGCCATAATCATTGAAATCAATATTCCGCAGATCATCCAGATTAAGCTTCATGTCTGTAATCCTGCTGTTTTACTTGTGTTGTTATTAGGTGATACCTGCGTCACATTCAAGGTAAATTTGCTGGTACGAACACTTTCCTTCTCTTTTGACTCGATTACGACAAGCCGTGGATTAGTAAACCAGTCGGAAGCATCGAGATTACGCATAAATGCGGATACGCGGGCATTCGATTCAGCCACCCCCTCAATCACCAGTGACTGGCCCTGTTGCTTTATATCAGTAAGGTAGATGCCATCGGGTACCCTCTTTGCCATCTCGTCGAATACATGGACAATCTCCGGACGTCTCCTTTGCAATTGCTGAATAATGTTCATACGGGCCAGCAACTGCTGTTTCTCGGTTTCGAGCTCCTTGATCTCGGAAATCTTCTTGTCCACTTCTGCAACTTCATTTTCAAGAAAATTATTACGTGCATTCTGTGCGTCGATCATACCATTGATATGGATATGGGTATAAATCATGATAACAGCCGTCAATACGGCAGCGCCTGCAGCAATAGATATGAATTGTCTTTGTTGCTCCTTGCGCAGTGTTTCACGCCACGGTAACAGGTTAATCCTTGTCATCGTTTATCAAACCTCCTCATGGCAAGGCCACAGGCGATCATCAGAGAAGGTGCGTCACTGCTGATAACATCCGGCTTGATCTTTGATGCCAGAGTCATGTTAGCAAAAGGATTGGCAATCGATGTCGTCATACCCAGTTTTTCCTCCAACATCTCATCGATACCCGGGATCGATGAGCAACCACCGGCGAGCACTATATGATCCACGCTGTTGTATTGACTGGAAGAGAAGAAAAATTGCAGCGAGCGGCTGACCTGTTGCGCCATAGCCTCCTTGAACGGCTGAAGCACTTCCGGTCCGTAATTATCGGGCAAACCACCCTGTTTTTTAGCCAGGCCAGCCTCTTCATAGGACAGGCCATAACGGCGTTGTATTTCTTCGGTAAGTTGCTTGCCGCCGAATACCTGTTCACGTGTATAGATGATGCGAAAATCATTCAGGACATTAAGGGTCGTCATCGTGGCACCGACATCAATGACGGCAACGGTCTTGCCAACCCCTCCGTCCGCCAGTTGCTGGCCCAGAAGGGAAAAAGCGGTTTCCATCGCAAATGCCTCGACATCCACGATTTTGGCGTTCAGCCCCCCCAGTTCCAGGGCGGCAACCCGGATATCGACGTTTTCACTCCGCGAGGCTGCCAGCAGGACATCCACCATGTCCTCCGTCTTATCCGTTGGACCAAGAACTTCGAAATCCAGATTGACTTCTTCCATGGGATATGGAATATACTGGTCCGCTTCCAATTGAATCTGGTCGAACATTTCGTCGTCCGAAAGTGAAGCCGGCATGGAAATGATTTTGGTAATAACCGCAGATCCCGCTACTGCTACTGCGGCATTCTTGGTGCGCAATCCGATCCGGCTGACGGCGCGGCTAATGGCGCTGCCGACGGCCTCGACATCCGTGATATTTTTTTCCGCTACCGCAGTTTGCGGCAGGGGAACGACCGCGTAACTCTCTACCCGGTAACGACCCCCGCTTTGACTTAATTCTAGTAATTTGACAGCCGTGGAACTGATATCAAGCCCAATTAACGGCGGAGCTGTTTTTTCGAAGAGATGCACGATTTTATTACCCTTCATTTATCCTTAAATGGGTAGGTAATACAGATATCCGTATACTAGCCCCATTTAAAACTATAGATATTAAGCTGTTAAAAAACAACAATTATATTTGCACCTGGTATGTTATCGTCCGTTAGCGTGAAAAGTTTTATACTATTAGTAGTATTATTTATATGACGAATCTCTCATTCCCCTCTAAAAGATGATTTTTTCCCGCAGAATTGTGAAATTGTGCCTGATTGGGCTGGGCGGAGCGATATTGGCAGGGATGCTCTTCGCTGTGGTTGCTTATATCTATCTGACGCCGAAGTTACCGGATATTGAGACCTTGAAGGATGTTCATCTCCAGGTCCCGCTGCGTGTCTATACCCGAGACATGAAACTGATTGCCGAATTTGGTGAAATGAAACGAACCCCGTTGCGATACCCGGATATCCCGGACCTGATGATAAAGGCGGTACTGGCAGCGGAAGATGATCGTTTTTTCGAGCATCCCGGCGTGGATTACCAGGGGATCCTGCGGGCGGGACTTAACCTGGTGAGGACCGGAGAAAAGACCCAGGGCGGAAGCACCATCACCATGCAGGTGGCCAGAAATTTCTTCCTGAGCAGCGAAAAGACCTATCTGCGCAAGATCAACGAGATCCTGCTGGCGTTGAAGATCGATAAGGAATTGAGCAAGGAAGAGATACTCGAACTCTATCTGAACAAGATCTATCTCGGCAACCGCGCCTACGGTCTCGCCGCCGCCTCACAGATCTACTACGGAGTCACGCCTGATCAGCTCAGTTTAGCGCAGATGGCCATGATTGCGGGACTGCCGAAAGCACCCTCCAGATATAATCCAATTGCTGATCTCGATCGTGCGATGACGCGCCGCGATTATGTCCTCGGCCGCATGCATAAACTGGGGTTCATTGATGACGAGGTGTTCAATACCGCAATGGCGGAACCTGACAACGCCGAGTTACACGGCCTGTCCATCGAGATAGAGGCCCCCTATGTTGCGGAAATGGTACGTGCAGTAATGGTCGATCGTTTTGGTAACGATGCCTATACCGGCGGATACAAGGTCATCACAACAATCGACAGCCGCCTGCAGAAGGCTGCAAACAGGGCGTTGCGCGATGCGCTATGGGACTATGACGAGCGTCATGGCTATCGCGGACCGATCCGACACATTCAAATCGACCCCTTCCCGGAAGAGGAGCAACGTCAATCCATTTTCGACAAGATCCCCACCGTGGGTGGGCTGATGCCTGTAATCGTGATTCATGTCGAGGAACAACAGGCGATCGCGATTGGATCGGATAATCAGACACTGCAGATTCCCTGGTCCGGTTTGTCCTGGGCTCGCCGCTATATTGACGACAACCGCTATGGCGTGGCCCCACAGACAGCAGCCGATGTACTCACCCCCGGAGACGTCGTCTATGTACATGAGCAGGGTAAGGAAGGATGGCGTCTATCGGAAATCCCTCAGGTCGAGGGAGCTCTAGTGTCCATTCGACCGGATAACGGCGGGATCAATGCCCTCACCGGCGGTTTCGATTTTTATCTAAGCAAATTCAACCGTGTTACCCAGGCGGCGCGCCAACCCGGCTCGAACTTCAAGCCCTTTATCTATTCAGCAGCACTGGCAAAAGGCTTCACTCCGGCCAGCATCATCAACGATGCACCGGTAGTCTTCGATGATCCGGGACTGGAAAGTGCCTGGAGGCCTGAAAACTACAGCGGTACATTCTTTGGCCCGACCCGCCTGCGTGAAGCGCTGGTGCATTCGAGGAATCTCGTGTCGATACGCCTGCTGCGCTCCACGGGAATCAGATACACGATTGACTACATCTCGCGGTTCGGTTTCGATCCTGCCGACCTGCCCAGAAATCTGTCACTGTCGCTCGGCAGCGCCGCGCTGACACCACTCCAGATTGCCGGCGGCTACGCGGTGTTCGCCAACGGAGGTTACCGGGTAACACCTTATTATATAGAACGCATCGAAACGGATAATGGCGAGATCATTAGCCAGGCCACGCCTGATACCGTTTGTCCCGATTGTACGGAACCTGTGGTTGCGACCGCCGATCAAGATAACGGCATAACAACCACTGGCGTGCAAGATGCCGCTTTCGCGGAATCCCCTCAGGATCCGGCGGCGCAACAAGCTGATCAGCCCACCCGGCAGCCTGTCAAGATCGCAAAACGCGTCATCACCCCCCAGAATGCGTACCTGATGACAACCATGATGAGGGATGTAATCAAGCGCGGCACGGGAAGACGGGCACGACAACTCGGACGCCATGATCTGGCCGGCAAGACGGGCACGACCAATGAACAGCGGGACGCCTGGTTCTCGGGTTTTAATGCCGATATCGTTACCGTTTCATGGGTGGGTTTCGATCAGTCACGCTCTCTCGGCAATCACGAGACTGGAGGACGCGCTGCGCTTCCCATGTGGATAACTTTTATGGGCGAGGCATTGAAAGGGGTGCCGGAAAAACCCCTTGAACGTCCACCCGGGCTCGTAACTGTACGCATCGATCCCGAAACCGGCCTGCTCGTCGACAGCAATTACCCCCATGCGATATTCGAAACCTTCCGTACTGAGGATGTACCAGAGCGACATGCGGAAGTGGCATCATCCGTCGGCAAGAACGGCACAAGCGAAAAGACAGAGATACCGGAACAATTGTTCTAACGATCATCATATGCGACCTGACAAGGAAAACCGGACACGTAAATTACTGGCCATCGAAGCGGCCAAGATCATGACGGAAAGCGGCGTGAAGGATTTTTATACCGCCAAGCGCAAGGCCGCCGCGCGCCTTGGCATGCCAAATACCAGAAATCTGCCGCGCAATACCGAGATTGAACAGGCATTATTGGAACATCAGCGCCTGTTCAGGAACGACACCCAGCCTTCACAGTTAAGGGAATTGCGCCAGACAACCCTGCGGATTATGCGCTTCCTGCAGATTTTTAATCCCCATCTGGTGGGACCGGTACTGTCAGGTACCGCGGATCAACATTCGGAGATCACCATCCATGCATTTACCGATACACCCGAGGACGTGGCGCGGCACCTGATTGAAGAAGCAATCCCATTCAAGATACGGGAAAACCGGCTGAACCTGTCAAAGGCCCAGGTAATCCGCTATCCCGCCTATTATTTCCTGGCCGGGGAAACGGGTATCGAGATCACGGTATTCCCTTACAACGGAATACGTCAGGCACCGCTGAGTCCGGTGGACGGTAAACCGATGCCCCGTGCATCGATCAGCGAACTGGATCGCCTGATTCAACAACAGGCCACATTAATTGAATCATCAGAAATCAACACCGGCTTCATGGAAGCCGAGTGATCTCACTTTCTCCGATCGACCTCGATGTAATCACGCTTCCCGGGTCCGACGAATAACTGTCGCGGCCTGCCGATGCGCTGATCCGGTTCGGCGATCATCTCCATCCATTGCGCCACCCACCCCACGGTCCTGGCAATAGCGAACATCACGGTAAACATGTTGGTGGGTATGCCGAGCGCCTTGTAGATAATGCCCGAGTAAAAATCCACGTTCGGATACAGCTTGCGCTTGATGAAGTAGTCATCCTCCAACGCGATCTCCTCAAGACGCATCGCAAGCTCGAACATCGGGTCACCCGCATTGCCGAATTTCGCGAGCACCTCATGGCACATTTTGCGGATGATCTTGGCACGCGGATCGTAGTTTTTATAGACACGATGACCGAAACCCATCAGCCTGAACGGATCATTCTTGTCCTTGGCCTTGTCAATATACTTTGTGATGTTCTTGACATCCCCGATCTCGCTCAGCATGTGTAACACCGCCTCGTTGGCACCACCGTGTGCCGGCCCCCACAGCGCCGCAATGCCCGACGAGATACAGGCAAACGGGTTAGCGCCCGAACTGCCCGCCAGGCGCACCGTCGCCGTACTGGCGTTTTGTTCATGGTCAGCGTGCAGGATAAAGATCATGTCCAGTGCCTTCTCGGCGATCGTATCCAGTTCGTAGTCCTCACTGGGTACCGAGAACATCATATGCAATAAATTACCGCAATATGTATAGCGGTTATTGGGATAGATGAACGGTTCACCGATCGAGTATTTATACGAAGCCGCTGCGATAGTCGGCATCTTGGCGATTAAACGATGTGCGGCTGTCTCGCGGTGCTGGGGTGCATGAATATCGGTGGAATCATGATAAAAAGCTGACAATGAGCCCACTACACCCACCATGCTCGCCATCGGATGGGCATCATGATAAAACCCGCTGTAAAAACTTTTAAGGCTTTCCTTGATCATGGTGTGCTGTCGGATGGTCATGTCGAACGCGTGCAACTGCTCAGCGGTCGGCAGTTCTCCATACATCAGCAGGTAGGCAACCTCAATGAAACTGCTCTTTTCCGCCAACTGCTCGATGGGATAACCGCGATAGAGCAGCACACCCTTGTCACCGTCGATATAGGTAATGCCACTGCGGCAACTGGCGGTCGACTGAAAACCGGGATCAAAGGTCAGATAACCAAAATCACGATAGAGGGTGCTGATATCTATCGCTGCCGGACCCAGATTACCATCCAACAGCGGCAGTTCGATACTCTTGCCGGTCCTGTTGTCGGTGATAGTGACGGTGTCCTTTGCCATAAAGATTCCTCCGTTTCTGCAAAATGCCTAAAGCCACTGCAAACGTTTCAGATCAGGATAGCGTGGCTATATCCCTGGCTACTTGTGCAACGGATTGCTCGAACAGATTGCGTTCTTCGTCCGTCAGCGGCAATTCAATAACCTTTTCCATACCTCCCGCTCCGAGAATTACCGGTACACCGATCGCGATGTCACGATGGCCGTATTCCCCATCCACGATGGCGACACAGGGCAATATCCGCTTTCGATCATTGCATACCGCATCCACCATGGTTGCAACCGCCGCTGCAGGGGAATCATTTGCACTGCTGGTCTTTTTCAGGGCGAGTATCTCCGCACCACCGTTACGGGTGCGATCCACGATCCTGGCGATGGCCTCCTGATCGAGAAAGTGCTCGATCGATATGCCGTTTACGCAGGTATAGCGCGGCATGGGCACCATGCTATCGCCGTGCCCGCCCAGGACCATAGTACTGATATCCTTTGAGGAAAAACCTGTTTCCAGCGCAATGAAGCTCGCCATGCGGGCAGCATCCAGCACACCTGACAAACCGAACACCCTGTTACGTTGCCATCCGGTTGCCTTCATGAAGGCATAGGTCATCACATCGACCGGGTTGGTTACCAGTATTACCATGGCATCGGGGGCATAACACATCACATCATCGGCGATACCGCGAATGACGCCGAGATTGGCGTCGAGCACATCGGAACGGGACATACCGGGTTTGCGCGGCAGACCGGCTGTGATCACGACGATGTTCGACCCGGACATTGCACGTGGATCATCATCTCCGCTAACCCTGGTATCGAATTTGAACAAGGGCGATGACTCATGGATATCCAGGGCGGTTCCCTTTGCAACACCTTCGCGGATATCGGTAAGCACGACCTGATCGCAAACTTCAGCAATTGCGAGTATCTGTGCGGTCGATTCGCCGACACGGCCGGCTCCGACAATTGTTATCTTTTTCATGGCAACTCCTTGCTCGAACTCGATAACCGGAATTGGCAATGATCCGGTTACGATTAACGACATAACCTGAGTGTCTTTATATGAGTATCCCTTGTATCAGTTTTACTGGTTACGGGTGATCCGCCGATCCCTCGCCGGCACTTTGAGGCAAATAAAGTATCAGGTCTCCGGGACATGGAATCGGCCTGCAAGTACAAATATTGAGCTTAAGCAGCAGACTCGAAATTGTGTCCGGTCAGGCGCACTCACCTATCACCACCTCGTTGCCGACATGGGGATAAAAATCGGGATATGGCATACGTGCAACGCCCGATTCAACAGCGGCCTTTGCCACTGCAGGTGGTATACGATCGATCAACCTGGGATCCAGGGGCTTGGGTATTATCGAATCCTTGCCAAATTCAAGGGCCTCTATGCGGTAAGCACGAAGTACCTCCTGCGGTACGGGTTCACGTGCAAGGGCCGCGAGGGCATGCACCGCAGCAACCAGCATCTCCTGATTGATACTGGAAGCCCGCACATCGAGTGCACCACGAAAGATAAACGGAAACCCGAGCACATTGTTTACCTGGTTGGGATAATCACTGCGTCCGGTAGCGATAATCATGTCATCGCAAACCGCCTTGGCGGTCGCCGGATCGATTTCGGGATCGGGGTTGGATAATGCAAACACGATCGGCCTGGCTGCCATGACAACGATATCATCGATCGTCAACAGATTCGGACCGGACACACCGATGAATACATCGGCATCCGTCATGGCATCACGCAGTGTACGGTCATCGGTCTTGGTGGCGAACTCCTGTTTATAGGGATTGAGGCCGGTACGTTCACTGTGTATCACGCCGTTGCGATCGACCAGCCTGATATTATCCTTGCTTGCCCCCAGCGCGAGCAACAGGCGCATCGATGCAATCCCTGCCGCACCGGCACCGAGACAAACGATCTTCGCAGAGTCGATGGACTTGTCCTGAAGTTCCAGTGCGTTTAATAACGCCGCGCCCACGATCACGGCGGTACCGTGCTGGTCGTCATGAAATACCGGGATGTCCAGACGCTCACTCAGCGTCTTTTCGATCTCAAAACAATGAGGTGCCGCAATGTCTTCAAGATTGATGCCACCGAAACTGGGGGCGATACTCGCGACTGTATTGATAAAGGACTGTGGTGAATCCGCGTTGACTTCGATGTCGAATACATCGATATCGGCAAATTTTTTGAACAAGACGCATTTGCCTTCCATCACCGGTTTGCTTGCCAGGGCGCCTACATTTCCCAGACCGAGCACAGCACTGCCGTCAGTAATTACCGCGACCAGGTTACCTTTCGCAGTATAGCGATATGCAGCTTCGGGATCAGCGACGATGGCCCTGACCGGTTCCGCAACGCCTGGTGTATAGGCCAACCCCAGGTCGTCCTGCGTGTGACAGGGTTTGGTAATCGAAATACTGATCTTGCCGGGCTCTGGTTGAGCATGGTAGTTCAGGGCAGCCTGTTTACGGTCCTTGGTCATAAATGTTTGTACAGATATTTAATATTAAGGAAACGCGCAATTATCGGTGATTGGCATGTGCACTGCAAATGGAAGCTTAAAAGGGCCCGTGTAATCATATACTCAACCTCATTGCACAATCTTGAACCGTTGACCGACTTGTGGTTGGCCGTCCGGGTAGATACCGTTGAGCAACCTCAGTTGTTCCAGCTGGTGTGACCGTAATGCCGAATCCGTTGCGATTTTTTCAGCATTATCACCCGGTTGTATTCGCTTCAGATGGATACGCAACGCCTTGGCGAACTTCGCCTCGTTGGCTCCGAGTGGGTGAAAAGATTTCGCAGTCGTGAGAAATTCACTATTGTATCTGTCAAGCCCGTCTTTATCCTTTGTGGCACCGATAAAAACAAAGGCATGTTCATTGAAAAATATGACGCAGAAACGGGTATCCCTCCTGCCATAAGTTGTCCTTACAGATGAAACGGCCGTGTATCCTTCCAGTCCGGCTGGATACATTTCTTCCTCCTGTTGCAGTCGGGTTAATTTCATCTTGATGGTCATAAATTCTCGCGGTGTATAGGGTCTGCCTACATCCTCGACGATCACCTGCATCAATCCATTCTTTGCGGGTGGCCGCGCAGTCAGACTGTCGGGGTTGTTGTCAATCCTCCAGCCTGCGGGAAAATCAAATGCAATACCTAATCCGCCATGATAAAACGCGTGATCCCGTATAATGCCTTCCCGCTCACTGTCGCCGAACACCAGGCCTTCGATATGATCCTGAAATCCTTCACGGTTATCATGATTCGCCGAGTCTGCCTTGAATTCATCGGCACTTGCGACGACTTCCTGAAGACGGGTGTCGTTATCGGGGTGAGACGCGAACACCCCGTGGTAGATCCTCGGCTCCCGTCCTTCTTCCGCCGAAAGTTGCCTTTCAAAATCCTCCTGGTCCTTGAGCACCCCGATGACCCTGATCATTGCCTGCGGATTGTAATCAGCGCGCGCCAGATATTCCGAACCCAGACGGTCGGCCTCTAGTTCATGTTCACGCCCGTATCCGCTGATTAATGCGCCGCCCAGGGTATTGAAGATACTATATGCCGCCTGTGTCTGTAATTCCGGCACAAAGATGGAGCCGATCGTATAACCGATATCGGCTGCACGTGCGGCACTGATCTGCCTGACGCTATGGCGAGCCGTGACATGGCCGATCTCGTGACCAAGCACCGCAGCAAGTTCGGCCTCGCTGTTCAGATAGGCGATTAATCCCCTGGTGATATAGACATAACCGCCGGGCAATGCAAAGGCATTCACCATGGGCGAATCAAGCACGGTAAAATGATATTCCAGTTCGCTGCGATGGCTCACCGCCGCAAGTGACTGGCCGATACCGTTAACATAGGTCTGCAGCGCGGCATCATCATAGGCACCGCCGTATTGTTTCATGATCTCCGGATTTGCATCACGGCCGAGCTTGATCTCGTCCTGTTCTGACAACATCACAAAATTACTTTGTCCTGTCACCGGGTTCACGGCGCATCCTGTAACCTGCAATATCAGCGCGAATACTGCCGGAATGACAGTGAAGAATAATCGACAGTGCTGACTCAACGCAGCACCTGTAATGCCACGGGATGGCGTATCCGCATCACCGTTTGACCCTTACCCTGATACATCCAGCCACGGGCGATTACCCGCTCGTCAAGAAATCCCTGAAGATTCACACCATCGAAGTAGGATAAATCCCGACGATCAATTCGCAATGCGATATCGTTCTCAAGATCGAGCCATACGGATTTATCCGTCTCACCGATATGTCTTACAGTGCCCTCAATGATATGAAAGGGATGAGAATTGCGTTTTATACTAAGGTTATCGGCATTGTCGTACGGAATCGACCATATACCTTTATGTTGCATCCGTGCGCGCATCTCGGCCTCCCTGTAACATTCTATATTCCACAGATTGGGAGGTACTGCGATCAGCGCCGCATAACCGTTTTCAAGCAACCAGGCCTCGACATTTTGCGATCCGGATATATACAGATGCGCGAGCCAGCGTTGATAGGTATCGCGGCGTTCGGAATCGAAACGGATACCCACCCTGGTGTGCGGTTTGAGTAGTGCAGACAAGGCATCACGAGCCTCGTCGGCGAACGGTTCGGACGGCCTGCCGTTCTTGCCCGTCTCCGCGGCGTTGATGCCGATCAATCGTATATGCCTGCCGTCATCGAGCTTAACCGTATCGCCGTCATAGACATAAGCGATCCGGGCAAATTCATCGATATGATCCGGCTCGCATCCCTGTCCTGCAACGGGTGCGGCAACCAGCAAAATGACTATCAACAGCAGGGGCTTAAAAACCATGAATTGTATTCTGGCATACATGTCACAAAAAAGGCGTCCCAAGGGACGCCTTTTTAACACCAGACTACGGCTATCGCTATCTCTTGATACCGTACTTTTGTTTGAACTTGTCGACACGTCCCGCTGTATCCACTATCTTCTGCTTGCCGGTATAAAAAGGATGGCAATTAGAACACACGTCAAGTCGCAGGTCCTTGCCCGCCGTGGAGCGTGTAATAAAGGTATTGCCGCAGGTACAGGTGACAGTTATTTCACCATACGCCGGATGGATATCGGATTTCATCAAAATCAACCTCTTAAATAACTATTGGATAATGCCGCTATCTGAGAAAAGCAGGGCGGAAAATCTTCCGAGGGCGCGTATTGTATGCAAATTACACCCGGTCGGCAAGTCAGCCGCTATGTTATGGAGTGATCACAACATCTATCGCAGCCGGGACCACAGACCGATCAGGCCCTCTAAGTTGTTGTAATTTTAGGGATTGACTAAAATGACAGCCAGTAACAGGAACACGACAATGCCAACACAAACGACCAGGATTAAGGCTTTTAAATTCGATTACCTCGGGATGGACAAGGATTCCATCAAGCATTCGCTCGCCAATCGGCTCGAGTACACCGTTGGCAAGGATCTCTATACAGCAACCATACGCGACTGGTTCAATACCACCACCTATGTCGTGCGTGATCGTTTGATCGAGCGCTGGATGGAAACCATGCGCACCTACTATCGGGTCGACGCCAAGCGCGTCTATTACCTGTCGATGGAATTCCTTATCGGCCGGACATTGTCCAACAGCCTGATGAATATGGGTATCTACAACGAACTGTCAAAGGCATTCGACGATATCGGTATCAGTTTCGAGGAAATCAGGGAGATTGAACCCGATGCCGCGCTGGGTAACGGTGGACTGGGACGGCTGGCCGCCTGCTTCCTTGATTCCATGGCCACGCTCGGTATCCCGGCTTACGGCTACGGAATCCGCTATGAATATGGCATCTTCAATCAACATATCGAGCACGGTCACCAGATCGAACACCCTGATAACTGGCTGAGGTATGGCAATCCCTGGGAGTTTCCCCGCGCCGAAGTACTGTATCCCGTGAAATTCAATGGTCGTGTCATTGAATACAAGGACGAAAACGGTACACAGCGTCATCACTGGATAGACACCGATGAGGTCATGGCCATGGCCTATGACACACCCATCCCCGGTTACCATACCAACACCGCCAATAATATGCGGCTCTGGTCAGCCAAGGCATCGCGCGATTTTGACCTGAAATATTTCAATGAAGGCAACTATATTAAAGCAGTCGAGGCCAAGACCCAGACCGAGAACATCTCCAAGGTGCTCTATCCCGATGACACGTCATACATGGGCAAGGAACTGCGACTCAAGCAACAATATTTCTTCGTGTGTGCATCGCTACAGGACATTCTTTACCGCTTCAACAAACAGCATGACGACCCTACCGAACTGCCCGACAAGGTCGCCATCCAGCTCAATGACACTCATCCGGCGATTGCCATCCCGGAGTTGATGAGAATCCTGATTGACAAACATCGTCTTGAATGGGATACGGCGTGGGACATCATTACCAGGACATTCGCCTACACCAACCATACACTGATGCCGGAAGCACTCGAGTCGTGGCCCGTACAATTATTCGAGAAGATGCTGCCACGGCACCTGAAGATCATATATGAGATCAATCATCACTTCCTCAAGGAGGTCACACACCGGTTCCCGGGTAACAGTGATATGGTGCGTCGGATGTCCATCATCGATGAAAGCGGCGAGCGTCGTATTCGCATGGCACACCTGGCCATCATAGGCAGCCACAAGGTCAATGGTGTTGCGAAACTGCATACTGAACTGATGAAAAGCACCATATTCGCCGACTTCAATCGCATTTATCCGGACAGGATCATCAACAAGACCAACGGCATCACGCCCAGGCGCTGGTTACATCACTGCAATCCCTTGTTGACCAGCCTCATATCCTCTCGTATTGGAAATGACTGGATCACGCATCTCGATGATATAAAAAACATCATGACCCTTGCCGACGATCCGGCATTCCTCGATGAGTTTACCCGGATCAAATGGATGAACAAGCAGCACCTCGCGAAACTGATCCATAAACGTCTATCCATTGACGTCAATGTCGACTCAATGTTCGATGTGCAGATCAAGCGTATCCACGAATACAAACGGCAATTGCTCAACATCCTCCATGTCATCACCCTATATAACCGCATCCGGTCCAACCCGGAATCGGACATCGTGCCCCGTACCATGATCTTTGCCGGCAAGGCGGCGCCTGGTTATACCATGGCAAAACTCATCATCAAGCTCATCAACGATGTCGCGGACATCGTCAACCATGATCCTGTGATTGACAACCGGCTCAAGGTGGTTTTTATACCCAATTACGATGTTTCGACAGCAGGCGATATCATTCCTGCAGCAGAACTGTCCGAACAGATCTCCACTGCGGGCACCGAGGCCTCGGGAACCGGCAACATGAAACTGGCGCTCAACGGTGCCCTGACGATCGGCACCCTGGACGGGGCCAACGTCGAAATCCGCGAAGAGGTCGGCGAAGAGAATATCTTTATCTTCGGCAACACCATCGAGGAGGTCATCGCATTACGTGACCGGGGTTACAATCCCCTGGATTACTATCATGCCAATGACGAACTGCGGCAAGTGCTAGACATGATCGGCTCGGGATTCTTTTCCCCGAACGATCCTAACCTGTATCAACCGATCTTAGATTCACTGTTGCAAGGCGGAGATCATTACCTGCTGCTCGCAGATTACCAAGCCTATGTGGCATGCCAGGAGGATGTCGGCGAACTGTACAAAAATCCCCACGAATGGGCACGCAGGGCCGTTATCAACGTCGCCTGCATGGGCAAATTCTCCAGTGATCGCACCATTGAAGAGTATGCCAGGGAAATCTGGAACACCAAACCGGTAAACATTGAACTGAACAATTGAACCTGACGGTCGCTCGTATTCAGGTCGAGGAGTGGCGATTGTGAGGAGCGGAATTAACAACCCGCTTAATGAGCACCGGGGAAAGTGCCGCAACGGAGTATTGGGGCAAAATTAAGGCGATTGTATACTTTACAAACCCAAGTATTTTGTACTAGAATGTCTCCATAGTATCATTAATTCAAGGAGATAATACATGTGTAACCTAACAGCCCCGCATTTCCAAGACGCAGAGAAGGCTAGAAAATATCTAGAGAACCTACGCTGGCCTGATGGCCCTGTTTGTCCTCATTGTGGAGGCATTGAGAAGATATACACAATGAAGAGTAAAAAGGCTAGAGCAGGTTTATATAAATGTGGTGATTGTCGGAAACAGTTCACAGTAACCGTAAAGAGTCTGTTTGAAGATAGCAAGATACCCTTGAATAAATGGCTCATGGCTGTCTTTCTAATGTGTTCCAGTAAGAAAGGAATTAGCTCTCACCAGCTTCATAGAATGTTGGGCGTAACTTACAAGTCTGCATGGTTTATGACTCACCGTATCCGCGAAGCCATGAAAGATCCAATTTTCTCTAAGCTTGGTGGTGGTGGCGGTATAGTAGAAGTAGATGAAACTTTTTGGGGTAATCGCAAACCAAGAGGACAGAAGAAAGGTAGAGGCTATCATCATAAAGAGAAAATATTTTCTCTCATTGAACGTGGTGGTGAGGTTCGCTCTTTCCATGTGAAAGCTGTTAATGCCAAAACCTTAAAGCCGATCATGAAAGAACAAATAGACGCTTCCGCTCATGTTATGACAGACGAAGCGGCTCAATATGTACCGCCGCGCAACCAATACGGCCCAAATGCTAGAAAACCCCTCGAAGATGATTTTGCTAAGCATAGTGTCGTTAATCACAGTCACGGCGAATATGTTAGAGGCAAAGCCCACACAAACACAATTGAGAGCTATTTCAGCATCTTAAAACGTGGATTAATTGGCACTTTTCACCACGTTGGCCCGCAACACTTAAAAAGATATATCGTCGAGTTTGATTTTCGTTACAATAATCGTCATATAGATGATGTAGAACGTGCCGATAAGGCATTGAAAGGTATAGCAGGAAAACGGTTGTTGTATTCAAATTGAGTCAATAAACAACCTAGGAAGGTAAGTATGAATTTAAATAGAGATAAGCTTAAAGCAGCCGTCCATTATATATGTGGAAGTGTGGATGATCCTATTAAGCTTGGAGCGACAAAACTGAATAAGATACTTTGGTATTCAGATATTATCGCTTTTCTTAAATGGAGTAATCCGATCACGGGTGAAACATATGAAAAAAGGCAATATGGGCCTATGCCTAGTCACATATACGGAATTCTTGAAGAATTGAGACAAGAAGGAAAAATACATATTTCTGATGTCGGACATTTTGGTAGAGTTAAAAAACAATATGTATGTTTGGAAGAACCTACCACTGAAATTTTTAATGCTGATGAAATAAGTATAATAGATCAGATGATTAGCTCTATATGTGACAAACATACAGCTACATCTATTAGCGACATGACGCATGATGCTATATGGGAAATGGCTCGCATTGGGGAACCTATACCATATGTAGCGGTGTTAGCATCTGCATTAGGTGAATTGAATGGTTCTGATATGGAATGGGCAAAAAGGGAGGCTTCTAGATTCGCGGGATAGGGATTTTCAATGATTTGGTTTTTTTCTGCTAAGACAGTAATAGAAGAAAATGCAGTTTCAGAAGCGATTGATCAAGCAAAAGCAAGATACAATAGGATTGATGATCTGTATGAGGGATTAAAATGGCGGCTAGCAAGGCAGCCAGATGATGCTCATGTGCCAATTCCAGATGTAGAAGGATTCCATACTATAAAAACTATACGCTGGTTAATTGAAGGTGTTCCAGTTATACAGGCGGTATATCGTATAACTGATGATGAGATAATTATCACGTCAATCAGGATTATTGATCCAGATGAAGAAGACTGAAAAAGAGACTAAGCAGCTTGCCGAGCAAGTATTAAAAACGATGCTTAATACTCCCCCGCCTAAAAAGGATAAATCAACAAAAAAGAAACCGGCTAAAAAATAGCCGGTTTTTAATTAACGGAGGTTATTATTATGGGAGATGTTATCTACTTAAAGCATTACGGTGCTGAACATTCATCGGAGGTTGAAGGTTTTGTATTAACATACCTTCCCATAAATCCCGAATTAAATGCTGGGGAACAGCCAATGCGTGAACATGGGTTGCCCCTTTTCGGACGGCCTCATCCCATCTCTCATGGGAAGATAACCGAGTTTTAAAACTATCCGCTTGTCCAACATACAACGGATACCAATGAACCGCCGTAATATAGGTAAAAATATACAATCCAGAAACATCATTCCAAACCGTATTTTCTTTCGTGTATATATCGAATTGAAGATTATTGCCATTACCTAATGGCCAACTACATTTTGCAGTCATTTCATTTCCCTCGTCGTGTTTAAGTGTTATCCCATGAACTCAAGGGGGTAAAAGGAGGGCACGAATGAGGAATAAAAGCTTGTTATCCTCGCTGGGTTCTGTCGGAACGAGCTTGAGGTTACTGCTTATAACCTGTGTATCCGGATATCCCTTACACAGCTTGGGCTCCCTGCCGTATCACAATATGTAGATTCGTGACGTCAATATATTGTGATTACGGTATGGGATTATTCTGACTGTTTTTTGTGGTTTTGTAAAGTATACAATACCGAAAATTAACGCTTCATGGCGTCGAAAAATTCGGCATTAGTCTTCGTATCCTTCAGCTTGTCCAGCAGAAACTCCATCGCCGCCAGCTCGTCCATGGGATGCAGCAGTTTACGCAGGATCCACATCTTCTGCAGTTCATCCGGCTTGGTCAGCAATTCTTCGCGGCGCGTGCCTGAGCGGTTGAGGTTGATGGCGGGATAGATGCGTTTCTCGGCGATACGACGGTCAAGATGCAGTTCCATGTTACCCGTACCCTTGAACTCCTCGTAGATCACGTCATCCATACGTGAACCGGTATCGATCAGGGCGGTGGCGATGATCGTCAGGCTTCCTCCTTCCTCGATGTTACGCGCTGCGCCGAAAAAACGTTTGGGTCGTTGCAGTGCATTGGCATCGACACCACCTGTCAATACCTTACCCGAGGATGGCACCACGGTGTTGTAAGCACGCGCCAGGCGGGTGATCGAATCCAGCAGGATCACCACATCGCGTTTATGTTCTACCAGGCGCTTGGCCTTCTCGATTACCATTTCCGCTACCTGGACATGCCGACTGGCAGGTTCATCGAAGGTACTGGAGATGACCTCGCCACGCACCGAACGCGCCATCTCGGTCACCTCTTCGGGACGCTCGTCGATCAACAACACCATCATGTGACATTCGGGATTCTTGGTGGTGATAGAATGCGCAATGTTTTGCAGCATCATCGTCTTGCCGGCCTTCGGTGGCGAAACGATCATGCCGCGCTGGCCCTTGCCGATCGGCGAGACCAGTTCGATGATCCTTGCCGTAATATCCTCGGTACTGCCGTTGCCAATTTCCAGCATCAGGCGTTCATTGGCAAACAGGGGGGTGAGGTTTTCGAACAATACCTTGTTCTTGGCGACCTCGGGAGGCTCGAAATTGATCGAGCTGACCTTTAGCAGGGCGAAATAGCGTTCACCCTCCTTCGGTGGCCTGATTTTTCCCGCAACAGTATCACCTGTGCGCAGGCTGAATCGCCGAATCTGGCTCGGTGACACGTAGATGTCATCCGGCCCCGCAAGATAGGAACTGTCCGCCGAACGTAAAAAACCGAAACCGTCCTGCAAAATCTCCAGCACACCCTCACTGTGAATATCTTCGCCTTTTTTTGCCTGCGATTTGAGTATCGAAAAGATCACATCCTGTTTACGTGATCTGGCCATGCCTTCTATGCCCATCGAATGAGCGATTTCAATCAGCTCTGAAGCCGGTTTTTCTTTAAGTTCGGTAAGGTTCATAAATGCAAATAGGTTTTCAGGTTAAGTTGAAGGTTGAAGTGATACAGATTCATGGGCATCCGCCCACAAGGCAGACAAGCGGCAACGCAATTTCTTAAACTAGTTAATTTTTAAACGGGAATTTGCCGGTCAATGGCGCTGTTGTTGTTGTCTTTGTTGTAACGCTACCACTATTCAAAAACAGTGTCTAGCATTTTGGCGCTTACTGGGAATATATCACAATTAAATATTACTGTCGAGAAAGGCTGACAACTGCGATTTTGAGACCGCGCCGACCTTGGTCGCTTCCACGTTACCGTTTTTAAACAACATTAATGTCGGTATGCCGCGGATCCCGTATCGCGGGGGTGTGGCAGGGTTTTCATCGATGTTGAGCTTGGCAATCTGCAACCGGCCTTCGTATTCAGTGGCGATCTCACCCAGTATGGGTGCTATCATCTTACACGGTCCGCACCATTCCGCCCAGAAATCCACCAGCACCGGGCCATCGGCCTTAAGCACCTTATCCTCGAAATTATCATCGGTAACCGGAATCGTATTGTTACTCACTTCTGTATATGCCTCCGTAAATAAAAACCTTAATATCTAAAAACCATCGGACAAAAACCAGGCGACTTATTTAGAATATTCAAACAGGGTAGACTACCCGCGTGGCGGATATGAAACAACAGGATATAGGCGATACCGACATTTCACAAGTAGCTCGGACGGATCAATCACCGGGCCGACCAGTGACAATGATAACCACGTTAGATACCACGACATGAGTGACAAACATCTGACAGATGTCCGTTTTACATCCTTTGACCTTGCTCAACCCTTGACGCAAGGCATTGATGAAATGGGCTTTTTATACTGCACCCCGATTCAGGCCGAGGCCCTCCCCATCGCTCTTGCCGGTCACGACGTGGCGGGTCAGGCACAGACCGGTACCGGCAAAACCGCCGCTTTCCTGATTGCGATGATGCATCATCTGTTAAACAGCAGATGGTCAGATACGGCCATGGATCAACCGCGCGGCTTCATTCTGGCACCGACACGGGAACTCGCCATCCAGATCCACAAGGAGGCTGTGGCCATCGGTAAATACACAGGTCTCACCATTGGCGTTGTTTATGGTGGTGAGGGCTACGAATCACAAAAGGAGATGATCGCTGCCGGGATCGACATCCTGATCGGTACACCCGGCAGGGTCATAGATTTCTTCAAACAGCAACTTTTCAACCTGCGCCATATTGAAGTGGTGGTGCTGGATGAGGCCGACCGCATGTTCGACCTCGGTTTTATAAAAGATATCCGCTATCTGTTACGGCGTATGCCCAGTCCGGACAAGCGCATCAACATGCTGTTTTCGGCAACCTTGTCCTGGCGCGTCATGGAACTTGCCTATGAACACATGAACAATCCGCAACTGATCCGCATCGAGCCTGACAATATCGCTGCGGACAAGGTCAAGCAAACCATCTATTACACTGCCAACCAGGAAAAGATACCGCTGCTGCTCGGCCTGCTCAGGTTGATCGATCCCAAGCGCACCATCATCTTTGTCAACACCAAGCATACCGGCAATCAACTGATCGACTACCTGCAGGCAAACGGGCTGATGGCCGAAATCCTCTCGGGCGACGTCCCGCAAAAACGCAGACTGCGTTTGTTGATGCAGTTTCAGAAGGGTGACCTCCCCTTGCTGGTCGCCACCGACGTCGCCGCCCGTGGCCTGCACATCCCCGATATCAGTCATGTCATCAATTTTGACCTGCCTCAGGATCCGGAAGATTACGTCCATCGCATCGGCCGCACCGCCCGCGCAGGGGCAAGCGGTGACGCCATCAGCTTTGCATGTGAGGATTTTGCCTTCTCCCTTCCTGACATAGAGGCCTACATCGGACACAAGATACCGACTCAATCCATTACGGCAAACATGTTGGTAACGCCACAGCCCCCGGCTCGTAAAAAGAAACAGAAACACAAGCCGCACAAGAAAAACCGCCGCCACAGAAACACCAGGCATCCGGCCGAGAAGCTTAAATAGCCATGGATACGTCAGTTGTCGACAATGAGATTGCCATTCGACTAGGCTGCTTTTTTGGTGTATTTACACTCATGGCCGTGTGGGAACTCCTCGTGCCCTACCGCATGCTCACAACCTCCAAGCCACGGCGCTGGTTGTATAACCTGTCGATGGTATCTCTCAATAGCATATTGCTGCGCGTGATCTTTCCGGCCGCGGCGGTCGGTATGGCCCTGACGGCCGCAGAGCGACACTGGGGCCTTTTCAACAATGTCGGCATGCCTGTGTGGCTCAGTATCGTGACCTCGGTCATCATCCTTGATTTCGTGATATATCTGCAACACGTCGTCTTTCACGCGGTACCGACCTTATGGCGCTTGCACATGGTGCATCACACCGATCTGGACATCGACGTGTCAACGGGTAACCGCTTTCATCCCGTGGAAATCATCCTCTCCATGCTTATCAAGATCGCGGCTGTCAGCGTCATCGGGCCTCCCGTCATGGCGGTGATTATCTTTGAAGTGCTGCTGAACGCGACCTCGATGTTCAACCACAGCAACATACGGTTATCCAATGGCATCGACAGGCTACTACGTCTGTTTGTTGTTACACCCGACATGCACCGCGTACATCATTCGGTGATCAAGCGTGAAACAAACAGTAACTACGGTTTCAACCTGCCGTGGTGGGATCGCCTGTTCGGCACATATCGGGATCAACCAGAGAAGGGACATCTCGACATGGCCATCGGCCTCGAGCAGTACCGTGATGAGAAGGAACTGACCTTTCCCGGGCTGATTCTGCTACCGGTCACCGGCCGCTTGGGTGCATACCCGATCAACCGTTCCGACGAATGACCCTGGCAAATTATGTCGCATCCCTGGCACAGCGGAATCCCAGGTCATCATGGTGAGACTTGGGATCGAGATAGAAGCGGTAGGCACCGCGTTGAAACAGTTTCAGGGCATAATGACCCTCACCACCCCACGCGGCGCCTCTGATCACCTTGTACTGTTCACCGAAGTCCTTACTTTGATAATCGGTATGCGGATAGGGCTGATACCAGTCACTGACCCATTCCGAGACGTTGCCCGCCATATCGTATACACCGTAAACCGATTTATCTCCCTGATAGGAACCGACCGGCGCAACCCCGTCATCCCACAATTCCTCGCCCGTATTGCTGATACCGACTGTCCAGGTGTTGCCCCACACAAACTCATTGCCTTCTTTGCCACGCGCTGCTTTCTCCCATTCCTCCTCGGTCGGCAGGCGCTTGCCTGCCCATTTACAATACGCATTCGCATCCTCCCAGCTGACCTCTATAACCGGCAGATAGTCCATGTAGGTAAAGCGCTTTTCGATTGCATCGAGCAGTTGTTCCTTGCTCATCGGGCGGGTGTCGATGTCGAGCTTGAATACCTTCACGACCAGATTCCGGATCTTTTCCACGTCCTGTTTGTTGAGGCGTTCCCGCGCCATGCTCAACAGGTAACCATCAAAAACCCAGTACTCCGGTGGTCTGTGATGCTCGGCGGTGACGAATCTGCGGTACTGGCCGTTAGTCACCTCATAACGATCGATATAAAAGGCATCGAGGTCAACATTATGTTCAGGATGTTCATCGAGATACCAGGGCTTGGCGTTACCAAACTCACCGGCACTCCTGGTCTTGTCCACTTTGTCGCTGCCCATGATAAACTCACCCGCCGGAATCAGTACCATCTCGTCATCCAGTGATGAGGCCTCGGCACCACGGGGATTGGCTGTTCCTGTCTGCTCTTCTGCAATTGCAATGGTTTCGGATGTCGACAAGGCGAACACCACGATAAATATCAAAGACATTGTTCTATATATGTTTTGAGATACTGGCATCGTTTTTTTCCGTCCCGTGACTGTCGTCCGGCGATTGTCCATCGGCATCCTTTGCACATCTGAATCCGAAACTCTTGTTCTTGGTTGTCCTCATGAAGAACGATCGGTTATAGGTCGGCGCCGACAATCCACATTTATAAAACGAACAATCCCACCATGAACCGCCCTTCAGAGTCTTGTACTTTTCACCATAATTTTCCGTGACATGGGTATTGCCCGGATATGGTTGGTACCACGAAGATGTCCATTCCCAGACATTGCCTGACATGTCATACAAGCCATATACACTGACCCCTTCCTTGAAGGCGCCTACGGGTGTGGTATCACCATCCTGTTTGAGGGATATCCAGCGCTGCGGCATGTTGGCCTTGCGGATATCGAAGGTGTTGCCCCACGGATACGATCTGCCGTCCGTGCCCCGGGCGGCCTTTTCCCATTCCTCATCCGTCGGCAGGCGCTTGCCGGCCCAGGTGCAGTAATCGACTGCATCATACCAGTTCACGTAGGTCACGGGATGATCCACCTTGCCTTTTGGGTATGTCCGGTTGGTAAAATTGCGCGGCGACTTGTGCCCCGTTGCGTCAATAAATTTTTTATACTGCAGGTTGGTTACTTCATATTTATCGATATAAAACGCATCCAGATTCACTGTGTGCTGTGGCCCTTCGTCAGGCAGACGCTCATCCGTTCCCATGATAAATTTACCCGCAGGTATCAGCACCATCTCGTTGGGTTCGGCACCGATACGCGTCTCGTCATAATACATCTGGACACTCATTCCCGCCTTATCATCACCCGCTGCAAGTTGAGCCTGTGAAGATTCCGTGAGCTCCTCTTCCATTTCACTCTTCCGACTGACTGTCATCATTTTGCCGCTGCTGTTGTTGGCATGACAGGCGACGCATTCTCCGATGATGCGCTGATTCAGCATCGGGTGAGTCTGGCTTGTGTGACAACTGTAACAGTCATCGTTGTCATGATGGGTCACTTTCCTGGCATATACATTCGCCGAACTGGAGAAAGCGATCGCCGCAATGAAAGCCATAGCCGAGAAAAATCCAATCAGCGGGGGATATCCATTCATCGCTAAAACGTCCTGCAGATTAAAAACCTGTCATGATACCCGATCACGCACTGATCATCACGCTGGCAACCTCACGGGTAGTAACCGGCGGTAATCGGCACCGGTTACACATCGGGTGTAAAGAATGCCAGTGAAAATCATTAGTGAAAATCATTCCGGATCAACTTGCGCACTGCGAATACAAAGGTAAACAATCAGTTACCTGTAATGTACTACAAGGATCATGAATCACTGATGAACGGGACGACTTTTCTTACCAAACCGTAATTTCCACCATGAACGTCTCCATTCAACTGCTTCACTGCCCTGGATTATCCCTAAATGCCCATAATACGCGGATTTCCCGGCTTTCGCCTTGACACCCGACCGCTCGCATGGCATAAAATCCGGAACCGTTTCGCTAGACCTATACCCCGAAACGGGTTGATGGGGGATATCGGGAGAATTCACGCTAGGCCAACTAGTCTACCGAGTCATTCTGTAGAGCGATTTGCTATACGTTTATATACACGTTGGATAACAACACCCAAAAGGAGAAAAATATGATGTCACGTTGGTTAAGTGTTGCTGCAGCAGCAGCTTTTATGGTGTCGGCAGGCTCAGCAAGCGCCATCGAAAAGGACGCCGCGCTGGCACTCGCCAAAAAGAGCGGATGTCTTGCCTGTCACAGTATTGAGAAAAAGGTTGTCGGCCCTGCTTGGATGGACGTATCGAAAAAGTACAAAGGTGATAGTTCAGTCAAGGATACACTGGTCAACAAGGTAAAGACCGGTGGCAAGGGTAACTGGACCGAAGTCACGGGTGGCGTTCCGATGCCTCCGTACTCACCGCGTGTTTCGGATGCAGATATCGAAACACTGGTTGGTTTCGTGCTGTCACTCGCGCAATAATTCAAGCAACCTCAATAATAGGCAAAAGCCAGCGTTTTCGCTGGCTTTTGTTTTTTATCCCGCTACTCCACATTGCCTATTCCACGTTGAAGGCGAACCGCATTCCCTCGTGGTAATGGCTTTCTAGCTCGCCATCGTCTTCCCGTTCGACAATATTACAGAACAGCACATAGCGGCCGGGTTTCAGGTCAAACCTCGCTTCCTGTGTACTGTCAGGTGAGAATTCCTCTATCTCGCCAATAAACTCCCCGGCCTCGTTTTCATTAACCTTGCCATCTCGCATCGGCAGTTTGTCCAGAGGCAGATCTGTTTTCACTATGACCAGTTCATGTTTCTCCTTGCCATGATTGCTCGCCCTGAATGTAACGGTACCGGCCTTGACATGATCGGTATCCGAGTTGATGTGCCACTCCTTCAATTCAATGTTAACCACAGCACTTTGACCAGCCCGGGTATTTGCAACCGCGGCTGTCGATAACGCAGCCGCAACCATCACAACATAGATGGATCTTGTGTAATGATTCAGTTTCATATGTCCCTCGCCTACACCTGTAAAACAATTAATAAGAATAATAATGATTCTCATTAATAAGTCAATCGCCCTGAACACTCCCCTGTAACTTAATAAATACTTATATATTATAAAGTTAAAGGCCTGTCTTGCACCTCATGTCCTACAGGGTTGAGATGGCGATGATCAATGCGACCCGCCGTTATCGATTGGAGATGTTTGTATGGAATATTGTACGCTGGAAAGCAGCTGACAAACGATGGGAGACACGTCTACCGGGTCGCATCACAACCCGCATGTACCCGGCACCGCAGGCCGGAGTTTATACCTCGACCATCTCGAAATCTTCCTTGCCCGCGCCGCAATCGGGACAGGTCCAGTTGAGAGGGATATCCTCCCAGCGGGTACCCGGGGCAATCCCGTGTTCAGGCAGTCCTTCAGCCTCGTCATAGACAAAACCGCAGATTACACACATGTATTTCTTCATAACGTTTATCCCGATTGAATGATATTGAGTTACAGGCTACGGTTTTCAAGACAGGAATTAATCATATTACCTTCAACGCCAACTGCTACTCCGTTTTATTGATGTTAGAATAGCCGCGCGTGATTACCAAAATCACATCAGTTCATCATATCAAACACCGCGTGATGATGTGTGATCCCGCGTAACAGCGTGAAACATCCCTGGCTATTGTCCGACAGACGATCGGCTCTGTATGGTATACGATTCATGGTCCTGGTGACGAAAACGGTTTAGATACATGCCAACACAACAAATAATCCCTGTCGTCATGGCACTGTCGGGGAGTGATCCGACTGGAGGCGCCGGGATACAGGCCGATATCGAGACCCTCGCCAGTATGGGCTGTCATACCGCTCCGGTAATCACCGCTGTGACCGTACAGGACACGCAGGATGTGAAGAGCTTTGCCGCTATCGATCCCACCCTGGTGATCCAGCAGTCGCGTGCCGTGCTGGAAGACATCAACGTCGCTGCGTTCAAGATTGGTATGGTGGGCAGTGTCGAGATCGTCGAGGCCATCCACAGCCTGCTGATCGATTACCCCGACATACCGGTGATACTGGATCCCGTACTGATCGCAGGTGGCGGCACTGAACTTGCCGATGATGAGATCCGAGTTGCCATGACTGAGCTGTTGTTTCCACTGACTACCATGCTGACCCCAAACAGCAACGAAGCGCGACTGCTGGCTCCGGAAGGTGATAACCTCGAAGCATGTGCCCAGGAGATCCTCGATAAAGGCTGTGAATTCGTATTGGTCACAGGCACGCACGAGGCGACACCGTATGTCACGAATATTCTCTACGGTAACCGGCGACGGATCGAAACGTACGACTGGGAACGCCTGCCCGGCACCTATCATGGTTCCGGTTGCACACTATCATCGGCCATCGCCGGACTGCTTGCGCAAGGGATTGATCCCGTGACCGCCGCACATGAAGCGCAGGAATATACCTGGGAATCACTCAAACAGAGTTATCGAATCGGCATGGGTCAATACATTCCGAACCGTCTGTTCTGGGCGCGCGGACACGCAGAAAGTGAGTCATGACACAATGCTGATCAAGGGCCTGTATGCGATCACCGATACACGCCTTACCGGAAAGGCGCTGCTCGAAAAAACGCGCCAGGTGATCGAGGGAGGGGCGACATTGATCCAGTACCGCGCCAAGACCGTAGATATGCATCTGCGCTCCAGGGATGCGCGTGGTCTGCGGGTATTATGCGAGCATTATGATACGCCCTTTATCATCAATGATGACGTCACACTGGCCCAGGAGTGCGGTGCTCACGGCGTACATCTGGGCAAGGGCGACGAAACGATCCAGCAGGCGAGGGCGGTGTTGGGCACACATGCCATCATCGGCGCATCATGCTATAACGATCTCGACCGCGCGAGGACGGCGCAGGAATCGGGCGCCGATTACGTGGCCTTCGGCCGCTTTTTCACATCATCGACCAAGCCTGACGCGGTACCCGCACCGATCGCGCTGATTGGTCAGGCGAAGTCTCTGCTGAAGGTCCCCGTCGTTGCAATCGGAGGTATCACACCGGATAACGCGGTACCACTGGTCGCCGCAGGTGTCGATGCCGTGGCGGTCATCAATGGTCTCTTTGGACAGCCAGATCCCCGTCACGCCGCGCGACGTTATGCACGATTGTTTTATCTGGTAGAACGCAGCCGTTCTTTTGCATAACATGCAATGACAACCAGAACCATCTAACGCCATAAGCAGGAATCCAAACATGACACGTTCACACAATCTTTTTATCAAGGCCCAACAGCATATCCCGGGAGGGGTCAACTCTCCGGTTCGCGCCTTCCACGGCGTCGGCGGCGAGCCGCTGTTCTTCAAACGCGGCAGGGGGCCCTATCTCTACGACGAGGACGACAATCAGTATATTGATTACGTCGCCTCCTGGGGGCCGATGATCCTAGGTCACGCCCATCCCGAGGTTGTCAACGCCGTCAAGGATACCGTCGACAAGGGCCTTGGTTTCGGCGCACCGACAGAAATCGAGATCAAGATGGCGGACAAGATCTGTGAGTTGATGCCCTCGATCGAACTGGTACGCATGGTCAACTCGGGCACCGAGGCGACGATGAGCGCGATCCGACTGGCGCGTGGTTTCACCGGGCGCGACAAGATCGTAAAGTTTGAGGGTTGTTATCATGGCCATTCGGATTCCCTGCTGGTCAAGGCGGGCTCCGGCGCACTAACGCTAGGTGTACCGACATCACCAGGCGTACCGGTCGCGCTCGCCGAACACACTATCACCCTGACTTATAATGACCTTGACCAGGTGCGCGATGCCTTCACACACATCGGTCATCAGATCGCCTGTATCATCGTCGAACCCGTCGCGGGCAACATGAACTGCATCCCACCCGTGGTCGGCTTCCTGCAAGGTCTGCGCGAGATCTGTGATGAATACGAGTGCGTGTTGATCTTCGATGAGGTGATGACAGGCTTTCGTGTCGCGCTTGGTGGCGCGCAACAACTCTATAACGTTACGCCGGACCTGACCACGCTGGGTAAAATCATCGGCGGCGGTTTGCCGGTCGGTGCCTTCGGTGGCAGACGCGAGATCATGGAACAGATCGCGCCACTGGGTCCGGTCTACCAGGCGGGTACACTGTCAGGCAATCCAGTCGCGATGGCGGCGGGGCTTGCGACGTTGAACCAGATCAACTGGCCTGATTTTCACGACAATCTGGAAAAAACGACCAAGCGACTCCTCGACGGGCTGGTAACACGCGCCAAGGCATTCAACATACCGCTGACGACAAATCATGTCGGCGGGATGTTCGGCCTGTTCTTCACCGAGGAATCCACCATCGAGAATTTCAGCCAGGTGATGAACTGCAACCTCGACAGGTTCAAGCTGTTCTTTCACGAGATGTTACAGGAAGGAGTATATTTCGCGCCGTCGGCGTTCGAGGCCGGGTTCGTCTCAGCGGCGCACGACAAGAACAACATCAAGTCAACGATCATTGCATCCGAACAGGTGTTCTCGAAACTGTAATTACGGGATGAATGACGCATGGCGATGAAATACAAACCACTGGGTCGTACCGACCTGACCGTTAGCCAGATCTGTCTCGGTACGATGACATGGGGCGAACAGAACACCGAGCCCGATGCACATGAACAACTCGACGCGGCAATCGATGCCGGCATCAACTTTATCGATACGGCCGAGATGTACCCGGTACCGCCGTGTGCCCAGACCTATGGCCTGACTGAAACCTACATCGGCACATGGCTGGCCAAACGTGGTAATCGTGACAAGGTGATACTCGCCACCAAGGTCACTGGCCGTTCCGGATCCTTTCCCTATCTGCGTGACGGCAAGCCGTGTCTCGACCGGCGTAACATCGAGACCGCGCTCAACGACAGTCTCAAGCGCCTGCAAACGGACTACGTTGATCTCTATCAACTGCACTGGCCGGACCGCAATACGAATTTTTTCGGCCAGCTCGGTTACCAGCACAAGGCCGACGAGGTCACAGTGCCGATTGCCGAGACCCTGCAGGTACTCGGCGACCTGGTCAAGTCCGGCAAGGTGAGGCACATCGGGTTGTCCAATGAAACCCCGTGGGGCACGATGACATTCCTGTGCTCGGCCGAACAACAAGGACTGCCGCGTGTAGCGAGCATCCAGAACCCCTATAATCTTCTCAACAGGAGCTTTGAGGTCGGTCTCGCCGAAGTCGCCCATCGCGAAGACACGGGGCTGCTCGCATATTCACCGCTGGGCTTCGGTATGCTGAGTGGTAAATACCTTCACGGCGCGCGGCCACACGGTGCGCGTCTGACACTGTTCGACCGCTTCACCCGTTATACCCACAACATCGCGCAATGGGCCACGCAGGCCTACGTGGAACTGGCGGAAAAACACGGCCTCGATCCGGCACAGATGGCGCTCGCCTTCGTCAACTCGCGCAGCTTTCTGACCAGCACGATCATAGGCGCTACCTCGATGGAGCAATTGCATGACAATATCAAAAGTATCGACATCGAATTATCGGCCGACGTCATCGAAGGTATTGAGAACATCCACCGGCAAAGCCCCAACCCGGCACCATAATCACGACGACGAACGTGTCAGGATACAATCTCACACGCACATCCATCCTGCTTGTATGCCTGTCGGTGATGATCTACCCCGTATCGCACGCGGCGCCTGTCATTACCGCAGTTAGCCCGCAACACCTCGATGCTGGCGGGCAGGGCGAGGTCACCCTGCATGTCAACGGCTGGCAACCCGATGACAGCATCACTCTCAGCCCAGGTGGGCCTTACCTTAAACACACCCTGCAACTGGAAGGCAAGGTCAATGACATCGCTGTTACAGGACATTATCTCTATGCTGCTTCAGATGATCATGGCCTGTTGATCGTTGATATCACGCGTCCATTCGAGCCGATCCTCGTCGGCCACTGGGACATCAGCAACAGGCTGACCCGGCTTGCGCTTGCCGGAAACCGGATCTTCGCAGCCAATGATACCTATATATATAGTATAAATATCACCCGGCCTGAAGCGCCTGTTTTAAACGGTAAAATACCCATCGATGTCCCGGTCAATGATCTCATCAGCGAAGATGATCGCGCCTATGTACTACTGGATAACAACAGGCTGTTGATCCTCACTGGCGATTCCATTAATCAACCCGGACACATCGCAATGGCAAACGTTGCTGCTTCATCGCGGCAAATCTTTGTCGACAACGGTTATCTGTATCTTGCGGCCGATCGTCAGGGCCTCATTGTCTACGATGTACAGGACCCGACAACCATTAAACAGGTCGAAAATTTTCACACCACCGGCCCGGCACTGGATGTGATGGTCTCGGATGGACTGGCATATGTCGCCATGGGCGATAACGGTCTCACCATTCTTGATGTCTCAGACCCCACACAAGTCAACTGGATGGGCAGTCACCAGCAACTCGGGCACGTCGACAGGGTAATGATACGCAACGGCCTGTTAATCGTATCAGATGATGCATCGAAACTGTTCGCGATGGATACGGATATTCCTGCGATGCCGGCAATACAATCCGCATATCAGGTAGATGGTCCCCTTTGTTGCTACCTGCCGTATTCGGATGGCGCACAAACCGTCGTCTATGCCGCCGCGGGCGATACATTGCTGGCAATCGATTTCGCTGTGACACCACCAGTACTGAGCAACGAAGGCCTCGATTTCGGACAGGGCGTCAACTTCGGCGGTGAACGGCGTTTGTTTATCCGGAACGATATCGCCTATGTCGCCGACTGGTTTTCCGGCATCCATCTCTATGACATCAGCAAGCCGGATACCCCGAAGATGTTATCGAGTTTTCACACCAGGGGCTCACCCAAAGGTATTGTGGTAAGAAATAACTATGCCTATGTCGCCGATGATGACCATGGTTTACAGGTCATCAACATCAGCGATCCCCGCAACCCGGAAAAAGTGTCTGACCTGCTAACCCCCGGCCTGGCCTATACACCGATCCTCGATGGCGACAGCTTATATCTTGCCAGTCACCGTGGCGGTTTTCAGATAATTGATATAAGCAACGTCCACAACCTGCAAATCATCGGCGGTGTCAATACACCCGGCAAGTCGTGGTCGATTAAGGCCGCCAATGATATTGCCTACGTCGCCGACGATGACACGGGCCTGCTGGTCTTCGATGTTAGCGATCCCACCGAGCCACAGCTGATCGGCCAGTTCAACCCCGGTGGTAATGCCGAGGAAGTATTACTCGATAACGACATTGCCTACGTCGCCTTCTTTGATCGTGGCGTTTACGTGCTCGACATCAGCGACCCCTCCAATCCGAGGCGAATCGGTCATGTCATGACACCGGGTAATGCCAGGGGGCTCGAACTTGTCAGTGTCCATAAAAGAAAGCATCTTTATGTTGCCGACTGGCTGTCCGGTATCCAGGTCATCGATATCGGTGAGCCGACAAATCCACACATCATCGGTAGTTACGACACCAGGGGCGCAGCTTGGGGACTGCGTATCAAGGGTCATTATGCCTTCGTGGCCGACTGGTGGGGCGGTTTTACGGTACTCGATATCAGCGAACCGGAACGACCGGCGTTTACGGGCAGCTATCATATGACGGGCAGGGTCATGCAGACGCGGGTCAAGGGTGAATATATTTATGCGGCCAACGGGGCAGGGGGCCTGCAGATCTTCGACATCAAGAACCCCTTGAACCCAACCTGGATCACGGGCGTCGATTTCGATGCCGAGGCCACCGCCATCACGATCGAGAATAACCGCGCCTATGTAGCACTTGACGATAATACCATCGCCGTCGTCGACATCTCGAATCCCTTCACGGCAAGACAGATCGATAGCATCACAAATAAAAGGGATCGCGAGGCGATCCCTTTTACCAATTCGAAGGTCACCTTGTATAAGGGCATCACGTATATAGCCGGTGCCAAGACCATCATCGCCAGAAAACCATTACCTGAAATCGACGTCAAAAAAATGGATGAAGACACACTCGACCTCACGCTCCCAGCCGACCTGCCGACGGGTGCCTATAACCTGGTGCTGACGGACCCGCAGGGCGATATCGCGATAAAACACAATGCCATAGAGGTCACCCTGCCCGCCTTCGGCAAGCCGGCCTTTACTATGGAGGACCTGAAGAAGGCCATGGATTCCATGGGCAACAAGGCATCTCCATTGGAATAGAAGCCTGCTTGCCAATCTATTAGGCAGCATGTTGTCATTGTATCAAGTCTAACCCCATTACATTAATAATTGACATTGAACTGTCATATATGACAATTTAATTGTCATATATAAACACGAGAAATATCACAATGGCCGATTTCAAGGATTCTGATCCGTATCAAATCACGTGGCTGATTCGCCGCGTTTACCAGGCGATGGGCCAGCAGGCTGATAAGTATCTGGAATCTCTTGGTATTTCTGTAGCCGATCGGGCAGTGCTGGAATTTCTCTATCCTGACAAGCAGTTGTCAGTGCCCCAGATCGCGGAACAATACCGTGTGAGCAGACAGCACGTCCAAGTCACCGTCAATTCCTTGAAGAATCGGGGCCTGGTCAACCTGGAGCCTAATCCCCGCCATGCCCGTTCACCGCTGGTACCCCTGACGGACAAGGGCCGCGGACTCTCCGTCGAGAGCACGCACCGTGACGAGTCTGCAATCAGGAAGATGTTCACCAATATTTCGGATAAACAGTGCGGTCGAACACGCAAGACCCTGACAAGACTCCTAAACAACCTGACCAAGAAAAAACACCACGACAAATTAACTTACATACAGGGACATATGGTGGATATCATCCATGTAATCCCGGTATGATCCACGACCCTCTCGACAGTATACGGTTCAGGGTGGGAATTACATGCACAATCCCGACAATATAAATGAACACTGAGAACCATAAATTCATCGAGATCATTGATTCCTTCCCGCTGGCCTCGATCGACCTGATCATCCGGAACCCTAACAAAGATGTCCTGCTCGGCAACCGGACCAACAGACCTGCGCAAGGTTTCTGGTTTGTGCCGGGTGGCAGGATCCACAAGAACGAGACCATCAGGGATGCCATCAAGCGGATATCACAAACAGAGATCGGTCTGGACCTGTCGGATCACGATCCCGGCCTGCTCGGCGCCAGTGAACACATGTACGAAGACAACTACCTCGACATACCCGACATCACCACCCATTATGTCGTGCTGGTGTTCGTGATCGATCTGGAAAGTGAGATAATGGTCTCCTGCGACGATCAGCATTCCAAGATAAAATGCTGGGCGGTCGAGGAACTACTCGGTGACAGATGGTCCATCCGAATACCAGAGACTATTTCAATTCATAACGGTGAGACTACACACTGACCGTGGGAGGGTCGACTGATGTCCGACATCATATTCGAGCAAATCCGCAGCGGCGGTTGTCTTTCCTACCTGATCGGGTGCGCCGATACACACAACGCCATCATCATCGACCCGAAGAGTGACCAAACAGATCATTATCTATCGATAGCAGGTCGTGCCGGCCTGCGCATCCAATATCTCCTCGACACGCACACCCACGCGGATCATTTCACCTCCAGCCATACACTGGGCAGGAAACTCGATGCAATGGTGGTCATGCACCGCAGCAGCGTTGCGCCATTTGTCACCATGCCGGTGGACGACGGCGAAACCGTTATCGTCGGCAAGCTGCGCCTGCGGGTGATGCATACCCCGGGACATACCAGCGACTCGTTATGCGTGATACTGCCCGACCGGGTACTGACGGGTGATACCCTGCTGATCGGCGGTACGGGTCGGACCGATCTTCCCGGTGGGGATCCGTCGCAACTATTCGACAGTCTCTTCGAAGGCCTGCTCAAACTGTCCCCGGATCTGATGGTATTCCCCGGACACGACTACAAGAACCGCAGCAGTTCGACGCTGCAAGAAGAGATCGCCAACAATCCGCGCCTGCAGAAACGGCAACGGGATGAATTCGTCCGACAGATGCGCGAACTGGATCTGAGCATGCCGACGCACCTGACCGAGGCACTGCGCACCAATCGCACAGGTGGCAAGACCGTGGAACAGATGATCTCGGAGGCCGCATCAAAGATCAGATTCATGTCACTGGAAGAACTCAGGCGGCAGATTGAAGCCAATACGGATGACATGATCATACTCGATGTGCGCGAGAAAGACGCCTACAAGGAAAGCCATATACCGCTAGCGATCAATATACCACGCGGCCAGCTGGAACTGCGCGTCAACGAAATACTCCCCGACCCGACCCAGCGCATCCTGGTCTATTGCGAGTTCGGCAAGATCTCCACCCTGGCAGCCGCTATGTTACAGGACATGGGTTACCGCCGCACAATCGCGTTGGATGGCGGTATTAAGATGTGGAAAGATTCACATTACCCACTTGTGTCATAATTTTTCTTGAATCAAACTGTGGGCATTTACACACAGCCGAACTCGGACTTTATAGGCCACCATTCCTGAAAAAGGGGTAATGAACGGGTTATATATGGTGTAAATCCCGGAATCGCCAATAAATATAAATGCCTACCGTTTTTCTGGTACCCTTATTTATTACGCTTCCAGGTAATAATTGGTCATTCGAACATAGCAATGAAACCCGTAAGACGGCTTGTGTGTGTAATCGAGGTAGTTGTCTGTATCACAATAATTGTGTCAGTATCATCACCGCTAGGCGTGCATCATCATTAATCGACTTTATTGTCCTATGTTTTTTTCGCCATCTATTGAAAAGTAGGACAAAATATGCAGCGATTCAAAATTCTTCATCGTACCTATTATAATTTCTCTGCCGCTGTCCGGCTCGAACCACATACTTTGCTCCTGCGCCCGAGAGAAGGTCATGAATTGCGCATCGAATCATCTATGCTGGAGATCACACCTCCTGCTATCCTGCGTTGGCATCGCGACGTGGAAGATAATTCTGTCGCGATAGCAACCTTCGACTTGCCGGCCAATCAGCTGATGATTAAGAGCGAAGTCATCATTCAGCAATATAACCAGGAACCCCTTGATTTTCTGGTGACCGATTATGCAATCGACTATCCGTTTGCCTATACACCTGAGGACAAAGTGCTGTTGTCACCCTATTTGGATTTACTAGAGTCTAAGGTTAATAACATGCTGGCTCAATGGGTAGCGAATATATGGACATCCGCTGAACGGATTCAGACATACACCTTATTACAGCGCATAAGCAACCATATCCATCAGTCTCTGTTGTATCAAATACGTGAGAAACCCGGTGTGCAAAGCGCTATGGATACCTTATCTCGTGGTAGCGGCTCCTGTCGTGATTTTGCATACCTGTTCATGGAAGCGGCACGGTACCTGGGACTCGCATCACGTTTTGTCAGTGGGTACCTGCATGCTCCACCGTCAACGGCTAATTTCGGTGCGACACATGCCTGGCCCGAAGTATACTTGCCGGGCGCGGGGTGGAAAGGGTTCGATCCCACCAGCGGGGAAATCGTAGGAAACAATCACATTGCCGTTGCAGTGGCAAGGTTACCTGAATCGGTACCGCCAATCGCCGGTTCGTTTATTGGGCCTCCGGGTGCCACCCTTGATGTAGGGGTATGGATATCCGAGTTGTAGCAAAAAACAAAATACTGAGTTGGCAAATCAGCCTCAAATACTGGGCAATTGCAAAGGCCTGATTCTTGGCAAAGTTACTCCTTATTTATCATTATGTTGTGGAAACAATTCTACGCTTAATGAATTTCTCCAATCCAATTCATCATAGCCATGCGAATTCGCGGGCATCTGTAATCGGCAAGCAGCAGACTTATGAATATAGTGTTATGTGAATTGCGGAAGCAGAAAATGAACTTATTTCAGTTTATCGGGTTGCCGCTTTACACGCGGTGACAACCAAATCAACAACGCGATACCCATTGTCGCAGAAGCAATAGATGCCGACAATATTCCCGCTTTGGCGGCATTGATCAGCTCTGGACCAAACGCCAGGCTGGCGATAAACGATGCCATAGGAAACCGATGCCGCCAAGTAAGCCGCCGCCCGCAAGAAATCCCCAACTCAGGCTCGGTGGATGGATTGCAATGGTTGGCCTGAAGATTAACAACCTGTTATAAGCAAAAGGTTACATGAGCAAAGAACAAAGATACCATTGCAGGCATGGATCATAAGTTCGGTGCTGAGCTGATTACCCCAAGTGCGAGTTAGGAGAATGTCATAGCCATTATAGAATCAGGATTTTCGGCGCGCGCACGTTCAGCATTGCGTAGCGATCGGGATACTGATTTACTGCGCTCGGAGCTGTTCAGCATCGAGCAATTGAAGCGTCACGCTGTAACGCTTGCTGATCAGCATAATATCGATCCGCACCCGGGTCCGGACAGATTGCTGCCACGACTGGCGGATAATGAACGCGTATTATTGGTGGCATACGATGTTGTGACTGCCGCCGCTACGCCGGGACAACGGATCATACCGGCAGAGGCCTGGTTACTCGATAATTTCTATCTGATAGAACAACAGATCGGTCTGGCGCGTCGGCATCTGCCACGTGGATACAGCCGGCAGTTACCGCGCTTGGCTGACGGCCCGTCAGCCGGTTTCCCGCGCATCTATGACCTGGCGTTGGAACTGATCTCTCACATGGACGGCCGTGTCGACAGCGACAACACCACCCAATTCATCGCCGCCTACCAGACTACTGAACCGCTGATGCTGGGTGAGTTGTGGGCATTTCCGATCATGCTGCAGCTGGCGCTGCTGGAAAACCTGCGCCGTGTTGGAGCGCGTATCGCGCGTCGCCGCGAGGAACTCGACGTGGCCATCACATGGGCAGACCGTATGCTAGAGATGGCCGAACAGGAACCGAAACAGCTTATACAGCTGTTGGCCGAGTTTGCGAATGCCGATGTGCCCCTGACCGCACCGTTTGTGGAGGAATTTTACGCGAGACTCCAGGCGCAGGGACCCGCGATGGGCTTCGTACAAGCATGGGTCGAGCATAAATTACACGAACAAGGGGTAACCGCAACACAATTATCAGCGGCGGCCGGTCGCACAGCTGCGGCGAACCAGATCTCCATCGCGAACAGTATCGGTAGCCTGCGTTTCATCGGCGCAATGGACTGGAGAAATTACGTCGAGTCGCTCAGCGTCGTCGAACAGACCTTGCGTGAAGACCCGACGGGAATACACGCCAGCCAGGATTTTAGCACCCGCGACCGTTATCGACATGTGATAGAAGATGTGGCTCGAGGTTGTACACACACTGAATTAGAGGTGGCACGTCAAGCCATTGCCCTTGCGCAGACTGCTGCAGAGCAATTGGGTACCAGTAACCGCACCGCACATGTCGGATACTACCTGATTGAGGATGGACGGCAGAGCCTTGAGCGAGCGGTCAGATGCCGTTTGCCATTGAACAGACGTGTTGCCCGAGTGGGCCGGCATTTCCGCCTGTTTCTTTACCTCGGGTCCATCCTGTTGCTTACCATGCTGGCGGCATCAGTTGTGTTGTTCCCATTTGGCGGATTTGAGCCCTCCATTCTCGAATTGAACGACTGGCGCTTATGGTTTTTTGCAATCACCGGTTTAATCGGTGTATCAGCGCTGGTCGTCCCGTTGGTGAACTTGCTGGTCACACTCATCTTGCCACCGCGCTCGTTACCTCGCCTGGATTTTTCGCAAGGTATTCCGGTGGGCCACCGCACGATGGTTGTTGTTCCTGCCTTGCTCGGCAGCACGCAAGAGATTGATGATTTACTTGAAGCCCTGGAGATCCGCTATCTCGGTAATCGCGATGCTAATCTGTTCTTCGCCTTGCTGACGGATTTCCGTGACGCGAAAGAACAAATATTGCCAGAGGATGACGCATTGCTCGCCCACGTACACGCATCTGTCCAGGCGCTCAACGCGACTTACCGCGAAGATCGTCCATGCATCTATTATCTGTTTCACCGACCGCGGGTGTGGAATCCATACGAACAGGTGTGGATGGGATATGAGCGCAAGCGCGGCAAACTAGAGCAGTTCAATGCCTTGCTGCAGGGTGAGGGGCAAACTGCATTCTCGGATATTGCCGGAGATGTCTCCATCCTCGGTTCGATCAAGTATGTAATTACACTGGATACCGATACGCAACTGCCACGCGACGCGGCACGCACTCTGGTAGGTTACATTGCTCACCCTCTCAATCGGCCGGTGTACGATGCCGACAAGGGACGCATCGTCGAAGGCTACGCGATCCTGCAACCACGCGCTTCTATCAGCCTGACCAGCGCAAGTCAGTCACGGTTTACCAAACTGTTCGCGGGAGAGTCAGGCATCGATCCGTACACACGCGAGGTATCGGACGTCTACCAGGATATTTTCGGAGAAGGCTCGTTCATCGGCAAGGGCATCTACGATGTGGACGCTTTTCGTCAGGCCGTCGATGGGCGCTTTCCGGAGAATCTCATTCTCAGTCACGACTTGCTGGAAAGCGGCTATGCGCGTTCGGCACTCGTGACCGATGTCGATCTCATTGAAGAGCATCCGGCCAGTTTCGCTATGGAGGCCAGCCGACGACACCGTTGGATACGCGGTGACTGGCAGATTGCCGGGTGGCTGCGTTCGCGCGTGCCTGGATCACCTCTTTCAGATACATCAAAAGCAAGGCGCCAACCGAATCCGCTGACGGCCTTGTCAGTGTGGAAAATTTTCGACAACCTGCGGCGCAGTCTCGTCCCACCGTCACTGCTTGCCTTGCTGGCAGGTGGTTGGCTGTATGGTCCGGGACCGACGTGGTTCTGGACCCTGCTGGTAACGGGTGTCCTGTTCTTGCACACCTTGACGAGTACAACAATAGAACTCATCCGTAAACCTGAAGAACGTGATTTACTGGCGCACCTGATCCTGACAAGCAAATCCGCGGGCCGTTCGCTGGCACTTGCCTTGCTGACGTTGATTTTTTTGCCTTATGACACGTTGATTTGTCTCGATGCGATTCTACACTCGGGCGTGCGTATGCTGTTCACCCGTCGCGGATTGTTACTCTGGCATCTGCGATCTTATGCGCGTCGTAATGCACGCCATACCCTGGGTGGCTTTTTTAGTGAGATGTGGTTCGCGCCTGTCGTGGCGCTGGCGCTGGCTTATGCAATGTGGCAAAGCCACTCTGCGGAGTGGTTCTCCTGGGCACCTGTCTTATTGCTCTGGCTGGTATCGCCCGCCGTTGCCAATTGGATCAGCAAACCCTTACACGCGCCCGAAGCTGACTTGTCTGTTGATCAACTGGAATTTCTGCGGGTATTGGCGCGACGGACATGGCGTTTCTTTGCTGATTTCGTCGGCCCGCAGAACAACTGGCTGCCACCTGACAACTTTCAGGAAATCCCAGCCCCGGTTATTGCC
>CAZSAK010000010.1:0-87926 GCA_964605155.1 uncultured Chromatiaceae bacterium | reverse complement strand
TGGTGGGCCGTGTAGGGATCGAACCTACGACCCGCTGATTAAGAGTCAGCTGCTCTACCAACTGAGCTAACGGCCCAAATAATGGGGTGAGCGATGGGGCTCGAACCCACGACAACCGGAATCACAATCCGGGGCTCTACCAACTGAGCTACGCCCACCATACTTTTAAAACAGATAATAACATCCCGTGCAAGATTTATGGCGCGCCCGGCAGGACTCGAACCTGCTACCCTCGGCTTAGAAGGCCGATGCTCTATCCAAGTGAGCTACGGGCGCTTTAGAATGGTCGGGGTAGAGGGATTCGAACCCCCGACATCCAGCTCCCAAAGCTGGCGCGCTACCAGACTGCGCTATACCCCGTTTAACCGTCGAAACCAGGCTCGCCAACCAAATTCGTGCACAAGGGCAGCGATGATACGCCAGCCCCAACATGCCGTCAAACCAATGATTTTCAACAAGATGAATGGCATCGATGCCCTCCCGAGGTTCCATTATATAAGAATCGGGGTTAAAAGCCTCAACCATGTCTAAATCTCATCCACCGCCCTGATGGCGCCCCAGGCGACGACAAAGGCTGTCGCGCTGAGCATGGCCGCGAGGGTGTATGTCAGGGCGGGGCCGATACTCACCCAGGTATAACCGCTATAGAGACTGCCGATCGCGCCGCCGGCACCGAAACTCAGGCTGGAGTAGAGCGCCTGGCCCTTGCCCTGGTGTCTGCCGGTGAAGAACCGGTGAATCAGGGAAATCGCCACGGCGTGATAGATTCCGAAGCTTGCAGCGTGAAAGCTCTGGGCCAACACAATGACCGGGACATCCTGAACAAACCACGCAATTAATAACCATCGCAATGTTGTCAAGGCGAGGCTTGCCAACAATAACTTCCTTACGCCGAAGCGCGGCAACAGGCGGTACATGAACAGGAACACGACGATCTCAGCAATCACACCCAGCGCCCATAACTGACCGATGACCGTGCGTGAATAACCCTGGTCCTCGAGGTAGATGGAAAAAAACGTATAGTATGGTCCGTGGCTCGCCTGCATGAGGAAACACACAACGAGCAGCGCCACGACCACCGGCCGGCGCAGGATATTGCGCAAGGATTCATGGTCCAGCCTCAGATGGCCCGCCGCCCTTTCCGGAACTATAAGGCTGGCACCCCAGATACCGGCCAGTAACACCAGCAATACTGGCGGCAAAATCGCGGTGTCATAATATTCCAGGGCCTGTCCCAGTGACACCACAGACAGGATAAACCCGATCGATCCCCACAACCGGATACTGCTGTAACGGTGCGTGCTGTCACCAAGATGATTCATAGTTGTGGCCTCGAACTGCGGCAGTGAGGCATTCCAGAAGAAACTGTACACCGACATGACCAGCGCCAGCCACCAGAAGCTGTGGTGGACAAAGACGCCCGCGAAGGCACATGCCGATATGAACGAGGCAATCCTGATGATCATCATGCGATGGCCCGAGTGATCGGCGATCCACCCCCAGATATTCGGGGCGATGATCTTGGTGCTCATGATGATGGCAAACAAGGTGCCGATGTCCTGCGCATCGAAGCCGATGGACTTGAGATACAGTCCCCAGTAAGGCAGTAATGCGCCGAGCGTGGCAAAATAAAACAGATAAAATCCCGACAACCTCCAGTAGGGCATGGCAAGGATTACAAGCGGTATGCAACAAATGAAAAAAGAAAACGGATCACTTGTCTCTAGGCTGGGCGGGAATAACTGGCGTTAGTGATTTTACGTCAATGTTCTGTGCACGATGACGCAATACATGATCCATGAGAACGATGGCAAGCATGGCCTCGGCAATTGGTGTGGCGCGGATACCAACACAAGGATCATGTCTGCCTTTTGTTCTGACCTCAACAGCATCACCATTCACGTTGACTGACTTGCCGGGTATCAGAATGCTCGAGGTCGGTTTGAGTGCGATGGTTGCAACAATATCCTGGCCGCTGGAAATCCCCCCGAGGATGCCGCCGGCATTGTTGCTGAGAAATCCCTCCGGCGTGATCTCGTCACGGTGTTCCGTGCCTTTCTGTTCCACGCACGCAAATCCCGCCCCGATCTCCACGCCCTTGACGGCATTGATGCTCATCAGCGCCCTGGCGATTTCCGCATCGAGCCGATCAAAGATAGGTTCGCCGAGTCCGGGAAACAGGTTGCTTGCCACTACCGTGATTCGCGCACCGATCGAGTTGCCTTCCTTGCGCAGGGCATCGATATAGGATTCAAGCTCGGCTACCTTGTCTGCATCGGGGCAGAAAAAAGCGTTGTTCTCGACCTCCTCCCAATCGAAACGTTCGGGCTTGATCGGCCCCATCTGTGCGAGATAACCGCGAATCACGATACCATAACGCTCATTAAGATATTTTTTGGCAATCGCACCCGCCGCCACACGCATCGCTGTCTCGCGCGCGGAGGAACGCCCACCGCCGCGGTAATCACGCATGCCATACTTCTGTTGATAGGTATAATCAGCATGGCTGGGACGAAAGCGATCCATGATCTCGCCGTAGTCCCTAGGCTTCTGATCGGTATTGTGGATCAGCAGACCGATCGGCGTCCCGGTAGTTTTGTCTTCGAACACCCCGGAGAGGATAGTGACTTCATCCGCCTCGCGGCGCTGCGTGGTGTATCGCGACCTGCCCGGCTTGCGGCGGTCAAGATCATGCTGTAAATCCGAGGCAGACAATTCGAGCCCCGGCGGACAACCATCCACCACGCAGCCCAGCGCTGGACCGTGACTCTCGCCAAATGACGTAATCGTAAAAAGCTTGCCGATGGAATTGCCGGACATAAGGGTATTGTAACGGGTTATTGGCGTTACGTCTTCTACCCGTTAACGCAGCAGTGTAATGCGATCAAAAATCAGATGACCCTGGAGAAGCGCTGTTCCGAAGATGAACGCAAGTATCGGTCGAACACCATGCATACATTGCGGATCATCAGGCGACCGGCGGGAAGTACACAGATTGATTGTTCATCAAGATCCAACAGACCATCCTGCTGCATGCATTCCAGTTCGTCAAACTCTCTCTCGAAGTAGTTTGCAAAATTGATATCGAACCGTTGTTCAAACTTCCTGATGTCCAGTTCAAACTGGCATATCAGGCTGGTTATGATCTCACGTCGTAACACGTCATCGTCATTCAGTTCGACGCCCCGGAACACCGGCAAATGGTCTTCATCGACGATACGGTAGTACTGGTCAAGCTGCTTCACATTCTGACTATAGGTATGTCCCACCTTGCCGATCGAGGTAATGCCCATGGCGACCAGGTCACAGTCCGCATGGGTGGAATAACCCTGAAAGTTACGGTACAGGTTGCCTTGCCGTTGTGCGACTGCCAGTTCATCATCGGGCCTGGCAAAATGATCCATGCCGATATAGATATACCCGGCGTCGGTCAACCTTTCGATGGTCGATTGCAGGATATCAAGTTTTTCGCCTGCTGGCGGCAGATCCTGTGCGTTGATACGCCGCTGCGGCATGAACAAATCAGGCAGATGGGCGTAATTGAATACCGACAGGCGGTCCGGACCCGCGGCGATGATCTTCTCAACCGTCCTGTCGAAACTCGCCACCGTCTGAAACGGGAGACCGTAGATCAGGTCGACACTAATGGACCTGAATCCCTCCTGGCGGGCCCAGTCGAACACCGCGAATGTCTGTTTCTCAGTCTGGATCCGGTTGACTGCCTGCTGCACACGGGTATCGAAATCCTGCACCCCCAGGCTCATCCGGTTAAACCCGAGACCGCGTAACAGCGCTATGGTGTCATTTGTGACCTCGCGGGGATCGATCTCGATGGAATATTGTCCCCGGTCATCATCACGCAGGTTGAAGTGTTCACCCGTCACCTGCATCAGTTGCCGCATCTGCTCATGGCTGATGAACGTCGGGGTACCGCCGCCCCAATGCAGTTGATCTACCGGCCGACTGCGGTCGAACAGAGCACCCTGCATCGCAATCTCCTTATGCAGGTGCGCCAGATAAGGCACAGCATGGGCGCGGTTCTTAGTGGCGATCTTGTTGCAGGCACAATAAAAACACAGGGTATCGCAAAACGGTATATGAAAATACAGCGACAGCGGATTCGCATCCTGATTGGTAGCCTCGGCACAGCGACGATAATCTGCCTCGCCAAAGCCGTTGTGAAACTGAACGGCCGTTGGATACGAGGTATAACGCGGCCCGCTCTTGTCATAACGGCGAATCAGATCGAGATCGAATTTGAGTGACTGGTCCATATCCGGCCCTGATGTTTGATTCTATATAGTATAGAGTATCCGGCAGCAGCTACGAACTGGTGATGGAAATTAATTATGTCGAGTTTTGTTCGAGCAGATCCTTGACGCCCTGATAGTCTATCTTGCCGGAACCCAGCAGCGGCATTGCGCGGGTGATGACTATCCTGCGGGGGATATTGATCTCACTCAAACCTTCCCTGCGTATAGCCTCCTGCAATTCCTGGCGCCTTGCCTCGGAATATTCGGTAACCAGCACGATCTGTTCACCTTTTTGTGTATCCGGTATACTGACAGCGGCATGTAACCGATGTGGCCAGGTCCGGTTGACAAGATTTTCGACCGCCACCAGAGACACCATTTCACCGCCGACCTTGGCAAACCGTTTCGCCCGTCCGGATATCCACACAAAGCCGTCGTTATCGATTGCAACAATATCACCCGTGTCATACCAGCCTTCATCGTGCCCGGATGACAACGATTGTATTTCACCGGGTCTGTCTTCCTTTAAATAGCCCAGCATGATGTTCGGGCCACGCACCTCCAGGCGGCCGCCCTGCTCTATACCGGGAACAGGTTGCAGACGGGATTCGATTCCGGGCAACAGGCGTCCCACGCTCCCTGCCCGGTACTCCATCGGCGTATTGGTTGCCAGCGCGGGACTGGTCTCCGTTGCACCGTATCCTTCGAGTATGCGCAACCCGAATTTGTCCATCCATACACGGCGGGTTTCCTCCTGGAGTTTCTCGGCCCCGGCGAATACATAACGGATACTGTAAAAATCATAGGGATGCGCCACGCGGGCGTAACCCGTTAGAAATGTATTCGTTCCAAACATGATCGTCGCATTGATGTCATACGAGATTTCGGGGATGATGCGATAGTGCAGCGGTGTCGGATAAAAAAAGGTGCGGATACCGGCAAACAGGGGCAACAGTGTCCCTGCTGTCAGCCCAAAGGAATGAAACAGGGGCAAGGCATTGAGAATGATGTCCTGTGCTGTGAAATCGATGCGCGCGGCCAGCTGGTGTCCGTTGGCAAGCAGGTTGGCATGAGACAGCACCACGCCTTTCGGGGCGCCTTCGGTCCCTGATGTAAACAGAATGACGGCCGGATCATGAGGAGAATATGCCTCTCCATTATAGACCATCCGGGCGAACCGGCTGGAAAACAAACCACCCAGCCTTGCCGACAAGCTGATCCGCTCACGGATATCCTCCAGGTAGACGATATTAAACTTGTCCTCCAGATCTGCAACGAGATGCTCCAAACTTGCCGCCGTCACGAACCGGCGTGATGTATACACCGTACGCAGTTGGACAGTCCTGCAGGCCGAGAGCACGTTATTCGTCCCCGCGGTAAAATTCAGCATGGCGGGAACCCTGCCGTGCAGGTGCAAGGCCATGAACGCCACCACTGTGGCTACGGAGGTGGGCAACATCAAACCCACTGCCTCACCTTCACGCGTTTGGCGCTTGATAACAGCGCCAAGTATGAATATGCGCGCCAACAGGCGGTTGTAGTTCAATGGGCTGCGTTCGATATCCTCTGCGATAGTATGTCCCCCGCCGTTAATTCTCCTGGCATCAAGCAAGGCGGCGAACAGGGTGAGGTGATAATTGCTGGTCGAAAAGATCATTTCCGTCATAATATCCGCCAGCACGCGGCCCACAACGTTACGCCTGGCACGACCACGCAGGTCAGTGTCGAGGGTGATATTACGCGGCGGCAAAAGGCTCAGCGTGATCCGGGGAAACCATCGCAATCGCACACGGCCGCGCAGGTGTGAAAAAGGCGTGTACTGTGCCCCCTCGATACGCACGGGCAACAATGAAGCCCCTGATTTATCCGCCACCAGTCCCGGTCCCTGATAGATCTTCATCAACGAGCCTGTCACTGTGATGCGCCCTTCGGGAAAGATGACAGCCTTGTGATCCTGTTGCAGATACTTGATCAGCGACTTGGTCGAAAGCGGATTGGTCGGATCCATGGGGAAAAAGTTGACCAGCATCAGCGCGGGACGTACCCACCATGCCCTGGCAATACGCGTATTTACCGCGAAGGTGAGCTTTTCCGGCAGGAATGTTGCCAGCAACACCGCGTCGAGATAAGAGGTATGATTGGCGATGATCAGCACGCGGTTACCCGCCTGCTGATAATATTCAAGCCCCTTGACCTCGACTTTATAGAGACTGGTAAACAACCAGCGCAAAATGGATTTGATAAGTTTCATTCACAGGCCTCTTGCGGTTATATCGACTGTCGCGATATAAACTGTGAGAGCATCAGAGTTCCGTGGCCATCATCCTTCCCTTCTCCTCATTGACAAAATACAGTATGACCGCCCCGGCAAGAAAGAGCACGACCACTGATAATATGGAATAGCGCGGACTGCCCGTTACGACACTTACCCAGCCAACGATGAGCGGGCCGAGGATGGCCGAGAATTTTCCCAGCATGTTATAAAAGCCGAAGAATTCGGCACTCTTGCCCGCAGGGATCAGGCGCGTATAAAATGATCTGCTGAGTGACTGCACCCCTCCCTGCACCAGCCCGATGATAGCGGCAAGGATATAAAACTCCCTGACGACCTCGATTGAAGACGCCCACAGGGTTACCAGTATATAGACGCCTATCCCGATGAAGATTGCCGCTTTCGCGCCTATCCTTTCACCCAGCTTGCCGAATACGAGTGCCGCAGGGAATCCTACAAACTGCGTGATCAACAAGGCGACAATCAGGTCATTGGATTGAAATCCCAGTGACATACCGTAGTCCACTGCCATTCGCACGATGGTATCGACCCCGTCGATGTAACACCAGTAGGCGCCAAGGAACAGCAATACGAACCTGAGCGTGCGAATCTCGTGCATGGTCGCGATCAACTGCCGGTATCCGCCGCCGATAATCTCCCATGTAGATGCCGACCGTGATACCCGTGGTTCCCGGACAAACAGCAGCATGGGTATGGAGAATACCGCCCACCAGACGGCCACCATGATGAATGAAATCCGGATGGCCTGTCCGGCATCCGCCATACCGAACCACCGGGGCTGCAAGGTCATGGCGACGTTGAGCGTAAACAGTATGCCGCCGCCCAGGTAACCAAGCGCATATCCTAGCGCCGAAATAAAATCCACCTTTTCTTCCGGCGCCACCACCATAATCAGGGCGTCATAGAATACATTCCCGCCCATAAAGCCGATAGTGGCAAAGATATAAAGCATCATCGCGAGCACCCATTGGCCCTGCGCTACGAAAAACAGGCCGCCGGTCATCACCACGCCCATCACGGCGAAGAACATCAGGAATTTCTTCCTCGCACCCCCCTTGTCGGCAATGGCGCCCAGCAACGGCGCCAGCACAACGATTGCCAGGCTGGCAACGGCATTTGCGAGCCCTAGATGAAAGGTACTTTCATTCACGCCTTGATCGACATGCCAGTATTGCTTGAAGAATACCGGGAAGAAGCCGGCCATCACGACCGTGGCAAAGGCGGAATTGCCCCAGTCATACAATGCCCAGGAGATCACTTTGCCGGTACCGTATTCCCGCTGCAATGTGACACCTTATATATAGTATGAATCCGTACAATGCATGAGATCAGACCGCCGCCATGAAGTCCCCGTGATTCTCACGAACCTGTTGCGCCGTCAGCAGAAAGACCCCCTTGCCGCCCCGTGCAAATTCCAGCCATGTAAAAGGCACCCTGGGCAGGCACTCGACCAGCGCCTCTTCAGAATTGCCCACCTCTACCACGAGAATCCCGTGAGGCGTAAGATAGTCCTGTGATTCCCGCAGTATGCGCATGACGACATCGAGTCCGTTTTCGCCCGCGGCGAGTCCGACAGCAGGTTCATGACAATACTCTTCCGGCAGAGCCTCCATGTCTACTGCATCGACATAGGGTGGATTGCTGACGATGATGTCATAACGTCTTCCCTGCAGGGCACTGAAAAGATCCGACCGGATGGCCTGCACCCGTTGCTCAAGCCCGTGCCGTTCGATGTTGATACGGGTAACCTCAAGGGCATCGGTGGAGATATCCACTGCGTCTATCTGTGCTTCTGGAAAGGCATAGGCGCAGGCGATGGCAATACAGCCACTGCCGGTCCCGATATCGAGGATCCATGTAACTTCAAAAGGGTCCACCCAGGGTGAAAAGCCGACCTCGATGAGTTCCGCCAGCGGCGACCGTGGTACGAGTACCCGCTGATCGACATAAAACTTCAAACCGGCGAACCATGCTTCATGAGTCAGGTACGCCGCAGGCAACCGTGTTGTGATCCTTTCGTTTATCAGCTTTACTACTGCATGTTTCCGATCATCATCAAGAACCATGTCCAGAGGTATACCCGGTACATCCGGCGGGATATTCAAGGCATACAATACCAGGTACGCGGCCTCATCGAATGCGTTATCCGTACCATGTCCGAAAAACAACCCTTTTTCGATAAAACTGTCCGCACCCCAGCGGATCCAGTCTTCCATGGTTTGCAGGCGTTCAATGCCATGGCCTGCTGCGGTATCCTCTCTCGATACTTTGTCAACCCCCGATTCAACAGATTTCATATTTATGCATCCCGCTGTTTATGTGTTACGTACCCAGTCTATATACTATCGAGTATACTGATCATTCGTTTCACCCGGCTATACCTTTTTGATTCTTCTACCAACACATACGCATGTTAAGTATCCGATCACTTGTAATCTTGCTGCTGTCACTGTGTGTTTCATCCACCGCATTCGGCGCCGTCCGGCTGGATGTCAACGTCAACGGTGTCGAGGGTGAAATCAAGGACAATATCCTCTCCTACCTTAGCATCGAACAGCAAAAGGTAAACCCCGATCTGGCAACGGGAAGGGTGCGCAGGCTGTATAACAAGGCTAATGGTGAAATCAGGGATGCCCTGCAACCGTTCGGCTACTACGAGCCGAAGATAGAATCCACCCTTGAACACGAGGATGATAATTGGACCGCCACCTATACAATCGATCCTGGCAGACCCGTGATCGTGTCCTCAATCGATATACGGATATCTGGTGAAGGCGCAGATGACAATATCTTCCAGAATCTCGTCAAGAATTTTCCCCTCCGCGAGGGCGACATCCTGGTACACGCGCAATATGAAAAAGGCCGTGATGCATTTCTGCAACAGGCCCTGGAAAGGGGTTATTTCGATGCAAAACTGCTGGAGCACGAGGTCATAGTTCAGCCTGAAAAGTATAGCGCGTCCATAGTGATCCACATCGATAGCGGCCAACGCTACAAATTCGGCAAGGTAACCTTCAAACAAAATGAGCTCAATGAAAAACTGTTGAAGCGTTACGTCACCTTTTCAGAGGGTGACCCCTACTCAACAGATCAATTATTAGAATTGCAAAACGCCCTCATGGACAGTGAATATTTTATGCGGGTCGATGTGCGGGGCAACCGTGAAGCCATCAAGGATCATGTGGTCCCGGTAGTCGTAACAGTGGAGCCGCGCCTGAAACATCTTTACAGCTTCGGAATCGGTTACGGGACAGACACCGGTCCTCGCGGCACACTGGGCTGGAAGAACCGGCGTGTCAACAAAAACGGCCACCACGTCAGTGCCGAATTCAAGACCTCGGAAATCAAGAACAGTGTAACGGGACGTTACGAAATCCCTATACGGGATCCGCGCACCGACAATATCGCCTTTACCACCTCGTGGGTAGAGGACAGCCCGAGAACGAGCAAGAGCGAAACCCTGATATGGGGGGTCAGTCGCACGGTAAGTCGCTATACAAACTGGCTTGAAACCATCTACCTGAACTATCAGTCCGAGTCATTCCAGATCGCCGGTGCTGACGCGCATACGGCTTTGTTACTACCGGGTATCAGCTGGTCACGCATCAAGGCGGATAACCGGGTACTGACATCGCACGGATCACGGTTGCTCATGGATTTGAAGACTGGTGTCGGCAACCATACAAATCTGTTGCAAGGGAGAATAAACGGCAAGATCATCCGCTCGGTTAGCAACAATGCACGGATTATCCTGCGCGGTGATTTCGCCGCCACAGATGCCGATGATTTCACCGCTGTACCCGCCTCGTTGCGATTCTTCGCTGGTGGCGATCAGAGTGTGCGCGGTTATGCGTATGAATCCCTGGGACCGGTTAATGCTGACGGCGAAGTAACCGGTGGCAAGCATCTGGTCGTCGGCAGCGTTGAATATGATCACAAGATCGCAGGTAACTGGAGTGGCGCGGCGTTTTATGATGCAGGTAATGCGATGAATAAATACACCGATAATCTCAAACACGGTGCAGGAATCGGAATACGCTGGAATACGATCATCGGACCGATCAGACTGGATTATGCCTGGGCGTTGAGTAAGCCGGGCAGTCCACGACGCTTTCATATCTGGATCGGGCCGGACCTGTGATCAAGAAACTGTTATTGATAATCACGTTGATCCTGGTCCTGCTCGTGGTGGCTGCAGGGGGAGCCCTGACGGTTGTCCTGACTACCGAAGGTGGTCTGCAGTGGATCAGCGCACGATTGATACCGTTGATTCCCGGCAAGTTGAGCTATGACAGTATTCACGGACGACTGGCGGGCACGGTCACGATAAGGAAACTGCGTTATGAGATGGAGGACAGTACCTACTCCATCGAAAAAGTGGCGATCACCCTGCAGCCGGGCGACCTTGTCCGTGGTATTTTCCATATCAATCGCATCGAGGGAAGCGGGTTTACATTCAAGCAACCCGGTACTCCTTCATCGACGCAACAACAGACCACACAAACATCGTCAGCCATGAACAGCTTTTCAGGGCTTCCATTGTCGATCAGGCTGGACCGCGGAGAGATCAACGACGTCTCCATCATGGCCGGTGATATGTCGCAGGCCTTCATAGTCAAAAGACTGGGCGTGGATTCGATCACCCTAGACCGATCCCTCACTGTCAAGCGGTTACTAATAGATGCCGGTGATTATTTTCTGTCAACAGGTGGTACGATCCGGTTAAGCGGTGACATCGTCCTTGACCTCGATACTACATGGCGCGCAGCTGTTCCAGGATACACGACCCTAGCCGGGAACGGGACCATCTCCGGTGATCTGCAGCAGCTGACCCTGTCACAGATAATCACCGGTCCGTTCAAGGCCAGCATAGGCGCAACCCTGTCCGAACCGTTTTCCCCGTCACAAACACAGCTAAAGATGACGGGCGAATGGCATAACTTTAACTGGCCACCCGACACATCCCACGTGGTTTCAAGCCCGCAGGGAAAGATACAACTGACAGGTAATCTTGACCAGTATCAATATTCACTGATAGCGAAACTCAGGGATATCCCGCAGACCCCGTCCGGTACGTTGACCGTCGACGGAAACGGTGGGCGAAATTCCACGACATTTGACCGGATCTATGTTGCAACCCTTGGGGGTAGTATCCGGGGCCATGGCAGGCTGAGCTGGCAACCACAACTTGCCTGGCAATTCACACTCAATGGGAACAACATCGATCCTGCCGTGCAATGGCAAGACTGGCCAGGAACAATATCGTTCGCGACCACGATGAAGGGCGGTCTTGAAAACAATGAGCCGCATACAGACGTCGAAATTGAACGTGTAACGGGAACGCTCAGGGGATATCCGATTGCGGCGAAGGGAACATTTGGATGGCAACCGGACATCATGAAGGTTACCGACGTGGAGATAATGTCCGATAACAATTCACTGTCCGCCGACGGTACATTCTCCGATCAATGGGATATCGATTGGGAAGTAGAGGCACCCGAGATAAACGCACTGTTGCCCCAGCTTCGTGGAACGATTCGCGGCAAGGGCAGGATTGCCGGGGCGAGACAGAATCCGCATATATCCCTCTCCGCACTGGGCAAATCATTGACCTATGAGTCCTATACCGCCGCCTCACTCGAGGTCTCCGCGGATATCGATCTGCTGTCCACACAGCCTTCGGCAATAAACCTTGTGGCAGAGGATATTCACGCCGGAAAGGCCACACTTGATGAGGTTGAATTGCAGGCAATCGGGACGGCCGACAAGCATACGTTTCGCGCCACATTCTATGCCCCGCACACCAGTGGAGAGATAGATATCAATGCCTCCCTGCAAAACCGGCAATGGTCCGGAACGATTTCGAAGGCAAACGTGACATCATCTGAATATGGTGAATGGACCCTTAACAAGCCATTCCGGTATAGCGCCGCCACCGATGAAGTCAACATTGCCCGGGCCTGCTGGCAGAACAAGCAACCACAACTCTGTATGGAAGGACAATGGCAACAGGATACAGGCGGCACAGCTGCACTGTCGGCAACTGACATCCCGCTTGCATTCGCCGCCAGGTGGCTACCGCCGACACTCGCTGTGACCGGAACCATTGACGCACAGGCGAACCTGGATCTGGGAATACAGGGTGATGTCACCGGCACCGGGGAACTTGTCACCAAAAGCGGACAGTTGTCTCATACGTTGGCAAGCGGCACCGATATTGACACCGAATACAATGAAGCCGTGGTTACCTTGCGTTTAACAGAGGAATCAATCCGTGCCGAGGCACACGTGGACATCAGCAAGGATAATACCGCCCAGGCTTTGGTTGTACTGCCTCAGACAGCGCTAAACATCAACAATCTCGATACTCTCAAGGATGCTCCTCTCCAGGGACAACTCGATGCCGCCTTTGATGATCTTGAATTACTACCCTATTTTATCCCCGAGGTTGAAAATACCAACGGGATCGTCAAGATCGCAATCGCATTGGATGGTACTGTCGCTCAACCACGGCTGAGCACGTCAGCGCATATCAAGGATGCTGCGGCCGAAATCCCCCGCTATGGTTTGCAACTGCAAAACATCCGGCTGAATCTTTCAGGTGACGCGATCAATAATCTGGATTTTAACGGTCGACTGCAATCCGGTGAGGGTGACCTGGCCGTGGACGGCACCCTTGGCTGGGACACGGAAAACAGGCTGCATTTGCAACTGTCTTCAACGGGGACCCGGTTCGAGGTCGTCAATATACCCGAATATCACGTATTTGTTTCTCCCCTGATAACCGTCGAAATCAATCATCGCAGTGTCGATGTTAACGGAACAATCACAATCCCGGAGGCCCGGATAGAACCACGCGACCTGACAACAACGCGCACTCCGTCTTCGGATGTAGTCATTCACAATGAAGATACCACTAACATCCCTCAACGCTGGCAGATAAGCAGTATTATAAATATCAGTCTGGGAGAAAAGGTCAGCTTCAATGGCTTCGGTCTGACGGGCAATATCGACGGAAATGTCGCCATTATCGATACTCCCGGCCAAATCACCACGGCATATGGCCAATTGCAGATCCACGATGGCGTCTATCAACTGCAGATCAAAAACAAGGGCCTCTTAAAAGTGGTCAAACGTGAGATGACTATTGAAACCGGACGGCTACTTTTCGTGGGAGGTCCCGTGGATAATCCCGGACTTGATATCCGCGCGATTCGGGAAATAAAGAACGAAACCGGCAATGTCGTTGCCGGGGTCAATGTTCGTGGGACTTTGAAGGACCCGCGCCCCCATTTCTTCTCCACCCCGCCAATGGCTGAAAAGGACATCCTGTCATATATCATTCTGGGCCGACCCATAAGCGAGGCCTCACAATCAGAGGGTGAAGCGTTATACGGTGTTGCACTTTCGGTCGGACTGGCCGGTAGCGAACTGCTTGCAAAAGAAATCGGTTCCATCTTCAAAATAGAGGATGTGTATGTCGAATCGGGCAGCACACCGGAAGAATCACAATTTGTCGTAGGGACGCACTTTCTTTCACCAAAACTCTACATTAGTTACGGTGTCGGTATAATCGAGCGCATCAATACTTTCAGACTACGTTATACATTGAACGATAAATGGAGCCTGAGATCCGAGAGTGGCATCGAATCCGGCGCCGACCTGTTCTATACACTCGAAAAATAATCGTGTAACCTAAATCAAGAAGAGGTTAGAAATCAGGCTTTACTATAGTGCTTACTCACTAGCATGAAAACGTAACGAATGCAGTGAGAACAAGGCGAAGTTTGCGAGAAAGCGGAGTTTATATTAAGAGTAAATGAGCATTTTAAGCAAACTTTTAATGCAGTGATCACAAATGTAATAGTTTTCATTTATGGCTCAATATATCTATACAATGAACCAGGTGGGCAGGGTTGTCCCGCCCAAGCAGGAAATCCTCAAAGACATCTCGTTATCCTTTTTCCCCGGCGCAAAGATCGGCGTACTAGGTCTTAACGGCTCGGGCAAATCGACGCTGCTGCGCATCATGGCGGGTGTGGACAAGGATTATCACGGCGAGGCGCGCCCGCAACCGGGTATCAAGGTCGGATACCTTCCGCAGGAACCGCAACTCGATCCCGGAAAGGACGTGCGCGGTAATGTCGAAGAAGGCATCAGGGAGACCAAGGCATTGCTGGACCGTTTCAACGAGGTCAGTATGAAGTTCGCCGAACCTATGGGCGAGGATGAAATGATCAAGCTCCTCGAGGAACAGGCCAAACTGCAGGATGCCATCGAGGCCGCACACGGCTGGGACCTCGACAGGAAACTGGAGGTTGCCGCCGATGCATTGCGTCTGCCGCCGTGGGATGCTGATGTCACTACCTTGTCAGGTGGTGAACGGCGCCGTGTGGCTCTGTGCCGCCTGCTACTCTCAAATCCGGACATGTTGTTGCTCGATGAGCCGACCAACCATCTCGATACAGAATCCGTCGCATGGCTGGAAAGATTCCTGCATGATTATCCCGGCACGGTGGTCGCCGTCACGCATGACCGCTATTTTCTCGACAATGTCGCCGGCTGGATACTGGAGCTGGACCGCGGTCACGGTATCCCCTGGGAGGGCAACTATTCATCCTGGCTGGAACAGAAGGAGAAACGCCTCGAGCTCGAAGAAAAACAGGAAACCGCACGTCAACGCGCCATGAAGGCGGAACTCGAGTGGGTACGCACCAATCCAAAAGGACGCCATGCCAAAAGCAAGGCACGACTCGCACGATTCGAGGAATTGAGCTCACAGGAATTCCAGAAACGCAACGAGACCAAGGATATCTATATTCCACCCGGCCCGCGGCTCGGTGATCTCGTCGTCGAGGCCAAACATATCTCCAAAGGTTTCCATGGCAATACCCTGATCGATGATCTCAGCTTCAATCTGCCGCCCGGTGGCATCGTCGGCGTCATCGGACCTAACGGTGCCGGCAAGACGACCCTGTTCCGCATGATCGTCGACCAGGAAAAACCTGACAAGGGGGAACTACGCGTCGGTGAATCGGTGCATCTGGCCTATGTCGATCAAAGCCGGGATGCTCTGGATGGCAACAAGACAGTCTGGGAAGAGATCTCGGATGGACAGGATATCATCAACGTCGGCAAGTTCGAGACCCAGTCGCGCGCATATTGCGGACGTTTCAATTTCCGTGGACCGGACCAGCAGAAACGGATCGGCAGCCTGTCGGGCGGCGAGCGTAACCGTGTCCATCTGGCAAAGCTGCTGAAAAGCGGTGGCAATGTCCTGTTACTCGACGAACCGACTAATGACCTTGATGTCGAAACACTGCGTGCACTGGAGGAGGCCCTGCTCGCCTTCCCCGGTTGTGTCGTGGTGATCTCACATGACCGCTGGTTCCTTGACCGCATTGCAACCCATATACTTGCCTTCGAAGGTGACAGCGAAGTGGTGTGGTTCGAAGGCAACTATGCCGATTACGAGGCCGACAAACACCGCCGCATGGGTACAGATGCCGACCAGCCCCATCGTATCAAATATAAGAAACTCGCCTGATAGTAAATACTGATATGAATGTCTTTCAGTTGATCGTGCTACTTTAACATGCTGGCGTTATCTAGCTGATATGCAGTTGTTTTTTTGCCAATCCCGCATCTCCGCATATTGATTTAAGAATATTAAGATAGTATGCGAATAGATAATCAGGGGTGTTCACAATGCAGTCGTATCAGCCCAGGGCCCATCCGGTCGAAGATGTTACAATGTTAAAACGTAAAGCATTCTGGAGATTCTAGCAAGGTAATCGTTATTATGTCGGATCGCTTCATAACGAAACCTAAATTATTATTTTGGTTGTCTATATCACGTGTTATTGATTTTTAGCAATGTCACTACAGATCGTGACGGTTATCCTGTTTGTTTAAATAATGATTCTGGAAGACGTGCTGATTCAATAATTATATTGTGCTGTCTCTGATTCCGGTTAATATCTGATCGAGTTTGTCCGAAACAGAATGTTCCAATTCAATCATCAAATGGAGACTATCATGAAATATACGAAGCACATCATGACCGTACTTGGCGCAGCTATGATTTTTACACTGGTAGCGTGTGATCAGCAGGGGCCGGCAGAGAAGGCCGGTGAAAAGATTGATAAAAAAGCCGACCAGGCGGCCGAGACTATAGACAAGGCGACGGACGAGATGAAAGACACCGCTGAAGATGTCGCCGACAAAACCGAAGACGCCATGGACAAGATGGATAATAACTGATCCGGGAATTTGTTATGTTACATTGGTCACTTATATTTCTGGTGGTCGCGATCATAGCCGGTCTACTGGGCTTTACGGGCATCGCCGGCACTGCCGCATCGATCGCCAAGATCCTGTTCTTCGTCTTTCTGGTTGTCTGGGTGATCGCCCTGCTGACATCTCGCAGACGAAGTGTCTGATCACGCCCGGGATGTAACCCGCCGATTCACCTGATTTACTAAGGTCTGGAACATTGCGGGTTGCGGCCCTGGGCCTGTGACTCCCGGTAAAGCTCCAGCGCATGGGGCATGCGTTTCTGCAGTGATGCGATACGGTTCTCACTGGCCGGGTGTGTGGAAAGGAACTCCGGTGGCCTGGCACCACCCGCCTTGCTCATGTTTTGCCACAGATCGATCGCCTGGCGGGGATCGAAACCCGCCCTTGCCATGTAATCCAGGCCCAACAGGTCCGCTTCGTTTTCCTGCGCACGGCTGTAGGGTAACAACACACCGACCTGGACACCGACACCGAGCAGGGCCATCACCTTGCTTTGTGCCTGGGAGTCATTATTCAGCGCAGCATTGATCAGGGAGAGGCCCGCTTCCGCGGCATAGTTGGTGGACAGACGCTCATTGGCATGGTCGGCCTTGACGTGCGCTACCTCATGGCCGATGACGGCTGCCAACTGGCCCTGTGTCACGGCAATATCGAGCAGCCCCTTGTAAACGCCGATCTTGCGTCCCGGCAGTGCAAAGGCATTCGCCTGGTCTTCATCGAAGACCGTAATTTCCCACTGCTGCCCTGAATCATCAAGCACACCCACGATGTGATCAGCCACGCAGGTTACGTAGGCATTGATAGCGGCATCCGTTACGACCTGTTGTTCCTTCTTGAGTTTGGTATAGGACATCTCGCCCATTTCCTGCAGCTGATTTTCGGGGAAAAATGCGAGTTGTGACCTTCCCAGAGGGGACGTGGCACAGGCAACCATCAGAAACAGCGGTAGCATCAAAACAATGAACGACCTGCATCCGGTCAGTAACGATGGACGATTGAAATATAGCGAAGTCGTCATGAACCTGTTCTTATTAGTACTTTTCAGAGGGGATAGGTGTTTAATTCCGTATAGTATACTAGATCTGATAATGGAACCATGTCAGCCCGATTAACCCGGCAATCCCGATGACGATGAGGTAAATTGCCACGATGTAGTTCAACAGGCGAGGCATTATCAGGATCAGAATACCAGCGATCAGTGACATCAATGGTGCAAAATAGAAATTCATGTACATATCAGGGATGCTCCTTTTAGATGTGTATATTAAATATATCCCGCTTCGGTTACGTGCACTATTGCATCAATCAAGGACATTATGACTCATTGAAAAATATCAACTTATTAGGGATCTTCCGGTATATCTCCAGACCATGTGGTATCTGCAGGGGCCCAATCCCAAGGATAGATTGACAAATCATAATGTCCGAACAAACCCGCCATCATATGGTATCTGAATCAAACAGATACCTTATTCCCGGTCACGGGCCAGCATCATGAAAGATAAACTCAAGTCATACCGCAGCAAACGCGACTTTCGCAGGACCAGTGAGCCATCGGGTGGACGTGGTCGCAGGGGCGGCCGTCATTTTGTAATCCAGAAACACGATGCCACCAGCCTGCATTATGATTTTCGTCTCGAGTTCAGTGGCGTGCTGGTTTCATGGGCAATACCCAAAGGACTGTCTACCGATCCTGGCGTGAAACGGCTTGCCATTCAAACCGAAGACCATCCACTGGATTACATCGATTACGAAGGCATCATACCGAAGGGCGAGTATGGTGCAGGCGTGGTGCTGGTCTGGGATACCGGGCGTTACCGGAACCTGCAGGCCAACAAGGGCAGAAACAGCCGGAGCATGGAGAACGCCCTCAAGAAAGGTCTGATCGAAGTATGGCTCGAGGGCAAAAAGCTCAAGGGTGGCTACGCCCTCAAACGCACCGATGGCGGCAAGAAGCCGCGCTGGCTTGCCATCAAGATGAAGGATGAGTACGCCGACGCCCGGCGGCGACCCACCAGCACCGAACCTGCTTCGGTTACAAGCGGCCGCACACTGAAGCAGATTGCCGCCCAGGAGGCCGAAACAAATGACTGACTGGCGTGACGATCTCGACGATGAACAACGCAGTTTACTCAAACGCAAGGGTATGCCGCTCTGGACTTTACCGAATGGACCAGGGACGGACGCCTGCGACATCCCCGGTTTCTCGGCCTGCGCCGAGACAAACCAGCGCGCAAGGTAGTGCGGGAGTTACCCGGTTGATATGGTCAACAAGCGCATCGGCCGTCACAGCATTGAAATATCCAATACTGACAAGGTGCTGTTCCCGAAGGACGGTGTCACGAAGGGTGATCTCATCGACTATTATTGCAAGATAGCCGAGGTCATGCTGTCGCATATCAGGGATCGTCCGCTCACCCTGCACCGTTTCCCCGACGGTATCGATGCCGATGGTTTCTACCAGCAGCAAAGCGCAGACTATTTTCCCGGCTGGATCAAGACACGCAAGGTGCCGCATGCCGAAGACAGGGACGATGCGACAGTAGAGCATGTACTGTGCAACGATCAGGAGACACTGGCCTATCTTGCTAATCAGGCCGTCATAACACTGCACGGCTGGCTGGCCCGCGCGCCCCGTCTCAACCGTCCTGACCGCCTGATCTTCGATCTGGATCCGGCAAGCAGCAGTGGCTTTGACGCGGTACGCCGCGCGGCGCAGCAGGTTATCGAATTGATGCATAACATGGGCATGACGCCTTATGTCATGACAACCGGTTCGCGCGGTCTGCATGTTGTGACGCCGCTAAAACCCGTCGCGGACTTCGACGCTGTCCGCAAGCTGGCACAGGATATGGCGGGCATACTTGCCAGGCATCATGAAAAAGAACTCACCGTCGAACAACGCAAGGACAAACGCAGTGGACGCATCTATCTCGATGTCATGCGCAATGCCTATGGTCAGACAGCTGTCATGCCTTACGCGGTGCGCGCCATCGCAGGGGCGCCTGTCGCAACGCCGGTGGATCTCGATGAACTCGATAAAGGCACACTCGACCCGCAGCGCTGGAATATAAATAATATCCTGCGCCGGCTCGGGCAGAAGGAAGATCCCTGGTCAGCTATTCAGCGTCATGGCGTAACTATCGACCGCGCGCGCAAGATATTAAACGGCATGAGCGATAACGATTGAGCCTTACTCTAAGGTACCAGGTTACGAGGTGTTGGCGTGTTTCATCGTATAGATACTGAACATCTGGCGACAGCCTTCACCGCCGTGTTCATCGTAATACAGTGCGCGCAGTTCAAAATCCGCGGGCGGATTCAACAACCCACCCTCGAGCAGGGTGTCATAGCAAGTACCGCCGATCAGCCTGAACATCTGTGTCAGATAGAGCCGGTCCAGCACCTTCGCCCGCAACAAGGTCTCCAGCACCTCCGGACCTGCAATGGAATATATCCGGCTATATCCCGATTGTCTTAATTGCTGTACAAGACACGATCCATCCACTTTTCTGCCACTTCCCGCCCGGATGACATTGATACCCATGCGCTCTACCCTACTGACCGCATTTACAGGGGCTTCATCGCCTGTTGCCACATAGACCCGTCTATCCGATAAGCTGCGCAACCCGGCAGGTGGCAGGTCCAGGCTTGCGCTGAGTATCACCACCGCGGGCTGTGCGGACAGACCCCGTTGTTCACGCCATGTACGCAGGTCCGAAAATTCAGGGCCGGTACTCACTGGCAGATCTGCCTGGGCCGTCCCCTGCGCAAGTTCACGCATGTAGCGGCCGCTGACGAGCAGCACATCCGCGCGTGCCGCGAGCTCCTGATATAGCCGCCAGTCCCTCGGATTGGTAATCGTATCCGGTACTCCGTGTTCATGTGTAGCCGGTTTGTCGATCGCAATGCGTCCATCCAGACTGGTAATGAAGTTGGTATAGACCTCGGGGTCCTGGTTGACCGGTTCGTTACGCTGCAGATAGAGACCCTTCAATGCAACATCACACTGTGGGTCCGGATACAGCTGTTTGAAGGTATCAAAGCCCATTTTTGCTGGTCAAATTACAAATGATGACATTAACGATGCAAGTGTTGTATTGATATTTATCAATCGTCATATACATGATCTGAACGGTTAATATTGCTTATATGTGTAATAAGACCAAAAAGAATGGCATGGAAGCCTGAATACACGCGGATTGTCATCAATGTATTGTCATAACACGATTACTTCAAAGACATTGATTAATTTCAATGTCATATCACCCCGATACTGAAAAAATATCATGCATGAAATCTCTACATACACAGCACCCGTCGATAATGGAGAATGCAAAATATTTTGGCATGGCGTGCTCACAGGTAATGAAATATCAACGATCCGAAAAAACACCACCCAGACCACCAGGGCCAAAAGAACCACCGGTGAAACCGCCACCCGGTCCCAAGGAACCACCCGTTAAACCACCGGGACCGAAGGAACCGCCGGTCATGCCACCGGATCCGGACAAGCCGCCGGTCGAGCCGCCGGGACCGGATGAGCCGCCTGTAAAACCGCCGGTTCCGAAAAATCCACCGCGCCTGGAGTTGCCCCAACGATCCGGGACAACGTATTACGCAGGGCCGGAGTGAATATAGATAGGTTCACATACTTCAAACACGATTATTGATGATCCAGATGTTAGAGAATTCCGACAGTAACCAGGAGAGGTAACCAACCATGAAGAAAATGTACGCCACAGCGAGAATTAGTGATGCCATTTTACCGCCTGTGTTATTACTGATGCTGGTGATGATAGCACTCACCGCCGTATCGATGAATGCATGGGCCAACATCAAGGTCAGGAATCCTGAAATCGTCGATCACATCAAGAGCGAATTCATCTACGACCCCGCGGTACCTGAAGATATCAATGTCAGTATCGACAAAGGTATCGTTACACTGACGGGCAAAGTTACTAACCTGCTGGCCAGGGATCGTGCCGAACGTATTGCAGAAACCGTGAGGGGCGTCCGCTCGGTCATTAATCGTATCGAGGTGTTACCTCCTATAGACCGCTCCCCAGTCCGCCTCAAGAACGATATCAAGGATGCCCTGTTGTTCAATCCTGCAACCGACACCTATGAAATCGGTGTGGAAGTGGGAGATGGCGGCATCGTGACGCTAACCGGCAGGGTGAACTCATGGGCTGAACGTGAGCTTGCAGAAACAGTCGCCAAGGGCGTCAGCGGCGTTGCCCGCATCAACAATAAAATCAACGTTACCCAGGATGCAAAACGGCCGGATGAAGAGATCGTGGCCGACATCGAACAACGGCTGCACTGGAACACCCTCGTCGATGACGAACTTATTAACGTTCAGGTCAAGGACGGCATCGTGCATCTGTCAGGTACCGTGGGCAGCGCTGCCGAGAAACGCGAGGCACGTCTTGACTCCTGGATCAGCGGGGTCAAGGCAGTGGACAGTTCGGATCTGAACGTCGTTAAATGGATACGCGACACAGCGATGCGCAAGAACAAGTATACACCTCGCTCCGACGAGGAGATCCAGCGGGCAGTGGAGGATGCCCTCGTATATGATCCCCGAATCTATGCTTTCGATATTATAGTCGATGTCACCAAGGGACGTGTCACTCTTAAAGGTACGGTGGACAATATCCAGGCTAAGAAGGCCGCGACTCGCGATGTACGCAATACTGTCGGTGTAACCGGTATCGACAATCAGATTGATGTGCAGACCTTCTCGAACCTGGACGATGATCAGATTGCCGAAAACATTCGTGATGCCCTGTTAAGAAACCCCTATACCGAGGCCTTTGAGATAAAGGTCAAGGTGAATGACCATAAAGTCGTACTGAGCGGTACCGTGGATTCCTATTTCGAGAAGGCCGAAGCGGAAAACGTCGCCTATAACGCCAACGGTGTTTCCAGCGTGGAAAATGACCTGAAGGTCAATTATCCCGACACAGTAGTCTATAACCCGTATGTCTACGGCTGGTCTATCTATGACTATCCATGGTACGAAGGACTCGCGAATACCGACAAGAGCGATACTGAAATCAGTAACGACATCAAGACCGAGCTGATCTGGAGCCCTTTCGTCGACAGTAATAACATCAATGTCTCTGTAGATGACGGGGTTGCCACCCTGACCGGTACCGTAGATACGCCCCGAGAATACGAGGCAGCACAGGAGAATGCGTTTGAAGGCGGCGCGATCAGCGTGGTCAACAAACTCAATATCAGGGATATGGATCGCCTGTTCATTGGCACAGTCGATCACTGAACATGAGATTTCATATCTATGTGGAAAAAACTAGCAGACCTGACGGGTTATACTATCCAGACAAAGGATGGGGAAATTGGAATATGCAACGATTTTCTCTTCGATGACCGGACATGGATGGTGCGTTATCTGGTCGTCAAGACCTTGCGCTGGCTACCGGGCCGTAAGGTGGTCATCTCCCCGGTTTTTCTGGATGAGCCCGACTGGCCTGCAAAGTGTTTCTCCGTACGACTGACAAAGCAGCAGATTGAGGACAGCCCCCCTCTCGATGAACATGCCCCGGTATCGAGACAGTATGAGATCGCCTATCACCAGTTTTACACCTTGCCCTTCTATTGGGTAAGCAATGGCTCACTGGATGACAAATCCTATCCATCATCCGGCGTGATCGAGACGATACCCGACCGTCCAGTACCGCAAGTCGACGAGATCGATGTAACTGAAGGCCCGCTGCGTTCCATTAAGGAGGTCACCGGGTATGATGTCGTCGCCATCGATGGAGAGTCGGGACATATCGATGATTTCCTGGCCGATGAGCGCTGCTGGAACCTGCGTTATGTCATCGTGCATACACACAACTGGCTGCCGGGTGGCAGGGTGTTATTGTCAACACAGTGGCTGCGTTCGATCAACTGGACGGACCGGAAGGCATACACCGACCTCGATATCGACATAGACACGATCAGGAACAGTCCTGATTTCGATCCAGCTCAGCTGGTTACCCGCGAATACGAATCATTGCTATATGATCATTATAGCCGGCCGTATTATTGGGAATAATACCTCAGTCAGACGCTAGCCGATCCATTTGCCGCGAGACATGTCGGCAGGAGTTTCGGTATGCGCTACAAACGATGGCATAACCCTTGACTCTGACTGAAGGAGTACCAGGAAATGATACTGAATATACGTGCCTTTGCACTGACCTGCGGCCTGTACTGGGGCATTGCCCTGTTTCTGGCGACATGGTGGCTGATCGTTTTCTACGGCGCCTCATCCGAACCGACGATCATCGGCAAATTTTACCCGGGCTATTCCATCACACCTCTGGGAAGCGTGTTGGGCCTGATCTGGGGATCTCTGGATGGTCTGATAGGCGGTGCAATCTTTGCCTGGCTTTACAACCTAATCACCACAAAACTCACGTCACAACGCTGACAGCGAACAGCAGGTCAAGCGCCATTAACATTTAACTGTGGAGGATATCACTATGGATACCAAGCAAGTCTACGAGGACAAGATGAATGCCCGCCTGCATGAATGGCAGGCTAAAATCGATGTTCTCAAGGCCCGAGCGGACAAGGCAACGGCCGAGCAAAAGATTAAATACAACGATGAGATCGAATCCTTACGCAACAGGCAGCGACACTTGTATAAAAAACTGGATGAACTGCGTTTGGCTGGAAATGACGGCTGGGAAGATCTTAAAACCGGCGTGGAACAGGCCTATCAGGAACTCAAAAGCGCCGTCGAACGCGCCGGAGAAAGATTCCAATGAGGTTAGAGCAATCGTTTGCCAGTTGCCCGGCGGAGGATCACCAACCGGCGGGAGACAGTCTTTTGTTGATGGTGAACTACTGGCCCTTCAGGTAAATATAATTCCCGGTCGTCTGGTCCTTCATGATGAGGCTGACCATCTCCCGGGACACCCCGTCTATCCTGGCGATGTCCTGGTGTGTGAACCTGTGTTCGATAACTCTATAGTCATCCTGCTATGTTGCCATATTGACCAGGGTACGCGTCACCATATGGATCATCCGGGCAATATCGGATAAATGAGATATACATTCCGGTATTGCTTGTACGCAGTGCGTTCGATCACGATTAATCATTTTTCTCCGTTCCGTCTGGTCCCCAGCGTTTTTCCATGTCCGGCAACAGGTCACGGTGGACGATAACCACGACATCATCCTCACCGGCGAGCTTTGTATCGCCGTTGGGGATAATCAATTTATCCTCACGGTAGACACACACGACACGCGCCTTTTCGGGAAGTTCCAGTGTTGTGATGGTACCGTCGAATTTTTCCGGCAGGACGAACGAATAGATACGTGCCTCGTCGCGTATCATGGTGGAAACTTCCAGCGGGTCGCGGCCTTCGAATTTGTCTGCCAGCAGGCGGCTGATAGTCCGTGCGGGGACGATAGTGTCCTCCAGACCCAGTTCCAGACAGATATGTTCCAGTTCGGAATCGACAATCTCGGTTACCACCCGCTTGAATCCCAGCGATGAACCCACCAGACTAGCGAGGATATTTGCCTTGTCATCGTCGGTAAGGCAAAAGAGGATATCGGTATGGGCGGGATCGGCCTCCTTAAGGATGGCAGGCTTGCTGCCGTCGCCATTTATGACGCCGCAGTCCAGCGTCTCGGTCAGCGCCTTGATGCGTTCCTTGTCCCGTTCGATGATGACCACTTCATGGCCGCGTTTCAGTAACGACCTCGCCGTCATGACAGCAAGTGAACCGGCCCCTATAAATACCGCGCGCATAAGATTACTCCGATCGTTTGCCCAACCATGTTCCCGGATACAATACAACTAACAGGGCGATGATTTCCACCCGACCCAGGAGCATATCGATACATAACACCCCCTTCAACACAGGCTCCAGCTCATGCGAAGCCAGGCCGCTTGAAAGACCCACCGTGCCCGTGGCCGATGTAACCTCGAACAATGACCGCAAGGGATCGTAACCGTAGGCCAGAAAGATAAGCCATGACAGAACTATCACGATAACAAACAGGATGATCAGCATTAATGCACGCTCGATATCCTCGCTTTCCAGAGTCTTGTCACCCAGACGCGGTTCGACCACCGCATGGGTAGGCACAGCGGTGCGACGTATCAGCAGTCGGATCAGTTGCCACAGGATCAACAGACGCAAGATCTTGAACCCTCCCGCAGTGGAGCCGACCGTACCGCCGACAACCATCACAAGGATCACAAGAACCATGCTGAAACCATCCAGTCCACCCACATCGAGGCTGGAAAAGCCGGTGGTGGTTTGTGCCGATATTCCCAACAGTGTGCCCTGATGGACTGCCTGCTGCCAGTTCATACCAGATTGATACATGAAGGACATGCTCATCAGCAGACACACCAACAGCGTAATGCCCAGCAGGGTGCGTACCTCGATATCCTTAACAATCTCCCGCCAGTCGCCATGCGATAAGCGGTAATACAGAATGAACGGAATTGCGCCACACAGTCCCAACAGGGTAACGCCGTACTGCACCTGCCACGGCAGATCGCCGAGACTGTTATTCAGTGGCGAAAACCCCCCCGTCGATACGGACGCCAGGGTATAGGCCAGTGCATTAAACGCATCACCGACCAGCAGGTACAGGATGACGAAGCCAAGCAGCGTCAGCACGATATACACGCCAAAAACACGCCGTGCGTATACCCGTGTGGTAGTGATCATGCCCTCGGCGCCGGGTGTGATCAGGCGGCGCAGTGCGATATGATGATTCAACAGGATCGCGACGGACAGTACCACGATTCCCAGGCCTCCGTACCATTGCATCCAGGCGCGTGCAAACCGGAGTGTATGCGGCATCTGCTCGACATTCGCCACGGTGGACAGACCCGTAGTGGTAATCGCGGAGACGGCCTCGAACCAGGCATCTATAAATCCCAGACCGGCGCCCATCATCGGGTAACTCATGATCAGTGGTGTGATGATGAATGCCAACGCGGTGATAGTTAGTGATTCGTTCTGCTGCAGGTCGGCGGGATGTTTGAGCCGCAATGACGGCAGTCCGGCAATAACCAGGAAAGCTATCACCAGCAGGTAGCGCTTGCTAAGTTCATAGTCGCCAAACCAGAGGGAAACAATCAGCGGTCCCAGCGCCAGACACGCTAGCATCAATGCCAGTGACCCCAGATACTTGGCGACCGATCTTAGGTGAACGGCGTAGTGAAGCGGTTTGAGGGTATCCTGCAAAATCTCTCCCTTTTTCTGCCAGACTTTAAATTGGTCACTAGTGTAACGCGAAAAGGGAATAACTGCTGGAGTGGGATGAAATACCAGGGTACATGGAATAAAATGGATCGGTACAGGCTGACGTAACAAACATTGACCCGGTTAAACGACCGGATCCGTAAAAACCGGTGTTGCGAATTGTCAGCCCCCTGGTTATAAAGCGCACGCCAGGATCAGTGCGTCTTCCCTGCCATAACGCGCCGGGTAATACCCTTTGCGCACGCCGATCTCGTTGAAACCGAGATTCGTATAAAGCTTGATGGCCGCCTGGTTGGATGGACGTACCTCGAGCAGTATATGTCCCACGCCCTCACATCTTGCCTGATTCATGATGTGAGCCAACATGTGTCCGCCCAACCCGCGTTGTCTCAGCTCCGGTTTAATACACAGGTTGACGACATGCGCCTCACCCGCCCCCATCGTCATGACACCGTAACCCACAATCTCGCCATCGCATTCGATGACCTCGCAGAGATAGCCGACCCGCAGACAATCCTTGAATATCGCCTCCGACCACGGGAATTCGTAGGATCTGCGTTCGATGGCCATGATCGCCGGCAGGTCCTTTTCCGTCATGCTGCGAAAGCTGAATTCACCCGCGTTTAGTTCTTTGTACATGTATTCCGGGTTTTCCATCTTTAACACCTATTGCTTTTTTTCCAGATAAATTTGTTGTGCAAACAGCAGGTCCTTCCACGCCTTGCGTTTTTCTTTCGGAGAGCGCAACAGGTATGCCGGGTGATAGGTCACTACCAGCGGTATGCCCGTATCGGCATAGGTGTAACGCTTGCCACGTAATGCGCCGATACGCGTATCGGTCTTGAGCAGGTTCTGCGCCGCAATGCGGCCGACGGCGAGGATGATCCCGGGTTGCAACAATTCAACCTGGCGTTTGAGATACGGTTCGCAACAGGCAACCTCCTCGGGACGCGGATCGCGGTTGTTCGGTGGCCGGCACTTGAGGATGTTGGCGATATAGACCTGCTCGCGCTTGAGACCTATCGAAAGCAGCATCGCATTCAATAACCGGCCGGCGCGGCCGACGAATGGTTCGCCCTGCCGGTCTTCCTCGGCGCCCGGCGCCTCGCCGATGATCAGCCATTCGGCATTACGGTCACCGACGCCGAACACAGTTTGAGTGCGGGTCTTGTGCAGTTCACATTTAGTGCAACCGGCAACCCGTGCCTGCAGTGTATCCCAGTCCAGCAAAGCGATGTCATCAGTCGCAGTCCCAGCGAGTACTTCAACCGCAGTGAGTTCATTTGCAGCGACTGCATCATCCTTTGCATGTTCGCGGCGCGACCAGCGTTGAATGCCCATTGCATCGAGATAGTGTTGCTGTCTCTGGTCAATCGTCATTCAATCATCGTATTACAGTTGTGGATGGGCGCGCTGTGCCGGCTCCATGATCTTGTTGAGTGCATTGATATAGGCCTTCGCCGATGCGATCACGATATCGGTGTCCGCGCCCTGTCCATTGACGATTCGCCCGCCCTTTTGCAGGCGCACTGTAACCTCACCCTGCGAATCGGTACCACTGGTGATCGCATTTACCGAGTACAATTGCAACTCCGTGCCGCTGTTGATGATCGACTCCACCGCCTTGAAGGTTGCATCGACGGGACCATCACCCGGTGCGGACGAGCGGCGTTCCTTGCCGTCCAGCCATAAGGTCAGGTCGGCGTTGGCGGTTTCACCAGTTTCAGAGCAGACCTTGAGCGATACCAGTTTGAAGCGTTCATTTTCCGCAGCGAGATTGGTTTCCGTTACCAGAGCCTGCAGATCCTCGTCGTAGATCTCGTGTTTTTTATCCGCAAGTTCCTTGAAGCGGGTAAAGGCGTCGTTCAAGTCCTCTTCAGAGTCGAATACGATGCCGAGTTCCTTCAGGCGGGTGCGAAAGGCGTTACGTCCCGAGTGCTTGCCGAGCACCATACGGTTTTCCGACCAGCCGACGTCCTGCGCGCGCATGATTTCGTAGGTCTCGCGGCTTTTCAATACACCGTCCTGGTGGATGCCCGATTCATGGGCAAAGGCGTTAGCGCCGACGATTGCCTTATTCGGTTGCACGGCGAAACCCGTAATCCCCGCCACCAGGCGGCTGCAGGGTACAATCTGCGTGGTATCGAGATCGGTATCGCAGGAAAAGATATCCTGGCGCGTGCGTACGGCCATCACGATCTCTTCCAGCGCGGCGTTGCCCGCGCGTTCGCCGAGTCCGTTGATGGTGCATTCCACTTGACGTGCGCCGTTCATCACGGCCGCTAACGAATTTGATACGGCAAGGCCGAGATCGTTATGGCAATGGACGGAAAACACAGCCTTGTCGGAATTGGGTACGCGCTCCATGAGATTGCGGATCAGGGTCCCGAACTGGTCGGGCACGTTATAACCCACGGTATCCGGGATATTCACCGTACGCGCACCGGCCTCAATCACTGCCTCGATCACCCGGCACAAAAAGTCCAGTTCCGAGCGCCCGGCATCTTCGGGTGAAAACTCCACATTGTCGGTAAATCGCCGCGCTTGTTTGACCGACCTGACAGCCTGCTCCAAGACCTGGTCGGGTTCCATGCGTAACTTCTTTTGCATATGGATCGGTGAAGTGGCGATGAAGGTATGGATGCGTCCCGAATTGGCGCCCTTGAGGGCCTCCCCGGCGCGGTCGATGTCCTTTTCCAGCGCTCGTGCCAGTGCACACACCGTGCTGTCCTTGATGGTGTTGGCAACCGCCTCGACCGCCTCGAAATCACCAACGCTGGCGACGGGAAACCCGGCCTCGATAATGTCGACGTGCATCCTCTCAAGCGCCTTGGCGATGCGTATCTTTTCCTCGCGCGTCATCGACGCACCCGGACTTTGCTCGCCGTCGCGTAAGGTCGTATCAAATATAAAGAGTTTGTCTTGCTTGCTCATGATCGTTACTCGCTCATCAGTGTAACTTATAACTCAGCAAATACAATCACATAGTGATTGATCTGCCGCCTGGAGTGCGGACTAGTATGTCGCTGATTGTAAAGGTGGATTTGGCTGCCTTACGGCAGCAGCAGGCGCAGGGAGAGAGATGAGGCGAGACGGGCCGGTGCGGCCGTACGAAACAATCCATCATGCCGGAGAGACATGGGCTTTACGGATTGATGTGGATTAGCGCTCATAACCCAAATATATATGCACGACACGTAAAAGCCAAGGGATTTTGCCCGTTACTGCCGTTGTGTGGAGATTATCGGCCAACAGACATGGTATTGCAGCTTGATTTTTTTATTCCTGTGGTGGGAACTGCTCATCCGAGTCATCCGATCCCGTGCGTTGCGCCCGTCGTTTGCGCAGATGGATCACCGTGTTCACAGGTCCCGACAAGGCATAGAGCGAGGCCATGCTGAACAGGATGATGGGGGGATCAATCGATATGAAGACAAATATCAATACCACGATCAGGATGGCGACGAATGGGACCTTGCCTCTCAGATCGAGGTCCTTGAAACTCTTGAATCGCATATTGCTCACCATCAGCAGACCGGCGATCACCGTCAGCAGGAAGGCGAGTACGGCATAGCTCTCGCCGCTGATGTCGTAATCGTCACACACCCATACGAAACCGGCCAGCAGTGCCGCGGACGGCGGCGACGGCAGACCCTGGAAGTGACCCTTGTCGACCTTGGCCACCTGTGTATTGAAACGCGCCAGGCGCAACGCGGCACCCGCCGTATAGATAAAGGCACCCAGCCAGCCGAGCTTGCCCATGGTCGACAAAGACCAGACATACATCACCAGCGCCGGCGCAAGACCGAAGGCAATCATGTCGGAAAGGCTGTCGTACTGGACACCGAACTCGCTCTGGGTATGGGTGAGTCGCGCGACGCGCCCGTCAAGACCATCCATGAACATGGCGACGAATATCGCGATCGCCGCCGCTTCGAAGCGGTCACCCATGGCTGCAACGATGGCGTAAAAGCCGGCAAACAATGCGGCAGTGGTAAACAGATTGGGCAAAAGGTAAATACCCCTGCCGCGCCTTGTCTCCCGCGAATCCGCCGAATGATTTTCGGAATGATTATCCATCAGTTCTGTTCGCCTGAATGTTTATGTTTCATCTTACACTCATTTATGTACCAGCGTGGCAATGATCCCGGATCCGGCAATGACCATATCGCCGGGGATGACATCGTTTCTGGATCCCTGCGGGATGAGTATCATCACCCGGCAGCCGAAACTGATAAATCCACAACGCCGACCCTGGCCGATCCTTTCGCCCGTATTGACATAGCAACGCGGTCTGAACCCGACATTGCCCTCCATCAGTATCAGCACGACATCATCGCCCTCGTCACTCTGCACCCAGACGGCGAGATAACGCCTGCCTTTATTGTTTTGGTCCCCGACCATAGGATTCGTTCCGACGAAATCATCGCCTGGTTCCATTTTCCCCTGCCACTGTTTCATCAGTTTCCCTTCGATCGGGCCACGGAAGATAAACGGCCCCGTATGTTTCATCTGTATGCTGATCGCGGTTGCAGTGCGTTCGATCCAGGGGTCCCGGACGTCCTTGACCGACTTTACGCAGCCATCCACCGGGCTGACAATGGCAAGCGCGGTCGAGGGAATGGTACGTTCGGGATCGCGGAAGATATAGATGAGCACAATGGACAGGAACCACAGAGGAATCGCGTAGATCATGCCGGTCATGATATTCACCACCAGGGCGGCCAGCAGGGCGAGAATTATATACGGCCATCCCTCACGCGCGATGTAAGGCCGATAACCCGTGATCATAGGTCACTCAACCGGATAATGACGTACCCGACGTAATAGAATCACTTTATGATCGCAATTTACCATGAATGAAGACAATCAGTTCTTTTCCAGGTCAACCAGTTTATTGGCCTTGATCCAGGGCATCATGTCACGTAACTTCTGCCCCACCTGTTCGATCTGGTGTTCCTTGCCGAGACGGCGCTTGGCCTTCATCGTGGCGGCGCCGGCCTGGTTCTCGAGAATATACTCCCGGGCGAACTCGCCGTTTTGTATCTCATTGAGGATCTTCCTCATCTCCTTGCGCGTCCAGTCGGTGATGATACGCGGCCCGCGTGTCAGATCACCATATTCCGCGGTATTGGAAATCGAATAACGCATGTTGGCGATACCGCCCTCGTACATCAGGTCGACGATCAGTTTCAACTCGTGCAGACATTCGAAGTAGGCCATCTCCGGGGCGTAACCCGCATCAACCAGTGTTTCGAATCCGGCCTGCACGAGTGCGGTTGCACCGCCACACAACACGGCCTGTTCCCCGAACAGGTCGGTTTCGGTCTCTTCACGAAAATTGGTCTCGATAATCCCGGCGCGCCCACCGCCGTTGGCACTGGCATACGACAGCGCGATCTCGCGAGCCTTGCCGCTGGCATTCTGGTGTACGGCGATCAGGGTTGGCACCCCACCCCCCTGGGTATAGGTCGAGCGCACCAGATGGCCGGGACCCTTGGGGGCGATCATGATGACGTCGAGATCCACGCGTGGCTCGATCTGTCCGAAATGGATATTGAAACCATGGGCAAATGCCAGCGTCGCGCCTTTCTTTATATTCGGCGCGATGATCTCACGGTAAAGCCTCGCCTGGTGTTCGTCGGGGACCAGAATCATGACCAGGTCCGCACCTTCAACCGCGTCCTCGACAGGTTGCACTGTTAGGCCGGCCTTGTTTGCCTTGCCCTCCGAGGCGGAGCCCGGACGCAGGCCCACCACGACATCGACCCCCGAGTCCTTCAGATTATTGGCGTGTGCATGGCCCTGTGAACCATAGCCGATAATAGCCACCTGCTTGCCTTTAATAATTTTCAGATCGGCATCTTTATCGTAATAGACATTCATTGTTTTCTTTCCTTTTACGAAAATTTCAATTCAAAGTTTTTTGATTCAGTCTAAATAAGCGAGCGCAGCAATTTTGAGTGTTATACCCGCAGGCACTTTTCTCCCCGGGCTATACCCGTTACTCCCGATCGCACCGTCTCCAGGATCAGCTCGGGGTCGATCTCCCTGATAAAGGCATCCAGTTTCTCGGCCTTCCCCGTCAGTTCCATGGTGTAGGTGCCTTGTGAGACATCGATGATACGGCCGCGAAAGATATCCGCGAGGTGCCTGATCTCGTCGCGGGAATCGGGCGTCGCCTTGACCTTTATCAGCATCAATTCACGTTCGATATGCCTGCCTTCCGTCAGATCGAGCAATTTGACGACGTCCACCAGTTTGTTCAACTGCTTGGTGATCTGCTCGATGATGTCGTCCGAGCCGTTGGTAACCAGTGTCATGCGTGACAAGGATGCATCCTCGGTGGGCGCGACTGTGAGCGACTCGATGTTGTATCCGCGTGCGGAGAACAGCCCCGCCACGCGTGACAATGCACCTGATTCATTCTCCAGGAGAATCGAGATGATATGCTTCATTGCGTCAGGCAAGCTCCCGGTTGGGCGACAGGTGCATCTCGTGATGTCCTTTACCGGCCTCGATCATCGGATAGACGTTTTCTGATTGATCGGTTATGAAATCCATGAACACGAGGCGGTCTTTCAAGTTGAAGGCCTCCTTGAGCGCGGCCTCAACATCGCCCGGTTTATCAATCAACATGCCGACATGGCCAAAACTTTTCGCCAGCTCGACGAAATCCGGCAGGGCATCCATATAGGAGTGGGAATAACGGCCCTTGTAGAAAAACTCCTGCCACTGACGCACCATGCCCATATAGCGATTATTGAGATTGATAATCTTGAGCGGCAGGCCGTACTGCTTGCACGTCGACAGTTCCTGAATGCACATCAGGATACTCGCCTCGCCCGTAACACAGGCAACGGTAGCATCGGGATGGGCGAACTGTACACCCACCGCAGCCGGCAATCCGAATCCCATCGTCCCCAGCCCACCAGAATTGATCCACTGGCGCGGCCTGTTGAATTTGTAGAACTGCGCCGCCCACATCTGATGCTGACCGACATCGGAGGTGACAAATGCGTCACCCCCGGTGATCTCATGAAGTTTCTCCAGCACGTACTGGGGTTTGATCAGCTCGCTGTTGCGGTCATAGTTCAGGCAGTCCCTGGCGCGCCATTGATTGATCTTGTCCCACCAGTCTTTTAATAGCTCCTTACCGGGCTTTTTCTTGCTCGCCTTGATCAGCCTGATCATCTCCTTGAGGACCGGGTCCACCGAACCGACTATCGGGATATCGACACGTACGCTCTTGGAGATCGATGAAGGATCGATGTCGATATGAATCTTTTTCGAATAGGGCGAGAACATATCCACCTTGCCGACCACACGATCATCAAAACGAGCGCCGATTGCAAGCAGGACATCGCATTCGTGCATCGCCATATTGGCCTCGTAGGTGCCATGCATTCCCAGCATGCCGAGAAACTGCGGATCGGTGGGCGGATAGGAACCGAGACCCATCAGGGTGTTGGTGATCGGGTAACCGAGCAGCTGCGTCATTTCTATCAGCGATTCGCTGCCGTTGCCGAGGATCACGCCGCCCCCCGTATACAGCATGGGACGCTGTGCAGACAGCAACAGATCCACGGCCTTCTTGATCTGTCCGGGATGTCCCATCACGACCGGTTTGTATGAGCGCATCTCTATCGTGGCGGGATAACGATACTCGGCAGTCTGCGCCGTGACGTCCTTGGGGACATCGACAACCACCGGACCGGGACGGCCGGTGCTACTTAGATAAAACGCCTTTTTGATCGTCTCCGCGAGATCCTTGACGTCCTTGACCAGGAAATTATGTTTGACACAGGGACGCGTGATACCGACCGAATCCACTTCCTGGAATGCATCGCTGCCGATCGCGGCCGTCTGTACCTGGCCGGTGATCACCACCATCGGGATGGAATCCATATAGGCCGTGGCGATCCCGGTGACCGCATTGGTGACACCCGGTCCCGAGGTCACCAGTACCACACCGGGTTTCCCGGTCGAACGCGCATAGCCGTCGGCCGCATGGGCGGCCCCCTGCTCGTGGCGTACCAGGATATGCCTGACCTTATCCTGCTTGAACAACGCATCATAGATGTGCAGTACAGCGCCGCCGGGATAGCCGAACACATGCTTGACTCCCTCGTCCTGAAGGCTGCGAACCAGGATTTCCGCGCCGGTGAGTTTCACGCCGATATGTACCTTTAAACTCGAAAAAAATACCCGTCAAGACGGGCGATTCACACAGACTGCTAACCAGTGACCTTGAAATAATTGTAATAAGAAATCAGCTAAATTGATAGTAAAAACAATAAGCAACATCCGGTTTATGGCGCGATTCCCGCATTTTCAGCGTTACAACAGTTGTCCGGGAACACACACGTTGTAACATACTCTTTGTCATCGGATTTTACAGCGGCGTGCTCACCGGACCATGCGCCGCAGCCAAAACACAGGGGAAATTCATGCCTTACCTGAAACTTCTGACCAATGTCACCACGGAAGCCGCGGCCCGTACACAATTGATGCATGCCCTGTCGAAGTCGGTGGCGGAACAGCTCGGCAAACCCGAGCGCTACGTCATGGTCGCCATCGAAACCGGGGCACCGATGATCTTCGCCGGCGACGACGGTCCGCTCGCCTATATGGAACTCAAGAGTATCGGGTTGCCCGAGCGCAGCACGCCCATGCTCTCCGATTCATTATCCGGCCTTGTCGAACGGGAACTCGGGATCCCGGGTGATCGTATATATATAGAGTTTGCGAATGAACAACGGCATTTATGGGGCTGGAACAAGAAAACATTTTAATACAGACAACCTGATACAGGTGCGGACACCACGATGTTTTGCCCTTATTGTGATGCTGTTGTCTTAACGGCCGGTGTACCCAGCTCTTTGGAGAGAAAATCGTTGGTGGTGATCCATGCCTTGTCGATGGCTGTTTTATTAAATGCACCGGTACGGGGATTGGCAAAACCTCGATCCGCGTCCGCTTCCATCACCCACAGCTCCTTACCCAGAGCTGCCATCGAATCCTTCAACGCCAGGATCTCCTGTGTATCGACACGGATATCACGCTTCGCGAATATCGCCAGCATGGGACCGTTCAGCGTGGCGAGCTTTTGGTCGTCGACCACGGGCTCTGCATAGTATGTGATAAGGGCATTGATGTCCGGGATCTGCAGCGCCGCGGACAGGGCATTCTCGCCCCCCATCCCCCATCCCATGATGACAACATTGCGCTGTTTCAGTTTGAGGTATTTCACCGCACCTTTCAGATCGGCCTCTATCCATACCGGATCGATCTGGGTAACCACCTCATCCGCCATCTCGTCATCACTCACTTGGCGGCCGTCATACAAGTCAACCGCCAGGACGCGATAACCCAGTTCGGCAAAGCGGTCAGCCCACTGGATGACATACGCATCCAGTCCCCATTTATCATGCACCAGCAGGATGCCGTTTTCCGCATCCTGGTCGCCTGCGGCATAGGCACTGAACGTGGTGCCGTAATCCGTCTTCAGGACGATAAAGCTGCCTTCGGCAATACCGTTCATGGTTGCCGCCCCGACGTTATGTACTGTAAAGGCCATTGCCAGTGCCAATGTCAGGGATTGGAGTATCGGGATCAGGTAACGACGCATCCGGTTATCCTCAACGGATTATAATTATCAACTCCTATTGTATCGTAACTGTCCGTTACAAATAAATCCGTTTACAACATCTCTCTGAGCGATTGTAGGGGCGGACGTCGCAGAACCTGCATGGTCCCCAGCAAACCAGCGGCGCATACACCCACAGTGCCTAGAATGATACCAATCAGCCACAGGCGGCCGTCGAACGCATAATCGAGGTGAAAGACAAAATGTGCCAGGATATAACCGGATACGGTCGCTGCGAATGCGGCAACCAGCCCGGATAGCAGACCGAGGCCAGCAAACTCGGTGATCGTACCCTTCAGCAACAGGCTGCGGTCCGCCCCCAGCGTCCTCAGTATCGCACTCTCCTGGATTCGCTCATCGAGCGTGGAGTGGATGGCGGCATACATCACCAGCACGCCTGCGAGCAGGGTAAACACGAATACGTACTCCACTGCCAGCGTCACACGTTCGATGATGGTCCTCACCTGCCGCATTACCGCAGCAACATCGATCACCGTGATGTTGGGAAACGATTTGACCAGTTCGTTGAGGACATTCCCGTTGCTTGCAGGCAGGTACAGGCTGGTGATATAGGTCGCCGGATACGAATCCAGCACGCCCGGTGGCGCGAGCACAAAAAAGTTGACCCGGAAGCTGTCCCAGTCGACTTCACGCAGGCTGGTAACCCGGGCAGTGAAATCGTCATCCGCGATCGAGAACGTCAGATTGTCGCCGAGCTCGATGCCGAGTGTTTCGGCAAGTCCTTTTTCCACCGAAAGTATTTTTTTGCCATTTGATTGATCCGGCCACCACTGCCCGGCACTGATGATGTTGTCTTCCTGCAGCTCTGTCGACCAGGACAGATTGAACTCACGTGCCACCAGCCGGCTGGCACGGTCGTCTTCATAACTGTCAAGCGATAACGCTCGCCCGTCGATGGCGGTCAGGCGACCGCGCACCATGGGAAACAGCGATGGTGCTGGCAGTCCCTGTTGCACAAAAAAGTCTTCCACCTCCACGCGCTGGTCGGGTTGTATATTGATCAAAAAACGGTTGGGCGCATCTTCCGGAAGGTTTGTTTCCCACTCGTGCAGCAGGTCGTCGCGTACCAGCGTCAGCAGCAACAACACCATGATACCGAGACCGAACGCCATCACCTGGAGAATACTGCCCCTGGTGCGTCTGGTGATGTTGCCTACCCCGAAACGCCACACGATACCCCCGTGATGCTTGAACCGTTGCAGAATCCGCAGCACCGCAACGGCCATGATATAGAACAGTCCCATCGCGGCGATCACTCCACCCAGCATATAGACGCCGAGTTTGATGTCGTGCGCCTGTATCAGGATCAGGACAAACAATGCCATACTCCCGACTAGATAGGTCACTACGCTGCGGGCCGGGACGTCTCCCAGTTCACGGCGAATAACGCGTAACGGCGGCACGTGTTTCAAATGCATCAAGGGGGGCAATGCGAACCCCGACAAGGTCACCACCCCCACGAGCAGACCGATGATGATGGGGATGTAAGAGGGCTGCGGCAGTACGATATCGATCACCGTGGCCAGTATTGCAACCAGGCCGTACTGCAACAAATAACCCAGCAGACAACCCGTCACACCTGCGATCAGGCACAGCCATGCCAGTTGCAGCATAAAGGTAAACAGGATCTCAGATTGTGTAGCACCCATACAGCGCATCATCGCGCAACTGTCGAGGTGCCTGGCGACAAAACGCCGTGTCGACGTCGCCACAGCAACACCGGCAAGCAGCACGCTGACCAGTGCGGCCAGCCCCAGGAAACGCTGTGACCGGTCCAGCGCCCTGCGCACCCCGGGTTGTGCATCTTCGACGCCTTCAAGCCGTTCACCCGGCTGGAGCTGTTTACTGATCGCCTTGCGCAACCGAGTGATCGTGTCGATGTCACCTGCAAACAACTGCCTGTATCGCACCCTGCTCGCAGGTTGAATCAGACCGGTCCTCTCCAGGTCATGGATATTAAGCATGACCCGGGGTGCAAGGCTGAACAGGCTGCCGCTTGCCCTTGCCGGCTCATTTGTGATGATTGCCGAAACGACAAATTCAGCATCGCCCAGGGTAATCCGGTCACCCACATTGATGCCAAGCTGATTGAGCAGACGGGACTCCAGCCATACGGTCCCGGGAGTAGGTACGCCCTGAGCGGGGGCATCGGTGGAAAACATCCTGGTGGTGATACGCAACTCGCCGCGCAGGGGATATGACTCACTGACACCCTTTAAAGAGGCCAGGTGGCTCTTGTCAGCGGCAATGACCATGCTTGGAAACTCCACGGTCCGCGCGCTTCGCACATCAAAGGACCGGACCACGGCTTTTACCGCGTCCGATACGCGGTTGCTTGACTTGACTACGATGTCGCCACCCAGCAGTTCATTGGATTGTTGTTCCAGGGCGCGTTGTATACGGTCGGTAAAAAAACCCACGGATGTGACACTGGCGACCGCAAGCATGAGGGCCAGTGCCAGCACGCGCAACTCGCCTGAATGCCAGTCACGGTACAACATCCGTAACGAAAGCAATACGGTGCTCATGGATACATTACTCCTTCAGCAACCGGCCCGCGTCCAGATGCAACGACCGGTTACAACGGGCAGACAGCGCTTCATCATGCGTCACCAGTACCAGTGTGGTAGCACGCTCATGGTTGATGTCAAACAGCAGATCGATAATCCTGTCACCCGTGCGCTGGTCAAGGTTACCGGTGGGTTCGTCGGCGAACAGCAACGCCGGTTGTGCCGCGAATGCGCGCGCGATGGCAACGCGCTGCTGCTCGCCTCCTGACAACTGGCGTGGATGGTGTTGCAGACGCGACGCAAGTCCCACACGATCAAGAAATTCACGGGCAGTGTCACGCGCCCGATGTTGTTGACCGGACAGTTCGACGGGCAACATGACATTTTCCAGCGCCGTCAGGTTGGGCAGCAACTGAAAAGACTGGAATACAAAACCGATCATGTTACGGCGAACCTCGGCCCGCCCATCCTCGTTGAGGGCAAACAGATCCCTGCCCTGTATCATGACGCTGCCACTTGTGGGTACATCCAGTCCAGCCATCAGCCCAAGCAGGGTGGATTTACCCGATCCCGAAGCGCCGATGATCGCCACTGCCTCGGCTGATAAAATGGTAAGATTGATATCATGCAAGATGACGAGCTCACCATCGGGACTGGCGACATTCTTGTCCAGATCCGTCACTTCAATTACCGGCTGACGTGAAGACACTGACATGCTAAGACGACTCCTGCTGATTCTGTTGTTGACTATCCCAACGGTATCCAACGCCAGGCCCGTGATCATGGTTTTGGGCGACAGTTTAAGCGCAAGCTATGGTATCGATCAAAAACGAGGCTGGGTATACCTGCTGGAACAACGCCTGGCCGACAAGGGGTATTCATACACGGTGATTAACGCCAGCATCAGCGGTGAAACCACGCGGGGAGGTCTGGCCCGTTTTGACAAGCTGCTCAAACAGCATAACCCGGAGATCGTGATCGTCGAACTCGGGGCCAACGACGGCCTGCGGGGCCTGCCCCTTGACAGCATGTATACTAACCTTGCCTCGATCATCGAACAATCCCTTAGCCATGAGGCGCATGTGGTGCTGGTGGGTATGCGCATACCGCCCAACTATGGCAGACAATATACGCAACAATTCGCCGCCACTTACGAGCGTTTGGCCCGGAAATATGACGTAGAACTGGTCCCGTTTCTCCTCAACGGCATTGCAGACAACAGCTCGATGTTTCAGGCGGACGGCCTTCATCCCGTAGCCGATGCACAGCCTCACATCCTCGATAACATATGGAGTTATCTGGTAACCTTACTGTAAAAAAAACACAAGCTGAGATTGTTACATCATGAAGATATATATAGTCGTCATTTTTATTACCGGTGCTGCAACACTGGCCCTGGAACTGTTGGCGTCAAGGATCATGACGCCATACTTTGGCGTCAGCCTTTATATCTGGACGGGAATCCTGTCACTGACCTTGATCTCTTTGGCGCTGGGTTATTTTCTCGGCGGAAAACTATCACATCGGTTCAACAAGGCAACGAGCCTCGAACTCACATTCTTATCGATGCCGGCGGTTTCGGCACTCAGCCTGGGGGTTGCCTGTCTCGTCTATCCGTGGACATTCTTTCAGCTTGCCCGGATAAACCTGGTGACAGGTTCGTTCATCGCCTGCATCATCCTGCTGTTTCTTCCACTTGTCACCATCTCCGCGATGAATCCCCTGTTGATAGCCATGCGGACATTGTACAGGGAAGGTCAGTTGACACGGGGTGACAGCGGTTCGGGGATGGTCTTCTTCATCAGTACCGCAGGATCCGTTATCGGTGTCTGGATAACGGCCTTTATCTTCATTCCCAATATCACCAACTTCAAATCTGTCCTGATACTTGGCCTCACGCTCGCCACGATATCGATGATTGCGGGGCTGAGATCGGGCAACATCGGAACCAGGGAAAAACGTAATCTGTTGCTTGTCTCGCTTGCCGGTCTGGTTCTTTGCGGAGGCCTGCTGGGATTTTCCGGCACCTACCTTAGCAAGAACAAGGCCATTGCGTATAACAATTTCATCTGGCAGATCGAGCAGGAATACACATCACTGTTCGGTAACACCAAGATTCTCAGTATCGATAGACGACAATCAGGGAATCCCACCGCCGGCGTCTGGCCTGAAATGCCGATGAGGATGTACTTCCAGGATGGCATCTTGCAAAACCTGGTCGACGGAAATGGCACTTCACAGGATGTCTATACCTATGCCATGATGGCACTCAGCAATACTTCCAGTTCCGCGAACACCTCGATGCTGGTACTCGGTCTTGCGGCCGGTATCGTGCCGATGAAACTCGCGGCCAGCGGAATCGATGTCGACGTCGTCGAGATCAACCCGGTTGCCGTTGTCGCAGCCCGTGACTATTTCGGGTTCGATCCTGCACAGGTGAACCTTTTCCGGATGGACGCACGCAGTTACGTTAAGCAATGTCCCCGTCCCTATCACATAATCATTGTTGATCTGTTCCAAGGTGATGGTATCCCCGACTACCTGATGTCGAGAATTTTTTTCATGATCTGATAAACTGTCTACAACCCGATGGAGCAGCAGTATTCAATACCTTCACCCTGCCCTCCCTCATGCCGGCCTATTATCATATGATAAAAACGCTCGTAACCGGGTTCCCGCAACTGTACATGTTTCATGATGAGTTTACTGATACGGACAAGAAGGCGGCCATTTATCTGGTTGCAGGAAACAGGGATTACCGGCCGCGGTTGAACCTGTCCTTCAGGGATACGCCGGTATACCTGCGGGACGACCTGGGCCGGATATTTTCAAGAATGCGTGACATCAACCCGCAACTGCTCTCCAGGGCGAGCATCATAACGGATGAATACAATGTATTCCCGATCCTGTATATCGAAAACTATCTGGGTTACCGCAAGATTGCGATCAACACGATCCCTTATCAGTTCCTGGTTAATTGACCTGGACCGACCAGCTATCGATACAGACCTGTGGCGATATGGGCCGCGATTAGCCAGATAGATAAGAGGCCAGCAAACACCGCGCCAGACAGGCACCCGGACCATTACATCGCTGGCGGCGCAACTGGGCGTCGATAAATCCTTCAAACTCTTTCCGGGTCTTGATATGACTGACATCGGTGCCGGTCAACCATCTCAGCTGGCCCCTTTCGCGTTCCGTCAAACGTATCTGATTATTACAATAAATCATTAATTTAACGAATAATCCTGTAATTGTGAATTATTTGTTATACATAATATAGCATAATGTATAACATTGTTAAACAAATAATGCCCTGACTGGATAGATCACATCCGTCAACTCGGCCTGCTTGAGCGTGACTTGTATGACGCTGGTTAGGATAAGCTAATCAATTCGCGGCAGATTCCTTGATATTGAGTAATTCGATATCAAAAATTAGGGTCTCATTGGGGCCGATATTGTTACCTACGCCTCTTTGCCCATAGGCGAGCTCCGAAGGTACATAGATCTCCCATTTCGCTCCCTCCTTCATCATGGGCAGCGCCTCCTGCCAACCTTTGATGACGCCACTTACTGGAAACGTGGAGGGCTCGCCACGTTTGTAGGAACTGTCGAATTCCTGGCCGTTCAGCAACGTGCCACGGTAATTGACCGTAACGGTATCACCGGGCGCGGGAGTTTTACCGTTCCCCTCCTTGATGATCTTGTACTGCAGGCCGCTCGAGGTTTCTTTGACACCCTTTTCCTTCTTATTCTTGGCGAGAAATTCCATACCCACCTGCCTATTTTTCTGGGCAAGCGCCTCGAGTTGCTGCCTTTGCTTCTCCCGGTATGCGTTGAAGGCCGCCTGCATATCTTCCATGGATACCTTTAAAGGCGAACCGGACAGCACATCACTCACTGCCTGGACCACCTGTTCTGGATCAACCTCGATACCCTTTTGTTTCAGGTCCTGGGCAAATTGGAACCCGACGGCATAGCTGAATTTCTGTTCCATGGTTTGCGCATTCTCTGCAGCGTTCACCGCGGAAGCGAACAATATACCTGTGAACATCAATAATAATTTAAATCTCATTAGATTACCTCGATATGGAATAGCAGCAGCTATGATGTCTGCCGGATATGATGAATGATTTGTCTTAATGTTTAAGGAAAAATAAAGGGGTGAATATCCCTTTCACACCCACCCCTTATTTTAATAGCGGGCATTCCATGCGCAAGTGCAGCTCCCCCATCCGTTGATTTATTTATCTTCCATGTAAAAAAACTATGAGCTGGCGGATATTTATAACGCTTATATAAATATGAGTCAATGATATTTGATATATCTCTATGAAATAAAAAGATATCATAAATAGCCTCAAAAAGATTTTCGATTGAAATCTTGTTGACCTTATATTGCAATACGCTGAAGAATCACATCTCGATGTTCAAAACGCGATGAAAGCCAACTTTATGACGCGTATGTGTTTGCTGACAGTGAGCCTGTTTGCGTCGGTTAATACACCATGTCTTGCCGCTGATCGTCATGCCCCCGCCAGCCATGCGGTAGTTTTCATGTACCATCACTTTGGTGAGCCCGATGTTCCCACCACGAATGTCACCATCGACCAGTTCAAACGTCATATCGAGTGGCTCGGGCAGGAAGGGTTCAATGTCTGGCCCCTTGATAGGATTGTCGAGCAGGTACGCCACGGCCGGATGATACCGGACAAGACCATCTCGATCACCATCGACGATGCCTATGTCTCTGTCTATAGCCGCGCCTTTCCCCTGTTAAAGTCGAGAAACTGGCCATTCACGGTATTTGTCTCCACCGACGCCGTCGACCAGCAACTGCCGGCCTATATGACTTGGGAGCAGATGCGGGAGATGCAGCAACACGGCGCCACATTCGCCAATCACTCGGCCACACACGAGCATCTGATCAGGATGCACCCGGATGAATCCCTGCGGCAGTGGAAGCGGCGCGTGACCGCCGATATCAAACACGCCCAGGCCCGCCTCGAGGGTGAACTGGGTAATGCACTGCCATTGTTTGCCTATCCCTATGGGGAATACAACAAATCGCTAGCCACGATCGTCGCAGACCTGGGTTATACAGGGTTCGGACAACAATCGGGCGCGATCGGCCCCTATTCAGACCCGCGTATCCTGCCGCGTTATCCCATGGCCGAGGCATTCGCACAGATCAGGGAATTCAAAACCAAGGCCTTAAGCTTGCCGCTGCCGGTGACCGAGGTCACCCCCTGGGACCCGCAGTTGCAGGGAGATGTATGGCAACCGCTGATGACCGTTACACTGGCCTCTTCGGATGCCCGCCAGGATCAGCTGGTCTGCTACATCAGCGGTCAGGGCGAAGTGGAGGTTACCTGGCTGGATAAGGAACGCTTCAGTGTACGGGCCCAGCGACCATTGCCGGTCGGACGCAGCCGTTATAATTGTACGGCGCCCGCGGAGGATTCAGGCCGATTTTACTGGTTCAGCCATCTTTGGATTCGCTCATGACCGGCAGCTTCATGACCAGTTCCACCGCGACCGGATACAGCTCCACATTATCCAGCAGCTGCAGTTGATTCCTTTCGATAATGTTGCGGATATCATCCACATAATCCACACCGCGCTGTGAATATCGCACCAGCCCGTCGACCAATCCATGGGCATCAAGCGGTTGTCCGCTTTGTCGCATGCGTTCACGAAGGATGCGCATCTGTCTATAGGAACCGCCGATATTGAGCGTATAGAGGTAGGCCCTGACAGAAGCCCTTATATTCGGATATCTCCTCACCGCATGTTCCATATCCTCGGCACGTGCCGTCGGTATCAACCCTCTGTCGTACTCGTAGGTCCAGATACCGAAAAGATTATTACCTTGGACCGCGAATCTGGATGTGCCCCATCCACTCTCGTTCGCCGCCTGCGCCAGTACCAGGGATGGCGGTATAATATCCAAACGACGAAGCAACTGCCGCTGGACGCTTGGCTGCCTGATGTCACCCTTGACCCGATAGGTCTCCATAACGCCCTGTAACCAGTGCCAGGCGGGCGACCCGGTGGTAGACAGGCCGGTTTTCAAAAAAGACACAACCTTGTTGCGTATATCACGGATGCGCTGGTTTTCGGCCAGGATGCTCGGTAACAGCGCACGGATAAACAATGATTTCCGTAATTCCAGATCCATGACATCGTCCAGATCGCCGGGCAGGGATCTGATCGTAAAACGGGGGACGGTTGGCCCGGGTTCCGGCGGCCATGACAGCCCCAGGCGCTCGAATTTTGTCTTCATCTCGGCACTACTGTGCACCGAGATCACGTTCAATTTATGGGACCGGATCAGGGCGGACTGATAGGATGCGCCCCACCATGCGAGCAAAGCTGCAGCAGCCAGCGGCAGTAAAATAATGACGGCTTGGATGGAATAACGTTTTAACGGGTTCATATATAATGAGATATATGGGTTTCAAACCCTATTGCAACCACTTGAGAGCATTTCGAAACAGGCGCATCCAGGGACTGTATTTGTTCCATCCGTCAGGATACCAGGAATTCTGAAGTGTCCTGAATACCCGTTCCGGATGCGGCATCATGATGGTAAAACGGCCGTCCGTGGTGGTCAGTCCCGTGAGCCCGTCGATGGATCCATTGGGATTGGCGGGATAGGTCATCGTCGGCCGGCCGTAATTGTCCACATAGCGCATCGCGACGATGCCCGCCTCTTCCAGTTGGGCCAAGTTGTTATCTTCGCGCAGTTCCGCCCGCCCCTCACCGTGTGCCACCGTGATCGCCAGGCACGACCCGGCCATGCCGTCTAAAAAAAGCGATGGTGATGGCAGAATCTCGACCAGCACAAAACGCGCCTCGAATTGTTCCGATGTGTTGCGGACGAAGTGTGGCCATAACTCGGCGCCGGGTATCAGTTCATGGAGATTCGACATCATCTGACAGCCGTTACACACACCCAGACCAAAACTGTCCTGCCGGGCAAAAAAGGCAGCGAATTCATCATACGCACGGCTGTTGAACAGTATCGATTTGGCCCAGCCCTCGCCCGCGCCCAGCACATCGCCGTAGGAAAACCCTCCACAGGCGGCGATGCCCTTGAAAGTAGACAACGATATCCCGCCGCTGACGATTTCGCTCATGTGCACGTCCACACAGCTGAACCCGGCCCGGTCGAAGGCGGCGGCCATTTCCACCTGTCCGTTGACGCCCTGTTCCCTGAGGATGGCGATTCGGGGCCGGGCACCGGTGTTGATATAGGGCGCGGTAATATCTTCATCCGTATCGAAGCTCAGGCTTATATTAAGGCCGGGGTCATCCTTATCGGCGATCCTGTCGTACTCCTGCCATGCACATTGAGAATTGTCACGCATTGACTGCAGGCGCCAGGTGGTTTCGGACCAGGCACGTTGAAAATTCACACGGCTGTCCGCCAGTACCTGCTGATGCCCATAGGTGAAGACGACCACATCCTTGTCATTCAATTCCCCGATCACATGGCTGTGGTGAGCCAGACCGGCGTCATGCAGCAATTCGATTACACTGTCGGTATCACTGTGCCGCACCTGTATAACCACGCCCAGTTCCTCGCAAAACAACGCGGCATGGAGATCGTCGCCGAGGTCATCCAGCTTCACGTTTACACCGCAATGACCGGCAAAGCACATCTCGCAAACCGTAGTAAACAATCCCCCGTCCGCGCGGTCATGATAAGCGAGTATCTGTCCCGCTTTATTGAGTTCCTGGATGACATTAAAAAAGGCCATGAGTGACTCCGGGTCATCCAGGTCCGGTGGATGATGGCCGATCTGGCTGAAGACCTGCGCCAGAGCCGAACCGCCCAGGCGATGTTGGCCCTTGCCCAGGTCGATCAGGATGAGATCGCTGTCACCCTGGTCGATACGAAGTTGCGGCGTCAACGTCCTACCCGCATCGATAACAGGTGCAAAGGCGCTGATGATCAGGGAAAGTGGCGCGGTCATTTCACGTTGCCGGCCGTTGTCTTCCTGCCAAACCGTTTTCATGGAAAGGGAATCCTTGCCGACGGGAATGGCGATCCCCAGCACCTTGCACAGTTCCGTAACCGCCTGGACCGTGGTAAACAACGAGGCGTCATCCCCTGCATGGCCTGCAGCCGCCATCCAGTTGGCGGACAACTTCACATCGCCCAGTGCGTTTATTCGGCTTGCCGCGATATTGGTCAATGCCTCACCGATGGCCAGGCGTCCCGATGCGGCAGGATGTAAAATCCCGACCGGTGAACGCTCACCCATCGCCAGGGCCTCGCCGGTATCGCCCGTATAATCAGCCAGCGTCACCGCCACATCCGCAACCGGTACCTGCCAGGGCCCTACCATCTGGTCGCGCGATACCAACCCGCCGACGCTGCGATCTCCGATCGTGATCAGAAATGACTTGTCAGCAACCGCCGGCAGATGCAGGATCCGCAGCGCCGCCTCATGCAGGTCGGCCTGCGATAGATCCAGTTCCTGTTTGTGATACGGATGGTGGGCCACGTCCCGTAACATCTTCGGCGGCTTGCCGAACAGTAACGGCATGGGCAGATCGATGGGTAAATTATCGAAATATCCGTCACCGACTACCAGTTGTGTTGCCTCAGTCGCCTCACCCACAACCGCATAGGGGCACCGTTCGCGCTCGCAAATCGCCGTGAACAGGGGCAGCTGTTGTGATGATATAGCCAACACAAAGCGTTCTTGTGCCTCGTTACACCATATCTGCAGGGGGGACATGCCCGTATCGTCATTGGGGATAGTACGCAGCTCGATGCTTGCCCCGCGTTCACTGTCATGAACCAGTTCCGGCATGGCATTGGAAAGACCGCCCGCCCCCACGTCATGGATGGCGATGATGGGATTATCTTCGCCCAGCTGCCAGCATCGGTCGATCACCTCCTGGCAGCGGCGCTGGATCTCGGGATTACCGCGTTGCACCGATGCAAATTCGAGTGTCTCGGTACTGGCGCCGCTGGCCATGGATGACGCTGCGCCACCACCGAGGCCGATCAGCATGGCGGGACCTCCCAGCACGACGAGTTGCGAGCGAGACGCGATGGAATCCTTTTGGACATGACGCGGGCGAATGGCGCCCAGTCCGCCGGCGATCATGATGGGTTTATGGTAACCGCGCAACTGGTCACCGCCGGGTCCCGGCAACATGGCCTCAAAGGTGCGAAAATATCCGTAGATATTCGGCCGGCCAAATTCATTATTAAACGCCGCGGCACCGATGGGACCTTCCAGCATAATCGTAAGGGCCGATGCGATACGCCCCGGTTTACCGTAATCGACCTCCCACGGCTGGATTGCCTCGGGCAACCTGAGGTTGGATACTGAAAAACCGGCCAGTCCCGCCTTGGGTTTTGCACCACGGCCGGTGGCCGCTTCGTCACGAATCTCACCGCCCGAACCGGTAGCGGCACCGGGAAATGGAGCGATGGCGGTCGGATGGTTGTGCGTCTCCACCTTGATGTTGATGTGCGCCTGTTCGGTAAATCGGCGGTATTCGCGTGTATCAGGATCAGGAAAAAAGCGCGTTGCCTCGAATCCCTGCAGGACTGCCGCGTTATCGTGATAGGCCGAAAGGATACCCAGCGGCGAGTGGGATGACGTCTCCCGGATCATGTCAAACAGGCTGCTGTCCCGCGGGGCGCCGTCAATCACCCAGTTGGCGTTGAATATCTTGTGGCGGCAATGCTCGGAATTCACCTGGGCAAACATCATCAATTCGACATCGGTGGGATTTCGCCCCAGAGAAGTGAAGCTCTCCACCACATAATCAAGTTCATCTTCGCTCAGCGCGAGACCGAGTTCACGGTCAGCATTCAACAAAGCCGCCCTACCGCCACCGATCACGTCAACGGTCGACAGGGGGGCGGGATCTTCCTGCCGGAACAGGCCCTCGGCCTCCTCCATGGCGAAGAACACGCTTTCCGTCATGCGATCATGCAGCAGTGGCAATGCTCTGGTTATTTCCCCTTGAGTGAGCATCCCGCCGTTCGACTTCAACAGATAGAAGACGGTGCCTCGTTCGATGCGTCGCACGGTATCGAGACCGCAGCGATGGGCGATATCCGTAGCCTTGCTTGACCAGGGTGAAATGGTACCCTGCCGGGGCGTTACCAGGAACAACTCACCGTTGGACAAGACATCTTCCTGAGAGGGACCGTATTGAAGCAGCCTGTCGAGCAATTGTTGTTGCCCGGCCATCAAGGGGGATTCAAGGTCTACGAAATGGATATAGCGGGCATCGGTATCCGCCAATGCCGGAATTATCTCGCGCAGTTCCTTGATCAGTTTATGCCGACGAAACGGGGATAGAGCGGAACCGCCGAGCAGTTGAAGCATGGATTCAAAACCGCTTATATAAAGTCAGCGAACACGAACATAGCCGTGCGGCCATCCGGTAAATCTCCGCTGATACTAGTCAATTAACACCCCCAGGCGCTGAGCAACTTCTTCATAGGCCTCCACTACGTCACCCATACCCTGCCGAAACCGGTCCTTATCGAGTTTTTTTCGTGTTTCCGCATCCCACAGACGGCACCCATCCGGCGTGAATTCATCACCCAGTACAATCTTGTCATGATATCTGCCGAACTCCAGCTTGTAGTCGACCAGCAACATGCCCGCATCCAGAAACAGTTTCCTGAGAACATCATTCACCATGAATGTTAGTCGTTTCATCTCGGCGACTTCCACATCCTTCGCCCAACCAAATGAACGGATGTGATATTCATTGATCATCGGATCATGCAGCGCGTCGTTTTTAAGAAAGAACTCGAATGTGGGTGGATTCAATTCAAGTCCCTCTTCAACCCCGAGACGTTTACAGATACTGCCGGCGGAGATGTTTCTCACCACGCATTCAACCGGAATCATGGTGAGCCTTTTGACCAGGGTTTCGTTGTCCGTCAGCAGGCGATCCATATGTGTGGGGATCCCCGCCTTCTCCAGCTGTTCCATGATATAGGCATTGAACTTGTTATTGACGATCCCCTTACGCGCCAGCTTCTCGACCTTCTCGCCGTCGAAGGCCGAGGTATCATCGCGAAACCTGAGAATCAGGCGGTCAGGGTCGTCTGTGGTAAAAACCGATTTGGCCTTGCCAGAATAAAGTTCGGTATCAACTTGCATGGTAAGTCCTCATAGATTTTCCGCTGTTATAAAACAGAACCATTACATGATCTCGCGCCATGACAGACCCGCTTCCTGTTCAGCCACACCGATCCAGTCGGGCGCGCATCCCAGCGCCTTGCTCAGCGCCAGTTGCGCTAGGCTCGGCGTATTGTTCTTTTGGCTCAGGTGCGCAGCCACAATATGCTGCATGCTGGAACATTCGAGACTTGCCAACAAGGCCATGGATTGCGTATTGCTGAGATGGCCGAGCCGCCCGCCGATACGCGCCTTCAAGGCCGACGGATAGCTGCTGCGTGCCAGCATTCCGCTGTCATGATTGCATTCAAGCATCAGGGCGTCGCATCCGCTTAACATGCCCCTGATATACGGGGTTGAACTGCCGGTATCGGTCAACAGCCCGAAGCGGACGTTGCCGTCCGTAAACACATACTGACACGGTTCCCGTGCATCATGGGGTACAGGATAGGGATACACCTGAATATCGTTAATTATAAAGGAATCGTGACAATTGAACAGTTGCAGTCGACGGATACCCGTAACATCGATCTGCGCCGCAGTTCCTGGCGACATCCATACCGGGATATCGCATTTTGCCGCGAGTCTGGTTACACCGCGAACATGATCTCCGTGTTCATGGGTAATTAATATGCCGCTCAGGTCAGATAGCGACCTGCCAAGACGTTCCAGCCTGTGCCGGGTCTGCGTCAATGAAAAGCCGCAGTCGATCAACAGGGAGGTCCGATCCTTTTCCACCAGCGTGGCATTTCCCTGACTACCGCTGCCGATGGACGCAAAACGCAGCTTCATACCTCACTTCGCAGCATCATCATCCTCGATGAATTCAGGCGGTTTTTCTATCGACCGTGTGCCGGCCTCATCTGCCCCCGGTAAACCGCTGACCGCCTCCCCCTCTTTTGCCACAGCAGACTGGGGGATTCTCATACGTTCGTTGACAAGCGGTTTATCCAGCTCCGGGGGTACCTCGAGAGGAGGTAGCAGATGGCTGCCCATGTATTCAGGTACCTTGTTCGTCGTACTGCAGGCGACACATCCAATCGACAAGAACACTACCAGCATGCCCCTGTATAGATGACGAACAATAACAATATGCATACCAAGTGTCCCTTAGAGCACGCCGGCTGTTTTCAAGGCCTGTCTGACGGTGTCATGATATTGTTCAGACAGTACTGTAAGTGGCAAACGTATACCTTTGGGTATCAAGCCCATCTCGTATAATGCCCACTTGACGGGAATGGGATTGGATTCAATGAACAGGTCCCTGTGTAACGGCATCAAATGGTTATTGATCTCCTCGGCCTGTTGTCTGTCACCGCGTATAGCCGCCTCACACATCTGTTGCATTGCCTTGGGAGCGACGTTGGCCGTTACGGATATCACGCCTTTCCCGCCGTTTAACATGAATTCCATGGATGTCGCATCATCACCGCTGTAGAGGTCCAGCCTGTCGTCGCAGCAATCCAGAATTTGCCGCACCCGCTGTATATTGCCCGTTGCCTCCTTGATACCGACGATATTGGAGATAAACGACAGGCGCTCGATGGTTTCCGGCAATATGTCACATACAGTACGGCCGGGAACATTGTACAGGATCTGTGGTATCGGGACTGCTTCTGCAATGGCTTTGTGATGCAGAAAGAGTCCTTCCTGGGTCGGCTTGTTATAATAAGGTGTTACCAGCAGACAGGCATCCGCACCCGCCTCGAGGGCGCAACGAGTAAGGTCTATAGCTTCACGGGTGGAATTCGACCCGGTTCCGGCGATGATCGGTATACGCCCTGCCGCGATCTCTACAGTCCTGCGGATTAAACTGCAGTGTTCCTGTTCATCGAGCGTAGCCGACTCACCGGTTGTGCCGACGGCGACGATCGCACTGGTACCGCTGGCGATATGCGATTCGATCAGCCGTTGCATCGATTCATCATCGATGGAACCGTCATCGCGCATCGGTGTTACAAGCGCAACCATACTGCCGTGAAACATTGTTCGACTCCGTCGTGCTCAAAAACCTCATAGTACTTGCCAAATAGCCTGATGACAAGAATCTGTCAAACAATGCCAAGGTGGTAACTATCGATATTTTTAACCCTGATCACTGTATGGAACGTATCCGGATTGCTGCAACAGCCTGTTCCTTGCAGACGTAAAATTACGTATGATTGGCATAATTTATAAAACAGACATGTAAACAGCCATTGAGTGAGTACCTGGTCATATCCGCCGTGGGCGAAGACCGCCCCGGCATCGTTGATAAACTGTCTAAGGCGATTTTCAACGCCGGTTGCAATATCGTCGACAGCAGGATGACAGTGCTGGGCGGGGAATTTGCAATCATCCTGCTCGTGTCGGGCGGTGCAAGTGATATCTCGCAACTTGAAGCAACACTGCCCGGAATGCAGGATACCCTGGCGCTCACGATAACCGCCAAACGGACCTCGACGCGAAGCTCACGCAGGGATATGCTGGCGTATTCGGTCCGTGCCGTATCGATCGATCATCCAGGTATCGTTTACAAACTTGCCAGTTTCTTCTCCGCGCGGAGTATCAACATCGAGGACCTCACGACCACCCGTTATGCCGCGGCACATACAGGTACACCCATGTTCTCGATCGACATGGTCATCAATATCCCCGTTGATGTCAGGATTTCCAGGCTGCGTGAGGATTTGACCGAGTTTTGTGACGACCTGAACATAGACGTGTACATTGAGCCTGAAAGAGGCTAACAGGAATAGAACTCGCAGGGTTGGTCAACCGCCTGTTGAGGATTCATTCCTGTAACTACAAAACTGCATAAGGAGGCTCGACGATGAAAGTTTCGGTGGGAAATTCAGTACCAGATTTTGAACTGCCGGCAACGGGTGATAAATCAGTCAAGCTGTCCGACCTCAAGGGGAAAAACGTCGTGCTGTATTTTTACCCCAAGGACAGTACACCAGGTTGCACAAAGGAAGGCCAGGCCTTTCGGGACAACATGGCAAAATTCAAGCGGCGCAATTCGGTGATACTCGGGGTTTCACGTGATTCGATCAAATCACATGAAAACTTCAGGGAAAAACAGCGATTCCCGTTTGACCTCCTGTCAGACAAGGATGAAAAACTCTGCAAGCTGTTCGATGTTATCAAGCAAAAAAACATGTACGGCAAACAGGTAATGGGGATCGAACGCAGCACTTTCCTGATCGACGGCAAGGGGGTCTTGCGCAAGGAATGGCGTGGTGTCAAGGTGGATGGACACGCCGATGAGGTACTCGATGCCATCAAGACCATGCAGTAACCCTGGAGATGGACAACCCTTATCCAAACTTTCAGGCAGGTTTACGGAACAGGTCACACAATGACAAAAAAACGTGTCCCGAATAAAACTCTGTTGGTGCTGGACACCAATGTACTCATGCACGACCCTACCTGCATATTCCGTTATCACGAAAACGATCTGTATATACCTATGATCGTTCTGGAGGAGCTCGATAACAATAAACGCGGTGTCTCCGAAGCGGCAAGAAGTGCGCGCCAGGTGAGCCGGTTTATCGAAAAACTGATGGACGGTGCGACCAAGCAGGACATCGAGGACGGGCTCAAGCTGCCGGTTCCTGAAGAATCGGCTAAGCGAGGGTCGGGGCGTCTTTATCTGCAGACGCGTTCCCTGTCATTCGAGCTGCCCAAAAACCTTCCCGGTAACAAACCCGATAACGAGATCCTGTCGACGGTCCTGGCACTGCAAAAGGAATACAGGAACATGACCATTATACTGGTCTCGAAGGATATCAACCTGCGTATAAAGGCGGCGGCGCTCGGGATCCATGCCGAGGATTATCATGACGACCAGGTACTTGATGACCTGAGCCTGCTGTATACCGGCCAGTCGACACTCAATGCAAATTTCTGGGAACTGCACAACAAGGAACTGACCTCATGGAAAGAGGGGCACAAGACCTATTACAGCATCAGCGGTCCGGACATCAAGCAGTGGTTTCCAAACCGCCTTATACACGATGGCAAGAACAAGGGTTTCGAAGCCGTCGTGAGGCGCATTGAGGGCAACAGGGCGATCGTCGAAATCTGTACTAATTACATGAACAAGAATCACACCGTGTGGGGTATCAATGCGCGTAATCGCGAGCAGAATTTTGCCCTGAACCTGCTGATGGATCCCGATATCGACCTGGTGACGATCCTCGGCAATGCCGGCACGGGTAAAACCCTGCTGACGCTTGCCGCCGGACTTGCTCAGGTGCTCGACGAACGCCGATACCAGGAGATCATCATGACGCGTGTCACAGTGCCGATGGGTGAAGATATCGGTTTTCTTCCCGGTACCGAGGAGGAAAAGATGGCTCCGTGGATGGGCGCCCTGATGGATAACCTTGAAGTGCTGTCACAGGCCGAAGGTGATATATGGGGCCGCGCTGCAACCAATGACCTGTTAAGAAACAGGATCAGGATAAGATCGCTGAATTTTATGCGTGGCAGGACGTTCCTGAACAGATATATCATCATCGACGAGGCGCAAAACCTGACTTCCAAGCAGATGAAATCGCTGATCACGCGCGCCGGCCCTGGCACCAAGGTCGTCTGCCTCGGCAACGTTTCGCAGATCGATACACCCTACCTGTCCGAGACCACCTCGGGTATTACCTATGTGGTTGACCGCTTCAAGGAATGGCAACACAGCGGCCATATCACACTGATCAGCGGCGAGCGCTCACGCCTTGCCGATTATGCCTCGGAGATTTTGTAGATATCACGCCGATGTCGCTACATCCACCGGTTCCGAACGCGGCCAGGCATTGATCACCGCTTTGACGAGTGTCGCCAGCGGTATGGCGAAAAAGACCCCCCAGAATCCCCAAGTACCGCCGAAGACCAGCACGGCGACGATGATGGCAATGGGATGCAGGTTGACGGCCTCCGAAAACAACCAGGGCACGAGGACATTGCCGTCCAGTGCCTGGATCACGGCATAGGCCGCCAGGATATAGGCAAGGTCTGAACTCCAACCCCATTGAAAATACCCGATCAACGCCACCGGCAAGGTGACGGCCGCCGCCCCTATATAAGGGATGATAACGGAAAGTCCTACCAACGCACCGAGCAACATGGCGAAATTGAGACCCATGACGGCGAATACCAAATAACTCACTATGCCGACGATAATGATTTCTGCGAATTTACCACGCACATAATTACCGATCTGCTGATTCATCTCCACCCACACACGGGTTATCAGGGTACGTTCCCGGGGCAGGGAGGTTTTGAGCCATCCTACCAGCTTGGTCTTATCCTTGAGAAAAAAGAATACCAGCACGGGAACCAGAATAAGATACACGAGCAGGGTGAATAACCCTGTAATCGACGCCAACGATAACGACAAGACATTCTGTCCAAGCGTCTTCACACCCGCGGTGATCGTAGCGATCAATTCCTCGACCTGCACCTCGGTAATAAATTTGGGATACATCTCCGGCAGATGCAACAGTGATTCCTTGCCGCCCGCGATCATCTGCGGCAATTGTCCGACCAGTTGCGACACCTGGCTGCTCAATAGCGGCAGCAGACCGAGTAAGATGAGGATTACAAACACCATGAACGGTACGAAGACGATCAGTACCGCGGGCAAACGCGACACCCTGTGTGACTCCAGGCCGCTGACCAGGCCCTCCAGCAGGTAGGCGATAACCACTGCGGCCAGCACCGGGGCAAGCATGTTGCCCATAAAGACCACGACTGCAAGGCCGACCAGCAGCAAAATACCCAGTATGACGCCTTCTGGATCGGAAAAATATTTTTTAATCCATTTTGAAATTACATTGTTCATGGTTATTAACGATAATCCATTACGGACACAACGGGCAGGCCGCTATATTCACTATATTTTCCATCGTCAGTCAGATTGCAGACATTCTACGGTATCACCCACCTCGATCTGCATCAATGTATCCGCCCTGCCCTGATTGACAGCAATCTCAACCAGGCCGTTGGAGTTTTCATACCAGAACGGCGTGCCCTCATTGACATCGGAAAATGTCCTGGCACAGGATACGGTATGACCACTGATACGGAAGCGGCTCTGTTTTGAAACGGAAACGGCGCGAATCCCGGTTATGGCATTACCAAAGTGATCGATATAGATAATACTTGCATGATCCTCCGGCCTGATCGTTTCATTGTGCCGGGGCAGCTCACGCAGTTCATTCTGCAGCGTTTCACCTCTCGCCAGACGCGCTGCGACCGGTGCAAACAGATCGCGGCCATGAAACGTAGCGGACAGCATTTCCGGACGCCATATGATCTCGCGCCATCGCACTATACTGCCGTGTTGCGCGATGATTTCAAACAGGCCGTTGTCAGGACCGACATACAGGCAACCGTCCACCTCCACTACAACGGGTTTGCGTGAACCACCTACGCCGGGGTCCACCACACATAGAAAAACGGTGTCCGGCTCAAAGCCCGTGCCATATGCCGCGAGCAGATAGGCGGCCGCCCTGATGTCATATGCAGGAACATCATAAAAGAGATCAATGACCGGGCTGTCAGGTGCGTGCCGGGCCAGCACTGCCTTCATTTGGCCGATGTATGGCCCTTCGACGCCAAAGTCGGTGAACACAACAATCATCGGTCGCCCCGTCATGTGATCAGTGAGTATAACCCCCTATAAGCTGGCCGTTTTGTGTATTTGTAACGCAGACTTCATTGTTTTGTCTTAAAAACTTCATACAATACACATAATCTTTTTACAAATCACAACAGGAAGGTAAACCAATGAAATATTTTATCAAGATGTGGCCGGACAAAACCGCGACGCTGCTTACCAACCATGGCAAGACATTAATGGTCTTTGAAAGTTTTGAAGAAGCACAACGTGCGCTGCGGAACCTGACAACCAAAACTACACCCTTCGATATCCCGCAAAACCCTCCCGTTACAACCCACACCCTTCCTGCTGCATAAACAAAACAACCATCAAGGCGGGGTGTGATGGTCACCCGGATGCTGGCTGAAATGCGGCAATAAAAAACCGGGCGATTACCCGGTTTTTTATCTTCACTCAGCGTTTACCGCTGCTCCCCCCTGAACCTCTGAATTCGGTCGATCTACCAGTTCCACAATCGCCATCGGTGCGTTGTCACCGGAACGAAATCCGCATTTAAGAATACGTATATAACCGCCGGGACGTTCCTTGTAACGTGGTCCTAGCTCGTTAAACAGCTTGGTCACCACTTCCCTGTCCCTGATACGCGAGAATGCCAGGCGGCGCTTTGCAACATCATCCTTCTTGGCAAGCGTGATCAGGGGCTCGACAACACGGCGCAATTCCTTTGCCTTCGGCAAGGTGGTTTTAATAACCTCGTGCCGCATCAGGGACGCAGTCATGTTCTTGAACATGGCGCGACGATGACTGCTGTTGACGTTTAGCTTTCTACCACTGTTACGATGTCGCATAACGGTATCCTGTCATTTTCTCACGCAGATATCTGCTCTTCTTTTTCGGAATTTGCCGCCTTGGCTTCAAGCCCCTGGGGTGGCCAGTTATCAAGGCGCATACCGAGCGACAGACCGTGGGTAGCAAGCACATCCTTGATCTCGGTCAGGGATTTCTTGCCCAGATTCGGTGTTTTTAATAATTCGACCTCGGTGCGTTGTATCAAATCACCGATGTAGTGAATGTTTTCAGCCTTGAGACAATTCGCCGAACGAACCGTCAATTCAAGATCGTCGACGGGACGCAGCAGGATCGGATCGATTTCCGCTTCCTGGGGTGCAGGCTCTTCCTCCACCGTGGATTCGAGATCGACAAAGATCGACAATTGATCCTTGAGAATCGTCGCTGCACGCCGTATCGCCTCTTCAGGATCGATACTGCCGTTTGTTTCAAGCTCGATAATCAGTTTATCAAGGTCCGTGCGCTGCTCGACGCGGGCGCTGTCCACGACATAGGCAACGCGATTGACCGGGCTGAATGATGCATCAAGCAACAGTTTGCCGATCGGCCTGCTGCTTTCGTCGGCCCCCATCCTGCTGTTGGCCGGCTGATAACCGCGTCCACGTTCTACCTTGAGGACCATGTTCAGCTCACCGGCCTCGGTCAGATTGGCAATCACATGGTCCGGATTGATGATTTCTACATCATGACTCAGCTCAATGTCACTGGCCAGCATCTGCCCCGGCCCTTTCTTCTTCAGGCTCAACGTCGCTTCGGTACGGCCGTTCATGCGGATGGCAAGACCCTTGAGATTGAGCATGATATCGATGACGTCTTCCTGCACACCCTCAACAGTGGTGTATTCATGCAGAACATTCTGGATTTCGACCTCGGTAACGGCACATCCCGGTATCGATGACAGCAGGATGCGCCTCAATGCGTTACCCAATGTGTGTCCGAAACCGCGCTCCAGCGGTTCCAGTGTGATTTTCGCCCGTTGATCATTGACGATCTGGACGTCAACCAGTCGTGGTTTTAGAAAGTCTGTTGCTGAACCCTGCATGGAAAGTCCTCTCTTATGGACAATAGATTTAAAGCAAAAAAGCTGTTACTTAGAGTACAACTCTACGATCAGATGCTCGTTGATTTCCGCCGGCAGATCACTGCGCTCAGGATTCGCCTTGAACACGCCCTGCATCTTGCTGGTGTCAACATCCATCCACTCCGGAAAGCCCTGCTGCTGCGAAAAATCGAGCGCACCCTGGATACGCAATTGCTTGCCGGCCTTTTCGTCAACCGCAATCACGTCATCCGGCGTTACCGAATAACTCGGGATGTTGACCTTGCGACCATTGACGGTAATAGCATTGTGCCGGACCAGTTGGCGCGCCTCACTTCGAGAGGCGCCCAATCCCATCCGGTAGACGACATTGTCAAGGCGGCTCTCGAGGATCTGCAACAGGTTTTCACCTGTGGAGCCCTTGCGCCTGTCAGCCTCAACATAATAACGATGAAACTGTCTTTCAAGTACACCGTAAATCCAGCGCACCTTCTGTTTCTCACGCAACTGGGTCGCGTAGTCGGTCATGCGGGTACGGCGTTTACCGTGTTGCCCTGGCGGAAACCCGCGCTTTTCAATGGCACACTTTGCGGTAAAACATTTTTCACCCTTAAGAAACAGTTTCTCGCCCTGGCGGCGGCATTGACGACATTTTGCACCTGTATATTTAGCCACTTACACTTAAGCCTCTTTATTCATTAACCTGGATGATCAGACGCGCCGTTTTTTAGGTGGACGACAGCCGTTATGCGGGATCGGTGTCACGTCCGAAATAGTGCTGATCTTGAATCCTGCCGCATTCAAGGCGCGCACCGCCGAATCCCGGCCGGGACCGGGACCTTTGACGAGCACGTCGACATTTTTCAGCCCGTATTCCTTGGCAGTTGTACTGGCCCTCTCAGCGGCAACCTGCGCGGCAAAAGGGGTACTCTTGCGAGAACCGCGAAACCCCGACCCCCCCGCGGACGCCCATGCCAGGGTGTTTCCCTGGCGATCCGTAATAGTGATGATGGTGTTGTTAAATGATGCATGGATATGTGCCACACCATCGGCGACATTCTTCTTTACACGTTTACGTGCACGTACACTCGCTTTTGCCATCAGCTCCGCTACTCTTTCCTGTGTTGGTTATCTCTTGATCGCCTTGCGAGGCCCTTTACGGGTACGTGCATTGGTTTTGGTCCGTTGGCCATGCACTGGAAGTCCGCGGCGGTGACGCATGCCACGGTACGTTCCCAGATCCATCAGGCGCTTTATGTTCATGGTCACATCACGACGCAAATCTCCTTCCACCGCAAATCTGCCGACCTCGGTCCGTAATGCCTCGAGTTCCCCCTCGGTCAAATCCTTGACCTTGGATGTCGGGACGATCTTGCTGGCCTCACATATCTTGCGCGCACGCGTGTTACCGATACCGTAGATCGCCGTCAGGGCGATGACAGTATGTTTTTGATCCGGTATGTTAATTCCTGCAATACGGGCCAAGGGAGACTCCTAATTACTATAGCCTTGCGGCTGCGAAAACGGGTAATTGTATGCCCAAACTATATGGAAATCAACAATCAAGCAGCAACGTTTGGCTCTATACATCGCCGTATCAACCCTGACGTTGCTTGTGGCGCGCATCCTTACAGATAACGCGTACGACGCCGTTGCGGCGGATAATCTTGCAATGGCGGCAAAGCTTTTTGACCGATGCACGTACTTTCATAGCTTCTCCAGGGACAATAACTGGTTAATCTTGGTAATAATATCCGTCATGCTGTCTACCTGCCCTTGAGTTTGGACTTTTTAAGCAGGCTGTCATACTGATGTGACATCAGATGTGCCTGTACCTGGGCCATGAAGTCCATGACGACAACGACGATAATCAGCAACGAAGTACCGCCAAAATAAAAGGGGACATTCCAGTACTGGATCATGAACTGAGGTAGCAGGCACACTGCGGTAATGTATAACGCCCCTACCAGCGTCAGGCGCGTCATGACCGAATCGATGTAACGGGCTGTCTGCTCACCCGGCCGAATACCCGGGATGAACGCACCGGATTTCTTGAGATTATCGGCGGTATCCTTGGGATTGAACTGCAGGGCAGTATAGAAGAAACAGAAAAATATGATCGCCACGGCAAAAACGATGATGTAGATGGGTTGTCCCGGTGACAGGGTATTGGAAATGGTGGTCAACCATTTCATGCCTTCCGTGCCACTGAACCAGCTGCCCATCGTCGCCGGGAACATGATAATCGCCGATGCGAAGATCGGTGGTATCACACCGGCCATATTGACCTTCAGCGGCAAGTGACTGGTCTGCCCTGCGTAGACCTTGCGCCCCTGCTGGCGCTTGGCGTAGTTGACGGTGATGCGTCTTTGGCCCCGCTCCATGAAGACCACGCACCCCGTCACTACCAGGGCAAGCGCCAGTATTACCAGCACCATCAAGACATGCAACTCGCCGGTCCGTGCCAGTTCGAGGGTATTGCCAATGGCCGCGGGAAGTCCCGCCACAATACCTGAGAAGATAATGATTGAAATACCGTTGCCGACGCCGCGTTCGGTCACCTGCTCCCCCAGCCACACCAGGAACATCGTTCCACCCACCAGCGACAATACCGCGGTGATACGAAATGACCAGCCTGGATCCATCACCAGGGGATCATTACCGATGCGCTGGCCTTCAAGGGCAATGGCGATACCCAGCGACTGGAACATGGCGAGGGTAACCGTCAGGTAACGCGTATATTCAGTCAGTTTGCGACGTCCCGCCTCGCCTTCCTTTTTCAGTTGTTCAAGCTTGGGATTAACGGCGGATAGCAACTGGATGATAATCGACGCCGAAATATAGGGCATGACGCTCAAGGCAAACAGAGAGAGCCGTCCCAGCGCACCCCCTGAAAACATGTTGAACATCTCCATGATGGTGCCGCGGGTCTGTTCAAACAGGGTATTGAGCACCTCCGGATCGATACCCGGTACCGGTATGAAGGTGCCGATACGAAACACCAGCAGTGCGCCCAGTACGAATAACAGTCGGCGCCTGAGTTCGGTCAGGCGGCCGAGGCCACCTATTCCACCGGCCAGCGATGATCGTGAGGCGACCATTTATATCTCTATCTTGCCGCCCGCGGCCTCGATCGCAGCTCGTGCCCCTTTGGTAACAGCGATCCCACGCAAGGTTACGGGTATCTGAATTTCGCCCGAGGAAATGACCTTTGCCTGTATGACATTACGCGACACGATATTCGCCGCCTTGAGAGCCGCAAGATCGATTATGTCGGCACTGACCTTGGCAAGTTCATGCAACCGCACCTCGGCCTTGAGAGGCGCCTTTCGCGAGGTAAACCCGATCTTTGGCAGCCGCCGTTGCAAAGGCATCTGCCCGCCTTCGAATCCGACCTTGTGGAAACCGCCGGCACGGGCGTGCTGCCCCTTATGCCCGCGGCCGCAGGTCTTGCCTGAACCCGAGCCGATACCGCGTCCGACACGATGGCGTGTCCGTTTTGCTCCGTCAGCCGGTTTAAGGGTATTTAGATGCATTTACTGTTCCTCGACCTTTAACATATAGGAGGTCTTGTTAATCATGCCACGCACAGCGGGGGTATCCTCGACCTCGACCGTTTGATGCATGCGGCGCAGGCCAAGACCTGATATACAGTCCTTATGCTTTGGAAGCCGGCCGTGGAGGCTGCGCACCAGGGTTACCTTGATTTTTTTCTTTGCAGGCATAGATTCAACCCAATATCTCTTTTACCTTCTTGCCGCGTTTGGCTGCGACCGATTCCGGACTGGCCATCGATTTGAGGCCGTTGATGGTTGCACGTACGACGTTCACCGGATTCGATGAACCGATGCATTTTGCCAGCACATCCTGGACACCCAGCACCTCGAATACCGCACGCATGGCACCGCCGGCGATAATTCCGGTACCGGGTGATGCGGGTTGCATGAATACCTTGGCAGCACCGTGGCGCGCCGTAATCGGGTATTGCAGTGTGACCTCGTTGAGCCTGATGTCGATCATGTTACGGCGCGCATTCTCCATCGCCTTTTGTATGGCGACCGGCACTTCCCGCGCCTTGCCGCTGCCGAATCCCACCTTGCCCTGACCATCACCGACAACCGTCAATGCCGAAAAACCGAACTGCCGTCCGCCCTTGACCACCTTGGCCACACGCCTGACGGCGACCAGTTTTTCCTGCATTTCATCACTACTGTCCGAGACGTCTAATCTGCTCATTGGTTAACCTCTTGGTGTGACACAACCCTAGAATTCAAGGCCCTGCTCGCGTGCCGCGTCGGCCAATGCCTTGACGCGACCATGATACTTGAAACCCGAACGGTCAAAGGCTACCTTTGAGATACCCGCGGCACGTGCGCGCGTAGCGATCAGATTGCCCACCGCCGTTGCCGCGGCAATGTTACCGCTACCACTCTTGAGGTTTACCTTTACCTCATTATCGAGTGTGGAAGCACAGGCGATAACTTCGGAACCCCCAGGCTTGAACAGCTGCGCATAGATATGCCGTGGCGTACGGTGAACCGCCAGGCGGTGCATTCCCAGCTCCCTGATCTTCGCCCTAGTGCGACGAGCGCGGCGCAAACGTGATGATTTCTTCTCCACAACCTTACCTGTTATTTCTTTTTGGCTTCTTTCAGAATAATCTGTTCATCAGCATAGCGCACACCTTTACCCTTGTAGGGTTCCGGCGGACGATGCTCCCTGATCTCCGCGGCCACCTGGCCAACCTTTTGTTTGTCGATACCTTTCACCACGATTTCCGTCTGGCTTGGCGTTTCGATGGCAATTCCGTCCGGCACCGGATAGACCACGGGGTGTGAGAATCCCAATGTCAGGTTGAGATTCTTTCCCTGGGCCTGGGCACGGTAACCAACGCCGACCAGTTCCAGTTTCCGTTCATATCCCTGACTGACACCCTTGACCATATTATTGATCAGGGCACGCATCGTACCGGACATGGCCTTCGACTTGATGGAATTATGGCGCGTGCTGCATTGCACTCCATTTTCCTGCTGTACTACGTCCACATCCCGGTGTACGTCCATCTCCAGTTGGCCCTTGGGTCCCTTGACGGATATATTCTGACCGTTGATGGTAACATTGACACCATCAGGCAGGGCAACCGGGTTTTTTGCAATTCTTGATAATGACATAATCGATTACGAGACGTAGCAGAGAACTTCACCGCCATGACCGGCTGCACGTGCGGCACTGTCCGTCATCACGCCGGCAGGGGTCGATATGATCGCCACACCCAGTCCGCCCAGCACCTTGGGCAGGTCATCCTTGCCCCTGTAAATACGCAAGCCAGGACGGCTGGCACGCCTGATGTCATCAATGACGGGTTTACCGTCATGATATTTCAGTGTTATGACCAGCATCGGCTTGCCGCCCTCACCACTGATTCTGAAGTCTGTGACGTACCCTTCCTCTTTTAAAACCCTGGCCAGCGACGCCTTCAGGTTCGACGAAGGGATGCTCACCTCGTTCTTGGAGATGGTCTGTGCATTGCGAATGCGTGTCAGCATATCCGATATAGGATCAGTCATACTCATAGTCTGATTTCAGTTAACTCCACTCTGTATACAGATTAATAAATTCCTCGTGGCCCTGGCTTACCAGCTTGATTTAACCAGCCCGGGCACATCGCCATTCATGGCGGCTTCACGAAGTTTATTCCTCGCCAGGCCAAACTTGCGATAAAAACCGTGCGGTCGTCCGCTGATGCGGCACCGGTTATGCAGCCTGGCAGGACAAGCGTCTCGCGGCAGGGAATGAAACTGTCTGCGCACGACCTCTCTTTCCTCCGGGCTCAACGTCATATCGCGCATCTTGCGCTTGAGCTCGGTACGCTTGGCAGCGTACTTCTGCACCATGCGACGCCGTTTTATCTCACGATTAACCATTGATGTCTTTGCCATGTATAACCTCAGTTTCTGAACGGGAAGTTGAATGCCTGCAACAAGGCGCGTCCTTCATTGTCATCCCTGGCGGTTGTCGTAATGGTGATATCCAGACCACGCAAGGTATCGATCTTGTCGTATTCGACTTCCGGGAAAATGATCTGTTCACGCACACCCATGCTGTAATTCCCCCTGCCGTCAAAGGACCTGCCATTAAGGCCACGGAAATCTCGGATGCGGGGGATCGAAATATTTATCAATCGATCGAGAAACTCGTACATCCGCTCGCGCCTCAATGTCACCTTGCAACCGATTGGCCACTCCTCGCGTATCTTGAACCCGGCAATCGATTTGCGCACCAGTGTTACGACAGGCTTTTGACCGCTGATCTTTTCCATGTCGGACACCGCATGCTCGATGATCTTTTTATCACCGACCGCCTCACCCACGCCCATATTCAGCGTGATCTTGCTGATACGCGGTACCTGCATTACGGTCTTGCAGCCGAGTTCCTCCATCAGCCTGGGAACAACTGTTTTTTGATAATATTCCTGTAATCTTGTCATCTGTCTATCAATGACCTTTATCGATCCAGCACTTCATTGTTTGACTTGAAATAACGCACCTTGCGCCCGTCATCAAGAACCCTGAACCCTATCTTGTCGCCTTTTTTTGTTGCCGGATTAAACAGGGCCACATTGGAAACATGAATGGGCATCTCCTTCTCGATGATACCTCCGGAGGTGCCGCGATTCGGGTTGGCCTTGGTATGACGCTTGGCCATATTGATGTTCTCGATTATCACGCGATCATAAGGCATGAGACGTGAGACCGTACCGCGGCTGCCCTTATCCTTGCCAGTAATCACGATGACATCATCACCTACGCGTAATCTTTTCATGATATTGGATCCAATCTATAACATTCCTGTAAAAATCGTTACAACACCTCGGGCGCCAACGAAATAATCTTCATAAACTGTCCGGTACGCAATTCACGCGTTACGGGCCCGAATATGCGTGTACCGATCGGCTGCATCTGGTTGTTCAGCAACACCGCGGCGTTGGTATCGAAACGTATCAACGAACCGTCCGGACGCCTTACTCCCTTGCGGGTACGCACCACGATGGCATTGTAAACCTCACCCTTCTTGACCTTGCCGCGAGGAATAGCCTCCTTGACGCTAACCTTGATAATGTCGCCGATTCCGGCATAACGCCGGTGCGAACCACCCAACACCTTGATACACTGCAAACGCCGCGCACCACTGTTGTCTGCCACATCCAGATTTGTCTGCATCTGTATCATCGACCGGTCTCTCTATCCTGTTGCATGTTCCACAATTCTGACCAGCCGCCATGACTTGTTTTTTGACAACGGACGGCATTGTTCAATCATGACAATGTCACCTTCATTACATTCATTTTGTTCATCATGAGCACTAATCCTGGTCGAACGCCTCACATACTTGTGATAAAGAGGATGGCTCACCTTGCGTTCAATCAACACGGTCACTGTCTTGTCCATCTTGTTACTGACCACGCGACCGGTAATACTGCGTGATGCCCTGGTTTTCTCGTTCATGATATTTCAGCCTGCTTTTCCCGCAACACAGTCTTGACGCGCGCGATATTACGCCGCACCTCCTTTAATCGATGGTTTTGCGACAACTGGCCTGAACCTTTATGCATGCGCAGATTGAACTGTTCGCGCAGCAGGCCGAGCAGTTCTTCATTCAGTTCCTTGTCACTTTTATTTCGAAGTTCCGCTACTTTCATCACATCACCGTTCTGCTCACAAACGAGGTCTTGACGCTCAATTTCGCCGCCGCCAGTCTGAATGCCTCACGGGCAATCTCCTCCGGTACGCCCTCCATTTCATAGAGCATGCGTCCGGGCTGAACCAGCGCAACCCAGTATTCGACATTACCCTTACCCTTGCCCTGGCGAACCTCGATGGGTTTTTTGGTAATCGGCTTGTCCGGAAATATCCGGATCCAGATCTTTCCGCCGCGCTTGATATAACGCGTCATCGCGCGCCGCGCGGCTTCTATCTGGCGCGCGGTGATACGCCCGTGCTCAACAGACCGCAGACCGAATTCACCGAAGCTGACCTTATTACCGGTCGTTGCAATACCGCGGTTGCGGCCCTTCATCTGCTTGCGGAATTTGGTTTTTTTCGGTTGTAGCATACTATTTCTACCCTTAGCTCGTCACAGGGGTGGACGCCGGCTTGTCAGCCGCGGGGCTTTCTTCCTCTTCGGCACCTTCGAAGACCTCACCCTTGAAGATCCATACCTTGATTCCGATGACACCCGATGTGGTATTGGCCTCGGCAAAACCGTAGTCGATATCCGCCCGGAAGGTATGCAACGGCACACGCCCCTCACGATACCATTCACTGCGTGCGATCTCTGCACCGTTTAGACGCCCGGCGACATTGACCTTGATGCCCAGCGCACCCAGACGCATGGTGTTGGTAACGGCACGTTTCATCGCGCGGCGATACATGATACGGCGTTGGATCTGCTGGGCGATACTCTCGGCGACCAGTTTTGCATCGAGTTCGGGTTTGCGAATTTCTTCGATATTGATATGAACCGGAATACCCATCATCTTGGACACATGCTGGCGCAATGCCTCGATGTCCTCGCCTTTTTTGCCGATCACCATACCGGGGCGCGCAGTATGTATGGTTATACGGGCATTTCGTGCGGGGCGCTCGATCTGTATCCTGCTGACGGATGCCTGCGCGAGTTTCTTGCGCAGATATTCACGCACCTGGATGTCCGTATAAAGATAATCGGCATAGCTCTTGGAATCGCTGTACCATTTCGAGGTCCAGTCCTTGACGATGCCAAGGCGAATACCTGTCGGATGTACTTTTTGACCCATAAATTCTCTCTTTAACTATCCGCTGATTGATCGCTCACCGTCACGGTAATATGACTGGTGCGCTTGAGTATCTGATTTGCCCGCCCCCGCGCACGGGGGCGCCACCGCTTTTGTGCCGGTCCTTCGTCGACGAACACCCTGGCAACCCTGAGGTCATCGATATCGGCGCCTTCATTATGCTCTGCATTGGCGATTGCCGACTCGAGCACCTTCTTGATGATTCCCGCCGCCTTCTTGCGACTGAACAGCAAGACATTAAGCGCCTTGTCGACCGGCAGGCCCCTGATCTGATCGGCGACCAACCGGCCTTTCTGGGCCGAGATCCGTACATGCTTTAATTTTGCCGCAACTTCCATCTGAACCGTTCCTTATGACGTCGCTGTTTTCCTGTCGCCCGAGTGTGCCTTGAAGGAGCGCGTCACGGCAAACTCGCCGAGCTTATGTCCGACCATGTTTTCCGTGACAAGTATGGGTACGTGTTTTTGTCCGTTGTGAACCGCAATGGTCAAACCGACCATCTCCGGCACAATCATCGAACGCCTTGACCACGTCTTGATCGGACGTTTGTTGTTGGTAGCCACGGCCTCATCAACCTTCTTGGCAAGGGCATGATCGATAAAAGGGCCTTTTTTGATAGAACGCGCCATGTCTCTACTGTACCTTTACCGTATGATTCATCCAGTTACACATTGTCATCACTTCGATTTTCGTTTACGCACAATCATGTTGTCAGTGAGTTTATTCTTGCGTGTCTTGTATCCCTTGGTCGGCGTGCCCCATGGAGAAACCGGATGACGTCCGCCGGAGGTACGTCCCTCGCCGCCGCCATGTGGGTGGTCGACAGGATTCATGGCAACACCACGTACCGTGGGTCGTATGCCTCGCCAGCGAGTGGCACCGGCCTTGCCAAATTCACGCAGGCCATGCTCGGAGTTGCTGACCTCCCCGATGGTGGCCCGGCAATCGATCAGCACCTTGCGCATCTCACCGGAACGCAACCTTAGGATCGCATAGGCACCTTCGCGCGCAACCAGTTGCGCCGAGGTACCTGCGCTGCGTGCCATCTGCGCACCCTTGCCGGGCTTGAGTTCTATGCAATGTACCACGGTGCCCACCGGAATATTACGGATGGGCAGGCAATTACCCGCCTTGATGGGAGCCCCGGCTCCCGAACTGATGCTTGCACCGGCCTTGACCCCCTTGGGGGCAATAATGTAACGCCGTTCACCGTCGGCGTATAATGCCAGTGCGATATAGGCGCTGCGATTCGGATCATATTCGATGCGCTCGATCCGGGCGTTGATATCATCCTTGTCGCGTTTGAAATCGACAAGACGATAATGACGCTTATGACCACCGCCCCTGTGGCGCACGGTAATGCGGCCCTGGTTGTTGCGCCCGGCGTTTCTCGACTTGGCTTCCAGCAGCGGCGCATAGGGATCACCCTTGTGCAATTCAGGATTCATCACCTTGGTCACAAATCGGCGACCCGCTGATGTTGGTTTTGTCTTTACTAATGCCATCTGTATGTACCTGGATTATCCTGAATTACCGGCCGTTTCTTACTGCGGCCCCATGAAATCGATATCAAAACCGGGTTTCAATCCCACATAGGCCTTCTTCCAGTTCGACCGCTTGCCGAAACTGGCGCCGAAACGCTTGATCTTGCCGCGCACGTTACATAACTGCACGCTATCCACCTTGACATCGAACAACAGCTCGACTGCCTGCCTGATTTCGGACTTGGTCGCATCACTGACCACCTGAAAAACGAACTGACGGTTTTTCTCCGCACTCAAGGTGGTTTTTTCCGATATGTGAGGCGCCAACAGGACCTTCATCAAACGCTCCTTGTTCATCCCAGACGCTCCTCAAGCTTCTTGACGGCATCCGCCGTCATCAGCACATTTTCATATCTCACCAGGCTAACCGGATCGACGTTGGCAACCTCCATCACCTCAACATGCGGCAGGTTACGTGCCGACAGATAAAGATTGTCATCGGACTTTTCCGTCACGATCAGGACGTCGTTGAGATTGAGCGCCTTCAACTTGTCGACCAGCCCTTTCGTCTTGGGTGCATCCAGACCAAGCTTGTCTACGATAAGCAACCGCTCCTGCCTGACGAGTTCGGACAAGATCGAACGCACGGCACCACGGTACATCTTTTTATTGACCTTTTGTGCATAACTTTGCGGGACCGCGGCAAAGACCTGGCCGCCCCCACGCCACAGCGGACTGCGAATGGTGCCAGCGCGTGCGCGTCCTGTCCCTTTCTGACGCCATGGTTTAATTCCGCCACCACGTACCTGTGAGCGCGTCTTTTGTGCCCGAGTTCCAGCGCGCGCACCGGCAAGATGCGCGGTGACCACCTGATGGATTAGTGGTTCATTGAATCCGCAGTCAAAATTCGCGTCTGAAACCTCGATAACCTGTTTCGATGCACGACCGGTGGCTGTTTTAAGACTTAATTCCATAATCTCGCTATACCGTCAATCCTAACGGCCCTTTCTGGCATTACGTATAATCACGTCTGCACCCGCATGACCCGGCACCGCCCCCTTGACCAGTAACAGGTTACGTTCCGCGTCAACGCGCACGACTTCGAGATTCTGCGCACACCTTGTGACATTACCCATGTGACCGGACATCTTCTTGCCCTTGAACACGCGTCCTGGTGTCTGGTTCTGGCCTATCGAACCCGGCGCCCTGTGCGACAGTGAATTACCGTGGGTCGCATCCTGTGTCGAAAAATGGTGACGCTTCACCGTGCCGGCGAATCCCTTACCGATGGTAATACCGGTAACATCCACCTTCTGTCCTGTCTCGAAGATATCCACCTTGACGTCGCCGCCAGTGGCAATATCACTGCCTTCATCGCCTTCGAGTCTGAATTCCCATAATCCACGGCCGGCCTCGACATTCGACTTGGCGAAATGACCGGCAAGCGGTTTCGTCACGCGCGAGGCACGACGCGAGCCAGTCGTTACCTGCAAGGCGCGATAACCGTCGGTCTCATCAGTTTTGACCTGTGTTACACGATTGGGCTCGACGGCAATAACCGTCACGGGTATCGATGTACCGTCATCGGAAAACACCCGTGTCATCCCGCATTTGCGCCCAACCACTCCGATTGCCATATTACGATTCCTCTATTCCCTGCCGTACACGCTCAATTTAACTTGATCTGCACATCGACACCGGCTGCCAGATCCAGCTTCATCAAGGCATCAACCGTCTTGTCTGTCGGATCCACGATGTCCATCATCCGCTTGTGTGTCCTGATCTCATACTGATCACGTGCATCCTTGTTTACATGCGGTGATATCAGGATGGTGAAGCGCTCTTTTTTCGTCGGCAGCGGTATCGGCCCCTTGACGTGGGCGCCTGTCCGCTTGGCGGTCTCAACAATCTCGCGCGCCGATTGATCGATCAGGCGATGATCGAATGCCTTGAGCCTTATTCTTATCCTCTGTCCAGCCATGTTCGTTTCTCAACAAATCCCGTTATTCGATGATCTTGGTGACGACGCCGGCGCCAACCGTGCGACCACCTTCACGGATCGCAAACCGCAGTCCGTCTTCCATCGCAATCGGTGCAATCAGACTCACCGTCACCTTGACGTTGTCGCCCGGCATCACCATCTCCGTCCCCGACGGCAGGTCCACTGCACCCGTCACGTCCGTCGTCCGGAAATAAAACTGCGGCCGGTATCCATTAAAAAACGGCGTATGACGTCCCCCCTCTTCCTTGGTCAGCACATACACCTCCGCTTCAAACTTGGTATGTGGCGTGATACTCCCCGGCGCGCACAATACCTGGCCACGCTCCACTTCCTCACGCTTGGTACCGCGCAGCAGAACACCCACGTTGTCACCCGCCTGCCCCTGGTCCAGCAGCTTGCGGAACATCTCCACGCCCGTGCAGGTCGTCTTGGTCGTCGGCTTGATCCCCACAATCTCGATCTCCCCGCCTACCTTGATCACACCGCGCTCCACACGCCCCGTCACCACCGTGCCACGTCCCGAGATTGAAAACACGTCCTCGATCGGCATCAGAAACGGCTTGTCCACCGGACGCTCCGGCACCGGAATGTACTCATCCATCGCTTCAACCAGCTTGAGCACCGACGGGATGCCGATGTCGCTGGAATCCCCTTCGATCGCCTTCAACGCCGAACCCGTGATGATCGGCGTATCGTCGCCCGGAAACTGGTAGCTATCCAGCAGTTCACGCACTTCCATCTCCACCAGCTCCAGCAGCTCGGGGTCGTCCACCATGTCCGCCTTGTTCAGATACACCACAATGTAGGGCACGCCTACCTGGCGCGCCAGCAGAATGTGTTCCCGCGTCTGCGGCATCGGGCCGTCCGCCGCCGACACCACCAGAATCGCTCCGTCCATCTGCGCCGCGCCCGTGATCATATTCTTCACGTAGTCCGCGTGGCCCGGACAGTCTACATGCGCATAGTGGCGATTGCCCGATTCGTATTCCACGTGCGCCGTCGCAATCGTGATCCCGCGCGCTCGTTCCTCCGGTGCATTGTCAATCTGGTCGTAGGCCTTCACCTCACCACCGTGCTTCTCCGACAGCACCTTCGTCAATGCCGCCGTCAGCGTCGTCTTACCATGGTCAACATGACCAATCGTTCCAACATTGACATGTGGCTTCTTGCGCTCAAATTTTTCCTTGGACACAGTTATTACCCCTTCACATTATAGATATTGATATGAACTACGATGCCTTTTTAATCACACCGTCTGCAATACTGGCCGGCGCCTCAGCGTATTTTTCAAATTCCATCGTATAGGTGGCCCGTCCCTGCGTTGCAGAACGCAGATCGGTGGCATAGCCGAACATCTCGGCCAGCGGCACCTCGGCGCGGATAATCTTGCCGGCCGGCGCATCTTCCATACCCTGCACCAGTCCGCGACGACGGTTGAGGTCACCCATCACATCACCCATGTAATCCTCGGGGGTGACGACCTCGACCTTCATGACCGGTTCGAGCAATACCGGATCCGCCTTGACTGCACCTTCCTTGAAGGCCATAGAGCCGGCAATCTTGAATGCCATTTCACTGGAATCGACATCATGATAGGTGCCGTCAAACAGGGTAACCTTCACATCGACGACGGGATAACCGGCGATTACACCGTTTTCCATCTGCTCCTGAACACCCTTGTCAACGGACGGGATATATTCCCTCGGCACGACTCCACCAACGATGGCATTTTCGAATTCATACCCGCTGCCGGGCTCACGCGGTTCGATGCGTAGCCATACATGACCATACTGGCCGCGGCCGCCCGACTGACGGACAAACTTGCCTTCCTGTTCGATCGTCTTGCGAATCGCTTCCCGGTAGGCAACTTGTGGCGCACCGACATTGGCCTCGACGTTGAATTCCCGTTTCATGCGATCGACGATGATCTCGAGGTGAAGTTCACCCATTCCGGATATGATGGTCTGACCGGACTCTTCATCCGTGTGGACACGGAACGATGGATCCTCGGCCGCGAGCTTACCCAGTGCAACACCCATCTTCTGCTGATCGGCCTTGGTCCTGGGCTCGACGGCGACGGAGATCACCGGCTCCGGGAACTCCATACGTTCCAGCGTGATGATATTATTGGGATCGCACAGGGTGTCTCCGGTGGTAACATCCTTGAGACCCACCGCAGCGGCGATGTCACCCGCGCGCACCTCCTTGATCTCTTCACGGCTGTTGGAGTGCATCTGTACGATACGCCCGACGCGTTCTTTCTTGGTCTTGACGGGGTTATAGACCGAATCACCGGAATTGATCACGCCGGAATAGACCCGGAAGAATGTCAGCGTGCCGACATAGGGATCGGTTGCAATCTTGAATGCCAGTGCAGCAAACGGCTCGTCATCGGATGAGTGGCGCAATGCCTCGGTACCTTCAGCGTCATCCAGATGGCCCTTGATTGCCAGGACTTCCGTTGGTGACGGCATATAGTAGATCACGGCGTCCAGCATGGCCTGTACGCCCTTGTTCTTGAAGGCCGAACCGCACAGCACGGGAACGATCTCGTTGCTGATGGTGCGTGCGCGGATACCGGCCCGGATCTCGTCCTGGGATAATTCACTGCTTTCCAGGTATTTTTCCATCAATTCCTCATTGGCCTCGGCGGCGGACTCGACCAGCTTTTCATGCCACTCGTTGCACGCCGCCTGCATATCCGCCGGGATATCACGTTCTTCGAATTTCATACCCATGGTGGCATCGTCCCAGTAGATCGCCTTCATCTTGACAAGGTCAATGACTCCTTCGAAGTTCTCCTCCGCACCGATGGGAAGCTGCAAGGGTACCGGATTTGCACCCAGACGGGTTTTGATCTGATCGACAACGCGCAGGAAGTTCGCGCCGGCCCGGTCCATCTTGTTGACAAACGCCAGACGCGGCACATGGTACTTGTTGGCTTGGCGCCAAACCGTCTCCGATTGCGGCTCCACCCCGCCGACGGCGCAGAACACCGCGCAGGCACCGTCGAGCACCCTTAATGAGCGTTCTACCTCGATGGTGAAATCGACGTGTCCGGGGGTATCGATGATGTTGATACGGTACTGGGGGAACTGCTTTTCCATGCCGTCCCAAAAACAGGTGGTCGCCGCGGATGTGATCGTGATGCCACGCTCCTGCTCCTGTTCCATCCAGTCCATCACAGCGGCACCGTCGTGCACCTCACCGATCTTGTGTGATATACCCGTATAGTAAAGAATGCGTTCGGTTGTGGTCGTCTTGCCGGCATCGATATGGGCCATGATGCCGATATTGCGATAATGATCGATAGGAGTTTTACGTGCCACTTTTAAATCCTTGATACTGACTCATTCAAATTTAATAACGAACATTACCAGCGGTAATGTGAAAATGCCTTGTTGGCCTCCGCCATGCGATGCGTGTCCTCGCGTTTTTTCACGGCTGTACCGCGATTCTCATAGGCGTCACTGATCTCTGCAGCCAGTCTGAGGCCCATGGATTTCTCATTGCGGTTGCGCGCGGCATCCACCAGCCAGCGCATCGCCAGGGTCGTGCCGCGGTTTGCCCGCACTTCGACCGGCACTTGATAGGTCGCGCCGCCCACGCGGCGGGACTTCACCTCGACGACCGGGCGGATATTTTCCAGCGCCTTATTGAATACCTCGAGCAATTCCTCATTGCCGCCCTTCTTACCGATCTGGTCAAGGGCGCCGTAGACAATCTTCTCGGCAATGGACTTCTTGCCGTTTTTCATCAAAATATTGACGAACTTGGCCAGTGTCCGGTCACCGTATTTCGGATCGGGCAGAATCTCTCGTTTTGCGGCTACTCTACGTCTTGGCATTGTACTGTGCTATCTCGCTAACTTTCATATATAAATCAAAGTACTTGGATCATACTTTTGGACGCTTGGCGCCGTATTTGGAACGACCTTGCCGACGCCCGTCCACACCCGAGGTATCGAGACTGCCGCGCACCGTGTGATAACGCACGCCCGGCAGGTCTTTTACCCTGCCGCCGCGAATCAGGACGACTGAGTGCTCCTGGAGATTGTGCCCCTCTCCACCGATATAGGTCGTCACCTCCATTGCGTTGGTAAGACGTACACGCGCCACTTTGCGCAGGGCGGAATTCGGTTTTTTGGGCGTGGTTGTGTAGACACGTGTACAAACCCCGCGTTTTTGCGGACAACCTTCGAGTGCCGGAACAGCGCTCTTGGCCTTTTTCCGTCCCCGGGGTTTGCGTACCAATTGATTTGTCGTTGCCATATAATTTCCTGCCAGCCCAAAATAAATTAAAGCGTTCAACCAGTTAGGCTGAACTCTCGCGAGAAAAGTCAGTGACTAACGATTGAACGCTTAGCGCATCTGAATGATTGAGCAGGGATTTTATTTGTCCCTGCAAAGCCGCAAAATTCTATGGAGTTATCAAGCGACTGTCAAGATATTCAAGTCATAAAGTCACATCAGATCGCCGACATCCCGCCACGGCAGTCGTTTGCAATACCGTGATCGATACCATGTAATACTCCCGGCATAAACCCCGGATCATAACCAAACGGCGGGTATATCCACTCAGGGATATGACCCACCGCCGATCTTCTCTGCCTGGAACAGGCAAGAATAGACAACTACTCGGAGACGTTCAAGGCTTCACGCAGTGCCTCTTCGACCTCGCTCGAGGTCATCGATTTTTCAACAGCCGCTTCTTCTTCCTTCGTCTGTGTGCGACGACGCTCGGCGTGATAGGCCATACCGGTTCCCGCCGGTATCAGGCGGCCGACAATGACGTTCTCCTTGAGTCCGCGCAGGTTATCGACCTTGCCGCTGACGGCGGCCTCGGTCAAGACGCGAGTGGTCTCCTGGAACGAGGCGGCGGAAATAAATGACTCCGTTGCCAACGATGCCTTGGTGATACCCAACAACACATGTTCAAATTGGGCGGGGGTCTTGCCTTCGGCCAGCAGACGCTCGTTCTCCTCGAGCAGCACGGCCTGTTCGACCTGCTCACCCTTGAGGAATGCAGAGTCACCCGGCTCGATGATCTCGACCTTGCGCAGCATCTGTCTGACGATTACCTCGATATGCTTGTCATTGATCTTTACGCCCTGCAGCCGGTAAACATCCTGAACTTCCTTGCCGATGTATGCAGCCAGTGCCTCGACGCCGAGCAGGCGCAGGATATCGTGAGGCGCCATCGAACCGTCAGCAATCACCTCACCTTTCTCAACATGTTCACCCTCGAACACGGTCACATGGCGCCATTTGGGAATCAGCGTCTCGTAGCGCTCGCCATCCTTGCCGGCAATAAGCAGTCGCTGCTTGCCCTTGGTGTCCTTGCCAAAACCGATGGTGCCGGAGATCTCGGCCAGGATAGCCGGATCCTTGGGTTTGCGCGCCTCGAACAGGTCGGCTACCCGCGGCAGACCGCCGGTGATATCACGTGTCTTGGAGGATTCCTGCGGGATACGGGCGATGACATCACCTACGTTGACTTCCGAATTATCCTCGAGACTGATGATGGCGCCGGCCGGCAGGAAGTAAACTGCAGGGATGTCGGTGTCGGCAAAGCACAGCTCCTTACCCTTCTTGTCGACGATCTTCACCATCGGGCGCAGATCCTTGGCACCGAAACCACGAGTCTTGGGATCTGTGACCACCATGCTCGACAAGCCAGTGACCTCGTCCGTTTGACGTTGCACGGTCACACCATCTATAAAATCGGAAAAGTTCACGTAGCCGGCCACTTCCGTTACAACCGGATGGGTGTGCGGATCCCAGTTGGCCAGCACCTGGCCGATCTGGACCTCGTCACCGTCGTTAACAGTGATCACGGCACCGTAGGGAATCTTGTACCGCTCACGTTCACGCCCTGTTTCATCGAGCACGGTCAACTCGCCCGAGCGGGATACTGCAACGTTGTGTCCCTTGGCATGCTGCACCAGCTTGATATTGTGCAGTCTGGCCTTGCCGCGTGACTTTGTCTGGACGCTGTTGACCGCGGCGGCGCGCGATGCGGCGCCTCCAATGTGGAAGGTACGCATGGTAAGCTGCGTGCCGGGCTCACCGATCGATTGCGCCGCGATGACGCCGATCGCCTCGCCGATGTTTACCCTGTGTCCGCGCGCCAGATCCCGGCCGTAACACTTCGAACAGATACCGTAGCGGTTTTCACAGGTAATCGGCGAACGCACCTTGATCTGATCGATACCGTTGTCCTCGAGTTTTTCGACCCATTGTTCATCAAGAAAGGTACCCGCTGGCGCCAACACCTCGCTGTCGGGACCGGAGACATGCACATCGGTCGCAACGACACGCCCGAGAACGCGTTCATGCAAGGGCTCGACCACGTCACCGCCCTCGATCAGGGGCGTCATGGTGAGACCGTTGGTCGTACCGCAGTCCTGCTCGGTCACCACCAGATCCTGCGCCACGTCAACCAGGCGCCTGGTAAGATAACCCGAGTTGGCGGTCTTCAGGGCTGTATCCGCCAGACCCTTGCGGGCACCGTGTGTCGATATGAAGTATTGCAATACATCGAGTCCCTCTCTGAAGTTGGCGGTAATCGGAGTTTCGATGATCGAGCCGTCCGGCTTGGCCATCAGCCCACGCATACCCGCCAACTGGCGAATCTGTGCGGCACTACCACGTGCCCCTGAATCTGCCATGATGTAGATGGAATTAAAGGAGGGCTGTTTGACTTCGTTGCCTTCGGCATCAATGACGATATCAGTACCGAGTTTCTCCATCATCGCCTTGGCTACCTGATCATTCGTATGTGACCAGATATCGACCACCTTGTTGTAACGTTCGCCATTGGTCACCAGGCCCGATACATACTGGTTTTCGATGTCTTTGACCTCCTGTTCGGCCTTGCCGATGATCGACGGTTTCTGATCCGGTATGACCATGTCGTTGACACCGATCGAGATGCCCGCACGCGTAGCATAGTCGAAACCTGTATACATCAGTTGGTCGGCAAAGATCACCGTATCCTTCAGGCCAACCTGGCGATAACAGAGATTGATCAGACTGGATATCGCCTTCTTGTTGAGATCGTGATTGACAAGATCGAAAGACATACCGTCGGGGACGATCTCAAATAGCAGTGCGCGGCCCGCAGTGGTTTCCACACGCCTGATTTGTTCCTGCCTGTTACCGTCTTCATCGAACGTGACCTCACGAATTCGCACCTTGATCCTGGCATGAATATCCAGTTGTTTGTTTTCGTAGGCACGATGGACCTCGGCAACATTGGCAAACGCCATCCCTTCACCGCGTACGTTCACCATCTCACGCGTCATATAGTAAAGACCGAGCACCACATCCTGGGAAGGCACAATGATCGGTTCACCGTTGGCCGGTGACAGGATGTTATTGGTAGACATCATCAGGGAACGCGCCTCGAGTTGCGCCTCTAGCGACAACGGCACGTGTACCGCCATCTGGTCACCATCGAAGTCGGCATTGAATGCTGTGCAGACAAGCGGATGCAGCTGGATGGCCTTGCCCTCGATCAGTATGGGCTCGAAAGCCTGGATGCCAAGCCGGTGCAGGGTCGGGGCACGATTCAACAACACCGGATGTTCGCGGATCACCTCTTCGAGGATATCCCATACCTCCGGACCTTCGCGTTCCACCATCTTCTTGGCCGCCTTGATGGTCGTCGCCAGGCCGCGGCGCTCGATTTTGCTGAAGATAAACGGCTTGAAAAGTTCCAGCGCCATCTTCTTCGGCAGACCACATTGATGCAACTTGAGGGTCGGGCCCACCACAATAACCGAGCGGCCGGAATAGTCGACGCGCTTGCCGAGCAGGTTCTGACGAAACCTGCCCTGCTTGCCCTTGATCATATCGGCCAGCGATTTCAGCGGCCTGCGGCTGGTACCGGTGATTGCCTTGCCGCGACGGCCGTTGTCCAACAGGGCATCGACCGACTCCTGCAGCATACGCTTTTCGTTGCGCACGATGATGTCGGGCGCATTCAGATCCAGCAGGCGCTTGAGGCGATTGTTACGGTTGATGACCCGGCGATACAGATCATTAAGATCGGACGTTGCGAATCGACCACCGTCAAGCGGTACCAATGGACGCAACTCGGGCGGCAGCACCGGCAACACGGTCATCACCATCCATTCGGGGCGATTACCGGAACCGAGAAATGCCTCCATCAGCTTGAGACGTTTGCTGAATTTCTTGATCTTCGTTTCCGACCCGGCTGCGGAGATCTCTTCGCGCAGCTTGACCACCTCGGCCTGAATGTCCAATGAGCGCAACAACTCATATACGGCCTCAGCGCCCATGCGGGCATCAAATTCATCGCCGTATTCCTCGATTGCATCGAGATAGGCCTCGTCGGTCAGCAACTGTCCACGCTCGAGCTGGGTCATGCCCGGATCGATCACCACAAAGGCCTCGAAATAAAGCACCCGCTCGATATCACGCAGTGTCATATCGAGCAACAGTCCCATACGGGAAGGCAGGGACTTAAGAAACCAGATGTGTGCGACCGGGCTGGCCAATTCGATATGGCCCATGCGCTCGCGCCTGACCTTGGTAACCGTGACCTCGACACCGCATTTTTCGCAAATGACACCGCGATGTTTGAGACGCTTGTACTTGCCGCACAGACATTCGAAGTCCTTAACCGGTCCGAAGATCTTGGCGCAGAACAATCCATCGCGCTCGGGCTTGAAGGTACGGTAATTGATGGTCTCCGGCTTTTTCACCTCGCCATATGACCAGGATCGAATCTTTTCAGGTGATGATAACCCAATACGAATATTATCGAACTCTTCGACCTGTCCTTGCTGCTTCAACAAGTTAAGTAAGTCTTTCAACGTTATATCTCCTGCTCTTGTGAGTCTTCAGATTCCTGTTTGATACCGACACGAACAACCACTTTCTATTCGAGTTCAATATCGATACCCAGTGCCTTGATCTCTTTGGTCAAGACATTGAAGGATTCCGGCATGCTCGCATCCATCCGATGATCACCATCGACGATGTTCTTGTACATCTTGGTACGGCCGTTGACATCGTCGGATTTGACGGTGAGCATCTCCTGCAATGTGTAGGCGGCGCCATAGGCCTCCAGCGCCCATACTTCCATCTCTCCGAAACGCTGTCCGCCGAACTGTGCCTTGCCTCCCAGCGGTTGCTGGGTCACCAGGCTGTAAGGACCGGTGGAGCGGGCATGCATCTTGTCATCCACCAGATGGTTCAGCTTCAGCATGTACATATAACCTACCGTCACGGGCCGATCGAAGGCATCACCCGTGCGCCCGTCGTACAAGGTGGTCTGACCATTGACCGGTAGTTCCGCCAGCTCCAACATGTGCTTGATTTCACTTTCGGTTGCACCGTCGAAGACCGGGGTTGCCATGGGCACGCCAGCCCTGAGATTACCGGACAACTCGACGAATTCATCATCGCCCAGCGAAGAGAGATCTTCCTTCTTGCCGCTGGCATTATAGACACTACCGAGAAACTTGCGGATATCCGCAAGTTTCTGCTGACTCTCGAGCATATTGCCGATCTTGCGGCCCAGTCCCTTGGCGGCCCATCCTAGATGGGTTTCGAGCACCTGGCCGACGTTCATACGTGACGGTACCCCCAGTGGGTTGAGCACGATGTCGATCGGTGTACCATCATCCATGTAGGGCATGTCTTCAACCGGCACGATCATGGAAATCACGCCCTTGTTGCCGTGACGTCCGGCCATCTTGTCACCCGGCTGGGTTCTGCGTTTGACCGCCAGATAGACCTTGACCATCTTCAACACGCCGGGTGCCAGATCGTCACCCGCGGTCAGCCTGTTACGCTTTTCCTCCAGCTTGAGGTCGTAGTCCTTGCGCTGCTGCTTGAGCTGATTGTTGAGTTGCTCAAGCTGTTTATTGGCTTCCTCGTTTTTCAGACGGATCTCGAACCACTTGTCACGCGGCACTTCTTCCAGATAGGACTTGGTGATCTTGGTATCCGCCTTGAGTTTTTTCGGGCCGCCACTTGCCACCTTGGCGGTCAGCAATCTTTCAACGCGCAGATAGATGTCATCCTCAAAGATACGTTGTTCGTCATTGAGATCCTTCTTGATACGGTCAAGTTCCGCCTTTTCGATCTCCAGCGCACGTTTGTCCTTCTCGACGCCGTCACGCGTAAATACCCTTACATCGATCACTGTACCGTTCATACCCGACGGCACCCTTGATGAAGTATCCTTCACGTCCGATGCCTTTTCGCCAAAGATGGCACGCAATAGTTTCTCTTCCGGCGTCAGTTGTGTCTCACCCTTGGGTGTAACCTTGCCAACCAGGATATCGCCGGGGCCGACTTCTGCACCGATGTAAACGATGCCGGACTCATCCAGCTTTGCCAGCGCACTCTCGCCGACGTTGGGGATATCACAGGTGATCTCTTCGGAACCCAGCTTGGTATCGCGCGCGACACAGGTCAGTTCCTCGATATGGATCGACGTATAGCGGTCCTCCTGGACGACACGCTCCGAGATCAATATTGAATCCTCGAAGTTATAGCCGTTCCAGGGCATGAAGGCCACCAGCATGTTTTGTCCCAGCGCCAATTCACCCATCTCCGTGGAAGAACCGTCTGCCAGTACGTCGCCCCTGGATATCACATCACCCGGCTTGACCAGCGGTTTCTGGTTGATACAGGTATTCTGGTTGGAGCGTGTATATTTGGTCAGGTTATAGATATCGACGCCCGGTTCTCCGGCCAGCGTCTCGTCATCATTGACGCGCACAACGATACGGCCTGCATCGACTGAATCCACCGTCCCGCCGCGGGATGCGATCACGGTGACTCCGGAATCAATCGCCACAGTCTTCTCCATCCCGGTTCCGACCAGCGGTTTTTCGGCCTGTATTGCTGGTACCGCCTGACGTTGCATATTCGAACCCATCAATGCGCGATTGGCATCATCATGTTCAAGAAACGGAATCAGAGACGCTGCAACGGAGACAATCTGCTTCGGAGATACGTCCATAAAGTCCACCCGATCAGGTGTTGACAGCGTGAATTCATTCTGATGACGGCATGAGACCAGCTCATCCGCCAAGTGGTTATTCTCGTCGAGGGTGGCATTGGCCTGGGCGATGACATACTGCCCTTCCTCGATTGCTGACAGGAATTCGATCTTGTTGGTGGCCTTGCGGTTCTCCACCTTGCGATAAGGTGTCTCGAGAAATCCGTATTCATTGGTGCGGGCATAGACCGCCAGCGAATTGATCAGACCGATATTCGGACCTTCCGGCGTTTCAATCGGGCACACACGGCCATAATGCGTGGGATGTACGTCACGGACCTCGAATCCGGCGCGTTCGCGGGTGAGACCACCGGGCCCAAGTGCCGACACACGGCGCTTGTGGGTCACCTCTGACAACGGGTTGTTCTGGTCCATGAACTGCGATAACTGGCTGGAGCCGAAAAATTCCTTGATGACAGCAGTCACCGGTTTGGCGTTGATCATCTCCTGCGGCATCAGCGCCTCGGATTCTGCCAGTGTCAGGCGTTCCCTGACAGCGCGTTCGACGCGCACCAGGCCAACACGAAACTGGTTTTCTACCATCTCGCCGACGCAACGGATACGCCTGTTACCCAAGTGATCGATGTCATCCACCTGGCCACGCCCGTTCTTGATCTCCAGCAATACCTTGAGGGCCTCAACGATATCATCCTGGGTCAGTACACCACCGCCCGCAGTGACATCCTTGCGACCGACACGGCGGTTGAATTTCATGCGGCCGACCGGTGACAGGTCGTAACGATCGGGGTTAAAGAACAGGTTCTGGAACAACATCTCCGCCGCTTCCTTGGTCGGCGGTTCGCCAGGTCTCATCATGCGGTAGATTTCAACCAGGGCTTCCAGACGTGTACGGGTCTGGTCGACACGCAGGGTATCGGAAATATAAGGCCCATGATCGAGGTCATTGGTATAAAGCGTCTTGATCTCCTTGACACCTGCGGCCAGCAATTGCTCAAGCATATCCGTGGTGATCTCGCTGTTGGCATCGGCGATCACCTCGCCCGTATTCTGGTCGATGATGTCATTGGCGATAGTTTTGCCAATCAGGTAATCATGCGGCACGATGACGGATTTGAGCCCTGATTTTTCCAGTTCACGGATATGGCGCGCGGTGATACGGCGGCCCGCCTCGACGATCACCTTTTTCTTCGGGGTAACGATGTCATAGGACAGTGTCTCGCCACGCAGCCTGTCGGGCACCAGCGCCATCTTCAGTTCGTTTTTGGTAACCACAAAGTCGTTGGTTTCGAAAAACAGATCGAGTATCTGTTCATTCGTCAGGCCCAGGGCGCGCAATAATACCGTAACCGGTAATTTACGTCGCCGGTCAATACGTACAAACACGCAATCCATGGGATCGAATTCAAAATCCAGCCATGAGCCCCGGTACGGGATCACCCTGGCCGAGAACAGCACCTTGCCCGATGAATGGGTCTTGCCTTTGTCATGGTCAAAAAACACCCCGGGCGAACGATGCAACTGTGACACTACAACGCGCTCGGTACCGTTTATAACGAATGTCCCGTTTCGAGTCATGAGCGGAATCTCGCCCATGTACACGTCCTGTTCCTTGATATCCTTGACCACCTGGGTATCTGCAGGGGCATCCTTGTCATATATGACCAGCCTCACCTTGACCTTGAGAGGGGCGGCATAGGTAACACCACGTAACTGGCATTCCTTTACTTCGAATACGGGGACACCCAGCTCGTAACTGACATACTCCAGCGTAGCGTTACCGGAATAGCTGGTTATCGGGAATACCGATTTGAATGCCGCCTGCAGTCCCGAGTCCTTGCGATTCCCGGGTGTAACGCCGGTTTGGAGGAACTGCTCATAGGACTCCAGTTGTGTCGCCAGTAAATACGGCACATTGAGGATATTGGTCTGCTTGCCAAAATCCTTGCGAATACACTTTTTCTCAGTAAAGGAGTATGCCATCGGGATACCTCAAATGTTGATAAAAACCGGTTGACCTGGCCACAGGTCAACCATTCGATAACTGAAACTGTTGCAACAGATCAAATGACAATAAGGCACCGTCGGCGGATTGAATCCGCCGGCAAGGCACCCCTGAACTGTGCAAAACTAATCCTAAACAAGCCGGATTTCGCTTATTTGAGGGTAACGGATGCGCCCGCTTCCTCCAGCTGTTTCTTAATGGCTTCGGCGTCTTCCTTGGATACACCCTCCTTGACGACGGACGGCGCACCTTCGACCATGTCCTTGGCTTCCTTCAGGCCAAGCGAGGTGATGGCACGGATCGCCTTGATGACCCCGACCTTGTTATCACCAAAACTGGTCATCTCCACGTTGAACTCGGTTTTCTCCTCGGCTGCCGCGGCTTCACCACCACCGGCTGCAGGAGCAGCGACGGCCGCTACAGGAGCGGCTGCCGATACACCGAATTTTTCCTCCATTGCGGATATCAGGTCCACGACCTCGATGACGGTCATGCTGGAAATGGTTTCAAGAATCTCTTCTGTACTTACGGCCATGAAAATAACTCCTATATATGTATATTATTTGTTCAGGTTAGGGGGATTGAACGCAATCCTCGTCACGCTGCCTGTTTCTGATCACGTATGGCGGCAATGGTGCGTGCCAGCTTGTTGTTGGGTTCGGCCAATGTCCTCGCCAGCTTTTCAACCGGCGCCTTCATTACCGCCATCAACTGACTGATTGCCACATCCCTGGTGGGCATCGATGCAAGCTTCTTGATGTCACCGGGACTGAGAAGTTTGCCTCGCAGTGCAACGACCTTTACAACCAGTTGCTCGTTGTCCTTGGCAAAGTCATTCAGCACCCTGGCAGCTGCGGCCGGTTCATCGGGCGAAAATGCGTAGATCAACGGGCCGGTCAACGAATCGCGAATACATGCAAACTCGGTATCCTCCACCGCGCGTCTGGCCAGTGTATTCTTGATAACTCTCAGATAAACGCCCGCCTGGCGGGCATTGGATCTGAGTCTGGTCATCGCATCGACCGACAGACCGCTGTAGTCCGCAGCGATCGCCGACTGTGCAATCATTGCATTGCTCGTCACTTCGGCAACTATCGCCTTCTTGTCTTCTACAGTTAACAAACGCTTACCTCCTGTTTACGGGATCCTGATAGCCCACCACGGCATGGCGGAAATATGTAGTCACCCTCAACAATGCCTGGATGCGATAGACGCATCCGCCTTACGGCAACCGTCGTCAGGTAATCCTGTCTCGGGCTCACCGTCTGCGTAGGCCGGACATGATGCTGTCCGATTAAGCTAAGCAACGCGCCTACGGTCTTTGACGTCCCCGCTGCTAAACACGATGGTGTTTGGCAGCAGATCCCAAAGTCTTTGCCAGGACCTTTTACGCATCTGCCGGGCCCCGGCGCTCATTATCATAGACCTCTGATTTGACCAGAGGTTTAAAAAATCATGTAGCCAATGATGACTGGTCAACCATGACCCCTGGCCCCATGGTGCTGGAGACCGTGATCTTTTTCATATATACGCCCTTGGCGGTACTCGGTTTGGACTTCATCAGGTCATTTAACAGTGTCTGCAAATTCTCGCGCAGCGCACCTGTCTCGAAGCTGACCTTGCCGATCGTACAATGGATGATTCCACCCTTGTCGGCACGATAACGTACCTGGCCGGCCTTTGCGTTTTTTACCGCTGTCGCAACATCCGCCGTCACCGTTCCGACCTTGGGATTAGGCATCAGACCGCGCGGACCAAGGATCTGGCCAAGCTGACCCACGATACGCATCGATTCGGGGGTTGCTATAACGACATTGAAATCCATATTGCCTGCCTTGATCGAATCGGCCAGATCCTGAAAGCCGACGATGTCGGCACCCGCCGCCTTTGCGGCCTCGGCCTTGTCGCCCTCGGCGAATACCGCAACCCGTACGGACTTTCCCGTGCCGTGCGGCATCACGGTAGACCCTCGTACGACCTGGTCCGATTTGCGCGAATCGATACCGAGGTTGACGGATACATCCACGGCCTCGTCGAATTTCACCGAGGAAAGTTGCTTGAGCAACCCCAGGGCATCGTCAATGGAATATTGTCTGCCCGGCTCGATCTTTTCCCGTATAAGACGCATACGTTTTGTCAGTCGTGCCATTATTCAACCCCTTCCGTCTCAATACCCATGCTGCGAGCACTACCGGCAATCGTACGTACTGCTGCATTCATGTCCGCAGCCGTCAAATCAGGCATCTTGGTCGTCGCGATTTCTTCCAGTTGTTTGCGGTTTACCTTCCCTACTTTGTTGTTGTTGGGAGTGCCACTGCCGGATTTTATGCCGGCTGCCTTTTTCAGCAGCACCGACGCAGGCGGTGTTTTGGTGATAAAGGTAAAGCTGCGGTCGCTGTAGACGGTGATTACCACGGGTATCGGCAAACCCTGCTCCATACCCTGTGTCTGGGCATTGAAGGTCTTGCAGAACTCCATGATATTGACGCCATGCTGTCCCAGCGCGGGACCGACTGGAGGGCTGGGATTTGCCTGACCAGCGGGTACTTGAAGCTTGATATATGCTTCTACTTTCTTGGCCATACTTGTCTTCCTCTTGGGTTCAAACGCCTCACGGCTCCCCGATTACAACTACCTTATACTTTATTTGCACAGGATTAAACAGTTATCAAGTGATCACGGCATAATATTCCGGAAAATACCGGAATATACGGGATCTAACTCTTTTCTACCTGCCCAAACTCCAGTTCAACCGGTGTGGAACGGCCGAATATCAGTACCGATACCCGCACCCGGCTTTTTTCGTAATTTACTTCCTCGACTACGCCATTGAAATCGGCGAATGGTCCTTCATTGACCCGTACCACCTCGCCGGGCTCGAACAATACCTTCGGCCGGGGTTTTTCAACACCCTCCTTGATCCGCTCCATGATATGTTCCGCCTCCTTGTCCGATATCGGCGCCGGACGGTCGCTGGTACCGCCGATAAACCCCATGACTTTCGGGACTTCCTTCACCAGGTGCCAGGTTTGATCATCCATCTCCATCTGCACCAGTACATAACCCGGAAAAAATTTTCGGTCACTCTTGCGTTTTTGCCCGGCACGCATTTCGACGACTTCCTCTGTGGGAACCAGGATTTCACCAAACTTGTCTTCCATGCCGCTTAGACGGATCCGTTCCTTGAGGGAGCGGACCGCCGTCTGTTCATATCCAGAGTAGACATGCACCACATACCAACGTTTCGCCATTTACGATCAACCCCCCTGGCCGGTCAGAAACCTGACCGCCCATGCCAATATCATGTCAAATATCCACAACAATATAGCCACCACCACCACCATCGCCAGCACAACCAGAGTTGTCTGTATGGTTTCCTTGCGGGTCGGCCATACGACCTTGCGGACTTCCGTCCGTGCCTCGCCGATAAATTCCCATGCCCGGTGTCCTGCCGTGGTCTGCAATATAATGCCGGTCGCGATGCCAATCGCGACCAGCAGGCCAAGGACACGAAACAGGAGTAATTGATCGCCGTAATAGTAAAATCCGCCGATTGCCGCCGCGATAATCAGCGCCGCAATAAAAAACTTGAACTTGTCCATATTAAGATGCTGCTCTGTAAGCCCGATCCACTAGGTGGCAGGCCAGGAGGGAATC